>JBHGUX010000037.1:0-154535 GCA_048976605.1 Pristimantibacillus sp. | reverse complement strand
AATTATTTAGGTATGTATGAGCAGGGTGCACTAATTCCATCTAAAGTGGCTGAGAGATATCAGTTGAAGACGGGCGATTTAATCTCCGTTGGGTTTGCAGATGGAATGATTGATTTCGTCATCATGGGGATTATGCCTTATTGGCCTAGTCAATACCCGGATCAATCACCATTTATCATAACGAACCTGGATTATATTTATGACCAGCTTCCGATTATGCCATATGAAGTGTGGCTGAAGATGAAACCGGATGCCAAGGTAGCTCCGATTATTGAAGAGCTGCAGAAGAAAGGAATCGATATCGCGACGGTGAAGGATGTTCGAAGCGAGCTTATCACTCAATCGAAGCATCCAACTAGAGGCGGCGTATTCGGTATTTTAAGCTTAGGTTTCCTCGTTTCGATTATCGTAACGCTCACCGGATATGTACTCTATTGGTTCTTTAATCTTTCGGGCCGTGTTGTTCAATTCGGGGTTCTTCGCGCAATGGGGCTCTCACGCAAACAATTGACAGGTATGCTCCTGTTGGAACAACTGTTCACGGCAGGGCTCTCCATTGGACTCGGTGTCATCATCGGCAAAGTGACGAGTAAATTATTCCTTCCATTCTTGCAAACAGCGGAAAATGCGGCGGAAACTGTTCCTCCATTCCGCGTCGTGTTTGACTCGAAGGATACGATGCAGTTGTACTTCGTCGTTGCGTTCATGATGTTAACCGGTGCGATGCTGCTCTTCCTGCATATTCGTAGGCTGCGGGTACATCAAGCGGTCAAAATGGGAGAGGAGCGATAACAGCTATGATCGATTGCGAAGGGCTAGTGAAAATATACAAAACCGACGATCTCGAGGTTGTCGCCTTGCAAGGACTTAATTTAAAAGTAGCTGATGGTGAATTGATGGCGATCATCGGCAATAGCGGCAGCGGCAAGTCTACGATGCTGAATATATTGGGTGGATTGGATCACCCATCCGCTGGAAGTGTTCGAGTAGGTCCTTGGGATCTACTCAAAATCTCGGAAGAAGAATTGGTTCAGTACAAGCGGGAAACAGTCGGATTTATATGGCAAAACAACGCTCGTAATCTATTGCCGTACTTAACGGCTCTAGAAAATGTAGAGATGCCGATGATGCTGTCGGGCAAAGTTGATCGCGCATATGCCAAACAGCTGCTCGAATGGGTTGGACTGAAAGAGCGGATGAATAACAAGCTGCATCAGCTGTCAGGCGGCGAGCAGCAGCGTGTTGCAATCGCAATTTCTTTATCCAATCGGCCTAAGCTATTACTTGCTGATGAGCCGACAGGTTCTGTGGATACAGCGACCTCTGACTTGATTATGGATATATTCAGGAGATTGAATCGTGAGATCGGTATTACGATCGTCATTGTAACTCATGATTTGACACTTGCGGGTAAAGTAGATCGCGTCGTAGCTATCCGTGACGGGTTAACAAGTACGGAATTCATTAAGCGTAATCCGAATATGATTCCGGGTGGAGGTGAGGAGCAGCATACAGGGAAGGGACTGCAGGAGGTTCATGAAGCGTATGTCGTCGTTGATCGAGTAGGGCGTCTACAAGTTCCGAAAGAGTATTTATCAGCACTAGCAATTAAAGACAAGGCAACGATGGAATTTGATGGTGAGCGTATTATTATTACGCCGCCTAAATCATTAGGGGGTTAGAACCGGATGAATAAGAAGGTAGCAGCAATGAGGAAGTGGGCAGTACTTTCACTAACATTAACAATGCTAATCGGTTTGCTTGCGGCATGCAGCGGCGGTGGAGGAGAAAGTTCAGCCGAAACCCGCGTATTGCGTATTGGTGTATTGTACGGTGGATCAGATAATGAGGTTTATACGCGTCAACAATATACAGATATGTATGAAATGATGAATAAAGATATAGATTTTGAGATTGTCAGTGCGATTAACTGGAATGATCAGCGCTACGAAACACCAGGACCAGATGGCAATGTTCAGCAGCCGGATGGCTATGAGAAGATGAAAGAGATGATGACCGGACAAAACCCGGTTGATGTTGTCGTTATCGACTACAGTATGCTGCGTAGATTTGTGCAGGATAACCTGCTTCAACAGCTTGATCCGCTTATTCAACAAAGCAAATTTGACTTAACCGATTATGTACCTACTGTTATTGATGGTATTAAAGATGCTGGCGACAGTAATATCTACGCGTTAACACCTACTTTTGGTGCTTCTGCTCTTTATTATAATAAGAAGCTTTTTGCAGATGCAGGAGTTGAACCGCCTACAGATCAAATGACATGGGATGATGTCATTCAGAAAGCAAGCCTCGTAACTAAGGGAGAAGGAGCCGATCGCAAATTTGGTCTTTCGATCAATCGTTGGGCTGGAGACGGCTTCAATGATACTCAAACCTATAGTGCTGCACTTCAATTGAAAATGTGGGATGACAAGGGCGAGAAAATGCTAGTAAACAGCCCAGAATGGGAATCGGTATGGAATACGGTAGCTGGCTTGTACAAAAACAAGCAAGTACCTTCTCAAGAAGATATGAATGCGATTTATGAAAAGATGAATAGCGCTGGCGACAACTATTACAACCCTGTCTCTGGCGATTTATTCCTTAGCGGCAAGGTTGCAATGACCATTGCAGATTTTGGCTACAAGAATGAAATTATTAATACGATGAATAATGCATCTAAGATTAAAGACTTTGAAGCGTTCGAGTGGGATGTTGTAACGCCTCCAACTCATACTAGCAAGCCTGGTATTGGCGGCAACGTGTACTTCAGCCAGCTTATGGGCATTAATGCAAATGCACAAAATGCAGAAGATGCTTGGAAATTTATTCAATTCACGAACAGCAAGGAATGGGCAGAGATGAAGGCTCGCAGCACATATGAGCTTGTGGCTCGTAAAGAGTTCTTGAAGCCAAAAGACGGCGTAGATTACAACATTGCTGCTTTTACAACATTGAAGCCAATTCCACCGCAAACAACGGACTCTGAGAAGTTGATGAGAGAAAAACCAGGTATCTGGGAAGCTCAACAATTTGGTTATGAGTTATTCCAGCAAGTTATTAAGGGAGATAAGACAGCAAAAGAAGCCTTGCAGGAATGGGAAACGAAAGGGAATGTCGTGCTTGAGAAGCTGAAGAAGAACCCGGACGGCGCTAATGGTGGCGGTGCAATAGATGTCAAGCCAATGACTGAAGAAGAAGCGTTAAAGGCAGCTTCAGGAGGCTAACATAGAGAAGAGACCCGTACGAGGCGATTAACTGCCTTGTACGGGTTTTTTATTTGGTAGATGTTACCCTCGAAGGTGGAAAGTCTGAAATTCATTCCAGGTGCCATTCTCGGTCTTATTAAGCAGTAGAACCTTATCTACCCGAGTGGACAATTGAATCGTGGACATCCTTAAGTTGGCGTAGATGTCGTGAAGCTCATCAGCCAGCATCTGTTGTCCAATTGTAGTATGCGGCGTGTAGACATAGTTAGGTGCAGGAATGGTCAGAGGGCCGCTGCTGACAGCCTCGTGAAGCACTATCATCGGTGTTGGATCCTCTAGTGCCAAATAGATTACATTATTGACCGGAAAAAAATTCGAAACACGATTGTAGCTGACATTAAATGGTGCAATAGCAGCTGTTACTGACTCTAGATGTGTGATGGCGGCAGACTGTTGATCCTGTGTTAGTTCTTCATTTTCTCTAACTGTCATGTGAGGGGGAATGATGGAGTAATGCGGATCATGTCTGATCCGATAATGATTGGCGTATTCCTGCACTTCATTAGATGGATACACGACTATTCCAAATTGCATGTTCATCAGCTCCTTCGCAATGATTGTAGAAATTAAGCATATCAGATTTGCTTTATATATCCGAATTTGGGGTATTCTAAGGGACGAGGGGGTAGTCGATAATGATGAAGTGGATTTATTGGGTCAGATTGTATGAAACGAAATTCCAAGCTGGCGTACTCGTTCGCCGTATGGAAAATGATTGGTGGGTATACGGTTATGACTGCCCTCGAGAGATTGAGGTGTTTCGGTCAAGAAAAGGGCGCTATGGCGTACGTTTTCTTCCATAAATATGTCGATTAGGGAAAAAACATAGCTGAAATGATGCTCAAACAAAATTTTTCCTATATAATTTATAAAATGCTTGACTATATAGTAGTGAATATTGTATATTAATTGATGTCGCCATTTCAAACAGATGATTTAACAAATGGACAACGTCGCGGGGTGGAGCAGCCCGGTAGCTCGTCGGGCTCATAACCCGAAGGCCGCAGGTTCAAATCCTGCCCCCGCAACCAACCTTTCGATTAAACGTCATTCGGACGTTTTACGAGGGCCCTTAGCTCAGTTGGTTAGAGCGGTCGGCTCATAACCGATTGGTCGGGGGTTCGAGTCCCTCAGGGCCCACCATTTGATTGGAATCATCACAACATGCCGGGGTGGCGGAACTGGCAGACGCACAGGACTTAAAATCCTGCGGTGGGTGACCACCGTACGGGTTCGATTCCCGTCCTCGGCATACTTATTAAAACCAGTAAAGTCTAGTGCTTTACTACAGCCGTTAATGAACGGAATGCCTACATAAGTTTTACAATCAAACTCAATTACACCACTTGTTATAACAAGTATTGTAATTGAGTTTTTTTGTGTCATTGTGTTTTAGCAGCTTGTCTAGATGCATTATGGGCTATCCTATGCAGATGATTGTTCTTCTTGTGTTTGCCAATGTATTTTACACTTACTTCAACCTCTGGAAACCTATTATTCAGATTAACTAGAGAGGATAATATTTCATTCCTTGCATTTTCATAAGGCTGAAGTGGAAAGTGTTGTTTAGATAATATTCGTGATATAGAGCTACAATCTGTAAATATAATTGCGGCTTTTGGCTGATGCTCCGCTAATGCTTGTGTGAGTATTTGAAGACTGAAGGCGACTGCTAATAATTCTCCGTAATTTGAACCTTCGTTTTGTTCCATTAATAGCTTCTTGGTGGTAACATTTATAGTTCGATTATAGACCGTGCAGCAAGCTACACCATAATCATCTTGTGAAACGTAACCAGCATAATCGCAATAGAGAAATATCATGCCTTTATTGAGGATATTTTGTCTTAGACTAGGGTTGGCATATGCTTTTTTTATCAATATGTCTTTAGTTGAATCCACGAGTTAATATTTCTCCTTTAATGAGGCTATTAATGAGCGAAGGGTTATGAATTAAGGATAAACCTAATGAGAAATATTTAAACATTTGCCTATTATTGAAACTGGATTAGTTGGTGATCAAATAGTAGAAAACTGCTAACATGGTCGTTGAGTGGTTAAAGTATTATTTCATCTTGATGTTAGGGGGTTAAGTATGAGGGAAATCACGCTTGCTAACGGACAGACAGTTAAAGTTGAGTGTCTAAGTTGTGCTCTGACAAGTGGCTTAATTGAACCAATAGGCGGGGTGATTTATGAAGATGAATATTTTCACGCTCATCAGGATGTAGCTTACCCTATTCCGGGGTTAGTTATTTTAGCTTCCAAACGGCATTTTTATGGTATGGATGAGCTAAGTGAAAATGAATCAAGTAGATATATGATTTTAATTAGAAGGATTCGAGAAGTGCAACGACGTGAATTAGGTATAGAGCATGTCTACTATTTTTACAATGAGGATACGACGCATCATTTTCATCTTTGGATGGTACCGCGTTACAGCTGGATGAAACAATTCGGCAATTCGGTTGAGTCGCTGCGACCATCTTTACTGCATGCCAGAAATTCAATGAATGATGAAGAGAATCTTAAAGCTGTAATGGCGTGTATAGATAAGATTAGGTTTGCATTGAGTAACTGACAGAGAAGAAAAATCTAATATCGAATGTGGTTTCGATGTAGGGAAAAATATTTTCCTCCTCTTGTACATCAACCGCAGCCTATGCTAAAATGACGAAAAGCATAGGATTAGTTATCGTACATAATCCTCCTTTGCCATTTATCTGGTCGTTAGCCGGATAGAAGCAAAGGAGATTTTTATTTTTATGGAGTCGATAAAAGGGTGGGGGATTCGAACAATGGCAGCTAGCAAATATTATGTCGTTTGGGTTGGCAAACAAACAGGTGTTTTTGAGACATGGAAAGAATGTCAGGCACAGGTGAATGGATATCCGGAGGCGAAATATAAATCTTTTGAATCAAAAGCCCAAGCGTTAACTGCATTTAAAGACGGCTGGAAGAGCCACTGGGGCAAAGGGAAAGCGCCGAGTAAGGACAAGCCTCAATCTAAGTTTGCAACGAAGCCGCACACCTTGGAACCCGCGGAGCAATCGATAGATTATGATAGTATCTCGGTTGATGTTGGAACGAGAGGCAATCCTGGACCAGTGGAGTATAAAGGAGTAGATACTCAGACTGGTGATATTTTGTTCTATGTAGGTCCAATACCGAATGGAACGAATAATCTAGGTGAGTTTATCGCTGTCATTCATGCCCTGGATTATTTGAAGAAACAAGGAAGCAGTAGAACGATTTATAGTGATTCAAGGACAGCACTTGCTTGGATTCGCAATAAGAAGGTTGCTTCTACTCTTGTTCGTGATGATTCTACGAAAAAGATTTGGGAGCTGACGGATTGGGCATTGAATTGGCTGAAAACAAATAGCTACGACAATAAAATCGTCAAATGGAATACAGAAGAGTGGGGAGAAATTAAAGCGGACTTCGGCCGGAAATAGGAGGCGAATACAGATGAGTGGTTTTTTCGATAATGATTGGGATGGGCTGCTGAAGCCTGAACTAGACGAGCCGTATTACCAACAAATCGATGCTTTTCTTACGGAAAGATATGAACAGACGACGGTCTATCCGGATCGCTCGCAAATATTTAATGCGCTTCGTTATACAGGTTATGAACATACGCGTGTCGTTATTTTAGGGCAAGATCCTTATCACGGTCCAGGGCAAGCGCAAGGTCTTAGCTTCTCTGTGCAGCCTGGTATGAAGATTCCTCCATCGCTTAGAAATATATATAAAGAGCTTCAGGATGATATGGGTTGTGCAATACCTGATCACGGCTCATTGCTATCTTGGGCAAAACAGGGTGTGCTGCTGCTTAATACCGTGTTAACGGTGGAGGACGGTGCTCCAAACTCACATCAGCGTATTGGTTGGGAACGATTTACGGATCATGTTATTGGCCTGCTGAATGAACGGGACAAGCCCGTTGTGTTTATATTATGGGGTAAGCATGCACAGGAAAAGGCATCATTCATCGATAGTCAAAAGCATCATGTCATAGCATCTCCGCATCCGAGTCCGTTTGCGGCTCGGAAGGGCTTCTTCGGCAGCCGTCCGTTTAGCCGGGCAAATATGTTCTTGAAGGATATCGGCAGCCCTGAGATCGACTGGAGCATTCCGGAGGAAGCGTAGAAGGGCTTGGACGTAGGGAGTTAATTCGCAAGTGTAACACTAGCAAGATACACATTGCTCAGTCGCAATTTGGCTGTCTGTTGAGAGGTATCTGAACAATGGTGATTCGTATAAACAAGCCCCGTTTGGGGCTTGTTTGACGTGTGGAACGACTGCAAGGAGAGAACAAGCTCTGTTTGGGACTTGTTTGCCTGTGAGCGGCAAGCGGCAAGAACAAAAAAGGGTAAGAGCAACGTTACCTCGTTGCTCTTACCCTTTGCATTATTCAAAGTTCTATTGAACGCCAATCGGACCACTGCCAGCAACACTGCTTGATGTGCCGCTAGAAATAGCATCACCTGATGAAGCGAGAACCGGCTTGAATTTAGCATCAACATAGGTCACTGCGCTAACATCGGTAATGACTTGCGGATACATTTTATCGGGATCGGGGGAGCTGGTTTCAATGTTGATTATCGCTTGATCACCTTCGAATGAAATGGATGCGATATGAAAGCCATATCCCGGATGAGGTACCTGGCCGCTAATCGTTACTTTGTTTACCTCTGCATTAACAGGGGCCACAGCAAGAGTCAAATCTAGATTAGGCTGTGTTGTCTCAACGATTGGCGGCGTGTCTTTGACGAATTGGATACCGTCATGCAACCACGCTGCTGCGTCTCCACGTGTGATTGCTGCTTTCGGATAAAAGTTATTTTTAGTGTCGAGGGAGGCGATCTTGCTGATTAGAATTTTTTGAACACTATCCATATAGTCGGAATTAACATCTGCTTCATCATTAAGGAGCAAGAATAGCTCGATGAAAGCAAAATCACCTTTTTTAGAGACAGCTTTGAACAAATGATGCGCGAATTGCTCACGTGTCATTTCGTCATCTGCTTTAACGGTAACGGGAATATCGATATCATTATATTGCGCATTGATGAAGGCTTGGGAATACCATGCATCGTCCTTCAGGTTCTTGAAATGATCCGTTACCTTTGGCTCTTTGACGAAACGAATATGGTCAATGTTAAGATCGAATCCTTTGACGATCATGGAGATGCCAGCGGCGTAAGTAAGTTTGCCTTTTGCATTGAATTTTCCGTTATTGTTCCCTTTGATTATGCCTTGCTGTTGAAGGGCTTCGATCTTTTTCTCATTAGGATCTCCCTTTGTGTCGCTAAATGCCCAGACGGTTTGTCCTAGTGAAAAGATGAGTAGAGCTGCAACTGTAAATAAGAGAAATGGTTTTATTTTCATTTTGATTTCACCTCACATGAAATTTGTTATGCACTTAAATTAACGGACATCACTGCCGAATTGTTGCATGAGGCAATATTATATGTAAGGTGCATAAGTTATCTATATCCAAATAGGATTGCCAATAATACATACAACATTAGAAAGGAACCCGTAATGGCATTGCCAAAGGGGTCCCAGTCTTTTTTAATATAACTAACTAACTAACTAACTAACTAACTAACGTTGCAATAAAACATAGCCGCTAACAGCGGTCGTGTTTTTTCTGACTACAACTTTGAATCCATTTTTCTTCAAACATTTTAATGCGCATACGAGAAGAGTGCCTTCTTTTAAAAACTTTTTGCATGGGTCGGCGCTTCCGATGACTCGGGCAGCAGTAATTCTACGAGATGAGTTTGGGACAAGGGGGTTTCTTGTCCAACTAATCAGCACCAAATCAGGTTCACGTGGAATGCTTACAGCAGCGATAATGATTCACCTCTTTTCCTAAGTCACTATATTAAATGCACTTGGGAAGAGAGATGATCTATATAAATGCCTTTTTGCATTGAATCTCAGCGTTTAACGATTAACTATTTGGCGATAGGGAGGTCGACAACTGTTCTAGGATGCTTATAGTCATCGCGTGAACAGGTAGTGTCATTATCATAAGTAGATTGAGAGAGCCGATGAGAGATTTCGAATACAGGCAGGCTGGGATCCACATGCAGGGCAGATCCATAGAAAGAACATCTTTCGAAATCAAATTCCAAAGAAGTAATAATAATGATGCAGTTCGTGAACGTACAACTTACAAAACGAAAACCATTAAACCCAATTGTTTCATTCTCAAAATGTTCGTTAAAAATCAATTCCATTTGCTTCGCTCCTCTTCTTTGTTGAAACAGCATGAAGACCATATTATCAGATAGGAGATGTAATGTTTGTCACAACTTGCGTCCCAATGAAAATAGTTATCGACATGGTTGGGCAGTCTTCGTCACATGAAATCATCTAACTACAGCACAAAAGGCCCGAAAATGGGCCTAGTGTACGGTATTATGAAAATTATTTGTGCATTCGATCATGCGCAAATGATTTCGAAAACAAATGTTAGAGTGGTTTAATTGCGACTAGTACTTAACGTCCGAAGCCACCAATTCCACAACTACATGCGATGATCACCAGCAAAATGAACAGAACTAGAATAAACCCAATATTATGATTTGCTCCACCTACGAATCCAGATATTGTAATGCACCTCCTTACTTAGTGAGTACTCGTTATATTATGATTCGAACGTACGGGTTGATTGGGTGTTTGGAGGGGAGGCATTTGACTAATTCTATTTGTCTCGTCTGGATATTTACCTGGTAAGGGTATTCATGTATTGTATGTAGAAAAGAAGTTAAAGGAGTATTTGCTTGATAACCGAACTTGCCATTACTAAGCCTGATGTTGCTAAAGCGGTATTAGATGTTCAACTTCCTTCCTATAGGATTGAAGCACAGATCATTGATTATGAGGAGATACCTCCGTTAAAAGATACCGTTGAAACTCTGCAGCAATGTGGAGAATCCTTTTATGGCTATTATGCAGGAAATGAGTTAACTGGGGTCATTTCATTCAAAATCGAGGAAGACGTAATAGATATCCATCGGCTAGTGGTCCATCCCAATCACTTTCGACAAGGAATAGCCAAGAAGTTATTGGATTATGTAGAAGGTCTGAAGATTAAGAGGAATAAAATCATTGTATCGACAGGAACGAAGAATACGCCAGCGGTTAACTTTTATCTCAAGAATGGATTTGTGATCGTCAAAGAAATAAAAGTGTCAGAGCAATTATCACTTACATCGTTGGAAAAACAAAGAATTGAAGGGAACCAAATTAGTTTGCGACTTGTAAGGGACCGCTTGGATTAATAAAATTAGGATTCCAATGGAAGATCGTGTCGATTTCATGATCGTCTCGAAAGACAAGGACGAGCTGCTAGGTGAAGTTGTATTAAGAAGAGGGTGTACAAAGAGATGTATTGTACCTTGAGGGAAAGTTCCACGATATGGTGATCATGTCTTTGCTGGAGGATGAATATTGCGAAAGGAGAGATAGTGATGAAGGAAATCATTGTAGATAAACTTAAGGAAATCGAACAAAACCATCATGTGAAAATTCTCTTTGCTGTTGAGTCAGGCAGCCGGGCATGGGGATTTCCTTCCCAGGATAGTGACTACGACGTTCGATTTGTATATATCAGACCTCCAGAATCATATTTGTCCATTGATGAGGAGAGGGACGTTATTGAAGTTCCTATTAACGATATGCTGGATATTAACGGTTGGGATATAGTCAAAGCCTTGAAATTGTTCAGAAAATCGAATCCGCCGTTATTAGAATGGCTGGTATCCGAAATTAATTATTATGAGGCATACGGTTTTAAGGATGAAATGCTAAAACTTAGACAGCAAGTATTTTCCCCGAGAGCCTCGCTGCATCATTATTTGAATATGGCAAAAGGGAATTTTAGAGAGTACTTGCAAGGGGAACAGGTAAGGATTAAGAAATATTTCTACGTTCTTAGACCTATATTGGCTTGCAAATGGATAGAGAAATATAACTCGAATCCACCGATTCTTTTTCAAGAATTAGTATCCGATATTGTCACAGGCTCTGGACTGCAAACTGCAATTAATGAATTGTTAAGAAGGAAAATAGCTGGTGAGGAATTAAACTGGGAGAAACGCATAGATGTCATTAACGATTATATCGAACGGGAAATTGAGCATTTGACTGCATTTGCTAATTCTTGCACAACTGACATGAATGACCCAACTGAAATGTTGAATCAGCTTTTTAGAAAGTATTTGAATAGCGTATGGAGTATTGAATAAAGAATGACCGACTATTTTACTCGCAACAAAATGAGTAACTAATCCGTCTAGTGCTTCACTGGGGGGATATGTATTGAAAAAAGTAATTGCCGCTTCTCTAACACTCCTATTCCTATTCTCGTTTCTGTATCCCAAAGCTTCGTTCGCTCTATCCTGTGCAGAATTGCCTGCGGTAGAGGACGCTTACGAGAGATATGACGGAGTTATCATCGGGCAAGTCGAGGAAGTCAAGAGAAATGATAATAGCAACGTCGTGAAGTTGAACGTGTTGCAGAGTTTTAAAGGCATAGAAGACGATCATCTCTCCGTAGAAGAGAACATCACCTGGGGCTCATTGTGGGGGCCAAGCATCAAGGAAGAGAAGTACCTCTTCTTCTTGAAAAAGAATGATACAGAGTGGGAGAATCCCCTTTGTTCACCGACGAAGCTGCTTTCTGATGCATCAGAAGAGCTTGATTTTTTGCAGGATAAAGAAATTCAACTAAAGAGTGAACCAGCTCAAACGGAGCATGTTTTAAAAGATAATCCTACTAATAAGCAGCTTCCAGTAAAAGTGGCTTCATCTAACCAACCTCTAACAACAACTTCCCCCATCAACTGGATGATAATCCTGGGTATTATAGGACTGATTGGTGTGATTGTGATTGTATTAGCTCGCTACAGAAGACATATAAGAAAATACTGATCAGTGAGGGAGGCAGCTATGCCTCCTTTTTATCTTGCCAAACTTATCGATGATCTAATACGAAGCAGCTGCAGCTGATAAAAAAAATACCCCAAAGGTATGGGGTATATCTATATGATGAGCTGTCCTCTATCATAATATGCGAGATTTGTTTTTTTGATTAGGTAGATTTGTTAAATATAAACTACTGTCTCTCCACAAAAGCCTTTATTTCAAAAGATAGTTTATAGTCTAGTAAAATATAGGTTTATTGCCTTACCAAAGAGTAGTATTCGACGTAGGATAACTCAAATCCCAGGAGGTGTATAAATTGAGTTGTCCAGTAAACAAAAAGAAAAAAAGTTGCCATAAGAAAATCGTTACAATTTGTAAGCCTAAACAAAGAAAAAACATTATTGTTAAGAAAAAGATCGTTAAAGTGTCCTGTCCTCCACCGAAAGTAAAAGTTAACGTTACACCAGTTCCAGGACCTGCAGGTCCACAGGGCCCACAGGGTCCACAAGGTCCACTTGGCCCACAAGGTTTACAAGGTGTTCAGGGTGCTCAAGGTCCACAAGGTGTTCAAGGACCAGCGGGACTAACAGGACTAACAGGGTTAACTGGCCCGCAAGGCCCGCAAGGTATTCGTGGTCCTGCAGGAGGGATATCTGATTTCGCTTTTCTATGCAGCACGGAAGCGCAGAACGTTGAAGAAGCAGCTGTTCCAGGAGGGCAAGGCGAAGCGGTAACCTTCAATCAAACGGTTATTAGTGCGACTGCTATTACTTTCGCCCCACCGACGGATGTAGTAATCAACGAGAGCGGTTTCTACAATATTAGCTGGGAAGTATTCCCGACAGCAGGCAACTCTGCGTTCGGATTGTTCTTTGATGCGGATGGAGCAGGCCCTGGTGCAGCAACTCTAGTTCCTTGTAGTAACTACGGATCAGGAGCAGGGAATAATCCTTACCAAGGTCAGGTCATAGTTCAACTGTCTGCTGGCGGTATATTGACGTTAAACCGTATAGATAACATGGGAAATCTAGTATTGCAAAACGCTATTGGTGGAGGAACACCGACTGTAAGTGCGTCCTTAGTAATAGAAAAGTTAGCTTAGCTTCCTAGAAAAAGAGCCTCATAGAGGCTCTTTTTGCAGTTATATTGTTTTTTATAATCAATAGAAAGGTGGGAATATGGATATCCACGGCATCATAGATAAAAAGAAAATAGCCCTTATCTATCAAGGGCTATCTGGATGATGTGAATGAGCTGGAAAGGCGTTTATTCCCTTTTCATGCCTTTTTAATGCTATATTCGTATCAATCATATGAGGGTCGGAGCATCCTAAGTGTTCAGCAATAGCCGCGATTTGGAGGGCCTTTATTTTTGTTTTGAAAGCATAGTTGATATATCACCAATCAGCTTATGAAATGGAGATATTTGATTCTTATTGGAATCTAAAAGTTCAAGTTCATTAAATGAGTCGTTCATTACTTTACCATGCTGGCTTATATTTGATTTTAATTTCTTGGATTTCCTTTTTATCTTCATCCTAAGTCCTCCCGAAACCAAGTTAAATGTATGTTCGTTAGAGATGGCGCTTGCCTGTGCATTTGTGAATAATCAACAATATACTTTTGAAATTAAAGTGCCCCCCAGTTGCAGGAGGGCAAGGAGATTGAAATGTTCTCATAAATTATATGTTCTTAAATAAATAGCGTGAATAGACAGGTGCACAATTTTATTACCTTGGTAAGTGAGTTCCCGAATAATGCGAGTCTATTGCCTTTTAGTACTAGTGGGTGAAAGTGCTAACTCATGTGTCTTATTGTGAGGATCAAGAGGGCAAAAAAAAGAAGCTGACGAGAAGTACCGCCAGCCTCACATACTAACCTTTGAGTTTTTCAACTAAGACGACTAAGACCACCAAAAAAGCAATACAAAAGAATACGGTTATAATTTCCATTATAAAAAACCTCCCGTTGAATGAGATTAATTCCGGTAAAAATTACCGTTGCTAATATTTTGGCCAGAAGATCTATTTAGTATTCATACATTCAAAAATATTGTTTTTGTACGAGGGCTTGAGATTGAACATTAATACAGATAAATAAACCAGACAACAGAGCAGTGGTTATTTGACTGTGAACTAGCCGAATAGTTGTAGTGCATGCAGGGGAGCTTCTTTTGCTGCTTTTACTATTAAGAGGTGTTTTCCCGTAGTTTCGATGGTGACTGAATTACTGGACAAAAAGAAAAGAGCCCTTATCTATCAAGGGCTCTCGGGTTTATGTGTATGGTAGGACGGATGGGGATCGAACCCATGACCCCTACCCTGTCAAGGTAGTGCTCTCCCGCTGAGCTACCGTCCTGCAACAAAAAATATCTTACCATAAATTAATAAATGAAATCAAGAGTTATTTTTATATAGATTCACAAAAAGGTTGATATACAAGGTTCTTAATAATAACTGCTGCGCATAGCATAGAAGAAAACTTTGGCTGTTGAAATGGAATTTGGCGGCAGGAGGCGGTATATTGTGGCGGAGGGGTATGCCTATTTGGCCATATGGTTAATAGGTCTGTTTGGTATTGTGTTTACTGTAAGCGCTTATGTCACAATGTTCGTAATGAAGGATTCCTTAGTCTATGATGAACAGTTTGTATGGAGGAAGAAGCTCCCTCCAGATGTAACGAAGAAACACTAATACAAGCAGCTCGAAGATGGGCTAGTCGTGCATACAGCAATCAGCAGTATGTATGACTAACCTTTTATTTGCTGTTCTTGCATAGACAAGCCCTTATATTGGGCATGATATCAATTCGTTCAATTAGATGGGTGAACGATGCCTATCACTATAAGGGAGTGTTGATATTAATGAGTCCAGCAGACAATGAACAACGTGAGCAGATCGTTGCAGTACAGAAAAACGGCGACGGAGATTTAACTTCTTTTAAAACATCCACCGGACGTGTGCTCGATTACCAAACGGCTTTGCAGGAAGTTGAAGCAGGCCAAATTGCCGGCGTTAATGCGTTTAAAGGGAGAGATGGAGAAACGTATATTCGCGGCGATGCGGATGGCGATCCATCTAATAACTTAGATCAGCTGCCAATCTTCGAATAATAGAAATGAGAAGCGGGTGCCTCTACGCTGCAACAGCGCGGAGACACCCGCTTTTCTATAGCTAGACGGTATAAATCTGACCCTGTTGAACAAATTTCATTTTACCTGTCCGACCGATATAATCCTCCATCGTATCTCCGTAATGCATCAGCCACAGCTTATTCTGAATAGGTTCCGGCAAAGTGAGAAGCTCATCGAGACTTGCATGAACAACTCCAGGCGATTGCAGCTGGCAGTCATGGAAGATCGTCTCGACACCTTCATCTACAACGCGCTTTAATAACTCCCCATTGAACTTCATATCAGCCGAATAGAAAAACCTCTTATTAAACAGAAAAGAATAGCTATTCTTGCCAGCAATATGATCTGTCTTGATGAGTTTTACTGTTAATCCTGGATATAACTCGTTGTGAACTCCCTCTTCAAGCGGCCTTACATCAAAGAAATCGTCTAAGGATTGCAGCTGCTCCTGCGTCAGTCCTCCCCGAAGAGTCTGCTCCCATAACGGTTCAATCAACGTTGATGCGATATATAGAACCGGCTTCTTGCCATATAAGAACATCATCTGGAAGGCGTATTCCTCGAGCCCCCCTACATGATCCGCATGAATATGACTGATCAAGACAGCGTCGAGATCTTGAAAGGAATGACCAGCGTTATGCAACGCTCTTGGAAGTGTAATTCCACAATCAAGGAGTAGTTTATAGTCGTTGTAGCGAATCAACGCATTATTGTTATCGTATTTTTTGGCAAAAGCACTTCCCGTGCCGAGCATTTGAATCTTCAATTGTACGTCTCCTGCCTTTCCTTAGTTAGGTTCCACTGTTTTGCAACAATCCATGTATTAAATGTACCATACCCTGACAAATTCAGATACACAACCGCCCGTATCTACATATAATGCATGAGCGAACAGCGGCAGGGAGGGGCAATAGTTATGAGCAAAGGAAAAAGCAAAGTAATGAAGAAAAAAACGGTATCGAATGAAAGGAAACAGTATCATTATAAGTTGGTTTTATCGAGCACATGTGCGGTATGTAAAACACCATGTGCGAGAGGGATGCAATACTGGGAGCGGATGAAAGAGCCCGGTGCGCTTGGCAAAGGTGTTCCATGTGTATTGACTCGTACCTATAGTTAGGAGTTAGATAAAAAAGTTGAACAGTGAGCGCAACTTTGGCCTGTACAGCGAGTATAACCAAACATCCAGACAAACCGGATGGAGGGTTTTCATCAATGAAGTTCAGGAAGATAGCTATTCTGTTGCTTATATTGTCGCTGTGCGGGGGTACATTACTATTTGCTGATACAGCTGCACAGAAGGTACGGGTAATTGTTAACGGGAGTGAGCAGGATGAGGGCGGTATTAATTTAGACGGTAAAACTTATTTACCGTTGAGACAAATTGCCGATAGTCTGCAAGCGGTTGTCAACTGGGATAACCAGAACAAGAAGGCGACAATTTACAAGCCAAATGTGCATATGGTACTTTTTCAGGATAAAGTCGTGTTCGGGAATGTAGATAAAGGGAAGAAAATCACTTTCTCCATCTTATCGCAGATTGACAATCTAATGACGGAAGTTTCTGCTGTCAAAGTATCGATCATTGAACCTTCTGGCAATGAGAAGGTTATTCAAACGGAGACAGTCGAAATTACGAAAGATAATATTTGGTATTGGACGAAGGATATCAAATATAGTTTCGATTCTGCCGGGAAATACGCCATTCATTTCTATATTAAGGCAGGTTCCTCTAATGATTGGACGCTAGTGTCTGAGAAGCTAATTACTTCTCAGTAACAGCACACAGCCCCGCATTCTTCCTAAGAAGAGCGCAGGGGCTTTTTCGAAATATAAGGGTTTATATGCTTTGCTTTATAAATACGCTTCTATTTCACCGCGAAACGATGCTTCGCCTCCAAAGGACGGCGAAGCCGTTTCTGCTTGTTTGACCAGACTACACACACATGGTACTATACCAAGGTATGTATATATAACTGAAATGGGGTAATCGCATGAGCGAGCATCAGCATGGAGCAGACTGCGGCTGCGGGCATGACCACGAGCATGATCATGATCATGAAGAGCATGTATTTGTCGTAACGGATGACGAGGGCCAAGAACGTGAAATGGTCATGGTGTATACGTTTGAATCAGAAGACAAGGCCTACGCGGTTTTGTTAGATCGTAATGATCCAGAAGCGGATGGCGTTATTTTCCGTTTTGAAGAAGAGAATGAAGAAACATTCCTAGTTGGTATCGAAGATGATGCTGAGTGGGATCGCGTAACAGCGATTTATGAAGAAATCGCACGCACAGAGAACGAATCACAGGATGCGTAAGATCGTAGCCTAGCGTTCAATAGAAACACCTGACTCAATCGGATTCGATTAAGACAGGTGTTTTTTTGTTATTTTCGCGGATTGAAGTAGATGACCCGACCGTTGAATAAAGTAAGTGAAGCTTGCAGCTGCTTAGCCAAATATTTGCACAGTTCATTGGCCTTCGCTTTATCGCCATGGGTAGATTCCTCAGGCAACATGACTTGAATGGTGGATGCGTTATCAGCATGACCGAAAACGATATATTTGTATAATGGATTAGTTCCTTTTAAGTAAAACCAACGGTCATCTTGCTTTGTTTCGATAGTATAAGGAAAGGCAGCCTCCGCATAATCCCAGTCTAATTGCTGCCCTGTAAGGGCGGTTTGGTCACGATAATGAAGAAGCCTCTCCTTTAATTGCTCCAGTGGCAGCTCACTAACGACGGACCCTTTCACAAGCTTAATGAAAGCGCTTTGACTCATTCATCCCACCTCCACAGTCATCATAGCATGACCGTCCCTTCGTTTACAATAAGTGGAACAAGCTAAGCATGTTTGTCATTGTTAGGGACATTCTGACCATGATACAGTATTTGTAATATTCCGATAAAAGCGGCAGCGAGGTGAAACGATGTTTGAGCAATTATATGATGTGTCAGAGCTCGCAAATGTCCACTTTATTGGTTGTATGACGGAACAGGCTCGTTATGACTTCTCGATTGTATACACAGAGCATTTTTTTGGTAAACCACTGGTCATCTGTATGCAAACCGGCAGATCTACGTTGCTCGATTTACAAGACTTGTTGAATATCGAATACCTTCAGAAAGTATTTCATATCCAAGAGCATGATGTCGCTCATGAGCTGGTGTCATTCTTAACAGTGAGACTTCCTACAATGTCGATTAAGGATCAATATTAAGTTCATTGGCAGGATAGTTCATAGCAACTTAAGAAGCCGGTTATAAGGTCTAATAGGACCTTGTAACCGGCTTTTATTGTACGGATATTATGAGCCTAACACCTATTAGAAAATCGCATTTTCCTCGACGATGACTCGAACGAATTCAATACTGCGATCCTCTGGGCCTTTAACCGGTAAACCAACCTCCACATGATCAACGATATAATCGATGTTTGGCTGAGTGATGACTTCACCAGGCAATAGAATAGGAATTCCCGGAGGATAGACATAAATGAACTCAGCGATGATTCGGCCAGCAGATTCCTTGAACGGAACGACTTCTGTTTCCCCATAGAACGCGTCACGAGGGGTCAGCGATAGCTGTGGAATATCGGGTATAGTCACAACTAATTCACGTGCTTCTGCTCCTTCATGGAACCTGTCAGACAATCCTCGCAACGATTCTAGCAATTTATCGATGGAGTCAGACGTATCTCCAGGCGTAACTAGGCAAAGAATGTTATACATATCGCTCATTTCGATTTCTACATTGTAGTTATCGCGGAGCCAATTTTCCACGTCATAGCCAGAAATACCAAGGTGCCGTATATGAACGGATAATTTGGTTGGATCATAATCGTAGGTTGCCTCGTCGCCAAGAATTTCTTCGCCAAAGCTATGCAGGCCGGGAATTAGATTAATTTGTTCACGTGCATATTGGGCAAGGGCAATCGTGCGCTCAGCAAGCGCATGTCCGTTTAATGCTAAATTACGTCGAGACGTATCTAAAGATGCTAATAAAATGTATGAGGTAGAGGTCGTCGTCAACATGCTAAGAATTGTCTGAATCCGATGCGGGTTAACGCGTCCTTTGCGAACATTAAGCACAGAGCTCTGCGTCATGGAACCGCCTAGTTTATGGACACTTGTAGCAGCCATATCGGCGCCTGCCTGCATAGCGGACATCGGTAGCTTCTCGTGGAAATGGATTAATACACCATGCGCTTCGTCGACTAGTACCGGTATATCATAACTGTGGGCCAAATCAACAATCTCTTTCAAGTTGGCGCAAATACCGAAGTAAGTTGGGTTAATGACAAGTACAGCTTTTGCATCTGGATGCTTGCTTAGTGCTCGTTTAACAGATCGTGTCGTAATTCCGTGATCGATACCAAGATTAGCATCTCGTGCAGGCGAAATGAAGACCGGACGAGCGCCAGCAAATATGATAGCGGCCATAATGGATTTGTGCACGTTGCGTGGAACGATAATTTTATCGCCTGGCGAACAAACCGTCATAATCATCGTAATGATAGCTCCACTTGTACCTTGAACGGAGAAATAAGTATAATCGGCACCGAACGCATCGGCGGCGAGCTTTTGAGCTTCTTCAATAACACCAGTTGGTTGATGCAAATCATCAAGCGGAGCTATGTTAATGAGATCGATCGACAGCGCATTGTCTCCGATAAATTCACGGAACTCAGAATCGCTGCCTAGACCTTTCTTATGTCCGGGAATGTGAAATTGTATCGGGTTATTATCCGCATGGCGGCGAAGAGCGCTGAAGAGCGGGGTTTGGTTATGATCCATCGCTTTCATCCCTGCCTTTCGTAATTCGTCATAATGTTACAAACAAAATTGAGTATAGCAAAAACAAGTCGGAATGCAAGCTTTCATTTTTTAGGATATAATGTTTAATCGTACACTTAAAGTCCAAATGGCAGTTGTAGTCGATTTGTTCTTCATTTGTTCATAACTAAGCAAGAGTTGCTTATGGTACGATAACGGATAGGAGGGAACAACATGAGAGATAAACGTCTATTAATCGTAAGTGCTATTCTAATGACGACCTTTATCGGGTTCGGGATTATTATTCCGGTTATGCCTGAAATTATTAAAGCTACCGGTGCAGCAGGTTTCGAGAAGCATACGGGCTACATGCTCGCTGTTTATTCAGCTGTATCATTCATTCTGTCACCTTTCTGGGGAGGTCTGTCTGATCGAATCGGAAGGCGTCCGATTATATTAGTTGGTGTCGTAGGATTCGGAATCAGCTTTCTTTTATTCGGAATATCGTCAGGTAACTTGGCATTGATGTATTTATCCCGTGTACTTGGGGGATTATTCTCAGGCGCAGTCGCATCCGTTATTGTGGCTTATGTGGCAGATATAACAACCAATGAGAACCGGACAAAAGGGATGGCCTTTGTGGGAGTGTCGATAGGCTTAGGTTTTACAATTGGACCGGCTGTCGGAGGTTTTCTAAGCGTAATTACATTGGAGACACCGTTTTTTGTAGCTTCTGCTCTCGCATTCATTACGTTCATCTTGGCGTTTCTGTATTTGAAGGAATCGTTAACTCCGGATAAAAGACGCAAATCCTCTGAGCCTCGAGTTTCTCGATGGAAGGCGTTTACAGGTCCGCTGAAATATTTGTATGTTCTTGCTTTCTTCGTTACGTTCACATTGGCTGGTCTGGAAGCTACATTGCAAATATATGGCATGATCCGTTTTGATGTTACACCGCTTCAAGTCGGTATTCTATTCTTTGTATGTGGATTTGTAGGGGCACTCGTTCAAGGCGGTTTCGTTCGACGTAAAATTAAGAAAGGTGAAGAACCAAAGTACATAGCAATTGGGCTGGTTATTTCGGCTATTGGGTTCTTCATGCTTCTTGGCGCTCATTCCCTATGGTGGGCAACAACATCCATGGCTGTATTCGGTATAGGTAATTCACTTATACGTCCATGTGTCACCTCGCTTATTACTCAGAAGACGACTGTAGGACAAGGTGTTGCTTCAGGCCTTAGCTCATCGATGGACAGCTTGGGTCGGATTGTTGGTCCGCTTGCAGGTACATTCTTGTTCACCATTAGTTTTGGTCCGTCATTTATTTCGGATGGCGGCCTGCCTTATGTTTCAGGCGGCGTTCTCTGTATTGCAGCATTATGGCTGCTTGTCCGATTCCGTAAGTCAGATCAAATACAAGAGCGGAAGCTCGTTGTTGACAACGAATAGCAGATTGAAAATAAGAAAGCCGATTCCTCATCATTAGATGGGAGATCGGCTTTCTATTTATAGGCAGGCTAAGCGATAGAGCGGCATAAGTGTTTCATAGGTTGTTGAAGCAAATTGCAGAAGTGCTTCACCATTGGTAAGGAGCGGGTCACCAGCAGGAATATGCCGACCGATGAGCAGTTCTGCCTTTTGTACATCTCGGAAACGAACAAGCGCATTGTGCCAATCTTGATCTGTCATATCTTTCATCGCTATAGATTCCTTCTTCATGTGGTCAAGGGACAACAAGTAGTTATCTGGAACAGCTGCTTTGACCTCATCAATATGATCTAATAACGCTGTCGCGATTCGGGATTTATTAGGAACTTCGTAGATGAGGGCGAACCATATAAATAGATGATCGTCAAACAGCCCAAGCTGAAAATGCGGATGTGCTTTATAGCCGCGCTTATTATTACAGATCGCCATCCAAGTATCCTTCGGTGGGTTTACTGTACGACGAGCATGCCGAGCAACATGTAAATACATCTCATCGCCTGCGAAGGCAGCAATATCCCCAGCAAGTTTCTCACCGATTAGTCGGAACTTTGGCTGAATTCGTTCTTGTATGCCAGCCATTCGCTCTTCCAAGCCCTCTAGCTGAAAGACGTCGAAATCAGCATCATTGAATCCGGTAAAATTAGTAATCGTATTTAGTGTAGTCATCTGTCTATTCTCTCCTATTCAGAACAATCAGTTAATGAGATAATTTCAAATAAAAAATGGCAATTTGCGTTCGATCTCGCAACTCGAGCTTAGTTAATATTTCCGAAATATAATTTTTAATCGTGCCCTCACTTAGAAAAAGCGAAGCCGCTATCTCTTTATTGGATTGTCCATCGGAGATATGACGCACGATTTGCTGTTCAGCAGGTGTGAGGCCAAACTTATCTAGATTCTTAACGGCGGGCGAGCTAACGGTGCCGGTTGGATGCTCCAGCATGCCAGCAAGCTTACGAGCAATATCTGGATGAATGAGCAGCGAGCCTTCGTGAACGGTTTTAATTCCGCTTATAATACGGCTAGGGGAGACGTTCTTAAGCAAATATCCGTTAGCTCCGTATCGGATTGCTTGTGCAATGTACTCATCATCGTCAAAGGTAGTTAATATTAATACAGCTGGCGGCTGATCAAGCGCGCGCAGAAGTTTGGTACCTTCAACGCCATCCCCGCCTGGCATACGAATATCCATCAGTACGACATCAACCTTCGTTTGTTTAGCGAAATCTGCAGCCTCGAGACCATTCTGACAAGTTCCAATTACATGAAGCTCCTTGTCGAGCTCAAGTATAACCTGCATACTCTCTCTAATAAAAGGATCGTCATCAACAACTAAAACGTTAATCAACTGTAGTTCCTCCCACTCTCCAAGTCCAATTGTTCACCTAGAAGCGGCATAACGGTTGTCACAGAAAAGCGGTCTGTCGTTTGCCACTCCAGCTTGCCGCCAATGAGTGCGATTCGCTCTCGCATTCCTCGCATCCCTAGCCCTGATTCAATCGGCCGATCTGGTACAACTCCATTATTAGATATCGTCAAAGCTATGCTATCTCTGCGGAAATCAAGTACGGCAGCGACCGCAGTTGCTTCGCCATGTCGGACAGCGTTCGTAATGGCTTCCTGCGCATTCTTGAATAAAATAAATTCCATGCTTGGATATAGTGGACGAGGTATGCCATGCACCTCAAAGGTTACTTCAATACCGAGTGCTTCTCCCGATTCAGCGACGAGTCGGTCAAGCGCATAACGGCGATGATCTCTTTCGTCGGGCGCAGACAGCCTGCGGACGGTTCGGCGCATTCTCTCCATGCTGTCTTGAAGCTGGTCTCTTATTTGTTCGACAACTGTGCGGGCACGGTTAGTATCAGAATCGAAAAGTTGTATAGCCGCTTCTGACATCATCTTTACACGAATTAGTCGATGACCGAGGTCATCATGTATATCTTTGGCAATCCGATTACGTTCTTCTGTTTGTGCGTAAATTTCAATTTGGGAGGCGTATTCGAGCATTCGCCTTCTGGCTGCGTCCAATTCCTGATGGCTCTGCGCCAGCGAACTATACAAATCCTCCATGTTATGCTGTTTATCTTCGTATTGATTAGCTGTATACAGGACGAATGCCGTCACCGTCCATAATAAAAGAACGGCAGCGATAATATCTACATCACGACTATGCAAAGCGGTCATCAATACAGCTGCTCCACCAATGGTCCAAGCGAAACAACCTTGTAAGCTTGGCCGTTTGCCGAAAATGCCTATTAATGTGGAAAATGGAAGAAGGAATAGGATGCCTTCGTAAGTGTAGGAGAGCCACCCGAATCCGATCAGCTCCACTATAAGCAAGAGTTTGGCATATCGAGGAAAGAAAACACCGGCCTTAATGATAAGAAGCGCCAGCAATACGTAAATTGTATAATCGGCATACGATTCCGTTCGTATGGTCAGCACCGTGATGATGGCTGGTACCGCAACTAGTAGAGATCGAATTCGGTGAAGCATGATATTCATGGCAATAATGCTCCCGCAACTGAATTTGCTTCATTATAGCATAACCTTGCAACGGTTAACGACCCTGTAATTTCCACGTGAGAGAAGCTTCTGATCTCCTATTCCTTATAAAGAGGTGACTTTAGTCACCTGCAATAAATGACTTTATAGACCTGTAAGGAAGTAAACCGCATAGTACAATAAATTCAAATAGATCGCTTGGAAGGATGAGGGAAATGAGTCTGGTGTCATTTAAAGAGGTTGTCAAAAAATATGATGCAGCGTTGACCGTAAACCATTTGAACTTTGATATAGAAGAAGGAGAAATATTCGGGCTGTTAGGTCCGAATGGAGCAGGTAAAAGCACAACTATTCATATGTTGGCAGGACTGTTGAATATGAGTTCAGGAGAAATTACATTGGATGGCTTCTCCATCAAGAAACATCCACTGGAGGTAAAACGGAGGATCGGGCTCGTACCGCAAGAGCTTGCGATCTATGAAACCTTAACGGCCAGAGAGAATGTAACCTTTTTCGCCAAATTATATGGACTTAGAGGGGAATTGCTTCGTGAGCGAGTGAATGAAGCTTTGCAGTTCGTTGGTTTGCTGGAGCGGGCTAATGAGAAGCCGGTTACCTTCTCCGGCGGTATGAAGCGGCGGTTGAACATAGCCTGTGCTATTACTCACCGCCCGAAGTTAATCATTATGGATGAACCAACTGTTGGGATTGATCCGCAATCCCGGAACCATATTCTTGAGTCCGTAAGAGAATTGAATCGGCTCGGCTCGACGATCATCTATACGAGTCATTATATGGAAGAAGTAGACGCAATTTGTTCTAGAATCGGGATTATGGATAAAGGCAAATTAATCGCTTATGGCACGAAGGAGCAGCTAACACGTGAAGCGGGTCAAGAGGAACGGCTTATATTTGAGATCGATCGACCGTATGAAGCAGCTTCAGCCGAAATGCTAGAGCATCCTGGGGTGAAGCAGCTGGAAGAAAGCGACGGGGGCAAGACCGTTGAGGTAACGGTTAAAGAATCAAGTACGGTGCTGCAGGATCTATTGTTTATTTTGCAAAAGCATGGTGCAACACTCCGCAAGCTAACCCGAGTTGAACCCGATTTGGAATCTTTGTTTTTACAAATGACCGGGCGCACCTTGCGCGACGAGTAGGAGGAATCAATATGCGCATATGGTGGACGACAATGAATTATGAATTACTCAAATTTAGCCGGATGAGATCATTGCTTATTATACTAATGGGACTGCCGCTTATATTGATTTTGCTTCTTGGCAGTGCGTTTGACAATGATATTAAGCCTGCGAAGGTGGCGGTGTATACAGGGGACGAAGGTGTGCTAAGTGAAGGGATAGCTGACTTCTGGAATGATCCTCAGATTAAAGAATACATCTCTTATGTAGCAGTCGATTCCGAACAAGAGGTGAAGGATTGGATACGCGAGGGCAGGGTGGATTACGGCGTAGTGATCCCTGTCGACTATTCTGACAAGGTTACATCAGGTCAAGCAACGAAATGGTTTACTTATCCTGGTCGCTATGAGGATCGCAATATGGCTGCTAGAGCGGTCATTGAGAGCTATATGGATGACATGAAGCTGCAGATGGCTGCAGCCCAAATAATGGACTCTCAATCCCAGCAGACTGCTGGTGGCAACGAGAAGGTTGCTGATCAAGCTCTCGCTTCTGATCAAACACCTATAGTCGCAGTAGGAACACTAAGTGCAAATACGGACAGTGTATTTAAGTCAGTGTCGGCCGTACAATATTATGCTTCAGCCTATTTAATTATGTTTCTGTTATACGGAGGCATGACGGCAGCCATATCAATTCTTAATCAGAAAAAGAATGGAACCTTATACAGACTGTATGCAGTTCCCGTATCTTTTCGGACTACTTCCATGGGCATTATATCGGGAGCGATCGTACTGTCTGCCATTCAAGCATTCGTCATTATTATGTTTACTACTTTTGTGTATGGTGTTGAGTGGGGAGACCGTTTCGGATGGATTGTGCTGATCTGTTTGTTGACATCATGCGCAGGCGTAGGATTAGCCATTACAATCGCTTCTTTTACGGGTACTTCTAAAGGGACACAGACTTTCTTCGGTATTGCTGCATTCACGATGACTTTTCTAAGCGGAGGCATGGTTGCAGATATTAGCAGCGTCATTGGCAATACCGGGATGTATACGATTAATCATTGGGCGAACATAAGTCTGCGTGCGATTATGGAAGGCACGGATTTAAGCGGCGTTTGGAGCGACATCGGAATTTTAGCAAGCATCTCATTCGTATTAATGATTATCGCAGCTATACGTCTGCCAAAGGTGGTGAATCGACATGCTTAACGGTAGTGTTTATACAATAGCCATGCACTTAATTCGTCGTACGATAGGCTCCAAACGCGGAATCTTTCTTAATTTATTGCTTCCAGCTATTTTACTGTCTGTTATTGCAGGGCTGTTCGTAGATGCCGGTAAAGATAAGGCGGTCATTACTGTAAGTAATGAAGATACCGGAATATTAGGTGAATACCTTGTGAAATCGTTAAACAATGAGAATCTATACGATGTGCGTGTTGAATCGAATGGTTCAGATCAAATGATGAGGGATGCTGTTCTAGAGGGTGGGTCGGATGCGTCCATCTATGTGCCTTCGAACTTTACAGATCAGTTGATTGCCGGAGAGAGACCGCAAGCAAGTGTTTATCGTATGAATGAGCAGCTATGGAATATATCCTTAACGACAAGACTGCAGGCTGAGGCAGATAAGTTGGCTGCATCCGCTGATTTAATTAGGAACAGTGGGGAAACGGGCGATAAGGCTGCTACCTTAGAGAAGCTTGCTCTATTGCTTGATGAACTGGGAAAGAGCACAGTGAGCGTAGAAGAGGAAGAGATGAGGCTAGGGAAGACACTATCGCATCCTGAGATGATTGGAATTATGCTGATGTTTGTCTTACTGCTGGTAGGGCAATCCATTGGCTATGTGATGGAGGATCGCGAACTGCGAACGATGGCAAGGATGTATGCGGCACCGCTTCGTTCCCTCGATATCGCTGTAGGCAATTTTACAGGGAGTTTATTGTTAGGAACCTTTCAGCTAATCGTGTTTCTTGGCTTCTCTTATTTCGTATTCGGATTTATGAATGATGTATCCTTCTGGGCGTTGCTGCTCGTGCTTGAATGTTTCTTATTCGCAGCAGTTGGTATATGTTCTCTTATTGCTGGATTGGTGAAAAATAGTACGCAGCTCTCTCAAATCAATAATTTATTTATTACTCCAACCTGTATGATCAGCGGCTGCTTTTGGCCTATATCAATCATGCCCGACTTTATGCAGAAGCTGGCTAATTTCGTTCCGCAAAAATGGGCGATTCAAGCGATTGATCGATTAGGAGGAGGCGGAAGCATAGCTGATATTTGGCTGCAGCTTAGTATTCTAGTACTGTTCGCAGTCGTGCTCATTTCATTTGGCGCTACTGTACTGAAACCGAGCAAAGCGAGTCAATAATTGATTTAATAGAAGGGATCATAATTATTCTTGACATCCAAATTGTTGTACGGTAAATTGAGCAGAAGTTAAAGAAATGAAAAGCGTTGACCAAGGTCTACTATTCAAACCGCGTCCGTCACAGAGAGGAAGCTCTAGGCTGAAAGGCTTCTATGTGCGATTGAATATTCCCTGCCTTGCGAGCTGCAGTGGTGAACAGTTGAAGCAGCCTCTGCCGGGATGAGATATTCCGTTATCTGATGAAGAGCCGGCATCTTGCTGACGGCTGTATTAGGGTGGTACCACGAACGCATTCGTCCCTTACGAATGCGTTCTTTTTGCATGTTATCGATAATAGTGGAGGAGAGTTAATGATGAGACAAAGCCAATTACTTCTGTCTACCATGCGCGATGCACCATCGGAAGCCGAAGCGAGAAGTCATCAGCTGATGCTGCGTGCGGGGCTGATCAGACAACTTGCTGCAGGGATTTATACGTATTTGCCGCTAGGCCGACGTGTGCTGCGCAAGCTTGAAGCTATCGTTCGTGAGGAAATGGATGGAGCCGGAGGTCAAGAGATCTTAATGCCTGCCATGCAGCCAGCAGAGCTATGGAAGGAATCTGGTCGTTATGAGGTGTATGGTCCAGAGCTAATCCGTTTGCATGACCGGCATGACCGAGAATTCGCTCTTGGGCCGACTCATGAAGAAGTTGTAACCGGAATTATGAGAAGTGAAGTGAACTCCTATCGTCAACTGCCAGTGACGTTATATCAGATTCAGACAAAGTTCCGTGATGAGAAGCGTCCACGTTATGGATTGCTGCGCGGCAGGGAATTCCTGATGAAGGATGCCTATTCATTCGATGCGGACTGGGAAGGTCTCGATCGCAGCTATTGGGCCATGTATGAGGCATACACAAGGATATTCTCGCGGATAGGTTTGAGCTTCCGAGCTGTTGAAGCAGATGCTGGGTCTATTGGCGGCGAGGGTGGTACGCATGAATTTATGGCTCTGGCCGATATTGGCGAGGATACAATAGCGGTTTGTAACCAATGTGACTATGCAGCGAATCTTGAAAAAGCAGAGTATCGCATAAAGCTGTTGAAGACGGGTTCTATGGAGTCACAGCCAGAGGCAGAGCTGGAGAAGCTTCATACGCCAGGAGTCAAAAAGATTAATGAACTCGTTCTATCGTTGGGGTTGCATGCGCATCATTTTATTAAAACATTAATTTATGTAGCTGATGGCAATGCTATCGCAGTACTCGTACGCGGTGATCATGAAGTGAATGAAATCAAGCTGAAAAACGTATTATCTGCTTCAAATTTAGAATTAGCCGATTTTAATACGACTGAACAGGCAACTGGGGCACCAGTCGGCTTTGCAGGACCGATTGGTTTAACCATTCCGATCTATGCCGACTATGCAGTAGCAGCGATGTTGTCCGGAGTAGCAGGAGCGAATGAAGCCGACTATCATATTGGTCATGTGCGCCCAGGCGTACATTTCAAAATCGATCAAGTAGGCGATTTCCGCAATGCTGTTGAGGGGGACGGTTGCCCGCGCTGTGAGCAGGGGCGATTCGTATTTTATCGAGGTATTGAAGTAGGTCATGTATTTAAACTTGGCACCAAATATAGTGAAGCGTTGAACGCGCGGTATTTGGACTCAACAGGAAGAGAGCAGCCGTTTATTATGGGCTGCTACGGCATAGGTGTGTCTCGCTTGCTGTCTGCCGTACTGGAGCAGCATTATGATGATAATGGCATTCTATGGCCGCAGACGATTACCCCATTCCACGTACATGTTATACCGATCTCGGTCAAGGATCAGACGCAGCTTACGCTTGCAGAAAGTATTTGTGCAAGCTTCAAGGAAGCGGGTCTCGAGGTTTTATTCGATGATAGGGACGAGCGGCCGGGCGTGAAGTTCAAAGACTCTGACCTGATTGGGATTCCAGTTCGTATCGTCGTTGGCAAGCAGGCTTCAGAAGGGATCATCGAGTTAAAGTTGAGGTCTGAAGATCAAGCGAAAGCGGTAACTGTGGCTGAAGCAGCGTCTATAGTAAGAGGTAAGTATCACTCTTCATTGTAAAAGTAGGAAGAAAAATGGGGCTAAGTTGCGCTAATTTGGGCGGCTTGGTCCCTTTCTATAACTTTAGGCGGCTTTAAAGTGAAAATTAGTCAATAATCCAAGTTGCCATTACATAAGATGGAGTATAAGATATGGATAAGAACAAATTGTCAGAACATTTCGTCAACTGCAGGCTGTAAGGGAGGGATTGCCGTGAACAAAAGCTACGAAGTCGAATATTGCAATTTGGAGCTGCGATTTGATCGCCGGCAAATCCAAAACCTCATCCGAGATCTCATTCAGGAAGGGTATTCCTTGTATTGGAGCGAGACGGAGGGGCAGTTTCTTATTTCAATACGTACCGGTCGCAAACTTGTCAAACTGAGGTTTCAACGGATCAAAAGCCGTTACAAAATCGTCGGAGATTACATCATTAAAGACGAGAAACTATCGGAGTTGCTTGAGAAGCTAATTAATGACACACGTGGACATGCGGTAGTCAAGCGCATTAAAGATCGTCAAATCGTCATTGAGAGCATAATGTTCGGTGAGATTATACGACTCGTGGAGGTGTCCGGTATGGAGCATCGGATTATTTATCAGAAGAAGCCTTTTGTAACGATAGAAGAGATGATTAAAGCCTTTCAATCGAAGAGGGCAGAAGAACGTGTAGCCGTATTACGCTATGAGCTGGATTATGAATTGTCTGTATTGTTCGAAGCTTTAGAGGATAACAATGAAGAGGCGGTTGCGGAATCGAAAGAAAAGCTGGTTATACTTCGTTCGGAAATGCTGCAGTTAGAATTGTAGGCGCTTGCGTGGGAGTGGCTTGTATTTTAATCGATCGTAAATTAATAGAGATTGTACGGAGCGGGGGTGTCCTTGGATACCCTCGTTTTTTGTCGATTCCTTTAGCAAATGAGGATAATATAAGGTAAACTATTCAAAGCAGTCAATAAATCTAATGCAAATGACATGACATTTTCTGCAGAAAGAGTTTTCATCTACGAGCAAAAAGAGTAATATATAGCTAGTGATGACCCAAATATAATAATGAAGGATGGAATAAACCAGATGTCTAAACAGCAAATCGGTGTAATCGGACTAGCAGTCATGGGCAAAAACTTAGCCCTTAACATTGAAAGCAGAGGCTTCACCGTATCGGTATATAACCGTTCCCGTGAGAAAACGGATGATCTAATCCAAGAAGCAGCTGGCAAAAATCTCGTTCCTGCCTATACAATTGAAGAATTTGTTCAATCCCTAGAAGTTCCGCGCAAAATTCTAATCATGGTACAAGCGGGTGCTGGTACTGACGCAACGATTGATTCCCTTGTTCCTCACCTGGACAAAGGCGACATCATTATTGACGGCGGCAATGCTTACTTCCCTGACACGCAGCGTCGCAGCAAAGCTCTTGAAGAACAAGGCTTCCGTTTCATCGGAACGGGCGTTTCCGGCGGCGAAGAAGGCGCATTGAAAGGCCCTTCGATTATGCCAGGCGGCCAAGAGTCAGCTTACAAGCTGGTTGAACCGATTCTTACAGCTATTTCGGCAAAAGTCGGCGACGATGCTTGCTGTACTTATATTGGACCTGATGGTGCAGGACACTATGTGAAAATGGTGCATAACGGCATTGAGTATGGCGATATGCAGCTCATTTGCGAAGCTTACGACCTGCTTAAGAATGTTCTTGATGTTAGCGCTGAAGAGCTTCACAGTATCTTCTCCGAGTGGAACAAAGGCGAGCTTGACAGCTACCTGATTGAAATTACAACAGACATCTTCTCCAAATACGATCCTGAGACCGGCAAACCTATGGTTGATGTCATTCTTGACTCCGCAGGACAAAAAGGTACTGGCAAATGGACGAGCCAAAGCTCCCTTGACCTTGGCGTACCATTGTCAATCATTACTGAATCGGTATTCACTCGTTTCTTGTCCGCAATGAAGGAAGAGCGCGTTGCAGCAAGCAAGGTTCTTAACGGTCCAGCGAAAAAGCCTTTCACAGGCGACAGAGCTGCTTTTATTGAATCGGTTCGCAAAGCACTATTCGCAAGTAAAATTTGCTCGTACGCACAAGGCTTTGCTCAAATGCGTGCAGCTTCTGAAGAATACAACTGGGATCTCAAGTACGGCGAAATCGCAATGATCTTCCGCGGCGGCTGCATTATCCGTGCACGCTTCTTGCAGAACATCAAAGATGCTTATGATCGCGATCCTAACCTTCGCAATCTGTTGCTTGATTCCTACTTCAAAGAAATCGTTGAGTCTTACCAAGGCGCATGGCGTGAAGTAATCGGAACAGCAGTAACAAACGGCGTTCCAGTTCCTGCATTCGCAAGTGCAATTGCTTATTTCGACAGCTACCGTACAGAGCGTCTGCCAGCTAACCTGTTGCAAGCACAACGTGACTACTTCGGTGCTCACACGTTCAAACGTGTAGACCAAGAAGGCTCGTTCCACTTCAACTGGATGCAATCCTAATCGGACTAGCTGTTGATGTCCTTGTCTGTTTTTCCAGACTCCGTTAAGCCATAAGCTGCTTCAATCAGCCATGCGCGTAAGCGATCGGCTTCTTGATCGGAGAAATGTCTGCGATGGACGAGAGACATAGCTGCTTCGGCAAAAAAATGAAAGTTTTTCAATAAACGTGGCTGCGAAAGATCCAGTAAGGCGGGATCTTCGTCAGCCACCTTTTTTTTAATGTATTCGAGCATCCATACGACATCTTCTCGGCATAGAGGATGATCTGGATTCAAGATGCGGCTCAATCGCATATGTGTCGGGTGCGGAGCAGGGAATTCGGGCTCAGTGTTCATGCCACATTCACTCCTATTCTTGGTATAAGCATCATTATCAACAATACGACAGATGTAACTTTTTTATACCCTATTTCTAATAAAAAATGATATGATATTGTGGAAAAGTTTAAAAACAAGTAGAAAACAGATAGAAAGATGACCAGAGTAGGGGAGCTATACATTGAAATCACTTGCGAATGGTAAAATTGTATTAGTCGGTTTTATGGGTACGGGCAAATCTACAGTTAGCCGACTTATCGCTGATGAGCTAGGCTGGCAACGATTTGATTCCGATGAAGAGATTGAGCGAAGTGAGAGCAAACGGATAGCAGAGATTTTTGAAATTGGTGGAGAAGCTGGTTTTCGTGAAATAGAGAGCCAGACGATTGCAGCACTTCTTCTACGTCCAGAGCAAGCGGTTATAGCGACAGGCGGCGGTGCAGTTCTCCTTGAACGCAATCGTGAACGGATGCTGGAGAATAGTTTTGTTGTAGCGCTGTATGCGGATGCGGAACAAATTATCGCCAGAGTAAAGTCCGACAGCTCACGACCGTTGTTGCAGGGTGATGTTGCGACGAATGTTCATCGTATTATGGAGCAGCGCAAGCATGCTTATGATTTCGCGCATCTCATACTGGATACGACAACATTGTCAGTCAATGAGACGGCTGCCTTGATTATAGAACAATTACATAGCCGTTAGAAAGAAAATAATTTCCGGCAGAGTGGTCGCTTACTAGGATCAATCATTCGCACCTAAATAAGAAGCTAAAGGAGAACTGTTGCATAATGAACGTTATCGTTACACCTACTCCAAATTTACAAGGGGAACTTCAAGCACTTTCCTCAAAAAACTATACGACCCGTTACTTGCTGGTCGCTGCGCTTGCTGAAGGTACAAGTACAATCTACTATCCAGCACATAGCGAGGACAGTGATGCGATGCGTCGTTGTATCCGAGATCTTGGCGCTACAGTGGAAGAAGACGAAGAGAAAATCGTCATCACCGGCTTTGGACGTCATCCAAAAGCAGTTGATCAGCTTGATGTAGGTAATGCGGGTGCAGTACTTCGTTTTCTGATGGCTATTACAGCACTTTGCCCAGATGTAACCTTTATTAACCGTTACCCAGATTCTCTCGGCAAACGTCCGCATCATGATCTTATTGAATCACTTGGGCAATTAGGTGTGAAGGTAGAGCATAACGAAGGCAAGTTGCCGATTCGGATTCAAGGCGGCAATCCAAAAGGCGGCAAAATTCAAGTTTCCGGTAATGTTAGCTCGCAATTTCTAAGTGCATTGCTGTTCTTGACTCCGCTGCTCGAAGAAGACAGCGAAATCGAAGTGCTCCATGATCTGAAATCGAAGGTTGTCGTAGGACAAACACTTGAAGTTCTAGAGCAAGCAGGAATTATTATTCATGCTAGTGAAGATTTGATGCATTATCGTGTACCAGGCGGTCAAAGCTATGATGCGAAGACTTACATCGTGCAAGGTGATTATCCCGGTTCTGCGGCTATTCTAGCTGCAGCGGCGGTAACGCAATCGGATGTTATCGTTCATCGTCTAGAAGAGAAGAGTAAGCAAGGAGAACGTGCCATTGTCGATGTGCTTCAAATGATGGAGGTTCCGCTTACCCATGAGAATGGAATTGTTCATGTGAAGGGTAATGGCAAGCTGAAAGCAGTTGAATTCGACGGTGACCAGGCAACGGATGCAGTGCTCGCTATGGTTGCTGCTGCTGTATTCGCTGAAGGAACGTCAAGGTTCTATAATGTAGAGAACTTGCGTTATAAGGAATGCGACCGTATTACTGATTACTTGAATGAGCTGCGCAAAGCAGGAGCCAACGTCGAGGAAAAACAAAGTGAAATAATCGTTCACGGTCGTCCGGAAGGCGTGGAAGGCGGCGTGGAAATCAATGCTCATTTTGACCATCGTGTCATTATGGCGTTGACGATTGTTGGCCTTAGGTCGCAACAGCCGATAACGATTCGCGACGCACATCATGTTGCGAAATCATACCCGATCTATTTCGATCATCTTAAGGCGCTAGGTGCAAACGTAGAGTGGGTAGAATAGACGATTGAAGGGAGAAATCAAATGTCATTTGAAAATCCATCCCGTGATGCAATAAAGGGAATTTTACAGGCAAGTGAAACCGTTGCTGTAGTTGGTTTGTCGGATCGGCCAGATCGTGTGTCGTACATGGTGTCCCAAGCGATGCAAGCGAAAGGCTACCGCATTATTCCGGTGAATCCCAACGCGGAGTCTATATTAGGTGAGAAGAGCTACGCTTCTTTGAGCGACATACCTGAGAAGGTAGATATTGTGAATGTGTTTCGCAGGCCAGAACATACCCCTCCAATCGCCGAGGAAGCTGTTGCCATTGGGGCGAAGACATTATGGCTTCAGTTAGGGATTTCTAACGAAGAGGCTGCTCAAATTGCTGTACAAGGCGGACTTAACATGATTATGGATCGCTGTATTAAGGTAGAGGACTCCATTCTTTTACCGCAAGGCAAAAACAACTCCTAGCTCTAACATCGACGGGCCGTAAGGCCCGTCTTTATTTAAATTTCGGGATTTTTATGTTTTTCTCTAACTGAAAATAACCCTTACTATCAAGAATAGGGAAATTAGGGGGTGTGATATTGAATTTTATGGGAAGTCTGCAGCAGCTCGGAAGAGCGTTCATGCTGCCTATGATCGTCCTTCCGGGAGCGGCGATTTTTTTATTCCTAAGCCAACTTCCTTGGGATCATATAGGGATGCCCGCTATGTCGGGTTATTTGCAGGCTGCCAGTGATGCGATCTTTACTTTTCTGCCTTACATATTTGCTATCGGTATATCGCTTGGACTTACGGGAAATGCGTTTGCTGCAGGTATGGCATCAATGGCAGGAATGGTTATTTACGTTGGAATCACTGGATCAGCAGATGTGCAAATTGAACCAACGGTGTTTATCGGTTCTCTTATAGGAATGATTTCCGGGTTCAGCTATGAACGATTTAAAACATTACGGCTTCCGGAATATATTCAGTTTTTTGGCGGACCAAGATTCGTTCCCTTGTTCGTCAGTGTAGTGTCTGTCTTCTTCTCGATCGGTATGATCAGAATAGCTCCATATATTGAACAATTGCTCATTGAACTAGGTAATGTGGTCGCATCAGGCGGTGGCTTTGGCGTATTCTTGTATGGATTCGTTCATCGGATACTAGTGGTATTCGGATTGCATCATTTAGTCAGCCACGTATTCTGGTTCCAAATTGGCGGATTCGAGACTGCGGATGGAACGATGGTCTATGGAGATTTGCCGCGATTCTTCGCGGGGGATCCAACTGCAGGGGTGTTTATGACGGGGATGTATCCGACAATGATGTTCGCCCTGCCGGCTATCGCGTTTGCCATCATTCATGAAGCACGTGAGGATCTCAAGCCGAAAATTCGTAAAACGTTTATGTACGCAGCACTTGCTTCTTTTTTGACAGGAGTAACTGAGCCGGTCGAATTTGCCTTTCTTTTCGTTGCCCCCTATTTATTTGTCATACATGCGCTCTTATCCGGCGTCATTATGTGGGTCACTTACGAGCTTGGCATTCGGCATGGATTTTCCTTCTCGGGCGGCGCTATCGATTACATATTGAATGAGCATTTATCGACAAAAGGATGGCTCCTTATTCCAATTGGAATTATCGTTGGCATTGTGTATTATGTACTGTTCCGATGGGCGATTAATCGATTCCGTATTCCTACACCAGGTCGTGAAGAGGGCTCGCAGCTGGATGAATGGGCTGGCGATATTCCTTATCGTGCCCCGCTCATCTTGCAGGCGATTGGCGGCAAGGACAATATCGTACAGATGGAATCTTGCATAACAAGATTGCGGCTCAAAGTGTCGAATGAGAAGCTGCTCGATATTAATGCCTTGAAGAATCTAGGAGCAGCTGGTATCATCCGTCTTGGCGGGGGTAATGTTCAGGTCGTATTCGGTACTTATTCCGAGTTGATTCGTGCAGAAATGTTCAAATCGATTCAACGTGACCAAGAGCAAGTATTGTTCAGCTCACCGGTACAAGGCAAGATGATCCCGCTCGATGAAGTACCTGACCCTATATTTTCAGGGAAGCTCGTTGGGGAAGGTGTTGCTTTTATTCCTGAGAAGGGTGAGCTTGTGTCTCCGGTTAAAGGTAAAATTGTGCTGATTTATCCGACCATGCATGCAATAGGTATTCGAACCCCAGAGGGGCTTGATGTGTTGCTCCATATCGGTATTGATACCTCTCATCTTGTTGGACAAGGTTATTTCAAAGCCGTTGTTGAAGAGGGTGACGAAGTGTTGCCAGGAGCGTTGCTTATCCGATTTGATCTTAATCATGTTCGCAAGGAGAGTAAGTCTCTGGCTACACCGATGGTTATCACGAACGCGGATCTGGTACATTCTTGGCGGTATGCGCCGTTCAAAGCAGTCAAGAAAGGACAGTCCTCAGTCATGTCAGTTGTACTTAAAGAGAGAAACAGTGGAGGGGAAAGACCATGATTCAAGGTATTGGAGCGTCAGCCGGTATTGCGATCGGGAAATCTTTTGTATTGCCGAGCTGGGAATGGGAGTTTCCGGAGCAGCGAGTCGATGTTGCTGATTTTGCACGTGAATTCGAACGTGTCTATGAGGGTATACGGACTTCAAAGCATGAGATCGAACAAATAAAAGATGAGCTGCGAGAAGTGGTCGGCCCGGAAGAAACTCACATTTTTGACGCGCATATTGCGATATTGGACGACCCGGTCTTTATGAATGAAATTCAAGGTATCATTCAACGTCAATATAAAGCAGCGGAAGTAGCGGTCAAGGAAGCAATTGATCATTTTGTCACGATGTTTGACCTGTTGGACGATGAATACATGAAGGAACGGGCACTTGATATTAAGGATGTCGGAAATCGTCTTTTGAAGCATTTATTAGGCGTTCCAGAGATTACTTTACCGGTAGACACATTGCCATTTATATTGATCGCGAGAGAGCTCTCTCCTTCGCAATTAGCTCATATTAATCCGCAAAATGTGCTTGGAATCGTGACGCTAGTGGGCAGTGCGACATCACATTCCGCGATAATGGCTCGTGCGCTCGGAGTACCGCTTGTGGTCGGGGTAGAATCGAAGCTGGAGGAACCTATTCAAACCGGACAGACGATCATTATCGATGGCGGTGATGGTTCCCTATTCATAGAACCCGATCAACAGTTGATCGATATTTACTCAGAGATGCATGCGATTCAATCAGAGGCTAAACAACAGCTGAGCAGTATCGTAGGTCATAAACCAGTAACGCCAGATGGTAAAAAGCTCGAATTGGCAGCCAATATCAGCTCTTATAAAGAACTGGAAGTTGCTTTGTCCAGTGGTGCCCATGGCGTAGGCTTGTTTCGGACAGAATTTCTCTATATGGATCGGAACCGTTTTCCAAGGGAAGAAGAGCAATTTGAGGTCTATCGCAGTGTAGCTGAGAGACTCGAGGGCGAAGAATTAATTATTCGAACGCTTGATATTGGCGGGGATAAGCAATTGGATTATTTCAATATGGAAGAAGAGGATAATCCCTTTCTAGGTTATCGCGCTATCCGGATCTCACTTGACCGCAAAGATTTATTTAAGACTCAGTTGAGAGCTATTCTTCGGGCGAGCCATTATGGGCAAGTGAAACTGATGTATCCTCTAATCTCATCGGTAGAAGAGGTACGCGCTGCTAATACTATTTTATCGGAAGCCAAGCTTGAATTGGAGCAGGAAGGGCTGCCTTACGATCGCTCAATGAAAGTTGGCATTATGATTGAAGTGCCGGCTGCGGTTATGATTGCAGATCTGCTGGCACAAGAGGTCGATTTCTTCAGTATTGGCACGAATGATCTTGTTCAATTCACACTTGCGGTTGATCGGATGAATGATGAGATCTCTCACCTATATGAACCCTTCCACCCTGCTGTTCTGCGTATGCTTAAAATGGCTGCGGAAGCAGCAAAACGACACAATATAAAAATAGGGGTATGCGGAGAACTAGCCGGGGATTTGCGAGCCTTGCCAATTTGGCTCAGCCTTGATGTTGATGAATTAAGTATGTCATCCCATTCGATTCTTCATGTAAAAGAGCGGCTGCTCTGCACGAGGCAGGAAGACAGCCGCTCATTATTGCCGGAGCTTCTAGAGTGCCGGACGAGTGCCGACATTCATCAGAAGCTGAAGCAATTCATGGATTCAATTGATACAAAAGGTGCGGCTTCAGCTTCTTGACCGATTACTTTGAATCGAATAGGCAAGGTTTACTGAGCTTGTTTTTCTAAGGCATCTACGAAAGCTTTAGCATAAGGCGGCAGGTCAGGCGGACGTCTAGCGGAAATTATATTTCCGTCAACGACAACCGCCTCGTCAAACCACTCAGCGCCCGCATTCTCCATATCATCACGAATACCAGGGGTCGAGGTAACTTTGCGTCCCTCTAGTATTTTGGCAGATATGAGCACCCATCCTGCATGGCAGATTTGTCCGATTGGCTTGCCGGCAGAATTCAGTTCTTGTACGAGTTGAAGAACTTTAGGGTAGCGGCGAAGCTTGTCCGGTGCCCAGCCTCCTGGAACGAGAAGCCCGGCAATATCATTGCTGTTCACCTCGTCGAAGGATAAGTCTGCTGTGGCAGGAACGCCATATTTTCCGATATGCGTTTTTCCTTTTTGCGGTCCAGCATAGAGAACAGCAGCTCCAGCTTCACGTACTCGATATACAGGGTACCAAAGTTCCAAATCTTCGAATTCATCGTCAAGCAAGCAAATAACCGTTTTATTATGTAATGACATGATTTCCCTCCTAAAGATTATGCGCAAGCATAGTCTAACTTCGTAAGCAGCTGCTTACTTTATTCCCTTACATTGTAACGAAGGAGAACCGATGAAGCAAACCAATAGCATGAACTTTCGCAAGCTGTTGCGGTTTATTCCCGCGATTGTATGGATGATTGTCATTTATCTGTTGTCTTCTCAAACAGGGGACGATATTGGCACACTATTACCGTTATTCCAAAAGTTATTTCCTTCTATGGTTAGCTTTGATTGGGGCCATTATTTATCTTATTTCATACTCGCTGTCACGATTGATTATGGAATTGGTCGCAAGGCTGACCGTTTCCTATTCAAAGCTGTAATCGTCGCATTATGCGGGATATATGGAGTTACCGATGAGTATCATCAATCATTTGTGGGCGGACGGATGCCGGATCCAATCGATGTTCGAAATGACATGATTGGTGCGCTTGTATGGGTGCTGCTTGTATCTATACCTCCATTGCGTCGAGTTTGGCGTAAGTTCTCTTCATAGTAAAAATTACATATGCCGGGCAAGAAGGTTTTTAGCAATAAAGGTCGAATAATTTACGCATCTCATTATGCAGAGAGATTGAGATGACAGGGGGCTATGGCCGCCGCGTGAAGGAGAGGACCAAATTGCAGAAGCGGTGTCATTGCGGTGAAAGCATGAAGATGAAGCTGCGCACAGTTATTTATTCAGGCAAGGTTGAAATTGATAATGTTCCGATTTATTCCTGTTCAGTATGTAACCGCAACGAAGTATTTCCTGAGGTGAAGCCGGATTTAACAGGACTTATTGCTCAACTGGGGGCTGAACCGACAAAACAAAGCTTGTTGTTCAATGAGTGTAACGAATGGGCCAATCTGCTTGTCGAAGCTGGTGTACATAGGCGACAGCCCAATGGATTGGTTCTCGAGCAATTAATCGAGGAACGGATTAATGCTCTGCTTGATTTGTTATTGTTAGCGCAAAATTTAGATGATCTGGATTGGGTAACTGATATCAATAAGCGATTAGCCCAAATTAGCAGACGTAATTTGCATACATAGAAGAATGGTACTTAAGGCTCCCTATTGTTAGATTACTTGCCATGGAATTTGAGCAGAACAAGGGCGAACATTGCGAAAAGCAATATTTTGTCGTATGATTAGCTTAATATGCGTCGAACGAATAGCACAATGGCAAGATAAAAAAATTGAGATAATGGAGAGAAGCACCGTGACGGTAACCATTTATGATGTAGCAAGAGAAGCAGGAGTATCGATGGCCACGGTTTCCCGGGTAGTAAACAACAATCCGAACGTGAAACCGGCAACTCGCAAGAAGGTATACGAGGCTATAGAACGGCTTGGGTATCGTCCTAATGCGGTTGCGAGAGGACTAGCAAGCAAAAAAACAACGACTGTCGGTGTTGTTATTCCCGATATTTCTAATGCTATTTTTGCGGAAGTAGCACGTGGTATCGAAGATATCGCGAATATGTATCATTATAATATAATTTTATGTAATGCTGATAAGAAGAAGGATAAGGAAATTCGGGTTATTAACACGTTGCTGGAGAAGCAAGTGGACGGATTGCTATTCATGGGCGGTGCTGTAACGGACGAGCATATGCAAGCGTTCAGAACAGCTAATGTTCCTATCGTGTTATGCGCCACTACAGATGAGAATGGCCAAATTCCTTCTGTCGATATTAACCATGAAGAAGCGGCGTTTGACGCTGTTCGCAATCTTGTGGAACAAGGGCATACTCGAATTGCAATGATTAGCGGTACACTTCAAGATCCAGCAAATGGCTATGCTCGTTTCCAAGGCTATAAGCGGGCACTTGAGGAGTCAGGAATTGCTTATGATGAGAAGCTGGTTCGGATCGGCAATTATCGCTATGAATCGGGTACAGATTCCATGAAATATTTCATTGATCTTCCTGAACGTCCTACAGCGGTATTCGGCGCTACGGATGAAATGGCAATCGGTGCCATTCACTGCATTCAAGATTCAGGTCTTCGAGTGCCAGAGGATATCTCTGTAATAAGCGTAGACAATAGCCGAATGGCTTCTATGGTTCGACCGCAGCTTACAACAGTTGCACAACCGATGTATGATATTGGTGCGGTCTCCATGCGTTTGTTGACCAAGCTGATGAAGAAAGAAAACGTTGAACAGGCAAAAGTAATACTGCCTCACGAAATTGTCGTGCGACAATCGGTTGGAGGTCTGTAGAATTTATGGGGTTCAGCAAGATTGGTATAATTGGAGCTATGGTTGAAGAGATTGAATTATTACACCAGCATGTGCAAGTAACCGGCAAGGTGACGAAGGCTGGAATTACGTACCATGAAGGCACTTGGCATGGTAAATTGGTCATTTATTGCAAGTCTGGCGTTGGTAAAGTAAATGCGGCTGTCTGCACTCAAATCATGATCGATTTAGGTGCTGATTGTGTATGGTTTACTGGTGTAGCCGGAGCGGTGGATCCACAATTAAACATTGGCGATATCGTTGTATCAACGAGCTGTGTGCAACATGATATGGACTGTTCTCCGCTTGGATTTGCAAGAGGTGTTATTCCCTATCATGATCGTTCAGAGTTCATTGCCGATGAACGATTGGTTGAACTCGCCTCTAATGCTAGCGAGAGACTGTTTAGCGGTCGCAGCTTAGCAGGCAAGGTGCTGTCAGGTGATCAGTTCATTGCAAGCAGAGAAGTCGTTCATATGCTGTATGATACGATGCAGGGTGCTTGTGCGGAGATGGAAGGTGCTTCTGTCGCTCAGGTTTGCGATATGAATGAAATTCCATTTGTCGTGATTCGTTCGATGTCTGACAAAGCTGATGGGTCGGCACATGTTAACTTTGCGGAGTTTACTATTCAAGCATCGAATAATTCCTATTTAATTATTGATGATATGCTCAAAAACATATAATAAATTAAAACCGCCAGTGAAGTGTACGTACACTTTACTGACGGTTTTTTTGCTGTGAACGAAAGAAAAGCTAGGAGCTATAAATCCTGAATAGCAATATCTCGGATGATCTGATTCTTTGACTCAATCTCTGTCCGTCTTGGAATCGGTTCAATACTCGTGACATCGTCAAGCCAGTACTCTGGTAATTCAACAGGGCTAAGCTTCGACCATTTATCCAGCCATATCTGCGGAAGCCGCTCATTTTGACCTGTAACGGCCAGAGCTTTAGTGATGGGATGATCAATCATCGTTAACCATACAAGCGACCAGGCACGCGGTACAACGCGCCATATGTCGTATCCGCCGCCGCCAAGTGCAATCCATCTCCCGCCAGCATGCTGATGTGCGAGTTGATGAATAATGGCAGGCATCTCATTGTAAATTCTCATACTGCAATGAATATGGGACAATGGATCATAGACATGAGCATCACAACCATGCTGACTAATAATGACATCCGGTTTAAAGGCTTCTGTTACTTTTTCTATGGAAGAACGAAAGCATTCCAGCCAGGAATCATCTTCGGTATAAGGCTCTACAGGAACATTAAAGCAAGCACCAAAGCCTAAATCCGCACCCTTCTCATGAACATAGCCCGTACCAGGGAATAGAAATTTGCCGGTTTCATGGATAGAATAGGTGCATACCTCAGGATCATTGTAAAAAATCCACTGAACACCGTCCCCATGATGCACGTCGGTATCAATATACAACACTCGTGCTCCGTACGTATTGCGAATATGTTTGATCGCTACCGCAGCATCATTATAGATACAGAAGCCGGCACCGCGTTCTGGGAAGGCGTGATGAAGCCCGCCTGCCATATGATAGGCATGGGGTGCTTTACCGCTAAGTACAAGATCAGCAGCTTCAACAGAACCTGCTACAATAGCAGCTGCTGCTTCATGCATACCTGGGAAGTAGGGAGTGTCCTCTGTATTAAGACCGAACCAATCCGCTTCCTCGGATAGTAGAGAGGAGTGCTTGCTCTTGCTGAGATGCTGTACGACCTCCAAGTAGTCAGGTCGATGTGCTAGTGAAAGAAGATCTTGACTGGCTATTTGGGCGGGTGCGATAATCTGATCATCATGAAGCGTACCCGCAGCTTTTAGCAAGTCCATGGTTAGTGGCAATCGAATTGGATTGAACGGATGATCCTCTCCAAAATGATATCGGGCTGAATCTGGATGATGAATGAATAGAGCATTTGACGACATCGGCTTTCATGTCCTCCCTTGGCTTTAGCGCCTTTGCTTTATGAAACTTAATACATAAACCGTTGGCGAAATCGCACGCGGTCGAAATGCTCGACAGATTGAAGGGGTACTTCCTTGCCGATGCGAACCATTAAACAATTGGCTGGATGAGAACATATTTCAGGATCATCTGTAGCGAACCACACCATATCGACCGATTTCATTAGTTTTTCCATCATGCCGCGGTATTCCCAAACATTCAGCTTGGTTCCTTCCAAATCCCAATGCCAGTAATATTCAGTCGTGTAGACGATCATATTTTCTAGCTGTTCTTCTGCAAAGGATTGCTGGATCATTTTTTTTCCTAGACCAAAACCACGATATTGATCAGCTACCTCGATAGCTCCTAATTCTATAAGATCAAGCATCCCGCCTTCGGACCATCGTTCCAGCTCGTCGGGGTAGTGAAAAGTAACGTAACCGACGATCAAGTCACCTTCACGCGTCGCAATAATTCTTCCTTCCTCTAAACCTGCAATTTCAAGAAGCGCTTCATGCTGATCTTTAGGACGGCGGAAGGCATCCAAGTCGGGATGCATGGACATTTTGGCCAGCTCTTCTGGCGATAAGGGACCTTCAATTAGTAATTCGCGGTTGTCTGTTATTGCAATCCGCTTTCTCTGAAAGCGTTTTCGATGCTCCAAAACATATGCCCCTCTCTTTTATAAAAGGTTCCTATTAATATCTATATAGTATTTGTTATAACAAACATTTGGGTAAATGAAAAGCGTAGTCGAACAGAAAGGGAGTATGTTATAATAATTTTGGTGGTTGAAAAGCCTTTAGAATTGTGTGCATTTCTATCTTTCATAATTAATATGTAGTAGATTTGTAAGCGTATTCTTACTGGCATGTGTGGTTTACAGATTTGATGGGAGAGTGATTGTATGACCAATTTGCATCAAGAACGTATTCCAGCAGTGGCATCAAGTTCAAACCTTAAGAATTACGAAGATGCGGCCGCCGCATTTAAGTGGGAAGAGATTGAAAGTCAGTTCAGCTGGTATGAAACGGGTAAAGTGAACATGGCTTATGAAGCGATTGATCGTCATGTAGTGTCAGGCAAAGGATCGAAGATAGCTCTGTACTACAGCGATAGCGCTCGTGATGAATCCTATACCTTCGAAGATCTAAGTAAGCAGTCTAACCGTTTTGCGAATGTTCTTCGCCAATTAGGTGTCGCAAAAGGGGAACGCCTATTTATCTTCATGCCGCGTACGCCAGAATTATACTTCAGTGTTCTTGGAGCATTGAAAGTTGGGGCAGTGGTAGGACCGCTGTTCGAAGCGTTTATGGAAACTGCAGTTAAAGACAGGCTGCAGGATAGTGAAGCAACGGCAATCGTTACGACGCCTGCTTTGCTTCAACGTATTAAACAAGATGAATTGCCTAACTTAAAACATATTATCGTCGTTGGCGACGATGTGCAGACAAGTGATGTCATTGTGGATTATGCGTCCGCAATGAAGAATGCCTCTGACGAAGCAGAGATTGAATGGCTGGATCGTGAAGATGGGCTTATTCTTCACTATACCTCCGGTTCAACCGGCAAGCCAAAAGGTGTACTGCATGTACAAAACGCAATGATACAACATTATTATACGGGTAAAATTGTGCTCGATTTGAAAGAGGATGATATTTACTGGTGTACAGCTGATCCGGGCTGGGTAACAGGAACTTCATATGGCATATTCGCACCATGGTTGAATGGAGCTACCAACGTCATTCGAGGCGGACGATTCAGCCCTGGCGACTGGTACAATACGATTCAGAAATTCGGCGTAACAGTCTGGTACAGCGCACCTACTGCCTTCCGTATGTTGATGGGAGCGGGGGACGACGTCGTATCCCAATATGACTTATCCAGCTTGCGTCATGTACTAAGCGTAGGAGAACCTCTTAATCCAGAGGTAGTACGATGGGGTATGAAAGTGTACAACCAACGTATTCATGATACATGGTGGATGACAGAGACTGGCGGTCAACTGATTTGTAACTACCCGTCGATGGATATTAAACCAGGATCGATGGGCAAGCCGATACCAGGCGTGAAAGCAGCTATTATCGACGATCAAGGAAATGTTATGCCGCCTTACCGAATGGGTAATTTGGCTATTCAGACGCCTTGGCCTTCAATGATGCATATGATTTGGAATAACCCTTCTAAATATGAAGAGTATTTCCGTCTGTCTGGCTGGTATGTATCAGGTGACTCTGCTTATATGGATGAGGATGGCTACTTCTGGTTCCAAGGACGTATTGATGACGTCATTAATACGGCGGGTGAACGGGTAGGTCCATTTGAAGTGGAAAGCAAGCTGATTGAGCATCCGGCTGTTGCTGAAGCAGGTGTCATTGGCAAGCCTGATCCTATGCGTGGAGAAATTATTAAAGCATTTATCGCATTGCGTGAAGGATACAGTCCATCAGAAGAGCTTAAGCAAGATATTGCTCAGTTTGTGAAAGTCGGTTTATCCGCACATGCTGCTCCAAGGGAGATTGAATTCAAAGACAAGCTTCCGAAGACGCGCAGCGGTAAAATTATGCGTCGAGTATTAAAAGCATGGGAATTAAACTTGCCAACTGGAGACTTGTCTTCAATTGAAGATTAAATAGGCTAATAAATAAAGCCCTCGGCTATCCCGCTCAATCGCGGTAAGCCGAGGGCTTTTTCTGTTTTTTAATTTCCAAGCTGAGCTTGCGGTGATGGTGATGATCGGCCGGTTTGATTCTCGGCAACGATATAGAACGTCCCTGATACAAGAGTTACAGGATATTCAAATAGGGTACTGGCTGTTGAGCCAATCTCAGTAAAGTTTCCGTCATTATTAGCACTGAAGTAGACGTAATAAACGGAAACCTGTTCGGAGACAGGGTTAGATGCCCAAGACAACCGGACGTTAATATCCGTTTTCTCCACGCTCAGTCCTGAAGGGGCTGAAGGAGCTGCAACTTCTGGGTCAGTTGGTACGGTAGGATCCGTACCTTCTTCACCAGGCAACGGAGTAGTTACGTCAGGTATTTCTGGTACAACTGGCTTCCCGAATTGGACGACCAGACTTGGTGTAGATTCTTTGCCTACTACGTCAACAGCGGTCACGTAGTAGCTAATGTTTTGTGAGCTTGATACCGTTAACTTCGCTTTATATTCATCATCAAGGAGAATGGAATTGCCAATCTTCTGATACGTACCTTGATTAATCGACTGATAGACACGATAACCCACGATATCTTTTGCACTGCTGCCGCTAAAGGTGAGCATAACAACACCGCTATCAATAGACTGCAGTCTGACGTTGGCAGGCGGCAATGGAGCACTGCCATCATCTACACGCGGATCAGTCTTAGAAGGAGCATCCTTCCCTGCATCTGCTGGCAAATAGAAGGAGAGTGCCCGTCTGCTGCTTCCTGGAAGCTTCGCTTGGGCAGCTGTAATCTCATCCATCAATGCGTCGAGTGGTTTTTTGCGTTTAATAACAATTTGCTCTTTAACCATGTCGCTTGGCGTAGCTGCATTAGGTACATAATTTACGCCTTCGAATGGAATGTAAGCCATCTTCACAAGGGCATCATCTGTTTCCTTAGGAAGATATTTCTTGTTGAACCAGTCGGTTACAAGCATGCCGGCTTCCTTAGTGAGTTGGCTTGGAAGCTTGCCGCTGGCACTAGATACTGTAGCTTTAACAAGACCTGAAGGACGCTCGAATTCTTTAGTCTTGAAGAGCTCCGGCTTCTGTTTCGTTATTTCATTCATCATGATTGCCCAAATGGAACGAGCTCGAGTCTTGCCACTATTTGATAAAGTATGAATCTGCTTCTCATAACCAGCCCACACACCTAGCGTTACATCAGGTGTGAAGCCCATGAACCAAACATCTCCATAATTCTGGGTTGACCCAGTCTTACCGGCAATAGGAATTTTTCCATAGTTTTTAAATTGCGATGTAAGAGCATGAGCTGTACCGCTGCCGCTTGAGATAACCGTGCGAAGCATATCCGTTACCAAGAAAGCAGTTTGTTCTGAGAAGACGCGTTTTGGCTCAGCTTTATGCTCATAGACGATTTTACCGTTCGCATCTGTAATACGGTCAATCATATATGAATCATTAATGATACCTTTATTAGGGATGGAGCCGTATGCATTAGTAAACTCTTCTACGGAAACACCAATGCTAAGTCCGCCGATTACACCTGTTTGAGCATGATCATCCTCTGGTTGTAAGGTTGTAATGCCTAGTTCTTTAGTGAACTTCCAAGCGTTCTTGATTTGTACGTCGTCAAGGAAGATCTTTAGAGCAGGCAAATTCAAGGAACGATTCAAAGCTTCACGGGCTGTTACGAGACCGCGATATTTGTTGTTCGAGTTTTTAGGTATATGGAACCCTTTCTGTCCGTCCTTGAGGACAATTGGAGCATCGTCAATAATGCTGGCAGGCTGGATAAGCCCTTTTTCAATTGCTGGCAAATAGGCGCCAATTGTCTTCATAGTCGATCCGGGCTGCCTTGTCATTTGTGTAGCAAAGTTCATTTGTTCTTCGTAAAAATCACGGCCTTCCAACATTCCGAGAATGGCACCGGTTGTATGATCCACCATAACCGCAGCAATTTGTTCCATTCCTTTTTCTTTGCTGAGCGGGGAGAAATTCTCTTCATTGGAACCGATATCACGCATAATCTGATAGACATCTTTATCAATCGTCGTATGTATGTGATATCCTCCGCGCAGCAGCTCCTCACGTGCTTCTTCAATAAGCCCCGCATTTTCTTTCTTGCGGAGATCCTCTTTTGTTAACTTGGGATCCTGCTGCATGAGCAGTACTTCAGCAGCTTGACGTTCGGATTCAAGCATCAAATAAGGATAGGTCGTATAGGCTTTCTCAACAGGTGCTGCCAACGACTTTTTGATATCGAATGCTTTTGCTTCATCATATTGCTGCTGAGTGATACGTCCCGTTTCTTTCATTCGCATAAGAACGGTGCCTTGACGCTCAATAGCTAAGTTATAGCCTTCCTCATCGAATTTCCCTTTACCTGTGAATGCTGTGTAGGCGGAAGGACGTTGCGGCAGGCCGGCAAGATAAGCAGCTTGTGCAATATTCAATTGATTCAGGTCAGTAATATCAAAAATACCTTTGGATGCGGCTTTAATACCGAATAAGTTGTAGCCGCTAGAGCCGTTTCCGAAAGGAACTTTATTCAAATAGGCAGCTAAAATTTCCTCTTTCGTTAAGTAACGCTCCATGCGCAAGGATAAAAAGATTTCTTTAATTTTACGGCTGTCTGTCTTGTCTAGACTGAGGAAGACACGACGTGCAAGCTGCTGAGTTAGCGTACTGCCGCCTGTTTGGATGTCTTCGTTCAAGAGCTTCTGCTTAACAGCCCGACCGATACCGTTAATATCTACGCCGTAATGTTTGAAGAAATTATTATCTTCAATAGCGAGAACAGCATCAATAACATGGGCAGGAAGATCATCGTATTCAATGAGAATTCGATCCTCTTCTGTCCGCAGCTGTCCAACTAACGATTCATCATTGAAATAGACAAACCCCGTTACCGAATTTTCATTTACTTTCTCTTCAATCAAAGTTCGTGGGCGTACATCGTCTTCTTTAACAAGTGCGGAGACATATCCGGTAACCGCTCCGCCGACTAATAAGCCGATAAAGATACCAAAGTAAACGACCCATTTTATAGTTAAGAATGTTGCTACTCCGAAGGTGCGCCATCCGCTTCTCCGGGGTGGGGATGATTTGCGATCCTCTTGCATATAAATGAACTCCTCCTCCAAATAACCAAAATCTATTATATCATAAAACACTTTCGGAAGCAGTTGGAAACAGTGATTTCCCGTTTTCACTACGATACGGTATTAAACAGAACTATTTTCTGATTCTTAGGGATCGGACTATTTTCTGTGCATTCTTTTAGACGTAGGAAAGGGCTGAAATGTTTTGTGGCAAATGCGGGGAAAATGATCCCAGAAGGAATAAGCGAAGGTTTCAGTCAATTATAAATGCTATATTTTGAAACAATTATGCCGTTTATACGTTATAATTAACAACATATGGATGAGAAGAGAGGAGGAGGAAATGGAGGCTTTATTTTGGGGATGTCTAATCGGCGGTGTATTGTACGCTCTAGTAAGCGTTGTTTTAGGCGATTTAATTAGTCAGGCAATGGATGGAATATTTGATTTTCTATCGCTAGAAGGACATCCTTGGTTGCAACCGACTTCATTGGTCGGCGGGATTACGGCTTTCGGCGGCTCTGGTATATTATTGGAGAAATATTCATCGATTGGAAGTGCTGTTGTTGTTATCCTATCACTGTTAATTGCAATAACAGCCGGCGTAGGCGTGTACTTCCTATATGTAAAGCCAATGGTTAACAGTGAGAATTCAGTAGCTGTATCTGTTCAAGACTTTTCTGGGAAAATGGCTGAGGTGCTCGTAGCTATTCCTAGGGTTGGGTATGGCGAAGTGCTTGTCAAAGCCGGTGCAGGCAATACGAATCAAATCGCAGCAAGCTTCGATGGCGAGCCTATCCCCAGAGGTGCGCGCGTAGTCGTTGTTGAAGTGAAAGACAATACTCTTTATGTGTCAAAGCTAGACCCTATGTAGACCATTTTGTTCAAATAGAGAGGAGAATGTAAAGAAATGATAGCTGAATCTTTGGTTATTCCTATCATAGTTGTAGCTGTATTCATAGTACTTGGTTTAGCGTTCTGGGCTCGCTATAAGACAGTTAGCCCCGATGAAGCAATGATCGTGACGGGTACCTTTCTTGGGAGCAAGAATGTGCTTGTAGATGAAACTGGCCGTCGCATCAAAATCGTGCGCGGAGGCGGTGCATTTATTCTGCCTATCTTCCAAGATGCGCAATTCTTGTCCTTGTTGTCTCACAAGCTGGATGTATCAACTCCTGAAGTATATACGGAACAAGGGGTTCCGGTTATGGCAGACGGCGTCGCGATTATTAAAATCGGCGGAATTGTTGAAGATATCGCGACAGCAGCAGAACAATTTATGGGCAAGCCTACTGAAGCACTCAAGGGTGAGGCGCAGGAAGTATTGGAAGGACATCTACGGGCGATATTGGGCTCGATGACTGTAGAGGAAGTTTATCGTAACCGGGATAAATTCGCGCAAGAGGTACAAGGAGTCGCTGCGAAGGATCTCAAGAAAATGGGTCTTCAAATTGTATCTTTTACAATAAAGGATTTGCGAGATAAGCATGGTTATCTAGATGCTCTTGGTAAGCCGAGAATTGCAGCGGTAAAGCGGGATGCGGATATTGCTGAGGCTGAAGCGATTCGTGATTCTCGTATTAAGAAAGCGCAGGCTGCGGAAGAAGGACAGAAAGCAGAGCTGCTGCGTGACACGAACATTGCGGAAGCAGAAAAAGAACGTGAGATGAAAGTCGCTTCCTTTAAGAAGGAACAGGATCAAGCGAAGGCGGAAGCCGATCAAGCATATGCCATTCAAGAAGCACGTTCGAAGCAAGGCGTGGTTGAGGAGCAAATGCAGGTTGAGATCGTGCGGAAGGAACGCGAAATCGATTTGGAAGCGAAAGAGATTTTGCGCCGTGAGAAGCAATATGATGCAGAAGTGAAGAAGAAAGCTGATGCAGACCGATATGCGGTTGAGCAGGCAGCAGAAGCGGATAAATCGAAGAAGCTGCGTGAAGCGGATGCGATCCAATATCGAATTGAAGCGGAAGCGCGTGCGATGGCCGAACAGAAACGATTGGATGGTATGGCGGTAGCGGATGCAGAGAGAGCGAAAGGTACGGCTGAAGCGGAAGTTATACGTCTGCGCGGTTTAGCAGAAGCTGAGGCGAAAGAAAAGCTGGCAGAAGCATTTGCTAAGTTCGGAGAAGCCGCGGTACTTGATATTATTGTGAAGATGCTGCCTGAGCTTGCTGGTAAAGTAGCAGAGCCGATCAAAGCGATCGATAAGCTGACGATCGTTGATACCGGGCATGGAGAAGGGGCGGCAAGGCTTAGCAATTATGTCACCTCCTTGATGGCGACAGCACCTGAGATGCTGAAGAGCGTCTCAGGCATAGACGTCAATGAACTTATGAAAACCTTAACTACGAAAGCGACTAATGTACTTGCTCCATCTGTTGCAGCCACTGCCGAGACAGTACCAGTTAAACTTCCTAATACTCAACCGGTCATAAACATCGCTGTTGCAGATAAGGAATCGCAATAATCTTATATAACGAGCTATATTTTGTACGCAAAAGCCTCTTAACCATTGCAACAATGGTTAAGAGGCTTTATAAATAAAAGGGATGTTTTGCGTTTATACTGGACGCTCAATTGGGTGAGGCTTCAAGGCTATCATTCTAATTCGGCTGTAATCCGCTTTGATTATTGTGTCTCCATCCTGCAGTTTATGTTTGACGATCTGTGTGATTTCCTGTAAGGCTGCGTTTCTGTCAGAATCACTTAATGGACTTATAAACGAATCGGCAAATTGGAATAGCCAGTGCATAATGCCTTGTTCACCGTCAGGCAATTCGGTTGGTCTTGCGAAATGCTCAGCTAGTGTGACGTGAAAGCCTTGCTTCTCAAGTAAATGACTGTATTCACCTATAGTAGGGAAATACCACGGGTTTCGTTCAGAAGCGTCAATCCCATAGCGCGGCATTACTTCGTAAATAGCTTTTACGATGGAATCAACATTGCCTTTGCCTCCGAATTCAGCAACGAAACGGCCACCATTATTTAACGAGTTCCAGACGGATTGAATTACTTTAGTCGGATTCTTCATCCAATGCAATGCAGCATTAGAAAACACGGCGTCCATGCGTTGAGAGGTAGTAAAAATTTCACCATTTCCTAGTTGGAACTCGATATCTGGGTATTTCTCACGGGCTGCGGTGATCATCGATTCTGAATAATCAAGGCCAATAACCTTGGCCCCGGCTTGTGCAATCTCGAACGCCAGATCACCGGTTCCGCATCCTAAATCGAGAATAAATTCGTTAGGCTGGGGGTTAAGCCATTCTAATATACCTTGGCCAAGACGGGATACATATCCCAGGTGGTTATCATAGGATTCCGGTTTCCATTGCTGAATAGAACTCATCATAATCAGCTCCCTTAAGATTGAATAACCTTATATTTACACATAAACTCGTATAAGTTAAATATATAAACCGAATATACTTTATAGGTTATAACTATAAAAGAGAGAGGGAGATAAACAAAAACCCCGCATAACCAGTAAAGGTTAGCGGGGTTTTGTTTAGAAAGATTAACGGCTGTAGAACTCGACGATTTGTTTTTCGTCGATATCTTGGGACAACTCAGCGCGCTCAGGGAAGCGGATATACTTGCCTTCCATTGCTTGCTCGTTGAATTCCAAGTAGTTCGGCAGGTGGTGACGGCCTTCCATAGCTTCTTTAATTGTTTTCAGTGAACGGCTGCGCTCGCGCAGGCCGATTACGTCGCCAATAGAAACTGTGTAAGAAGCGATGTCAACTTTTTTACCGTTAACAGTTACGTGGCCATGAGCTACCAATTGACGCGAACCAGCGCGTGAGTTGGAAAGTCCAAGACGGTAAACAAGGTTGTCAAGACGGCTTTCAAGGAGAACCATGAAGTTTTCGCCGGCGATACCTTTGATTTTGTTAGCTTTGTCGAACAAGTTGCGGAATTGCTTCTCGTTCAAACCATACATATGGCGAAGTTTTTGTTTCTCTTGCAATTGAACGCCATAACCGCTAATTTTTTTACGTTGGTTAGGACCATGTTGTCCTGGTGGGAATGGGCGTTTGAGTTCTTTGCCAGTTCCGCTCAAAGAAATTCCAAGGCGGCGGCTTAATTTAAATTTAGGTCCAGTATAACGTGACATGCGTCGTGTTAACTCCTTCATCAAATGGGATTTTGAGAATGGGGTTGTGTTTCGCCGAATACGCTCAATGCCCGAGTAAATCGGAGCCTGATAATCAGTTCAGCCGCTGGGTTATCAGTGAACGTATTTCTGAGGGTGACACAAAACCGTACGCCCATATATTCATCAATAAATATTATATGAAATACATAGTGTTTGTCAAGGTCATTTATAAGTTATCATATGGATATAATCGCAGGGTCTTAAGGCCTATTTATTAGGAGCGGAGTAGTGCAATATTCTTAAAAATAAAGTATGATAAATTTAACATTTATAATGGACATTCATCCTCGTTATACGTATAGAAGGGCTGGGTGATGCAGATGACTGATTATAATCAAAACCATCTTATCATAGATGAGTCTGCCGCGGCAGTTCAGCGTGTGGCCGAGGAACAGGAGACTATTTGGTTAGAAACTGAAGACATCAACGATGCGGATCTGCCTTATATGGAACCACTGCTTCGAGACAGCTTCGCACATTGGCATAAGGAATCAGATGGACAAGCTTTAATAAAAGGCATTTTCCTTTTATATGATTGGGATCTGCGTCTCATTGATCAAGCAGGGGAATTGGCAATAGATCAATCGATTGCCATGGAGCTTGCATCATCGGTAAAGCAGTCATTGCAGCAGGTGACATTAATGGATCACTCGTTGACAGCAACTGCTGTTCCTGTTCTTAAACGTTCGATTGACCACCCTTTTTGCATTTTCATTTATCTAAGTGCGGATTGCAATCATCATGAATCGATAGCCCGGTTAAGCTCGCTCCATTTCCGAAGTTGTTTTTACCGCAGGTTCGAGCAGCTCTATGTGAAGGATTTATTGCTTCATCTGAAACGAACAGAGAAAGAAGCTAACAGAAGAGATGCGTTATTTCTTGCGGCCAAGAAATTGTATGATCAATTCGATGTAACTTCGGTATTGTCTGAGATGCTTAAGAGTTTAGAACAGTTATACCCAGACTCAGAAGTGCATTTGTACTTATCACAAGATCATATTACAGGCGACGCTCGCGTTAAACCGCTTGTATTCAAACATACAGCGAATGATCTGGTCGCTAAGGCGTTCCTAGAGGGTCATCCTGTTACGGAGCAGGATCCGGATGGTGCAACTAGGCTGGCCGTTCCAATGACTGGCAAGCAAGCGGCTTACGGCGTTCTCTGTATGAAGATTAGTGAAGAACGTTGGGATGCAGCAGACTTGCCGGCGTTTCTATTGCTTGCCGATACGGCTGGTTCGGCTTTCGAGAATGCCAAGCTTTATGAACAGTCGAATCTTCATATTAATGAATTGAGGCTTATAAACGAGCTGACAAAACGGCTGAATCAATCCTTGCGATTGAAAGAAATTTTTCAATTTGTAACGATGGAGCTCCTTCAAGTATTTGAAGCGGACTACTGCTGTGTACTGCAGTTGAATAAAGAGAATGATCAATTTATCGTCATGTCAAGCAATATTCCTGACATGTCAAGCGAGAAGTTTGCACCGCAATACGGGTTCTGTGGAGTTGTCTATGCATCGAAGGAGCCGCTAATTATTTCTGACTACTGGGATAATCGGGTAGTTGCTTCTAAGCTGATGGATGATACAGGCTCACGGTCGCTTATCGCTTCACCGATACTGGTAGAGGGACAAGTGGTAGGGGTAATCCTTATTACGCATAAGTCAGCTAACTTTTTCTCCTATGCGAATTATAAGCTGCTTCAAGTCATGTCTACTCATATTGGTCTAGCGGTTACGAATGCGTCCTTGCATGCTGAAGTTCGCAGAATGGTTATTACAGATAACTTAACGGGTCTCCATGCTCGTCATTATCTGAATGAGCAAATACAGAGAAGACAGCGAAAAGACCCATTAGGTGCACTTATATTAGTCGATATTGATCACTTTAAGCGGGTGAACGATACATTCGGTCATCAGGTCGGCGATCGAATATTAGTACAAGTCAGCAACATTATTAGAGCATCCATCAGGCAAGGGGATATTGCTGCAAGATGGGGTGGTGAAGAGCTTGCGGTGTACTTGCCGAATATTCGTGCGGAGCAAGCATATCGGATCGCGGAACGGATTCGCACACATGTACAAGATGAGACAGACCCTGAAGTAACTGTATCATGCGGTGTATCCGATTGGATGTTCGAGAACGAGAAGATTAGTGTAGAGTCGCTATTTTATCGGGCGGATATGGCACTGTACGAAGCCAAACATAATGGTCGCAATTGCATATTTGTTGGACAATAATGACTGAGAGGGCATCTTAACGGATGTCCTCTTTCTTTTTAAGCAATAAGAATAAGTAACCACTTGATCAGGGGACGATAAGAATCATCGTCAATGATACGGAGGTAATTGCTATGTCTAAAATAAGGATTGCTCCACGCTTTATATTAGTAGGATTGCTGTTTGCACTCACGGGCTGTACAAGCTTCATGCAGGACCATACACCAGATGAGTGGCTTTCTTTATCTGTTGCCGGACTTGCTTCTACAGACCGTTATGCCTTTTCAGGGCAAACAACGGTATCTACTGCTGAGGGATGGACATTTACTCCGCTTAATTTCAATGGCAAAGTTGTTGATCATGAACAGCTGGCTGCAAAGGCTGATGACGGCAGCACGTTGGAATGGAGTCCTGTAGAATTGCTGCAGCAAATTAAGAAGAATGATAAGCAGGTCAGTTTTAGTCCGATATCTAGCGGCTCCACGGATACCAATTCTGTAATTCTGCAAATTAATATGAACGACGCAACCTCAAGTGAGATATGGAAAACACGATTGACTGAAGAGATGAATCAGCTAGCTGATAACGCACCATTGTCGGAAGGCTCCCTTAAGCAAGAGTGGATGAAAGAATGGAATCAATCTCGCCAAGAATTGTCCGATATGCTGAAGAAACTCAAAGTTACAACGCAATATGAACTTGTTATTGATCGAAAAACATTAGTTCCCCGTAAATTAAATGAGCAGTCCGTGTTTGTTTACACGAAAGGAAATCAGCAAAGGGAAGAGAAACGGATCACCAATATGTCCTTTGATTCCTTTGATGGGAGAGCCTCGAATACTGTTCAATAACCCTTTAAACATGATACGATAGAGCAGAACGTTCGTTCATAACTAAGAAAAATTATGAGGAGGTAGCTATTAACATGCGTGATTCAAGACTACAGAAGCTGGCTGCCAATTTAGTCGGCTATTCCATTGATGTTCAGCCAGGCGACAATGTGCTTATTGATATGATTGGTTCTGAACGAGAGCTTGTGAAATGTTTAATCGAAGAGGTGGCCAAACGTGGAGGCAGACCATTCGTTGAGACGAGTGATCGAACAACATTACGCACCTTGCTTATGCATGCTACGAAGGAACAGCTCGAGCAGTGGGCGGAATTGGATCTCCAAAGAATGAAGCAAATGCAAGGTTATATCGCCGTCCGATCGGGTGAGAATGCGAACGAGCTGGCTGATGTGCCTGACGATAAAATGCGGATGTACAACCAATTATATGTGAATCCTGTACATATGGAACAACGTGTGAAGCGAACGAAATGGGTTATTCTACGCTACCCGAACCCATCCATGGCTCAATTGGCCAAAATGAGTACGGAAGCTTTCGAGGATTTTTATTTCGATGTGTGCAATTTGGATTATGCGAAGATGGATCAAGCAATGGACCCCTTGCAAGCATTAATGCAACGTACCGATCGTGTTCGTATCGTATCGCCTGGTACGGATTTAACTTTCTCCATTAAGTCAATTGGTGCGAAGAAATGCTCCGGTCATCGGAACATCCCAGATGGTGAAGTATTCTCTGCGCCGGTTCGGGATTCTGTGAACGGCAAGATTAGCTATAATACACCAACGGTATATTCAGGTGTGACGTTCCAAGACATTTCATTTACATTCGAGAATGGAAAAATTGTCGAGGCAACCAGCAATGATTCACAACGATTGAATGAAATATTGGATGCAGATGAGGGCGCTCGTTATATCGGCGAATTTGCAATCGGCTTTAATCCCTATATTTTACATCCGATGAATGACATTCTCTTCGATGAGAAAATTGCGGGAAGTCTTCATTTCACGCCAGGCCAAGCTTATGAAGAAACAGATAATGGAAACCGTTCATCCATTCACTGGGATCTTGTCCTCATTCAGCGTCCAGAATATGGTGGAGGAGAAATTTATTTCGACGATGTGCTGATTAGAAAAGACGGTGTATTCGTACTTCCTGAGCTAAAGTCGCTAAATTCCGAAAATTTGAAATAATTGCAAATGAAGCGTTTTTCATATTCCCTCTTGATGGATATCAAGATTCGGGTTATCATGATGTCAAAGGTAAGCTTTACTAAATTACTGGAGGGATTCCCCATGTCTAATAACAATGCAGCAATCGTAGAAATTTCTCAAGCGGCTAGCCAATTCCGCTCATCAATCGTTTTGCAAGCCGACAACAAATATATTGATGTTAAAAGTATTCTAGGTTTATTCACTACACTAGTTGGTGGACACGCTTATGAGCTTCATGTTCATGGTTCAGATGCTGAAGAAGCAAAAGTCGCAATGGCAGAAGTATTCGCTAAACATGATCTTAAAGTAACAGTAATTACAGAATAATTACAAATCACTTACGGATGAGGCTCTTCTTCTTTTTAGAAGGAGGGCTTTTCTGTTTTGTCCTTGTGTATTGACTGTTTTTCGTCTAATATAAAAGATATAGACGACGGCGGGTACACGCACAGGGGGGAAAACGATGTCTTCACCAGAAGTCACGGTCCAATTGCATGAGAAAGCACTTCGTCTCCTAATGGAAGATGCGAGTAAAATAGAAAAACTTATCGAAGTTCAGATGGAGAACTTGACGACTCGTCAATGTCCGCTGTACGAGGAAGTTTTGGATACACAAATGTATGGCTTCTCGCGGGAGATTGACTTTGCAGTGCGTGCTGGATTAATTATCGAGCAAAGCGGCAAGGAGATATTAAGCAGCTTGGAGCGAAACCTTGCGAAACTGTATGAAGCGTTAAATAAAAAGGAGTAGACTCCAGATGGAGCCTGCTCCTTTTTTTCATGAAATTTGGTACTTGTAATCTATACAAGATAGAAGGCAATGCCGAGAATGATATAAACCATAATAAGCAAGAAACCTTCATACCAGTTGGTATTCCCATCACGGGAAACCGATTTGGCGATAAATACGGACACACCGATAGCTGTTAATTCAATTGGTGTGAATATAATATCCATCGTTGAACCAAAGAACGTACTGATGAGAATAAGTACGGGTGCAACGAATAGAGCAATTTGCAAACTGCTTCCGATTGCAATCTCCACAGCAGCTCCGATTTTGTTTTTCATCGCAAGCATGATCGCCGCACTATGCTCAGCCGCATTGCCTACGATGGCGATAACGAATGCCCCTACAAACAGCTCAGACAATCCGAATCTTGTGGTGAACGCATCAAGTGTATGTACAAGCCATTCACTGACTAAAGCAACCATGACGGTTGCAATAACAAGGAATATAATAGACTTTCCTTTCGACCAAGCAGGCTCTTCGCCGTGATCGGCATTCATCTCTTTGTCGGCAAGCATATCTTTATGAGTGACCATGGAGAAGAATAACCACAATAGATAAGAGACGATCAGAATACAAGCAACTGCCAGACTCAAAAACTGATCTTTCGAGACTGAGAAGTGCTCTGCTCCAACAAATACGGCCGGTACGAATAGTCCGATAACAGCCATAATCATTAGTGTGGAATTATGCTCCGCTAACTGATTATTGAAATGCTGCTGTTTATACTTAATTCCGCCTGCCAATAAGCTCAAACCAAGTACAAGCAGTAAGTTACCGATGATGGAACCAGTAATACTCGCCTTAACCATGTCAAACAATCCTTCTTTGACAAGGAAGATAGCGATGATTAGCTCTGCTGCATTACCGAATGTGGCGTTCAAGAAGCCGCCTATACGCTGTCCGGCATAGTGTGCTACACTTTCTGTCGCTTTGCCTAGAAATCCAGCGACAAATACGATAGTGATTGCTGTGATAACGAACTGAAGCGTCATATCAAACCCGGCGTAGTGTCCAATAGCACTTAATATGAACATGACAATCAAACCGCCGAAAAACAATTTCTGTCTCATTAAAGCCACCTCTATTTTATCAGCTTAAAAAACCTGCTCTTACTATATCGAAAATAAATAAACATGTAAACTTTACCAATCGTGATGTCAGCGTTATCAACGACAAATGTTGCTTCAACGTGAACCATCCAGTACAATGAACATATATGGCAAATTGAGGAGTGATAACATGACCGAGGACCTTCAAACAGGCATTATCCGTATTTCAGACGATGTAGTTGCAACGATTGCAGGACTCGCCGCGCTAGAGACTCCGGGAATTGCTGCGATGTCAGGCGGAATTTCCGAAGGACTGGCTAAACGGCTAAGTGGAAAAAATGTTCAAAAAGGTGTATCCGTTGAAGTAGGACAACTCGAAGCAGCAATCGACCTTCGTATTATCGTCCATTATGGTATTCCTATTCAAGAGGTATGCCGTCAATTGCAATTAAACGTGCGAGAATCGGTTGCGAATATGACTGGTCTTCATGTTGTTGAAGTTAATGTTAAAGTTGAAGGCGTTGCATTCAAGGAAGAAGATACAACAGAAGAGTCTCCCCGCCTGAAATAAGCGAATAGAAAAGGTGCATTCCCGCATGGGATGCACCTTTTCTTCTATCTAGATAGACATGGTCGTCGTTGTTGTGGAACGTCGCTTTGGCTTAACCGGCTTGTTCGATTCTCGTGATATGCTGAGAAGAATACCGATACTCATAAGACAGACAAGCAAGGACGAACCACCATAACTAATGAATGGCAATGTAACACCGGTCATTGGAATAGTGCCGGTAACGCCGCCAATATTAATAAAGGATTGGATACTGAAAAGTCCTACAATACCTACACCTACGATCATTCCATAATGATCAGGACAACGGAGTGCGACAATTAGCCCCCGCCATAAAAACAATAGGTAGAATAAAAGAAATACGGAAGCTCCAATGAACCCAAACTCCTCAGCAATAACTGAAAAAATAAAGTCATTGTACGGGTATTCGAGGTAATGCAGCTTCTGAACACTTTCTCCAAAGCCAGCTCCCGTTAGCCCGCCATGACCTAATGCTTGTAAAGAAGAGACGAGATGATACCCCGTATTTTGTTTATCAGCAAGTGGATCGGTATACGCTGTAAATCGACCGATACGGTATGCCCATACTTTTGGGTAAAGCGCCATTCCGATACTCACAGCAACGGTTAGAATAACGCCAACGACACTTCCTGAAAGGAATACATGCTTTAAGTTAGCTCCCCCTGCTAATATCATAATAATTGCGCAAGCAGCTAGCACCATACAAGAGCCTATATCAGGCTGAAGCAAGATAAGTCCACAAATAAAGGCAACAATTAAGATAACAGGAAGAAGTCCTTTTTTGAAATCACGGAACTTCTCGCCCTTTTTGGCGATTAGCGTACCTAAGTACAGAATAAGTGCCAGCTTGGCCGGCTCTGTCGGCTGGATGCCAGGACCGATCGGCAACCAACTTCTCGCCCCGTTTATCGGTTCGGTGAACGGAACAATTATAAGCATAATAAGGACGGGGATGAAGAAAAATAGAAATCCCCGTTTGTATACTTTGTAGGGCAGTGTCATTAAGAACAGCATGGAGAAGATTCCTAGCACTGCCCAAGCCAGCTGACGTTTCGTAAAGTAAAATGGATCATTGTTAAACTTAGCCGTAACAAGAGCGATGTTCGAACTCGCGCTGAACACCATCACCAACCCAAAACCGACAAGCAGTAAGGTTAAAATGAGGAGCAGAAAGTCTGGTCTTCCACGACTGCCATTCTGCGGTTTACTCATATTAGGCAAGCAACTGTTTCAATTGTTGCAATTTCTGAGTAGCTGTTGCCATAATAGGTTGCGGTACTGGTGATTCATATTCAAGACCATGTGGATAAGTTGCTCTGCCGATATAAACAGCTTCAATAACAAGTACAGCATGTGGCGACTCAAGCTTGCCTTCAACCGCACGAGTATTAATGCGAAGGAAATATTCGGATTTAGTTGCATGATCTTCGAGCTTCAAATCATATGTAGCACGGTAATATTCCCATTGCCAGCGAACGAAGCCGAGCTTCTCCGCGGAATCATCTAAATGGTTTAGTTCGCTTTTAATACCATCTAATCCAGAATTTTCAATTATCATAGGTAAGTTCCTCCTAAATGTTTTGCGAAGCAAATTTCTGCTTTATCAGCACAAGCTTGTTTCAAGGACAAATTTGGTATACATTCTTTTCTCATGATAGTATGTTTCCCCAGTCAGCGCAACCCTTACTCCCATCAAGCACAGTTTGATAGTGACAGAATATTGAAATGAAGCCTTTCATGAGAATTAGCTAATAGATCAGCATTCTCTTTACGAAAAGCTTCTGCTAATATGGTATGAAAAGGAGGTTTTGCGAAAAATGAAGACAAACGGCTATATAGCAGAACAGCTACAACGTCTTTATCCGGACATGGTTCGCTGGCGCAGATATCTCCATCAGTATCCAGAGCTGTCTTTTCAAGAAATCCATACTTCTCGCTGGATAGCAGACCAGTTAAGATCATTCGGATGTGAGGTGCAGGAAGGGATTGGCGGTCATGGATTACTCGTATCGATCAAAGGAGATCATCCAGGACCCATCATTGCGCTTCGTGCTGATATCGACGCTCTTCCTATTCAAGATGAGAAGAATTGCGAATATGCTTCCACAGTACCCGGTGTCATGCATGCCTGCGGTCATGATGGACATACAGCAGCGCTGCTAGCGGTAGCAAGCTATTATCAATCACATAAAGCGGATCTTGCCGGAGAGCGTAGATTGCTGTTTCAGCCTGCAGAGGAAGTAACGCCTGGCGGCGCTATAAATATGATAAGAGATGGTGTTTTGGAAGGCGTCGACGTGATATATGGCGTTCATCTGTGGACTCCAATCCCTTACGGACAAGCTGCAACGAAGGCGGGCCCGTTCATGGCAGCGGCTGATGAATTCACGCTTGAGATCATCGGTCTAGGCGGACATGGCGGGATGCCGCATACAACGGTAGATACGATTATTGTAGGTTCAGCGCTCGTTCAAGCTGTACAATCGATAGTTAGTCGTAATACGAATCCCTTGCATTCAGCTGTTGTAACGATCGGCTCTTTCCAAGCAGGCACAACCAATAATGTAATTGCTGAGCGCTGCAAGCTGAAGGGGACTGTACGTTCTTTTGACGAGACGACTAGGAAATTGATTCATGAACGGCTTGAAGAAGTGATCCGCCATACTTGCAGCATGCATAGGGCAGACTATGATTATGATATGCGCATTGGTTATCCGCCTGTTGTGAATGAAGAGCGGGAAGCAGAACGGTTTTTCGGCTTAGCACAAGATCTGTTTGGTGAAGAAGGCGTAATCCGTGCTGAAGCAATAATGGTGGCAGAGGACTTCTCTTATTATTTGGAAAAGGTTCCGGGCTGCTTCATGTTCGTTGGAGCGGGCAATGATGCTATTGGCGCAAGCTTCGCCCATCATCACCCGAAGTTTACGATTGACGAGAGAGCGATGTTGAATTCAGCGCAATTGCTTATTCAAATGGCGGAAGATTTTGCAGCAGGATGACTCGTGGTCAATTGGATACTCTAAGAGACGATTGTTATTTGTTCTTAGGAGGGATTCCAATTGAGTAAGACTGTCAAAGAAATTATGTCCACCGATTGTGTAACAGCTACTTTGCAGGATAATATCTATGAGCTGGCGGTATTAATGAAACAGAATGACATCGGGATAGTGCCGATTGTAGATGGACGTAAGCTGATCGGCGTCGTGACGGATAGAGATTTGGTCATTCGGGGCTATGCCGGGAAGCATTCCGGTTCAACAGAGGTTGCAGCGGTCATGACAAGTGATGTGCAGACGATTAGTTCCAGCGCTACAACTCATGAAGCGGCAAAAATGATGGCTTCTAATAAAATCCGACGGCTTCCCGTTGTAGACGATGGTAAGCTGGTAGGCATTCTAGCGATAGGCGACTTGGCGGTTCGAGAAATATTCGTCAATGAAGCCGGGGAAGCTTTGAATGAGATATCAGAGCAGGGGCATGAACGTGAGCTTACATCGGCATTTTAACTTCATAAATTGATATAAGCAGGGTTTCTCCAACTAGCGGGGGAAACCCTGCTTTTTGCTAATTGGGGATTAGAACGATATGCAGTGAATTGGGATAAAAAACCGGAAAAATATTCATACTGAGAAGAGAGATTTTTTCGGAATGGAGGGAGCATGTTGTTAGAGCATCAGGACGGACCGTTGATTATTCAATCCGATATGACAGTTCTCCTAGACAATGAGCATCATCTATCTGAGGCAGCGAGAGTAAAGCTATCCCTGTTTGCAGAATTGGTGAAACGTCCAGGTAATTGGCATACGTATCGGGTAACTTCCTTATCCTTATGGAATGCGGCGGCAGCCGGTCTGAACGTAGAGACTGTCGTGGATTCATTGAAGCAGTACGCGAGGTACGGCTTGCCTGGTTATGTAGAATCTACTGTACGTAAGCTGATAGAACGCTACGGCAAGCTTAGCTTGGAAACGAGAGATTTGAAGTTAGTGTTATGTGGGAGCACTGAGCTGCTCAAAGTACTGTTGGAAAAGTCAGCACTCCATAGATGGTTTGAGGGGCAGCTGAATGAGCATACATGGGAAGTGAAAGCGGAATATAGAGGACAATTAAAGCAGGAGCTTATTAAGCTTGGATACCCAGTTATAGACTTAGCTGGCTATCATGCGGGCGAAGCTTTGTCGGTTAGTCTAAGGCCATTCACTGGGCAGGGTAAGGCATTTCAACTAAGAGATTATCAACAACAGGCGGTTGAATTGTTCTACCGCGAGGGCACTGTTCAGGGCGGCAGCGGAGTTATCGTATTGCCATGCGGCGCAGGTAAAACAATTGTTGGCATCGCGGCATTATCTCGTTTGAATAGTGCGACACTCATATTAACCTCCAATGCCACATCGGTAAGACAATGGAAGGAAGAGCTGCTGGATAAAACCTCATTGCAATCATCAGACGTTGGGGAATATACAGGTACAACGAAGCAGGTTCGCCCGGTTACGATTGCTACGTATCAAATACTTACTCACCGAAAGTCAAAAACAGAGCTGTTCAACCATATGAAATTGTTCTCGGAGCGCGACTGGGGACTAATCATTTATGACGAGGTTCATCTGCTTCCTGCTCCTGTATTTCGGATGACGGCGGACATTCAGGCAACAAGAAGATTAGGATTGACTGCTACTCTGGTAAGAGAAGATGGCTGCGCAGAGGATGTGTTCTCGTTAATTGGACCGAAGCAATTTGATCTGTTATGGAAATCGGTTGAAGCAGCAGGGCATATCGCCTCGGTTAAATGTACAGAAATTAGAGTGCCGTTGGATCAAGGAATAACAGAGCTGTACCGATCAGCAGAGAGCCGATCGAAGCTTAGACTTGCTGCGGAGAATCCAGGCAAGCTAGCGGTCATTAAGCAGCTGCTTCGCCGGCATGAAGGAAGTCCAACACTTATCATCGGACAATACTTACAGCAGCTGCATGCGGTTGCTCAATCTCTAGAGATTCCTGTTATTACTGGAGAGCTTGCGCAACAGGATCGCCAGCTCTTATATGATCGATTTAAGGCAGGAGATGTTTCCGTACTGGCTGTCTCTAAGGTTGCTAATTTTGCTGTTGATTTGCCTGACGCGGCGGTGGCTATTCAAATCTCGGGAAGCTATGGTTCAAGGCAGGAGGAAGCACAACGAATCGGCCGTATTTTACGGCCAAAGTCGGGAAGAAATGAAGCGTGGTTCTATACGATCGTATCGGATGAAACCAATGAAACTGATTTTGCTGCAAGAAGACAGCTGTTTATGGTTGAGCAGGGATATCGGTATGAGCTTGAAAAAATTTAAATGATGAGCGATTAGGAGGTTGTTGCGATGTATGTCACCGAGCTGGCCCAGAAGTTTACTGAGGAGAAACAAGCACAATTTATGAAGCAGCATGTGTGGATTTCTGCAGCGAGTCATGGACTTCCTTGGAGCAGAGCGATCGTTGACAAGCATTATGTGCAAGAGGCGGTAAAAGCTTTAAGTTCATCAGCTGGAGCGGCGCTGCGGGCAATCTATATTCGGTGTGGTGCTGCGCCTGTACATGAGGAACGACTGCTCTCGATAGGTTCTCGGCAAACAGGCTTGTCGGGGGCAGAGTTTCGTTGTGGATTAATTGAGCTTCAGAATGCAGGCATTCTAATCGCTGTTCGGAAAGCATGGGGAGAACGAATATTTTTTGTGCCGCGAGATTGTTTTATTCTATGGCAGCAATGTTTATTTATTAGCAATATACAACCTCAGTCAGACAGTAAATGTAATCAATTGGAGATGATGGAGGCTCCTTGCAAGCCGCTGGGCAGACAATTATTAACCGCACTTGCGGAGCTCTCACGTTGTGGATTGGAGCTTACGGTTAAGGGATTACTGCCCAAAAGAACAATAACTAAAGTTACCCAAGCATTTGAACTTAAGGATCAACAGTTGTCGGCACTTCGTTTGACCAATGCATACAAAGAACAGTATCCCTTATCCCTTTCCTTCCTACTTGAAATTAGTTTAAGACTGGAATTGTTCATACAGGAAGAGAGACAGCTTGAATGGCAGAAGGATAAACTTACAGCTTGGCTTAAGCTGCCGGTATCGCTTCGCGAGGCGATGCTTCATGAGTGGTGTGTGTCCGAGCTGCTTAATGCAAGCCCCTCAATGGCTAATTCCGCAGCTTTGCTAAGTGGATTAGAGGCAGGCAAGTGGTATGCAGAAGCTAGTGTTAAGGAACAGATGAAACAGTTCGGTATGATGGATAGTGATGAGCATGAAGGCGTTGAACAGTACGATTGGTGGGATTGGCTTCAAGTGCTGCAGGCGTTTGGGTGGATCGAACGAGCCCAAACACCTGATGGCATGCTGCTGCGCTGGAGTATCGATCCTGAATGGATGCATAGGTATGATTTACATCCTGAGCCAATCATGATTGAGCCTAATGGAGAAGTTGTTGTGATGCCGTATTGTGATTTTCGTATCCGGTGGGAGCTTGAGCTGCTTGCGGAACGAATGATGGATGATCGAATGACCGTATACCGATTGAATGCTCGTGATTGTGCGCGAGCCCTTCAACATGGGAGAACGCAAGCGTCTATTCATCATTTTTTGATGGAAGCGTCCGGCGGGAATGAACTGCCTTTTTCTGTTGTGACTAGTTTGGATGACTGGGTCAAACGAGCGGGGCGCATGACAAATCCAGATGCTTTGAGTTCAGTCAAAAGCCGCTATCCCTTAATATTGTTGACTGAGGAAGGAGCTATCGAACAATCTGGACAATCCGAACATTCCAATGAACGGAATTCATTGTTTGGTCCCTTTGCAGGCATGCTAATAGATGAACAATCCCAGTGGTTGTATCGTTATCCTTTGATTAATGACGATGGGGTTACGATGAAGGATCTGTTTCCAGAGATGGAATTAGTTCCGATTAACTGGTTGAAGCAGCTCAGGGTGTATCATCATTCAACCAGACGTGAAATGCTCGAACAGGCATTAAGTTGGCAGACACCTGTGCAACTGCGTATGGAGGATGGCATACTTTCATTTGTTCCTTTTAAGCTAGAAGCAGCAGGTCAGGGTTGGGCAGTGGTTGGTACGCTGCGAGAAGAGCAAATACAACGTGAGGTTAGGCTGACACCTGATATGTGGGAAGAAATGAAACTGGTTGTTCCTGAGATGAATGGGATTGTGTAAAATTGTATCTATTGGTTGGTTGATTATGATATGATAGGGTGGAAGTAGGCGAAGAGAAGAGGTGGATAAATGCCAACTACAGAAGAGGTTTCATCTGTTCTGTCGGAACACCCGAATGGTGCAAGCGGCGTTTCTTCGCTAGATATGGGATCGCTGCTGTTATGTGCTTACGAGCTGGGTGACTGGATCAATCAGTCGGCGGAAGTTGCCGAGTATTTATATTGGAAAGACAATGTTAGCGAGAATGAGCAAGTTAAGTTGGTAACGAAGCAGTTCGATAAGGCTAAAGAACTATTCGAGGAATGCCAACGGTTCGGTAGATTTCATCCGGACTATAATTCCGCTAAGGATAAAGTAAAGCAGATTGAGCGTGAGCTTGATGAAATCGAATCAGTCAGACGCTTCAAACTTGCAGAGCAAGCAGTAGACACTATGCTGTATGAGGTGTCTCGAACGATCGCTGAATCGGTATCTGCTAATATAAAGGTACCGAGCAATGAAGGAACATCGGGCAGTGGCTGTGGAGGCGGCGGTTCATGCGGCTGCGGAAGCGGCGGTTGCGGTTAACCATACGACCGAACAAACAGGACGGGGGGAAGAAAGTTGCTACCGGAACGAACGGGATATATTATTTGGGTCAGCGATCTTAAAGCGGCCAGAAATTTAGAGAAATATGGCGCTGTGCATTTTATGTCACGCAAATTACATTATGTTGTTATCTATATGAATGCAGACCGTGCAGAAGAAACGGTACGAAGTATAGAGCGTCTTCCGTTCGTCCGCAAGATTGAACGCTCGTATCGCAATGAATTAAAAACGGAATATAGTAAAGATACGGATGACAAAACAAGATTTTATAGTATGTAATGAGTCGGAATTGACCTTGATAAGACGGTTTGTAGGTGAGAATATCACTAGCAAACCGTCTTATTTTCTAATTTATTACATATTGTTACAATAATGGATCGACTTTAATTTAATATTGTAAAATCGGACAATCATGGTAAAATAATTGATATACTAGTATAAAAGACCTGGTTCCTTGGGAGGAGTGTGGTTCGTAATGAAGGACAAAACGACTAAAAGATGGAGTACGTATGAAACGTTCTATGTCGATTTGGGTGATAAGAAAATATCGGATATCGTCATTACTAACCATGCTAGGAGCCGTTGGACAGATCGTGTAGAGACAGAGAAAACGGGTTATGAAGACATTGCAGAGTTCTTATGGGAATGCCTTAAGAAGGGCAGAGTCGAATCGTATTACCGAAATGAGCAGGATGTATATTTGATAGACGATGATCTGGTGTTCGTTGCGGAATTCTCACCATCAGAGACAGATACAGATCTGCTGGGTAATCTGTTACATAAAATGATTGTTGTGACTTTCCTAGGGCGGATGTCTGAAACGATGGAGCTTAGAGATTTAAAGTCCTATTATTCATGGCTTCGCCATTCTAGACGGATGACACTTGTAAAGAATAGTAGAAAAAGAAAATAAAAGCTCATTTTTATGAGGGATAAAGTGCGGTGCTCGATTTAGAGCCCGTGCTTTTTTTAATGCTTATTAAGTGCTGCAATGTAGTATAATAATCGCTAGAAGAAAGGAAGGTCGGGACAAATGGCACTTAATTTTCATCAATTACATATCTTTTTTACAGTAGCTGAGCGGGGCAGCTTTTCGGCAGCTGCAGGGTCGCTTCATATGACGCAGCCGGCAGTAACGATGCAGGTTCAATCACTTGAAGATTATTTTGGCACAAAGCTATTGCAGCGTTCAACGAAACGAATTGAATTGACAGAGGCTGGAAGAGCGCTGATTCCCTATGCGCGGCGCAGCATTGAATTAATAAGAGATACAGATCAAGCGATGTCGATGTTCACGAAGCAGTTGAAGGGGAGACTGCAGCTTGGCGCAAGCTTGACGATTGGCGAATATGTGCTGCCGCGGCTTCTTGGTCCGTTCGGTCAAGAATATCCGGATATATCCATCATCATGAAGGTGTCCAACACGACACAATTGCTGGATGATATTTTGAATAATCAATTGAATTTTGGCCTTGTAGAGGCGCCGATTAATCATCCGGATATTCATATGGAGGCGGTAATGAGTGATGAACTGAAACTCATCGTTCCAAAGGGTCATCCTCTTGCAGAGCAAACTAGTGTGATGTTGGATGAAGTGGCAAAGTATCCGTTCGTGTTAAGGGAGCAAGGTTCAGGAACTCGTCTCGTTATGGAAGAGCAGCTTAGACGTAAGGATATCGATCCTGCTAATCTGAAAATTGTGATGGAGCTAGGCAGTACTGGAGCGGTTAAATCAGCAGTTGAGGCAGGACTTGGCGTTTCGTTTCTATCGGCTTCATCCGTTAAGCATGAGGTAGCGCTAGGGCTGCTGCATATCGTGCCGATTGCAGATGCGAAATTTAAACGACAATTCTACTCCATATATTTGAAATCATCGCTATTGCCGATTTCAGCTGTTACTTTTTTAACTTTCTTGAGAGAAAGGGATTTACAGCAATGGCTATAATGGCAGCTGATTTGCATACACATACAACAGCGTCAGACGGGACACAAGCTCCTGCTGTGAACGTCCAGCTGGCTAAGGCAGCTGGACTGGCGGCTGTAGCGATAACCGACCATGATACAATGGCGGGCGTGGAGGAAGCTTTGACTGAAGGGGAACGAATAGGCATTACGGTCGTTCCAGGTGTTGAACTGAGTACGGTTGCTGATGGCGATGACATTCATGTGCTTGCTTATTATGCAGACTGGCGTAATGATGGTTGGCAGGATCGGCTGGCAAGCTTGCGTGATGTAAGAGACCGACGTAATGAAATGATGGTGGACAGGCTGGTACAGCTTGGAATACCTATTACAATAGCTGAGGTTACTGCACTGGCAGCGGAGAGGGCTGGTTCGGGTCCAAGTAAGAATAAGGATAAGGGTACAACAATCGGTCGACCGCATATCGCGGAGCTGCTAATCCGCAAAGGGATAGTCGCATCAATGCCAGAAGCATTTGAGCGATATTTGGCCGCAGGCAAAGCGGCCTATGTTAATCCGCCGCGCTTGCATCCTTATGAAGCGCTGGAGTGGATTCGTGAAGCGGGAGGGACAAGCGTGCTGGCTCATCCAGGCTTGTACAACAACGATGAGCTAGTCGAGAACATTGTCCGCCAAGGTATTCAAGGTATCGAGGTGTATCACTCAGATCATGGTCCAGCGGAAGAAGAGCGTTACTTGCGGTTGGCTGAGAAATATGGGCTGATTGTAACGGGAGGCTCAGACTTTCATGGAGAGCGCCAAGGACAAGTGTTCCATGGACCAATCGGAAGCCGCTCAGTGGATGCGGCTGTTCTGAAACAGTTGAATCCGAAGACGAGATGACTGTGAGGGATAGTTAGCCAGAACCAGTATCTGTGCCAAACAACTTTTTGTTGTGAACAGATTGCTTAACGATATGGCAGATCTTTAAGATATACGTACAATTTGAAGGGGCTGTCTCAAAGTAGTAAGTTCGCTGCAGAGATAGCCCACTTTGAACAGAAATGTTGGAAAACATGAAAAAATAGCGGTACAGGGGGGCTATTCCTGTTCCGCTATTTTTCTATTTCGGTCTATAGTTGCTTGCTTCATAAGTCCAAGTAAGCGTAATTCTCTTCATTTTTACGAAGTGGCTGTCCTAATGTCAATTCTGACCCTTTGAGTCAGCCGTTTCGACAATAGAGGAGCTCTGTTCCTCTATTGTCAGTGCACCACATGATTATCTTATAATAGCGGATGCACGATCCTTTAATTTATCTCATTGATCGTGTTTCTAATGATTACAATCATATAGCGGAACTCCGTTCCTTTATGGCTGGCGACATTCAGGATAAGACAGAAATAGAGGACTCTAGTTCCCTTATTATGATGCGGTTCGGGTTCGGAACCACAAAGCTTACTTCATCCCCTGTTAACCCGAACAAAACAAAACTAGGGGGATGACAATATTGGCTAAATTGCGGTTGCTTAAAGATATAGCAGATCGTTAAACCCCTAAATAATAGTGAAAAAAGGATGCTTAACGATGTAGCAGATCGTTAAGCATCCTTACTCGTTAATGAACGGCCCAAACCGTAATATAACTAAACCTATTCAACTATCCTAGTGGCTAGTTACGGTCTGCTCACAAGACAGTTGACTAGTTAACACTGCGTGAAGGCAATGATTTGATCCGTTGCTCATCAGGCGTGATGAACAACGTCTTTTGATGATCATAGATGACGAAACCTGGTTTAGCGCCGCTTGGTTTGCGGACATAACGGATTGTCGTATAATCGACCGGAATTAAGCTGGATGATCGAGCCTGACTATAATGAGCTGACAGCATAGCAGCCTCCTCCAGCGTTGCATCACCGAAATCAGCGCCGCGGATGACGACATGCGAGCCCGGAATATCTTTCGTATGAAGCCATGTATCAGATGGCGAAGCAAGACGATTCGTTAAATATTCGTTTTGCGTATTGTTTTTGCCAACATAGATTTGTGCCCCTTCGGATGAGGTATAGCAGAGCAATGTCGGCTTCGTTGCTTTTTTACGTTTCGGACCACGTTTATGACGAGCTCTCAAATATCCTTGCTCGACGAGCTCATCACGAATTTCCTCGATGTCTGATAACGATGCGTTATCAAGCTGCTGCAGCAAAGATTCCATGTAGCTGATCTCTTCCTCAGCAAGCTTCATTTGCTCTCCCACGATTGCAATACTATTCTTGTGCTTCGTATAGCGGCGGAAATAACGCTGTGCATTATCAGAAGGAGTTAATTGCGGGTCAAGCGCAATCGTAATAGGCGTCTGTTCCTCGTCATAGAAATTAATCAGCTCGATCGAAGAATCACCTCGTGAGAACTGATGCATATAGGCGGTTAATAACTCTCCAAGTATGCGATATTTATCGGCATCACGCGCATCTTCTAGTGTTTCCTGTAGTTTTTCAATCTTTTTACTATTTTTGACCTTTTCATTATGGACGAACTTAATAAGATCCGACACTCTCTGCTTAACCGTGTCCCGTTCTGCTTTATCTCCATAGAAATTCTCCAAACATTCGCTAATATTGGCGAATGTTTCAACTTGTCCAGTGAGATGAGTTAGCGGAGTTACAGAAAAGAAAGCTTTACCTTTCGCATCGGTGACAATGGTCGGTGCAAATTGCTTCTGTTTCATTTGTTCCATCAGCGTGTGGAAGCTGTCCCATAATCCATCACTTGAACTACCCGCACGATGAACGATTTCTTTGGCTAGAAGCGGGCTTAACCCGCTAAAGGCGTTGACAAGCTGTTGGTGTAAAGGTATAGGCGCAGCCGGAGCAACAGGGACGTTTTTGGTTTCCTCAAATTCGTCTAATTCCGCCTCCTCTTGAACTTGATTAGCTTCGAGAGCGGTTTGGAATTGTGTCTCATCTACAACGCTTAGCGGGTCTGACTTCCCTTGATCGGGCGGCTCCAAATAACGACTGCCTGGCATAATGATCCGGAAGGTGCTGATAGCCGGGGTAACATGGCGGATACCGTCATGAATCGTACCTGTGCTTGGATCTAGCAAAATAATATTGCTATGCCGTCCCATAATTTCGATAATGAGTGTTTTGGCAGATACGTCGCCGAGTTCATCCCGATGTCTAATGTCCATATGAATGATTCGTTCTCTGCCGATTTGTCGAATAGCTTCAATGGTGCCGCCTTCGCAATATTTGCGCAGCAACATGCAAAACATCGGTGCTTCGAGCGGATTCACATAGGTCGCATTCGTCCATTGGATCCGTGGGTAGGTAGGGTTAGCGGATAGCAGCAATTTGCCTTGCGCTCCGTTTCCGCGAATGCTGAACACGAGATCATTATCTGTTGGTTGATGAATTTTATGGATACGAGCGCCAACGCAGCGCTGCAGATCTTCTGTTATCGCATGAACAACAATGCCGTCTAAGGCCATGGTGTAAATCTCCTTCATAAATAAGTCTACTTCTATCATGCCATATTTAAGACAAAAACTTAAGCCCTCTTGGGATATTTTGCGGGTTGTCCGAATACATTTAGGCTTGAGAGGCTGTCCGAGGGCGCTCGGCATAAACGGGAGGGGTCATACGATGGAACCAATGAAATGGCACCAATTAGGGACGAGCGAGCTGGCGGAAGCGCTTGGCAGTTCTCCTGAGCAAGGATTATCAGCAGCAGAAGCGGCAGAAAGACTGGCACAGAAAGGTCGAAATGAGCTGTCCGAAGGTAAACGCATATCTCCAATTATGCTCTTACTCAACCAATTCAAAGATTTTATGGTACTCGTGCTTATGGGGGCTACTCTCATATCAGGCTTATTGGGTGAGTACCTGGACGCAATTACGATAGTCGCCATCATTGTCATTAATGCAGTGCTAGGCTTCGTACAAGAATTTCGTGCAGAGAAATCGTTGTATGCGCTGAGAGAGCTGTCTGCACCTTCTGCCAAGGTATTGCGTGGTGGAGAGCATTTGGAAATAGCTGCGAAAGAATTGGTTACTGGCGATATTGTTCTTCTGGAGAGTGGAGATCGGATTCCTGCGGATATTCGCCTGCTTGAAGCGAATAGCTGCTACGCAGAGGAATCAGCGCTTACTGGAGAATCAGTACCAGTTAGCAAACAATGTGATGCGATAAGTGAAGCTGAGCTGCCGCTTGGCGATCAGCGCAACATTGGCTTCATGGGCACGATGTTGACACGAGGAACGGCTAAAGGTGTCGTTGTTCGTACAGGTATGGATACGGAAATGGGTAAAATTGCCGGACTAATCCAACAGACAGAATCGATGGAAACGCCGCTTCAACATAGACTGGAACAGCTTGGAAAAATATTAATTGCGGTAGCGATCGGTCTGACTATTATGGTCGTCATCGCAGGTATTTTGCATGGACAGCCTGCTTATGGCATGTTCCTGGCCGGAGTGAGCTTAGCTGTTGCGGCAATTCCGGAGGGCTTGCCGGCTATTGTAACCATCGCGCTCGCCCTTGGCGTTCAGCGAATGATTAAACGGAAAGCTATCGTCCGAAAGCTGCCATCTGTCGAGACACTTGGTTGTGCGTCCGTCATATGCTCAGACAAAACAGGAACACTCACACAAAACAAAATGACAGTGACGAATCTATGGACGGGTGGGCGCAGACTTCAGGTAACTGGAGAAGGCTATGACCCTTCAGGATCAGTGCTGGAAGATGGGAATAATGTTGATATCAAACATGATTCTTCGTTAAAACGGCTGTTGCAAATAGCGGCGATGTGCAACAACGCGATATTAAGCAAGGTAGATTTGCCTGATAATAAAAAGCGGAAAGGGAAGGAACCTCTGCAACAGGAATGGGTGCTTAAGGGAGATCCAACTGAAGGAGCACTGGTTGTCCTTTCTTCCAAACTGGGAATGTCGGCTAATTCGCTGGAAGGTTTGTATAAAAGAGAACGTGAATTTCCGTTTGATTCTGAGCGGAAGCGAATGTCAGTCATCGTCTCTCATCAAGGCGGAAGAGTTATTTATACAAAAGGCGCTTTTGATGTGCTGATGGACCATTGCAGCTATGTGCTTTGGGATGGGAAAGTAGTGCCATTCACAGCCACGCTGAAGAAAAAATGTGCGGATGCAGCCGAGGAAATGGCGCAAGATGCTTTGCGCGTGCTCGGTCTGGCCTATCGTGATCTCCGCAGCGGTGATCGCTGTGATACTGAAAGCGAGGCAGAGAACCAGCTCGTATTCGTTGGCTTGACAGGCATGATCGATCCGCCGCGCCGCGAAGCGCGTGAAGCGATTGCGACATGCCGCCGCGCAGGCATTAAGACGGTGATGATTACAGGCGATCACCAATTGACAGCGGAAGCAATAGCTGGTCAGCTTGGCATTATGCCGCGCGGCGGTATTGCGCTAAGCGGACGCCAGCTGGAAGCGATGAGCGATGAGCAGCTTGATCGGCTCGTCGACAGCGTTTATGTGTATGCTCGCGTGTCGCCTGAGCATAAGCTGCGGATCGTTAAGTCGTTGCAGCGTCAAGGCCACGTAGTAGCGATGACGGGGGATGGCGTTAATGACGCGCCAGCGATCAAAGCTTCTGACATCGGCATAGCGATGGGCATAACAGGTACAGATGTATCGAAGGAAGCATCTGCACTCGTGTTAAGCGATGATAACTTCTCAACGATTGTGTCGGCGATTGAAGAGGGACGAAGTATTTATGAGAATATCCGTAAATTTATTCGCTATTTGCTCGCTTCCAATGTAGGGGAAATATTAACGATGTTCCTTGCGATGATGGCGGGACTGCCGCTGCCGCTCGTACCGATTCAAATATTATGGGTCAATCTCGTTACAGACGGCCTGCCAGCAATGGCGCTAGGCGTCGATCAAGCGGAGAAGGATCTCATGCAGCAGAAGCCGCGTGCAGCTAGAGAAAGCATATTTGCAAGAAGATTGGGCTGGAAAATTATTAGCCGCGGTATACTGATTGGCGTATGTACATTAGGTGCATTCTGGATTACTTTGCAAGAGGCGCCGGGAAGTGCTCAGCATTTGATTAAAGCACAAACAGTCGCCTTCGCAACTTTGGTGCTTGCGCAGCTCATTCACGTATTCGACTGCCGCAGCTCGCGCTCCATATTCCATCGCAATCCGTTGCAGAACAAATATCTAGTACTAGCTGTGCTGTCTTCACTGATTCTTATGTTGGGAGTCGTATATATTGAAGCTCTTCAACCGATATTCAAAACCGTTCCACTCGGCTTGCGTGAATGGTGTCTTGTCTTCGTAGCAGCAGGAATTCCGACCTTCCTGATGGGAGTTGGCAGTGTGCTTGGCACGAGCAAGAAGAAAAACAATCAAACCAAATTAACTTTTGGCTCTAAAATAACGACTAGATGACACAGAAAATGCAAATGATATTCTAATTTATCAATAGCGTTTCTCCCTGCTTTGCGGTATGCTAATAGGAAAAAATGATAGCTTATTCGTACTGAGAGCTGCTGCAAAGGGAGAGCAAATAGATGGAATTTACGAAAATGCATGGATTGGGAAATGATTTTATCGTCGTTGCTGGTGAACAGCAACTTCCAGATGATGTTGCACAACTAGCAATTAACTTGTGTAATCGTTTTTTCGGAATTGGTGCTGATGGACTCGTTTATATTTTACCTTCTACTAAGGCTGATTTCCGGATGCGCATCATTAATTCCGATGGCTCGGAAGCTGAGCAATGCGGCAATGCCATCCGTTGCGTAGCTAAATATGTATTCGATAATGGCTTAACGGATAAAGAAGAATTAACGATTGAAACGCTTGGGGCTGGAGCACAGACCGTTCAACTTACGGTTGAAGACGGTCAGGTTCAATCCGTTCGTGTTGATATGGGTGAGCCTATATTGAACGGTCTGCAAGTTCCAACGACAGTTGACGCTGAACAAGTAGTGGAGCATGCCATTGAAGTGGATGGTCGTGAATTCCGTTTCACGGCCGTTTCTATGGGTAATCCGCATTGCGTTATCTATGTGGATGATGCAGCGAATTTCGATCTAGCAACTTGGGGACCTAAGCTGGAGACACATCCGATGTTCCCGCGAAAGATCAATGTGGAGTTTGTGACGGTCAAATCACGGAAGCATACGGATATGCGTGTATGGGAACGTGGTGCAGGCCCTACTCTAGCTTGTGGAACTGGCGCTTGCGCTACAGTTGTATCGTCTGTATTGAATGGCTTGACAGATCGTACAGCTACTGTATCGCTTAAAGGCGGGGATCTTCTCATCGAGTGGAACGAGACAGATAATCACGTATATATGACAGGGCCTGCGGCTGAAGTATTCCGCGGCTCGTTGTAGGTGATGCGGCATGGATAATATTGTGGTGAAGCCAGATTTAAGAGAAACACTGAAACAGCGCATATTAACTGGAGACGGCGCAATGGGAACCTATCTGTATCAGATGGGGTTCCCTGTTGGTGTTTCTTATGAAGAGTTTAATTTGCTGCGTCCTGATGTGATAGAGAATGTACATCGCCAATACTACGAGGCGGGTGCGAGATTAATTGAGACCAACACGTTCTCAGCTAACTCTGAGAAGCTGGCTATATATGGTTTGGATACAGAGATGGAAGCCATTAACCGCGCAGGCGTTCGAATTGCTCGGGCTGCTGCTGGTTCTGATGCATATGTAGTAGGGGCAGTCGGCTCGATCCGTGCGGGCAAATTGAAAGATATTCGTACAAAAGCAGTAAGCTATTCCTACGAAAGCCAGATGGCTGCGTTGCTTAGTGAAGGTGTTGACGGCATAATGCTGGAAACCTTCTATGATATGAACGAGATGCTCTTAGCACTAGGAATAGCTCGCAAGCTATCCGACATACCGGTTATTTGCCAATTTGCTGTTGAGGATGTCGGCCGTACGCAAGATGGTACTGGTCTGAAGGAAGCCTTCGCACAATTAGTGAATGCAGGCGCAGATGTAGTGGGCTTTAATTGCCGAAGCGGTCCAAATGGTATCATGCGTGCAATTAATACGATTGAAGGAACGGTTGATTTACCATTGTCAGTATTCCCTAATGCGGGTATTCCAGACTATGTAGATGGGAAGTATACTTACTCGGCCGGACCGGAATATTTTGCGGAGTCGGCACTCCGATTCGCTGATCACGGTGCTCGCATCGTTGGCGGATGTTGTGGTACAACGCCGGAGCATGTAGCGGCAATGGCAGCAGCGCTAGATGGTTATATTCCACAAAGCGGACAAAGCGCTATTGTAGTTGAGAATAAGCCGGAAACGATCATCATCACGCCGAGCGCGAAGCCGGAAGTTTCACCGGAAACAGTAATATTATCTAATGCCTCTAATGGACAGCTAGTGGAGCCTTCCATTGTCGACATCGTGAAGGAGCGCCATACGGTCATCGTCGAATTGGATCCGCCTCGTGATCTTGATATTCGCAAATTTATGGCTGGAGCAGCTGCTTTGAAGGCTTGTGGTGCAGATGCTCTTACGATGGCTGATAATTCACTCGCTGTGACTCGGATGAGTAATTTGGCTTTGGCCGCACTCGTCCAAGAGAAGGTTGGTCTTCGACCGCTTGTGCATATCGCTTGTCGCGATCGCAATTTGATTGGGACACAATCGCATATGATGGGTTTGGACGCGCTTGGGATTGACCATGTGCTAGCCGTAACGGGCGACCCTGCCCGGTTTGGCGATTTGCCAGATTCCAGCTCAGTCTATGACTTAACCTCTTTCGAGATGATTAAGATGATTAAGCAACTGAATGAAGGTGTTGCCTTCTCCGGTAAACCGTTGAAGCAGAAAGCCAAATTCGTTGTCGGAGCAGCGTTTAATCCGAATGTGAAGCACTTGGACAAAGCGGTGCAGCGATTGGAACGTAAAATTTCGTCAGGTGCAGACTATATCATGACTCAGCCTGTCTACGATCCGTTATTAATTGAACGTATGGCTGAAGCGACCAAGCATTTATCTGTTCCGGTCTTTATGGGAATTATGCCGCTAGCTAGCGGACGGAATGCCGAGTATCTTCATAATGAGGTGCCGGGAATTCAGCTTTCTGATGAGGTTCGCAAACGGATGGCAGGCTTGGAAGGCGAAGCAGGTCGAGCTGAAGGTGTTCGCATCTCACAAGAATTGCTGGATCATGCACTCGGACATTTCAAAGGAATCTATTTCATGACACCGTTTATGTTTTATGAAATGGCAGTTGAGCTGACTGAATATGTATGGAAAAAAACCGGCGTAAAACGATGATAAAGCAATGAGAATATAAGAAAAAGGTCATTTTTCGCTTGATTTCGCTTTTTTGCTTGTTCGCAGCTCGAAAATCAATTAATATATATAGCAATGGGTGCTGACGGACTAGCGATTCGGAAGGAAAGTTAAGGACAGGCAGTATTCAAGGCGGACGCAATAGCGCTTAAGCGCAAAAGGGAACGTATGCTCCGGACTTTTTTCGTCAACAATAGTGCAATGGTTCTGTCGTTATTTGGCAGATGATTCGACTTCATCGTCCAAACATTTATAATACTTGTTTTATTCGGGCAGTTGCACGAGGAAGACCGGAGGGGGAACCTGACTTGGCTATCAAACTTATTAATATTGGATTCGGCAATATCGTATCTGCAAACCGCATTATTTCAATCGTAAGCCCAGAATCGGCGCCGATTAAGCGGATTATTCAAGAGGCACGCGACCGACATATGCTTATTGACGCAACATACGGACGACGCACAAGAGCTGTTATTATAACAGACAGCGATCATGTCATTCTATCGGCGGTGCAACCAGAGACGGTCGCGCATCGTTTATCGACCAAGGATGATGATAACGACGAATAGTACGGGGAGTAATATGGATAAGGGATTATTAATTGTATTGTCTGGGCCGTCTGGAGTAGGTAAAGGTACGGTATGCTCCGTGCTTCGAAACAAGATGCCTGAGCTCGTCTACTCTGTATCAGCGACAACACGTTCGCCAAGAGAGGGAGAAATTGACGGCGTTAATTACTTCTTCAAGACGAGAGAGCAGTTTCAAGACATGATCGCTCGCGACGCTTTACTGGAGCATGCGGAATATGTGAGCAACTGCTATGGCACACCGCGTGATTTTGTAGAGCGTACCATTGCGAGCGGCAAAGATGTTATTTTGGAAATCGAAGTTCAAGGCGCTCTAAAGGTGAAAGAGAAATTTCCACAAGGTGTATTCGTATTTTTAATGCCGCCCTCATTAGATGAGCTCAAACAGCGTATAACTGGTAGAGGGACCGAAACACAGGATACAATCAATCACCGGATGACAGTTGCTGTTGAAGAGATGAACTTGCTTCGCCACTATGACTATGCGGTTGTTAATGATGAGATCGACGCTGCATGCCACCGGATACAAAGTATTATTGTTGCTGAACATTGCCGAAGAGAACGGTACTACTCGCACTTGACGGAATTATCAGCTGCAATCGAAAAAAATTGAGTGAGGTGAAATGTATGTTATATCCATCAATTGACGAAATGGTAAAAAAAGTGGACAGCAAATATTCATTGGTAGTTGCTGCATCCAGACGCGCTCGCATGCTGCGCGATGGGGAGAAATCAGAGCTTCGCAATCCGAAGTCCAGCAAATTTGTTGGTGTTGCTCTTGAAGAGATCTATCACGACATCGTTGTTGTTGAATCCAACAATAACATTGATAATTAATAGGTAATCAGCAGGATAGACAACCGCGATCAGCGGTTGTCTATTTTTTTGTTGTACTGTGTTCATGATCTGTTACAATGAGTCTATAGTACTGCATTCGGACAGGTTTTATTGTCGAAGGAGGAACCACAGTTGGATGGGGCATCAATGTCTTTTGGATGGTTTTCCATTTTACCGTTATTGTTAGGTTTTTTGTACATTGGTTTATTCGGTGTAAGTGTGTATTGTCTTATTCTATTTATTAAGCTGGCAAGACGTGGAATAAAGGTTATGGATATCTACTTGAGTGAAAAACAAAATAATCGATGAGAAGTTCCAAAAGCTCTGCCAATCTTTCAATCATTGGCGGGCTTTTTTTATTTCCGTTTTTCTTTGAAAAAACATATATTCAAACACAAACAAATATGTTAATATGATTTTAAGCTAAAACAAAGAAATTAATAACTTATAATCAATTACAAACAAACATGAAACCGGAGGGTAAACAAAATGGTACAAAGTTTGTGGAATCAATCAAAAGCAGCAAATCTTTCTGAGGGACTTGACGGTCTCGTATACCGTTCTAACATCATTGGTGAAGATCGTCGTGTATGCAACTGGGGCGGCGGCAATACTTCGACCAAAACAACGGTGAAAGATTTCCGCGGTCGCGATGTTGAAGTTATGTATGTAAAAGGAAGCGGATCTGACCTTGCTTCGATGAAAGCGGGCAACTTTACAGGTCTTCGCATGGATGATATCCGTCCATTGTTCGAACGTCCAGAAATGTCTGATGAAGATATGGTTGCTTACTTGGCACATAGCATGATCGATTCCAAACATCCGCGTGCATCGATTGAAACACTTCTGCATGCTTTTCTTCCATACAAACATGTAGACCATACACATCCGGATGCTATTATAAGCTTGTGTTGTGCAGATAACGGTAAAGCAGTAGCGAAAGAAATCTTCGGAGATCGTTTCGTATGGGTTCCTTATATCCGTCCTGGCTTTACTCTATCGAAAATGATCGCAGAAGGCGTGCTTGCTAACCCTAAAGCTGAGCTTGTGCTTATGGAGAAACATGGTCTCGTTACTTGGGGCGACACGCAAGAAGCTTGCTATGCCAAAACAATTGAAATTATTAGCGAAGCAGAAGCTTACATCGAAGCTCGTGTTGATGAAGCGAAGCTATTCGGCGGCGTGAAGCATGAAGCTCTAGCGGCTGACGTGCGCAGAAGCATTGCTGCGCAAGTAATGCCAACTATCCGCGGCGCTGTTAGCGACGTGAAGAAAATGATTCTTACTTTTGACGATGAAGCAGATGTCATCCAATTCGTTGGCGGACACAACTCACCTTCATTATCCCAAATCGGCGCAGCTTGCCCTGACCATCTTGTGCATACAAAAGTCGTTCCATTGTTCATCGATTGGACGCCAAATGCAGATGATGTTGAAGGATTGAAAGCGAAGCTGAAAGAAGGCGTAGCTGCTTATAAAGAACAATACAAAGCTTACTTCGATCGCAACAAAAACGAAGGTGACGTTATGTTTGAAGCGGCACCGCGTGTCATCTTGATTCCTGGAATCGGTATGATCAACACAGGCAAGAGCTGGTCCAACTCCAAAGTCAGCGGCGCATTGTACCACCGTGCGATTGCTTGCATGAAAGGTGCAACAGCACTAGGTGACTTCGTATCGCTAAGCGAGAACGAGTCCTACAATGTAGAATACTGGCCGCTTGAGCTTTACAAGCTGAGCCTTGCTCCTGCAGAAGCTGAATTCTCCCGTAAAGTGGCATTCATTACTGGCGGCGCAGGCGGAATCGGCAGTGAAACAGCTCGTCGCCTCGTATCTGAGGGTGCGCATGTTGTCCTTGCGGATCTTAACTTGGAAGGCGCACAAAAGGTTGCTGATGAAATTAATGAGAAATATGGCGAGTACCGTGCAATTGCGGTCAAAATGGATGTAACTAGCGAAGAGATGGTTACAGCTGCTTATGCAGAAACAGCACTTGCATATGGCGGTGTGGATATTATCGTCAACAATGCGGGACTAGCTACTTCGAGCCCATTTGATGAAACATCCTTGAAGGAATGGAACTTGAACATGAACGTTCTTGGAACAGGTTACTTCCTAGTAGCACGCGAAGCATTCAAACTGATGAAGACGCAAGAAATTGGCGGTAACATGGTATTTATCGGCTCCAAAAACTCGGTATATGCAGGTAAGAATGCTTCTGCATATAGCGCAGTTAAAGCACTGGAAGCTCATCTTGCACGTTGCATCGCTTCTGAGGGTGGAGAGTTCGGTATTCGCGTAAACACAATTTTGCCAGATGCGATCTTGCAAGGATCCGCAATTTGGAACGGAAGCTGGCGCACAGAGCGCGCTGCCGCTTATGGTATCGAGCCAGATCAACTGGAAGAGCACTACCGTAAACGGACAACATTACTCGTGAACATCTATCCAAGAGATATTGCTGAAGGAATCGCGTTCTTCGCATCTTCCAAATCAGACAAAACAACGGGCTGCATGCTGACCATTGATGGCGGCGTTCCGGCTGCATTTACAAGATAGGAGGTTACGGATATGTATAAGGCACGGGGAGAGAAACTATGGTATATTCCTGATGGATATATTCCCGAGAAGAGCTCAGGCGAGTTGCTCAGCCATGAATCCATCTGTGTGTTGAACTGTTCCTCAGAAGAAGCGTTGCTTAAGATTACGATCTTCTACGAAGACAGAGAGCCATTGGAAGATATTATGGTCGTAATTCCCCCTAGACGCACCAAGCATATCCGTACTAGCTCATTAGCAAGAGAAGGGATGTCGATTCCGGTCGGCGTTCCTTACGCTATTGAGGTAGTAAGTGATATACCGGTTGTCGTACAATATAGCCGACTCGATTCTACACAGGCCGAGAATGCATTGATGTCTGTATTAGCTTTTCCAATAAAATAAAGTCTAGAAAGGATGTTGAACAAATTGACAGATCGCGCATATGCATTTTTCGAAGAGCAACAACAAGCAAGAGGCATCGACCTGAATCAAGTAAAACAACAATTGAAAGCGCTAAAAATTGAAACACCATCTTGGGGCTACGGAGATTCCGGCACAAGATTCAAAAACTTTCAAAAAGTAGGCGTTCCGCGCAATCCTTTTGAAAAGTTTGATGATGCTGCAGTCGTTCATCGCCTGACTGGACTTGCTCCATCTGTAGCGATTCACATTCCATGGGATAAAGTGGAAGATTACGGTAAACTAAAAAGCCATGCGGAAAATCTCGGCTTGTCGATCGGTGCAGTTAACCCGAACTTATTCCAAGATGATGATTATATGCTTGGAAGCGTAACTAATTCTGATGCAGCAATCCGTCGCAAAGCGACTGATCACTTGCTTGAATGTGTAGATATCGCCAAAGAAACAGGATCACGTGATATCAGTCTTTGGTTTGCTGATGGTACGAACTATCCTGGTCAAGGTGATATTCGTAAACGTAAAGCTTGGATGCAGGAGTCATTGACTGAAATGTATCGGGCTATGACACCAGAAATGCGTATGCTTATTGAATATAAATGCTTCGAGCCTGCTTTCTACCATACGGATCTAGCAGATTGGGGCATGTCGTACAATCTTGCTCAGAAGCTTGGACCGCAAGCAGAAGTACTTGTTGATACAGGCCACCATTTGCAAGGTGCGAATATTGAGCATATCGTTGCTTACCTGATTGATGAGAACCGTCTTGGCGGCTTCCACTTCAACAGCCGCAAATATGCTGATGATGATCTCATTGTTGGCTCTGTTAATCCTTATGAGCTATACCTCATCTTCTATCAAATCCTGCTTGCAAGCAAGGATACGGATGCAGGTATTCGCAATACGGTTGATAACATTGCTTACATGATCGATCAATCCCATAACATTGAACAGAAGATTCCTGCGATGATCCGCTCGGTATTGAACGTTCAAACCCAATTCGCCAAAGCATTGCTTATCAATCATGATGAAGTTGCTGCAGCTCAAGAACGCAATGACGTGTTAGGTGCAGAGGATGCAGTTCGTCGTGCATTTGAATTTGATGTAACACCATTGCTGCATGCTATTCGTGAAGAAGCAGGCTTGCCGCTTGATCCAATGAAAGCCTACCTGGACAGCAGCTATGGAACAGAAATTTTAGCGAGAGGCAAGGGTGGTGCCAGCTGGTGACCATCCTCGCATATGATATAGGTGCAAGCAGCGGTAGAGCGCTGCTTGGCCGCCTTGTTGGCGGTAAAATCGAAGTCGAGGAAATTCACCGGTTCCCCAATGATCCGGTACAAGTAGGGGAACGTCTCCAATGGGACGTTCTTCGCTTGTATCATGAGATCAAACAAGGACTGTTGAAAGCGAAGCATCTTGGTGTTACGCCTAAGAGCATCGGCATCGATACATGGGCGGTAGACTTTGGATTGATAGGCAGTAATGGCGAGCTTTTGGGCAATCCCTACCATTACCGTGATCGTCATACAGAGGGCATGATGGAGAAGGTGTTTTCCGCTATTCCGCAATCCTATATTTTTAATCAAACAGGCATTCAATTTCTAACCTTTAATACGATTTTCCAGTTGGCTGCGATGACCAAAGTAGGTTCTCCATTACTTCGGGATGCGAAGCACTTTTTAATGATTCCGGATTTACTCCGTTATTATTTAACTGGTGAGATGCTGAATGAGTTTTCGAATGCAACAACTACGCAGCTATATAATCCGGTAAAAGGGGAATGGGACTCCGAGCTTATTGCGAAGCTTGGCTTATCTCCTGAAATGTTCGGCAAAGTGGTTCAACCAGGCACACAGGCAGGTCGTCTGCGTGCATCTGTATGCGAAGAGCTGGGTGTCGAATCGATCCCAGTCATAGCTGTAGCTGAACATGATACTGGATCTGCCGTAGCTGCAGTACCAGCACTGGATCGTCAATTTGCGTATTTAAGCTGCGGAACATGGTCCTTAATGGGAACAGAGGTCAATCAACCAGTTATCAATGAAAGAGCGTTCCAGCTTAATTTCACCAATGAAGGCGGCGTTGATGGTACGTTCCGCTTATTGAAAAATATTATGGGCTTATGGATTTTGCAGGAATTGAAGCGGGAATGGGATCGTGCTGGCAAATCGTATACTTTCCCTGAATTAGTTCAACTAGCAGATAAGGCTGAACCTTTTACCGCCTTTATTGATCCTGATGATCCATTATTCCTACATCCCGGAGACATGAGCACACGTGTCCTTCAATATTGCAATCAGACGAAGCAACAAGCTCCTGCTGATCCTGGCGCAATTGTTCGTTGTATATTCGAAAGCTTAGCTTTAAAATATCGGTATGTGCTAGAAATGACCGAACAGCTGTCTGAGCAACAATTCAGCGGTCTTCATATGGTAGGCGGCGGTATTCAGAATAAGCTCCTATGTCAATGGACGGCCAATGCGATTGGCAAGCCGGTATGGGCCGGTCCGACAGAAGGCAGTGCGATTGGCAACATGGTCGTACAATGGATCGCAAACGGCGACTTGTCAGACATTTGGGAAGCGCGCAAAGTGATACGAGAGTCGTTCCCGATAGATGTGTATGAACCCGAGCAGAAATCGGAGTGGGAAGAAGCATACGGACGATTTGTCACAACGACAGGGTTGCCATTGCAATAATACAGGTGCAGAAAGAGGTAAGCTATGCTAGTTGCAGAGCGTTATGAAAAAATTGTTCAGCTGGTAAACGAAAGAAGCAGTATTCGTGTGTCCGAGCTTAGCGACTTGTGTCAAGTAACAGAGGAGACCATTCGACGTGATCTGGATCGGCTAGAGCAAGCAGGAAGGCTTCGTCGCTCCCATGGGGGAGCAGTAAGTATTAAAGACCTGCAGCCTGAGACACCTTATGCCGAACGGGAAATTATACATGCGGATGAAAAGAAAAGGATAGCACAGGAAGCGATCAAGCTTATTAATCCGCGAGACCGCATCGTTCTGGATGCTAGTACAACTGCGTGGTATATGGCCTCTAATTTGCCTGACATTCCGCTTACCGTGCTGACTAATTCCATAAAAGTGGCAATAGAGCTTAGCGGCAAAGAGAAGATTGAAGTGATTTCCACGGGTGGTCTTCTCGCCTCTCGTTCGTTATCTTATGTAGGTCCGCTCGCAGAACGTTCACTGGATGCGTATTATGTTGATAAATTGTTTCTTTCCTGCAAAGGTGTTCATCTTGAGCGAGGCATAAGCGAGTCTAACGAGCTGCAAGCACGTATTAAGCTCAAAATGATTGGCATTGCGGATGAAGTCATTTTACTAGCTGATTCCAGTAAATTCGGTGTGCAAGCGTTCACCCATGTTGCTGAATTAAATGAGGTTCATCGAATTGTTACGGATCGTCATCTTCCTGAGCAAACGATATCTCAACTGACAGATCGCTCTATTAGCGTCACGACGGTCTAATGCTGTAATTGAAAAGGGAAACAGCCAAGTCGTTGTATCAACGATTTGGCTAGTTGGTTCTTAACATGTCTGATAACCTGATATACTAATTCATCATTATCATTCTTCGATGTGAGGTGTCTATATGAAAGTATCCTTATTTATCACATGTCTCAGTGATGCTATATATCCGCGGGTTGGGGAGGCGATGGTACGTTTGCTTGCCAAATATGGCGTGCAGCTGGAGTTCCCTACCGTTCAAACCTGTTGCGGGCAACCGGCTTTTAACAGCGGGTATTGGAAGGAAGCGCGGGTATCAGCGACTACAATTCTAGAGGCGTTCGAGGACAGCGACTTCGTTATTTCTCCTTCTGGTTCTTGTACAGGAATGATACATCACTATCCGAAGCTGTTCGAGGATGATCCTGTCATGCATGCTAGAGCTGTGAAGCTTCAAAGCAAATCTTATGAGTTTACACAGTTCCTCGTGCATGTACTTGGTGTAACTGATCTTGGCGCAATCTACCCGCATAAAGTGACTTACCATCCATCCTGTCATGGCAGTCGTTTGCTCGGTGTAAAGGAAGAGCCGATGGAACTTATGCGCAATGTTAGAGGACTAGAGCTTGTCCCACTTCCATTCGCGGAAGATTGTTGCGGGTTTGGAGGGACGTTCGCGGTCAAGATGGCGGACATTTCCGGAGCTATGGTTACAGAGAAGGTAGACCATGTGCTTGAGACAGAGGCTGAAGTGCTTGTCGGTCTTGATATGGCTTGCCTAATGAATATTGGGGGTAACTTGCGATATCGTGATAAGCCCGTTAAAGTGATGCACTTAGCTGAACTTTTATATGAAGGAGTGAAGCAGGCATGAGCACAGCAGGAACGAGTTCAACAGTAAAAGGTCGGGCTGATCTGGCGCTCAATGATGAGTTTCTTCGCAAAGCGGTCAAGTTCACAACTGAGCGGCTAAGGAGCGGGAAGAAAACAGCGGCAGATGATCATGGCAATTGGGATGATTGGCGGGAACGGGGGCGGCAGATTCGACTTCATACGATCGCCCATCTCGATTATTATTTGAATCTATTTGCGGATAATGCAAGAGCCAATGGTGTTCATGTCCATTTTGCAAGCACGTCTGCAGAAGCGGTTAAGCTTACGCTCGAAATCGCACAAAGGAATAAAGCGAAGACAGTCGTTAAATCCAAATCGATGGTTACGGAAGAGCTGCATCTTAACCATGAGCTGGAATCGATCGGTGTCGAAGCGATTGAAACGGATTTGGGCGAATACATTATTCAATTAGCTGGCGAAACGCCGTCTCATATTATCATTCCTGCGATTCATAAGAACCGTTATCAGATTGCAGAACTGCTGTCTAAGGATGCTGGCGAAACGCTTGAGCCAGATACTTCAATTCTTGCTGGCTTTGTACGGAAGAAGCTTCGCGAGAAATTTCTTGAAGCGGATATTGGGATGACAGGCTGTAATTTTGCAATAGCTGAGACTGGTTCCATGGTTTTGTTCGAGAATGAAGGCAATGCGCGAATGGTAACGACTGTTCCGAAGACACAGGTTACACTCATGGGGATGGAACGGATTATTCCATCTTGGTCTGATCTAGAAGTGATGGCAACCTTGCTGCCGCGTTCCGCTACGGGTCAGAAACTGACCGTTTATATGTCAGGAATTACAGGGCCTAGACGTGAAGTTGATGCGGATGGACCTGATGAAATGCATATCATTATTATTGATAACGGCCGTTCCCTGCAATTAGGCGATCCTGAATTCCAAGAGCTGCTGAACTGTATTCGTTGCGGCGCATGCTTGAACGCATGTCCGGTCTACCGTCATATTGGCGGTCACGCTTACGGCGGAACATACAGCGGGCCGATCGGCGCCGTGCTCACTCCTGCATTAAAGAAAGACGCAGGCGAATGGGATGATATCGCCAATGCTTCGAGCTTATGCGGTGCTTGCTATGAAGCATGTCCAGTTAAAATCCCGCTGCATGAAATGCTGATCTATTTGCGCAGACGTAAGCTGGAGCAAGGACATGGCGACAAGCTCGAAGCAATGGGTATGCAAGGCTTCGCGACGGTCATGGGCAATGCCAAACGATTCAGGGGCGTCTTGCGACTAGGGAAGCTTGGACAGAAGCTAGTTGTACGCAACGGTGAGATTCGTACTAAGCTAGGACCGCTTAAAGGCTGGAACAGCTATCGTGTTACACCTAGCTTGCCTAAGGAGTCGTTCCGAGATAAATGGGGGACGCTTGAGGAAGAGCTCCGTCATGGCTTGAAAGAGATCGATCCAGCTGTGCAGAAACGAATGGAAGCTCTTGTGAAGGATAGAGAGAATGGGGGAGGTCACGGACATGGCTAATACACATCAAGAGTGGCTGGACCAGCTTGCTGCCGAATCTCGCGAGAAGCAGAAAGCCTTTATGAACGATATTGCACAGAAGCTTCGGCATCCGCGCACACTGGAGGCACCAGCTCATCCTTTCCGTGGAGCGCCAGACTTCTGGAATGAATTTGAATGGTCGCAGGAGGAGCGTGTCGAACGCTTCACTGCCAACTTCAAAAGCGCAGGCGGGCATGTTGCCCATCTAACCACGATGGATGAGGCCAAACAATTTATTGCTTCTAAAGCTGCAGAATTAAGCGCTCGTTATGTCATTCGTCAAAACCAGCCTGAGCTTAATGAAATGGGTCTTGAGGAAGTACTGCCAGAAGCTAAAGTTTCCGTGTGGAATAGTGATCCTGAGCAATACTGGAAAGCACGCGCTGCTGAAGCTGATTTTGGCGTCGTCGTTGCTGACTATGCGGCTGCCTATACGGGATCTGTTACTGTGCTTTCTTCCAAAGATAAAGGAAGATCCGTAAGCTTGCTCCCAACCGTGTTGATGGTGATCATTCCACTTGAGCGTCTGAAAACAAGATTAGGCGAAATACTAGTGAACTTCGATGAAGCTGGCCGTGAGAACTTGCCTGCCGGCATTCACTTTATTTCCGGTCCAAGTCGTTCGGCAGATATCGAGAATGACTTGACGATCGGGGTCCACGGACCAGGCGTCGTGTATGCGCTAATCGTAGGTTAGTACAAGGGGGCAGGGTTGCAGCGATGCAAGTAACCAAACTTACGAAACGAAATCATTATGAGGAAATAACGGAACAAATTAAGGGACTGATCATTGCGGGCAATCTTAAAGTAGGAGATAAACTGCCTTCTACCAAAGAAATGTCCGAGCGATTTGGTGTTGGACGTTCGACTACTAGAGAAGCGTTAAGTGCCCTGAAGGCGATGGGACTCATTGAAATTAAGCAAGGAGGGGGCTGCACGGTTACTAGCAGCATCCCTTCCGAGATTGAGTTGCCCGAGCTTAAGTCGTTGCGAATGAATCGCGAAACCTTGCTTGAATTGCTTGAGGCTCGACAATCCTTTGAAGTCTCTAATGCAGCAATTGCAGCGGTTAAGAGGACGGATAGTGATTTGGCGGTATTGAAATCCCTTATGATGGACATGAAGAATTCGGTCGGTGACGATATTGAGGGTGAACGAACGGACTTGTTATTTCATCTCACACTAGCCAAAGCAACCCATAATTCGATATTAGTGCGGTTGTTCGAGTCAATCACAAGCCAGATGGAAACGGCAATTCATGAAATCCGCAGAGTAGAACTGTATGCCAATCGTTCTGTGGCAGCACGTTTATATGAGGAGCACTTGGCTATCTTCGAAGCCGTATCGACGCAAGATGCTGCTGCTGCATCTTTATACATGAAGCAACATCTTGATCATGTCGAAAGCATACTGATGAAATATGTGTAGCTGAACAGGGGGATTCTGGTCCTCCTGTTTTTTTGTTTTTGTGCTACAGCTGAGCATTTTTCACCCTTTTGCTTGTTTAGGCTGGTTTTTTTATACTCTACTGAGATTTGTCTCTCTTTTGGTTGACTATCCCCTTTGCTAAGAATGAGATGTGATAGATAAATACGAATAGCGAAATAGCTGTATTTTCAACCTTATAGGCATTATCCCCTTAGGTCAGATTGAAATGGGATATTTGAGATAGGGGATGGGGATAGGAAAAACTTATGGGATAGGCAAGAGCTGCTTCTGAGTTAAGGGGAGAGTCGAGCAAAAGGAGAAAATAAGGATACGGGAAGGAAGGGAGAAAATCTGATATTGTATTTGAACAAGGACATTTTCATAAAAAAAGCCCGTCAAACCGAGTGATCGCTAATAAATAGCAATGTACGGCCAACGAGCGAACTAATGAATCAAGCAATCCATCCTCATAATGAGGAGAGTAAATTGTTTATGATTTTTCGAGGAATTCTTCGATGAGTTGAAGTGCTTTATCGGGATTTTTTGAGTTTACGCGAATGCCTGCGATAAAGTTGTTTTTTGCAATAACAGGCAGGTTATCATTGATTGTACTCTTCGAGATATCAATTCCGTATACATGCTCGGCAGGATCATCTTCTGTTATTGATTTATGAGCCAAATCGGTAGTTAGTACCTCTTTGATAGAACCTGTGGCGATTTCATCTAAATTAAGCAGCACGCCTTGAGCAGCGAATCGATCAAAGGTAGTGGTGTCCATGATATAGATATCAGGCTTTTCTGTAGCCATGACAATCATTGCTTTTTGCTGAGAAGCCATGTCCATTTGGTCCTTCGTTTCTACAGGCACATAGGTGAGATTTACTTTAAACCGCTTCCATTCAGGAAACTGAGCAAGCAGCGCTTCTTCTAGTTGTTCGACCGTGCCATTGCCGCCGTCACCATCATTAATGAAATATTCACCGAAGTACAGAATGGAAAGGTCAATAGGAGGTAGGCTCGCAAGCCGTGCCTGCTCTTCTTTATGATCTATGAATGCAACGATGCCATAAATGATTAATGCAACAGCTAGAATCCCGCCGAACACATGAACCTTGTAATAACGCCAGAAATGGTCTACTTTAGCTGCGGTGCCCGCCATCTTTTTATACTTTCCATATTCTTGTTGATTGAACTGTTCAGTTGCCTGTTGATTTTCATGATCTAATATGAATCGATAAGCACGGGTAACGTTTTCAAAATCCAAGGGAGGAGCTTCTTCAGCATGGTTCTCTGCGGCAAGTTTTTGTCTAGAACGCGCTTGACGCATTAGGATGGTATATCGCTTGTCCACTTCTTCTTTGGAAGCATCCTCTGGAAGGCCCATCGTTTTGTAGGCTTGTATTAATTCGTCCAATGTGTTCACCTCTGTTTGTATTGGGGGATCAATTATTCTTACTCTCTAGTATACGGATTTATATGAGACTTTTCCAATCATTCAAGAGTATTGTTGGTTTTGTGGTTTTTTAGCTGTTTTTGTCATATGTGCATTTCGATTAGAAGGGGCTCATTGCAGGATCAGGCTACAATTCAGAGTCTCATATGTTATGATAGAAAAAAAGTACGCAAAGGCTGAAATAAGACAGTCCATACATAGATTAAGAGCTTTGCATCGGAGGAATAATAATGTTAAAAGGCAAATCAATCATACTAGGCATAACTGGAGGAATAGCCGCTTATAAAGGGGCAGCGTTATGCAGTAAGTTAGTGCAAGCGGGCGCAGAGGTGCATGTCATTATGACAGAGTCCGCTACGAAGTTCATTACACCGTTAACGCTTCAAACGCTGTCACGCCATCCTGTGCACATCGATACGTTCGATGAAAGGGACCCAGCAGTCGTCTCCCATATTGATTTGGCAGATCATGCGGATTTAATCGTCATTGCTCCGGCTACAGCCAATGCTCTTGGCAAAATGGCGAACGGATTAGCGGATGATATGCTGAGCACGACACTGTTAGCGGCGACTTGCCCGATATTAGTCGCTCCGGCAATGAACGTTCATATGTACGAGCATCCCGCAGTTGTGAACAACTTAGAGCTGCTAGCCTCGCGCGGCGTATTGTTCGTTGAACCGGGTACAGGACAGCTGGCTTGTGGTTATGTGGCCAAAGGGCGATTAGCGGAGCCAGAGGATATTGTACTAGCTGTACAGGCTTTGTTCCATACCCAAGGAAAGCTTACAGGCAAGCGGGTTCTTGTTACGGCAGGAGGAACGGTTGAGCGGCTTGATCCCGTACGTTATTTAACGAATGATTCTTCTGGCAAAATGGGTTTTGCAATTGCTGAAGCGGCCAAGCTGATGGGAGCCGAGGTAACAGTTGTCGCTGGAAAAACGACGATTGAGCCGCCAGCAGGGGTAACCGTTGTGAGAATCGAATCAGCGCAGCAGATGCTTGAAGCAGTGACAGCGCGATTCGAGCAAGCAGATATCGTTGTGAAGGCTGCTGCGGTAGCGGATTACCGACCTGCAACCACATATGGACAGAAGCTTAAGAAAGACGGAGAAAGCCTTACACTTGTGCTCGAACGGACGACTGATATTTTGAAGACACTCGGTGAGAAGAAAACACATCAGCTGTTGATTGGCTTCGCAGCAGAGACGGAGAATGTTGAGCACTACGCGATGGACAAGCTTTCTCGCAAGAACTGCGATCTTATCGTAGCGAATGATGTAACCGCAGATGGTGCTGGATTCAATGGTGATACGAACATTGTGCAGCTATTCGGGCGAGAGGGATTAATCGAATCTATGCCTATTCTGTCGAAGCGCGAGGTTGCTGTGCGGCTGCTGGAGATTGCAGTGGAACGGATGCAGCCAGCGAATGACGGAGGTCGAAGCGAATGATTGCCAAAGTCATTGTCGACGTGCCAAGTCGACAGACGGATCGACCATTCGATTATAAAGTGCCGAGCGAGATGGAGGAATGGATTGAAGTAGGAAGCCGAGTAGGTGTTCCCTTTGGCGGACGTGTGCTGCAAGGATTCGTTACTGGACTGGCAGCAACAGCTGACATCGATCCGAAACGGCTGAAGGCTATCTCCGAGCTGCTAGATCCCGTCCCACCGCTGCTTCCTGATCTTGTTGAGCTCGCTAAGTGGTTAAGCGATAAATATTGTTGCTCTTGGACTGCTGCTCTTCAAGTGATGATACCAGCCGCATTAAAAGGGAAAGTAGAACGGAAAATAAGCTTGAATACAGATGAGAAAGCGATGGAAGATGCGCTGACCTCTTTATTGCCTCAAGAAATGATGGAGTGGATCGGGAAACATTCGCAAGTGAAGCTGGAAGCATTACAAGAGCGTTATCCTATGCATTCGGCCGCTATTAAGGAAGCATTGCGAGATGGAATTTTGTTAGAGCGAGCCTCTATCAAGGATCGCTTGGCGATTCGTAAAGTGCTGACTGTCTATCCTCCGAAGGATATGGCTGCCGCCAAGGAAGCACTAGATGCATTTCCAACACGCGCAGCTAAGCAGCGGGAATTGCTCGCTTTTGTTCTGGAGCGGGGCGATGCGCTGCCTTTGCAGACGCTGCTCGCGGAAGCAGGAGGATCGGCAGCAAGCGTTCGCGCGCTGGCGGATAAAGGGCTGCTCGTGCTGCGCGAGGTCGAGCAGCAGCGGGACCCTTACGCTGGACGTGAGTTCCAGCGGACAGTTCCATTGCCGCTGACCAATGGGCAGCAGGCGGTATACGACCGAGTTGCGGCGACAGTGAGCCGCAATGAGTCAAAGGTTATGCTGCTGCATGGTGTTACGGGCAGCGGTAAAACCGAGGTATACATGCAATCGATACAGCATTGTTTGCTGGAAGGAAAGCAAGCGATCGTTCTCGTGCCGGAGATATCGTTAACACCGCAAATGGTGGAACGATTCAAGGGACGTTTCGGAGATGCTGTAGCGGTGCTGCACAGCCGATTATCTAATGGCGAACGTTATGATGAATGGCGTAAAATTCGCAGCCGCAAGGTACAGGTTGCGATCGGTGCCCGTTCAGCGATATTCGCACCTTTTGAACATATTGGGCTTATTATAATAGACGAGGAGCATGAGTCTTCTTATAAGCAAGAGGAAAGTCCCAAATATCATGCTCGCGAGGTTGCGGTTATGCGTGCCAAGCAGCATGGCGCAGCGGTTGTGTTAGGGTCAGCGACACCTTCACTGGAATCGTTCGCGGCTGCAAGCCGGCCGCCAGCAGAAGGGAAAGACTCTTCTCTGCTGCCTATGCCTGAGCGTGTTGGCGGACGGCCATTGCCGCCAGTTGATGTTATCGACATGCGTAATGAATTGCAGGAGGGGAACCGTTCCATGTTCAGCCGTCGCTTGCACGCAGCGCTAGCTGAGCGGCTGGAGCGCGGGGAGCAGTCGGTGCTGCTGTTGAATCGTCGAGGGTATTCGACCTTCGTGATGTGCCGTTCATGCGGTTACACGGCAGCCTGTCCGCATTGTGACATCTCCCTAACTTATCATCAGAAGACTCGTGCGTTACGATGTCACTATTGCGGGCACACGGAACAGGCACCAACTGCATGTCCTTCTTGCAGCAGTGAGCATATCCGATATTTTGGCACTGGTACTCAGCGAGTCGAAGAGGAGCTTGCCAAGCTGTTTCCGGGTATACGGGTTATTCGGATGGATGTCGACACGACAACGGAGAAGAATTCACATGAGAAGCTGCTTAAGCAATTCGGCGATCGGAAGGCGGATGTGCTGCTTGGAACCCAGATGGTTGCCAAGGGTCTGGACTTTCCCTTTGTAACCTTGGTAGGTGTTATCGCAGCGGACACGTCGTTAAACTTGCCGGATTTCCGGTCAGGGGAGCGAACCTTCCAGCTGTTGACTCAAGTAGCTGGCCGTGCGGGACGACATCATCTGCCGGGTGAGGTTGTCGTACAAACGTATACGCCGGAGCATTATGCAATTATTACGGCTCAGCATCATGACTATGAATCTTTCGTGCGGGAAGAGCTGAAGCATCGCGGAGTTATGGGCTATCCGCCCTTCTGCAGACTAGTACTTGTGACGATGTCACATGAACAGCTTCCGCTGCTCTCTTCAGTCAGTGAGCAATTCGCGGCTAAGCTGCGCGAACTTGCTGCCGCAGAAAGGATTCTTGGCCCATTAGATGGGGGTTTGCCGAAGGCATTGGATGTGCTGGGACCGGTTTCTTCACCGATTTCGAGAATCAAAGATCGCTACCGTTTTCAATGTGTGATAAAATATCGTGGAAACATTGATGTGCCGTTATTGCTCCGCCAAGCGCTGGCGCCTTTTACGGAGGGCTCGCCGCTGAAGCAAGTGCAATTCAGCATTGATGTTGATCCTCAAGTCATTTTATAAATAATTACGATTGTAAAGGAAGGTAAGGGCAATGGCTATTCGTATAATTGTGAAAGATCCTGATCCCGTATTGCGGGAACCAGCTAAAGAGGTAACTAAATTTAATTCCAACTTGCAAAAGCTGCTTAAAGATATGGCGGAAACGATGTATGATGCAGACGGCGTAGGCCTAGCGGCACCACAGATCGGTATTTCCAAACGAGTTATCGTGGTCGATATTGGCGAAGAGAGCGGTCTGATCAGTATGGTCAATCCGGTAATCGTCGAGGAAGAAGGCGAGCAGTTCGGACCGGAAGGCTGTCTAAGCATTCCGAATTTGAACGGTGATGTCCTTCGTGCAGAACGAATTGTTGTGAAGGGTCAAACGGCTGAAGGCGAGCATTTCTCGGTGGAAGCGACCGGCTTCTTGGCGCGTGCTTTCCAACATGAAGTGGATCATCTGAACGGTATTCTGTTCACTGATCTAGCAGAGAATGTGTACGATATTTCCGAAAGAGCTAAAAAAGGCGGCGAATAAAGCAATGCGTATCGTATTTATGGGAACGCCGGAATTCGCCGTTCCTTCTTTACGGCTTCTACTTGAACAGCAATATGAAGTTGTAGCTGTTGTCACTCAACCAGATCGTCCGAAGGGACGCAAACGGACACTAACACCAACACCGCTCAAGGAAGCGGCATTATCCTTCGGACTTCCGGTGTTGCAGCCGGAGCGGATGCGCAGTGCGGAAGCTGTCGCAGCCATTGCCGAATTGCAGCCGGACATCATCGTTACGGCAGCGTATGGACAAATTCTGCCGAAAGCAGTGTTAGAGCTGCCGCGTCTAGGATGCATTAACGTTCATGGTTCGCTATTGCCGCAATACCGTGGCGGAGCACCCATTCAACGGGCCATTATTAACGGTGAGAAAGTTACTGGCGTTACTATTATGTATATGGCTGAAGGACTTGATACCGGCGATATGATCAGCAAGGTGGAAGTGCCAATTACCGATGAAGATACATCGGGTACGTTATTTGATAAGCTCAGCATCGCGGGTGCCGAGCTGCTTGGCCGCACGCTGCCGACTATTATCGCTGGTGAGGTACAGGCTGTGAAGCAACAGGACGAGTTGGCGACTTATGCCCGGAATTTGACTCGTGAGGATGAACGTATTGATTGGAATCAATCGGCTCTTCAAATCTATAATCAAGTTCGCGGACTGTCGCCAATGGCAGGGGCATTCACAACTCTGAACGGTGAAGTGTTCAAAGTGTGGTCCTGTACGAAGCAAGCTGGGGCTGCTGGGAAAAGCGATGCAGCGCCAGGTGTTGTGTTGGAAGCTTCGGATAAAGGCATAGTTGTACAGACAGGCAATGGTACGCTGCTACTTCATGATATTCAACCCTCTGGCAAGAGAATGATGTCCGTAGCAGATTGGCTGAAAGGATCGAAATTGGCTATTGGCACAGTGCTCGGCGGTGAAGAGTCATGAGTGAGCAAGAGCATGCTAAGCACAAGCAAGTGAATCAATCCAGGCGGCCGTCAGATAAGAGCGGCAACCGTATGAATAACAGCAACAATGGCAATAACGTTGCTAACAATAGTAAGAGCAGCGCTAGCAGTTCGAAGAACGGCGCCAAACAAAACCGCAACCCACGTTCACCTCGCGAGCTTGCGCTAGATATTTTAGTGAAGATCTCGGAGACAGGAGCATACAGTAATCTGCAGCTAAATCGGACACTGCAGGATGCCCAGTTACAGCGTGCGGATGCTGGACTAGTGACGGAGCTCGTATACGGTACGATTCAAAGACAGCTCACACTAGATTATTGGCTTGGTAAATTTGCAGCCAAAGGGTTGAAGAAGCTAGAGCCTTGGGTGCATCAGCTGCTTCGAATGAGTGCATACCAGCTGCTTTATTTGGACCGGATTCCAGCGCATGCCGCTGTCAATGAAGCAGTGACAATTGCCAAACGGCGAGGCCACCAAGGTATTTCCGGGATGGTTAACGGCATACTTCGCAGTGTTGACCGCAATCGTGCAGATCTTACTATTGATGCTATTCACGATAAGAATCCAGTTGTTCGAATTTCATTGCGCCACTCTTACCCGGAATGGCTCGTTGAGCGCTGGGTACAAGCCTATGGCGTTCAAACGGCCGAAGCGATATGTGCAGCTGGCAACGAACCGCCGCATGCGAGTGTGCGGGTGAATCGACTTCGTGGAACAAGAGAAGAGGCGTTGAAGCAACTTCTCTCACTAGGCTATGACGCAGAAGCATCTGCAATTGCTCCAGCCGGAATAGCGGTTCTCCGTGGCGGTAATTTGGCCGATACGGATGGATTCCGAGAAGGGCTTTGGACGGTACAGGATGAGAGCTCCATGCTGGTTGCTGAAGTGGTTGCACCACAGCCTGGCATGCAGGTACTAGATTGTTGTGCGGCACCAGGCGGGAAGACAACCCATATGGCTGAATTGATGGATGGCAAAGGCAGAGTATGGGCCAATGATATGCATGCTCATAAAAGACAGCTTATTGAATCAGTTGCAGAGCGGTTAGAGCTCAGCAACATAGAAACAATGACTGAAGATGCAGGGAAGCTGATCGATCGGCTAGCGCCGGAGTCAATGGATGCGGTATTGCTGGATGCTCCTTGCTCTGGATTTGGTGTCATTCGGCGCAAGCCGGAAATCAAATGGACGAAGACTGCTGGCGATGTAGTAGAGATTGCTGGAATACAGCGCAGGCTCTTGCATGCGGTAGCAGACCTAGTTAAGCCAGGCGGCGTGCTCGTATACAGCACCTGTACGATGGAACCGACAGAGAATGAAGGTCAGGTTGCTGAATTTCTTGAGAATCATCCGGAATTCCAGCTTGATAGTGATTGGCCTGAATCGGTTATTCAATCGCTTAAAGAGGCTGGCGTAGTGGACGGGTCATTTGTCGGACAAGCACAGCTGCTTCCGCAGCATTTTGACAGCGATGGCTTCTTCATTGCTCGTATGCGGAAACGTCAGTAGGCTCAATGTGGCTCCGTATAGGCGTTTGTGGTAAAATAAATCATCAGCGGCAGCAAATATCGATTTTGCCGCGCTAATTTACAGTCAGGTGTGATAAAAATGAAAACAATTATTTATGACTATACGCTGGAGCAGCTTCAAGAATGGATGAAGGAGAATGGCGAACCGGTGTTTCGTGCAGGACAGCTGTTCGATTGGTTATATGTGAAGCGTGTGAAAAGCTTCGAGGATATGTCGAATTTATCGAAGGAGCTTCGTCAAAAGCTTGAAGACAGCTTCCAATTCATAACGTTGACTGAAATTACGAAGTTTGAATCGAAGGATGGAACGGTGAAGTTTCTGTTCGGTCTTCATGACAACCATGCGATTGAAACGGTTATTATGCGTCATGATTATGGGAACAGCGTTTGTGTTACGACCCAAGTCGGCTGCCGGATTGGATGTACGTTCTGTGCTTCTACGCTAGGTGGACTGAAACGCAACTTGACTGCTGGGGAGATTGTCGCTCAAGTAGTTGCTTGTCAGCAAATGCTGGATGCTACTGATGAACGCGTATCAAGTATCGTTATTATGGGATCGGGTGAACCGTTCGAGAACTATGATGCAACGATGACCTTCCTTCGCAATATGATACACGAGAAAGGTCTTAATATCGGTCAGCGGCATATAACGGTATCAACGAGCGGTATTGTTCCAAGCATGTACAAATTTACTGAAGAGAACACGCAGATTAATCTTGCGATTTCGATTCATGCTCCCAATGATAAGCTGAGATCGAAGCTGATGCCGGTTAACCGGCGTTTCCCATTCGAGGATGTAATTGCAGCTTGTCGCAATCATATTGCGAAGACAGGTCGCCGCATTACGTTTGAATATGCTTTGATCGGCGGCGTTAATGACCGTCCTGAGCATGCGCAGGAATTAGCAGATGTATTGAAAGACATGCTTTGCCATGTCAATCTCATACCTGTTAACCATGTACCGGAACGCAACTATGTACGCACGCCGCGTGAAGATATTTTTGAATTTCAACGGATTCTTGAAAGGAATAAAATCAATGCGACCATTCGCAGAGAGCAAGGACATGATATTGCAGCTGCATGTGGTCAATTAAGGGCGAAACATATGGAGTCCACGACGAGGTGATGACGGTTGATTACGGCAAGCCGAAGTGATATCGGACGTATTCGTCAAATTAATGAAGACCGTGCATGGGTAGGGAAGTTAGACAATGGCATTACCCTTGCTATTGTTGCCGATGGAATGGGCGGTCATCAAGCGGGAGATGTGGCAAGCCAACTAGCAGTTCATGCTTATCGTGAATTACTGGAGCTTAACGCCTCTAAAGCGGATTTGTCGATTGTAGAGGGAAAGATGCTTATTCGCCAAGCGATCGTTAGTGCGAATAATGTCGTTTATGACATGGCATCGCGCAATGAGCAGTATTATAACATGGGGACAACCATTGTGGCTGCCTTGGTCATTGACCATCATGTTATAATCGGCCACATTGGTGACAGCCGTGCTTATCTTTTCTCGGTTGACGGCATTACACAATTAACGGAAGATCATACGCTGGTTAACGAGCTGGTCAAATCAGGACAACTAAGTACTGAGGAGGCTGCTAATCATCCGCGTCGTAATGTGCTTACTCGAGCGGTTGGTACCGACTCGGAAATAGAAGTTGATATTCAGACGATTGAATTATCGGCTGATAACTTGTTGCTGCTTTGCAGTGATGGGCTGACGAATATGGTCAGTGATGATCAGTTGCTGCAGACGGTCTATGAGGATGGTTCTGAGCTGGATGACAAAGCCGAACGGCTCATTCAGCAGGCGCTGCATGCAGGAGGAGATGACAATATTACAGTTGTATTACTCCAAATGGCATCTGCCGGCAAGGACCTGGGAGGTGAAAACGGATGATCGGACATGATCTTGGTGGACGTTACGAAATATTAACCCGAATTGGCGGGGGCGGAATGGCGCTTGTTTATAAAGCGAATGACATTTTGCTCAACCGAAATGTAGCGGTGAAGGTTTTACGACAGCAATTCGTTCATGATGAGGAGTTCATACGCCGTTTTCGCCGTGAAGCGCAATCGGCAGCTTCGTTGTCTCATCCGAATGTCGTCAGCGTATATGATGTAGGGCAAGAGGACGATAACCATTATATCGTCATGGAGTATGTCGAGGGCAATAACTTAAATGAGATTATACAAGAACGTGCACCGTTACAAGCAGATGAAGCGGTGCGAATTGCCGTGCAAATCTGTGATGCGCTCGATCACGCTCATCAGAACCATATTATTCATCGCGATATTAAGCCGCATAATATACTGATAGGCAAGAATGGAAGAGTGAAGGTAACTGATTTCGGCATTGCGCGTGCAGTTACTGCTTCCACCATAACACAGACAGGATCGGTTATAGGTTCTGTACATTACTTCTCGCCAGAGCATGCGAAAGGGATCAGCACGGGAGAGAAGTCGGATTTATACTCACTTGGTATTGTACTATATCAGATGCTTACCGGAAGGCTTCCATTCATTGGAGAAAGTCCGATCAGTGTTGCATTAAAGCATTTGCAAGAGGATCTTGAGGAGCCACGAGTGGTTAATCCGCATATTCCGCAGAGCGTTGAAAATGTCATTTTACGCGCGATGCGCAAAAATCCTAATGAACGTTATAGTTCAGCTCATGAAATGTTGCTTGATCTTGATACTTGCTTGAAGCCGAATCGGCTGAATGAAGCAAAAACGAGCTTCGTTAGTGACAGTGATCTTGATGAGACACGGATCATGCCGGCTATCCGGGGAGAGCTTAGACCATCAATTTCTGCAGGGAATGAACGGAATGAACGGAATGAATGGCAGCCTCCAGCGCCTTCATCTTCTGAACCCAAGCAGAATGATCTTCAACGGAAAGAAGAAGGCGTAAATACGAAGTCAAAAGGATGGAAACGTCCTGTTACTATTGTGGGTGTTACGCTTGTCATATTGGCATTGATCATTTGGGGGTTTATCGCTCTTCTTGGTAAGCTGGACGTAAAAGAAGTGGACGTGCCTGATGTTGTCGGTATGGACATAGAACTAGCCCGCCAGACATTAGAGGATGTTGGACTTAAGATTGAGGCTCCATTAATTAAGCAGTTTATGGGTGATGTACCTGCAGGTCAGGTGTATGATCAGACCAAGAGGAATATGCGGGTGAAGCAAGGCTCATTTATTAAATTGTCTGTTAGTGAGGGAGCTCTCATGGAGAGTATGGACAATTATATAGGCAGTACGTTAGATTCGGCTAAGCAGAAACTAGGCGCACTTGGTATTGATGTTGAGAAACAGATCAAACCCGAAGAGGTGTTTAGTGACCAAGAACCAGGTGTTATAGTAAACCAAACACCTGATGCTGGAACAGAATTTGATCCCAAGCTAGCAGAAATTACGTTCATGGTCAGTAAAGGCCGTGAGACAGTCGCAATGCCTGATTTAATTAATCATACGGTTGCTGAGGCCAAAGATCTGATTAAAGCCCATGAGCTCAAGCTATCGGATGATGATATTTTATATAGGCCAAGTTATGAAATTAAGAAAGGTTTAGTTATTGAATCTCATCCGTATAATTATAATGATCCAGTAACGAAAGGTGCTCCAATATCTATTCTTGTAAGCTCTGGACCTCCGGAGGATGCGAAGGAGCATCAATTCAATGTAGTTATCTCACCTGCGGAAGCAGGTAAAACGAGTGAAGTTCGAATTGTATATTCAGACGCTCGAGGTGACAAGATTGAGGCGTACAAGCGAAAAATCCAAGATACACAGACCATTCCGGTCAAAGTGTTGCTGTCACCTAACACCGAAGCTAGTATAACGGTGTATCGCGATAGTCAATATGTGGATACCTTGTCCATTACGTATGATGAGCTAATCCAGGGTGCCGGCTCGTCGACACTCACGATACCTGGCAAAGAGATAGAGCCTCCTGTTACAGAGGAGCCTGTTCAAGCAGAGGTTGAGGAAGGAACTACGAATGACAACGAAGACGAAGAAGGACAGCAACAGCCATAATCAGCTTAAAGGACGCATCGTCAAAGCACTCAGCGGTTATTATTACGTGTTGCCAAATGATGCTGAGTCGCAGCAAGCAACAGTACAATGCCGTGCACGCGGTGTATTCAAAGTAAAAGGTATTAATCCGCTTGTTGGTGATGATGTCGTCTATAGCTTGACGGAGAATGGCGAAGGAACCGTTGAAGAAATATTGCCTCGGATCTCGGAGTTGATCAGACCGCCTGTGGCGAATATTGATCTGGCTATTCTAGTCTTTTCTGTGACTGAGCCAGCTTTGAACTTACAGCTGCTGGATAAATTCCTGGTTCATATTGAGCATGCCGGTATTGAAGCGTTACTATGCCTCAGTAAACAGGATCTAGAGGATGACGGTCCAGGAACAAAAGCAGCAGCAACAGCTATCGCTGATGTCAATCGAATCTACTCAGCAATTGGGTATGAAATCTACGGGACTAGCTCTAGACGCGGAGAAGGTATTGATGCGATTCATGATCGATTAAAAGGGCATTTGGCCGTATTCGCAGGACAATCTGGTGTTGGCAAATCTTCCTTGCTGAATGCGATCGTACCTGGTTTGAAATTGGAGACCAATGCAATTAGCAATCGGCTTGGCAGAGGCAAGCACACAACACGCCATGTGGAGCTAATAGAAATTGGCGGTGGTTATGTAGCAGATACGCCTGGCTTCAGCCAGTTGGATTTCACCGAGCTAGGCATCGAAGATCTAGGCTATTGCTTCCGTGAAATGCGTGAATTGTCTCCGGACTGTAAGTTTCGCGGCTGTACGCATGTGCATGAGCCTGGTTGTGCTGTACTGAAGGCGGTTGAAGAAGGCAAAATCGCGGAAAGCCGCCATCAGCATTACATTTTATTTTTAGCGGAAATGAAAGATAAGAAGCGGAGGTACTAATACGATATGGCAATCATCGCACCCTCTATTCTTTCGGCTGACTTTGCTCGGCTCGGAGATGACATTAAAGAAATAACGCAGGCGGGAGCCGATTGGATTCACGTTGATGTGATGGACGGGCATTTCGTTCCGAATCTGACTTTCGGTCCCCCAGTTATTGCAGCAGTAAGGCAGGCAACGACGCTTCCATTCGACGTTCATCTCATGATTGAACGTCCGGAGCTGTCGATCGCAAGTTATGCAGCTGCAGGAGCGAACAGAATTACGGTTCATGCGGAGGCATGTGTACACTTGCACCGCACAATCTACCAGATCAAAGAGCTTGGCTTGCCAGCGGGCGTAGCGATTAATCCAGCAACACCAGTATCTGTTCTGGAACCGATACTTGATGATGTGGATCTCATACTCATCATGACAGTCAATCCTGGCTTCGGCGGTCAGTCCTTTATTCCAGGATCGCTGCAGAAGCTCCGTCAGCTTCGCGGGATGCTTCAAGAGCGTGGACTCCATGCTGTTGATGTGCAGGTAGACGGTGGAATTAATAGCGAGACGGCGAAGCTTGTAGTGGAAGCAGGCGCTAATGTGCTCGTTGCAGGCAACGCAATATTCGGCGAAAAAGACCGGGCGGCAGCAATAGCGGCGCTTCGTTAGGAGTGATTAAGGGTGAAGGATTTCTCTGAGGATGATATGGAATCGAAGTGGAAGACAGCCTTATGGATCGTGATGTACGCAATCGCTTGCGGAGCTCTTCTTGCTATATTCTCTTTAGTTACTTCAATGGTGAAATTTCTATTCTCCTTATTGGCGCTTTATTTGATTATTCGTTTCTTCAAAAGATATGAGACCTGGGGAGTGCGAATCGTATTTATCATTTCGACACTAATTATTTATTTCGGAGTTGCACTTATTGCTACCGCAATTAAATTTATGAACGATAATGCTTTAAATCCCGCTGGGCTTTAAGCTGGGCATTCTATAGGCGGGTAACAGTGGAATAGGACGGCCGTGCGCCGCATAGGATGGTTACATGAACGCAGGTTCGTGTGACCATTTTTTTGTGTGGAAAAACAGCATGATAGAGGTATCTTGCAAGCGGGAACGTCTGCTAACTGTTAACGAAGGAAGGTTTACTGAAATTTTCGATGAGCGTGTCTGAGGAGGGATGGGCATGAAATTTTACACGATCAAGCTGCCGAAATTTTTGGGCGGGTTTGTTAAAGCAATACTGAATACCTTCCAAAAAAATTAAGACCAATACAGCCGCCTTCGATTGATCGTGGTTTGCGAGAACAAAAAAAAGCACCTGAGCGCTCAGGTGCTTTTTGTCTACCGCTTCGGATTGATATCCGAGGGGTCAATTATACGCGAGTTACTTTGCCGGCTTTCAGAGCACGTGTGCTGACATAAACGCGTTTCGGTTTACCGTTAACCAAAATGCGAACCTTCTGCACGTTTACTCCCCAAGTACGACGATTTTTGTTGTTAGCATGGGAAACGTTATTGCCTGTTCCAGGACTTTTGCCTGTAAGGAAACATTTGCGGGACATGAGTACACCTCCTTAAGGTTTTGCGCAGTTACATCACAAGCTGTGTTGTAAATATGCGCTTAAAGGTTTTGCAGAGCAAAATCCTAATTTGTAAGCATGTGCTTTAAGTTTTTGCAAAGCAAATCCTACTTCGAAGCATATGCTTTAAAGGTTTTGCGAAGCAAAATCCTGCTTGGTAAGCATGCGCTAAAGTTTTGCTTGAGCAAAATGCACATTGTTAGCATAGCTGTAAGTTTTTGCGTGAGCAAAACCGCATCGCAAGCATGATCTTCGGTTTCACATGAGCAAAACCGCTTCCATGGCTTGTATTAGCCATCAAAAAGCCTGCACATAAACACACTTGAATATCGTATCACAATTGTTCGCTATCAGCAACTTAAAAGTGATAAGTTTCACCCTATTTTCAGGGCCTGATCCGCCCCCCTTCTATAACGGTGTCATTTATAGTACAATGGTACATAGTCCATAATACATACGGTAAAGGGGTGTGTTTCCTTGACACTGCAGCTTAGCACTGAACTTGGTAAAATATTCGTAACTGACGATTGCATTGCCGTTATTGCTGGTACTGCAGCGATGGATTGTTATGGACTTGTCGGAATGGCTTCTCGCAAACAGTTGAAAGACGGCATAGCTGAACTGCTCGGCAGAGAGAATTTGTCGAGAGGCGTCGAAGTTCGCAGAGTCAATGAAAGACTCCATATTGATTTGCATATTATTGTGAGCTACGGAACGAAGATTTCTGAAGTAGCGCACAATATTCAGACCAAAGTGAAATATGTGCTTAACGATGTGATAGGACTTCAAGTGGACGAAGTCCATATATTTGTTCAAGATGTAAGGGTACTATTGTAATAGCAGGAAGGGGAATTTTCGTTGAGTAAGCGCTCCATTAACGGATCAGATTTTACCGCCATGGCACTACTTGGTGCGGAATATCTACAAAGAAATGTAGATCGAGTTAATGCACTAAATGTGTTTCCGGTGCCAGACGGGGATACGGGAACGAACATGAATCTCACGATGACATCGGGAGTTCGAGAACTGAGCAGCAAGCCGTCCGCTCATTTGGGCAAAGCAACTGAAGCGTTATCTAAAGGATTGCTGATGGGGGCCAGAGGCAACTCGGGCGTAATCCTCTCCCAGCTATTCCGTGGATTTGCGAAATCACTTGCCAATTCAGAAGAAGCAGGTACCGTTCAAGTGGCTGCTGCCTTTCAGAATGGTGTTGACATGGCGTATAAGGCTGTTGTCAAGCCAGTGGAAGGTACGATTCTTACCGTTGCCAAGGAAGCCGCCAAACATGCGGTTTATTATGCACGCAGAACAACTGATGTAGTAGAGTTGTTGCGCGAGGTACATGCTAAGGCATATGATGCGTTGCAGCGTACACCAGATTTACTGCCGATATTGAAACAAGTTGGCGTTGTCGATTCAGGCGGGCAAGGGCTTGTCTTAATTTATGAGGGCTTTGTTCGTTGTTTAGCAGACAGTGGAACGATTCAGGAGACGCATGCATTCCCTTCTGAAGCGGCGGCACCAGAAGAAGTTGCTGTTGCACAACCAATAGTAGAGCCGCGATTAATGACACCAACATCAGCACAATCCCGGTTATCGACAGAAGCGATTGAATATTTGTATGATATGGAATTCTTTATCAATCGCAAATTAAGTGGAACTGCTGTGCCTTTTTTTGATGAATACGCTTTCAAGAAGGCGCTTGAGCGTGATGGCGATTCCATTCTCGTCATTGTTGACGATGAAATCATTAAAGTTCATGTGCATTCACGCAATCCGGGGGATGTGCTGAATTTGGCACTTCCTTATGGCGAGCTGACAGATATGCATATTTTGAATATGCGTGAACAGCATCGTGATCTGCTGGAGCATGAATCGACGACTAACCAATTCGCACCAGTTGCAGAATATGCATTGACCGGAGACATTTCATCGGCCGAGTTGCTGGCAGGGCCTGCGGTTCAAGTTGTGCCGCCTGGACAAGTACATGAATGGGCTCCGTTCGGTATTATTGCAGTTGCAATGGGTGAAGGAGTCGGCAACATATTCCTAGGCAGTGAAGCGGATATCGTATTGTCTGGCGGTCAAACGATGAATCCGAGCACGGAGGATTTCGTTAAAGCAATTGAGTCATTGCCTGCTGAACATATTTTCTTACTTCCGAATAACGGAAATATAATATTGGCTGCTGAGCAAGCGGCAGAGCTTAGTGAACGTCATGTGACGGTCATCCCTACACGTACCATACCACAAGGACTCGCAGCTATTCTTGCTTTCAAGGAAGATGAGACGGCTGAGCGTAATGCGGCGTGGATGAAGAGCGCCTCTGAGCTGATCATATCCGGGCAAGTAACGCAGGCGGTTCGAGATACTTCTATTGACGGTGTAGATATTCGCGAAGGTGATTACATCGGAATTAAGGAGAAGTCCATTGTGGCGGCTTCACCAGAACTATTAAATACTTGCCAATTGCTAATTACTCAGATGATGGAAGCAGGCGGGGATCTGTTGACGATGTTGACGGGTGAGGATGCCCAGGATAGCGATACGGAAAGCTTATGTGACTGGATAACACAAACGTATCCGGATGTTGAGCTGGAAGTACAAGCAGGTGGACAACCTTTATATCCTTATTTGTTCGGGGTTGAGTAAGCTTTAGTTGGAATAAGTTTGGAGGGTGAACGTTATGGGGAAAATTCGTATAGTAACCGACAGTACAGGTGATATCCCTCTGCAGGTGAGGGAGGAGCTCGGAATTGAGATGGTTCCTTTAAAAGTATTGTTTGGAGAAGAGACGTACTTAGACGCTGTCACGATTAAATCCGAACAATTTTATGAGAAGCTGGCGTCGTCATCGGCGCTTCCAACAACTTCACAGCCTTCGCCGGTGGAGTTTCAAGAGCTGTATGAACGTATTTTACAAGAGGATCCCGAGGCTGTCATTATATCGATTCACTTATCTGCTGCTTTGAGTGGTACTTATCAATCTGCTATTATTGCGCAATCGATGTTAGACGGAGATCCAGATGTTACGATTATCGATTCTAGATCTGCCTCTTATGGATTCGGTGTTCGAGTTGTCGCTGCTGCTAGAATGGCACAGGCAGGGGAGTCTAAAGAAGCGATATTGGCTGAGATTGAACGCTTGGAGCGTGAGACAGACCTGTTCTTCTTGGTGGATACGCTTGAGTATTTGCAGAAGGGCGGCCGAATTGGCAAAGCTTCCGCTTTGATCGGCTCTATTCTTAATATTAAGCCTATCTTGTCGTTAGAGAAGGATGGGACAGTTCATTCTGTTGATAAAGTTCGCGGTACCAAAAAAGCAATGAACCGTATAACCGACCTGCTGGAGCAAAGGTTCAGCAAGGACCCGGTAGGCATGACTATTGCCTGGACACAAGGCGAGGATGTAGCGATGGAGCTGAGCGAGCTGCTGAAAAGCCGATTGAATGTTCAAACGGTTAATTATACGAGAATTGGCGCTGTTATCGGGACGCATGTCGGGCCGGGAACTTCTGCTGTGTTCATGTATAGAGTGTGAGGTAGATTATTATGACGCTGGAACAGATTGCAGTCCGGCAAATTAAAGGCGTGAGCGCTCAGAAAGAACAAGAGCTTCACGCCTTTGGCGTTCAATCGATCGCTGATTTGCTGGATTATTTTCCATTTCGTTACGAGGATTATCGAATACGCGAGCTGTCTGACGTTAAGGATGGCGACAAGGTAACGGTGCAGGGCATCATTCGCGGTATGCCTGTTATGCAGCGTTATGGTAAAACCAAATCAAGGCTTACTTGTAAGGTTGAGATTGAGCATATGCTTGTTACGGCAGTATGGTTCAATCGGCAATTTTTGCAAAATCAGCTTTCACCAGGAAGAGATATTGTTCTGACGGGGAAGTGGGAGCAGCAGCGGCTTCAATTGACGGTATCGGAATCTGAATTTCCAGATAAGTCGGGAACTGTGAAGTCAGGTACGCTGCAGCCTGTGTATTCTGTAGGCGGTGCTATTACACAGCCTTGGATGCGTAAGACCATCGGACAAGCTTTGGCGCAATACGGCAGTATGATTGAAGAGGTACTGCCGCATGAGCTTGTCGACCAGCACCGTCTCATGCCCCGCCGAGATGCCGTACTTCGTATACATATGCCTGGTGATATTCGGGAAGGGCAAGAAGCGAGACGGCGTATGGTATATGAAGAGCTATTCCTGTTTCAATTGAAGTTGCAAGCATTTCGTTCGCTCAATCGGACTCGCGGTGATGGTATTTCACATCAGGTGAATGGAGAGACGATTCGTCAATTTGCGGCGACACTGCCCTTTGAATTGACAGATGGCCAGAAGAAGGTCGTCAATGAAATTATGAGTGATATGCGTCAGCCGGCTGCGATGAATCGACTGCTGCAAGGCGATGTTGGTTCGGGGAAAACGGTCGTTGCCGCAATTGCGCTGTATTGTACAGTGAAAGCCGGTCATCAAGGCGCCCTTATGGTGCCTACGGAAATATTGGCGGATCAGCATTATCGTTCCTTGCAGTCGTTGTTTGCGAACGCCGGAATCGAGGTAGGTATCCTGACGGGAAGCTTGACTGAACGGAGGCGTCGCGATACGCTGGCCGGTCTGCAAATGGGAATGATCGATATTATCGTCGGTACACAAGCGCTTATTCAAGAGGGCGTGTTTTTCCGCAGCTTAGGGCTTGTTGTGACTGATGAACAGCATCGATTCGGTGTTAATCAGCGGAGTGTGCTGCGCCGCAAAGGGATGAATCCTGACGTGCTGACGATGACAGCTACACCGATACCGCGGACCTTGGCGATTACCGCTTTTGGTGATATGGATGTATCTACGATCCGTGAACGGCCGCATGGGCGGAAGCCAATCAAGTCTTATTGGGTTAAGCATAGTATGATGGAGCGCGTATTAGGCTTTATTCGCCGCGAGGTGAGTGAAGGCCGTCAAGCCTATGTCATTTGTCCATTGATCGAAGAGTCGGAGAAGCTGGATGTGCAGAATGCGATTGATTTGTATGTCCAAATGCAACAAGCATTTCCAGATCTGAAGGTCGGCTTGCTTCATGGAAGACTGTCTGCTGCAGAGAAGGATGAGGTTATGCGTGAGTTCGGTGCGAATGAGACGCATGTGCTAGTTGCAACGACCGTAGTAGAGGTCGGGGTAGATGTGCCTAATGCGACCTTAATGATCATTATGGACGCCGAGCGCTTCGGACTTTCGCAGCTGCATCAGCTGCGTGGTCGAGTGGGTCGAGGAGCGCATCAATCGCACTGTATTCTTGTTGCTGATCCGAAGTCGGAGACAGGGCGAGAGCGGATGAAGGTAATGACGGAGACCGACGATGGCTTTGAAGTGTCGAGACGTGACCTTGAGCTGCGAGGTCCTGGCGAGTTCTTCGGTACGAAGCAGAGCGGACTGCCTGAGTTCAAAGTTGCTGATATGGCGGCTGACTATGAGGTGCTGGAGACCGCTCGGGAGGATGCTGCCGACCTGACTGGCCGGCCGGATTTCTGGACTAATCCTTCCTATGCGAGAGTACGAGCCGTACTGCAGAAGGATCAAATTTTTCAAGGTGAACAGTTTGATTAAGCAACATCTCTTGCTTTTCGGCATATAGTTTATCGTTGGATGGACTGCCGGATGGAGGTGTCTTAGTCAGTGAGTTACCAAAAGTACGGTATTCGACCGCAATTGGTCGAACGTGTGAAGACCAAAATGCAAAATCCGGTCGTAAAGGACCGGATCCGTCTGTTGCTTGGTAATGTGACAAAGTATGATTTGCAGGATCGGGTAAAGGTGAAGAAAATTGTGAAATCAGCGGCCGTTATTGTGCAGGAACAGCTGACGGATACGCAGGAGGATCAGATTATTGCTTTTGTACTGGGGCAAAAAATAGATCCGAACAATACGCTTCATCTTCTCAAGCTGTGGGCTATGTTCCGCTGATCGTAATCAAGAGGCAGTTAACAAGAATAGGCCAGCCAGCTACAACTGGCTGGCCTATTCTCGTTAAGGGTCAACAGTTGCTCTGTTACCACAGACCAAGCTGTTCATCAGGTACAATCGGCTCGATACAGTCTGGAGTGTCATGACGAACATTGCCAACTGCTGCGGCAACAGGGTAGGCTTCAAGCTCCTCTGCTGCATAGGACTGGAATAGTCGCCCGAGTGCGTATGGCTCTTGGACGGATCGATCAAGCCAGAAGGACTCATCCTCTGGACGAAGAATGACAGGCATACGATCATGAATAGGAGCCATTAAAGTGTTAGGTGCAGTTGTAAGTATGGTACAGCTATTGATTATCGTTCCATCTGGGGAAGTCCATGTTTCATAAAGACCAGCCATACTGAACAGCGACCGATCCTTTCTTACGATTCGCATCGGCTGTTTGCCGTTAGCTGTCGTCTTCCATTCATAGAAGCCGTCAGCAGGTATGAGGCATCGCTTCCGACGCAGCGCAGATTGAAATGCCGGCTTGGAAGCAGCGGTCTCTGAGCGGGCGTTCAGCATCGTATAACCGACCTTCGGACTGTCTGCCCAAGGCGGAATAAGTCCCCACTTCAGCTCACCCAACCGATTCTGCTTGCTATCGTGAATAATAGCGAGAACTTGCTGTCCTGGCGCTACATTATATTGTGGACGATGATAAGGTACGGAGACTGCACCTATCATATACCTCAGCATTAATTCCTCTAGTGTAACGGTTATCGTATACCTTCCGCACATTTGACTGCGCTCCTTTCATGGCTGATGCCGACCTTTATTACGCGAATAAACGCCAAAGACAGTTCAACCAGCTTATCCGTTTTACTATATTATGCATGAATAGTACAGATACGGGCAAATACTGGTCTATACGAAGGGATGCAGAGGGAGACGTCAATTGGATGAATGGAAAAAGAGTGATACGAAAAGGAGAGATTTTGACCTGGTTACAGCGTTTTATCCAGCTGCCTGGAGCTGCCCTGTCTTATGCGATTGGGAAATGGAAGGGGTTGACGGAATCGCATCAGATGGTGGCCGAGGCTTTGCCGTTACAGCTTAGTCATGATGCGGTGGCTGAATTGACTGTGGCGTGGTCGAAGCTGGAGGTGAAGAAAGGCGGAACCAATTCACCAGTGAATGCTACAAACAGTAAAGCTGCTGGGTACCAGATTGAAGCAGCGCTTCCACTTGGTGATATTGCTGAAGAGACGGTTGGAGTTGGCAATGATCATGGAAGTCATAGTGTTGGAAGTGATGCAAGTGATGCAAGTGATATGAGCGAGAGTGGAGTCTTAAAGAAGGTCATTGGTCACGGCGGCCACTGGAAGCCTATGGAGCTTGCACTTATTGAGCATATTCAGGCGGAAACGGTGCGATGCAATCGCAATAATGTAACTCGAACGGAAGCGTATCGTCTTGTCTACAATCGTAGACCTGAGCTGCATTGGGCGATGCTTGCCCATCTCGTATCACGCAACGGTGGTTGGAATATGACCGATTTGCAAGGGGAATGGATACCTCGTCTACTGAATGCAGATAAAAGAGAGGCAGTATTTCAGTTTCTAGAAACGGCCAATTCATTCATTTTTCATGATGCCTATCCTCAGTTGCTATTATATGAATGGAGCTTACATGAACGACGACCACTATTTCATCTGTTGCCTGCATTTGGTGTATCATGTTTCATGAGACCGGTATGGGAACGCTTCTGGCAACGAATGGACCCCGTGCCGTTAACTGTGGCTTTAATTGTTAATGAGCAGCATTATATTGAACGACGGATCGTTCAACATCCTTACTTTCGTGAAAAAGTTGTGGATACGTTGTTCTTCGGCATGCAATCCTTGTTGCAATTGAACGCACTCTTAATTCCGTACAGCACAGAAGGAGAATTGAAACTAGCTGGACTCGTGCTGGAGCGATTCGCTAACATCAAAGAACGGATTGAATTCGGCAAGCGGTTATATGCCATGTTGTTTGGTGTGCAACAGATACGCAAGGGGGCTCTACAGTTTGCGCAGACTGTACGCCACACGGGCTCAAGATCGGATTACGCTCGGGAGTTGTTCGCAAAGATCCGAAGGGAGTCGCCGGAAAGGCTATATAAGGAACGGTTGAATGGAGGCCGTTTGTTAAGTGGTGCAGCTCCGCTATATAGTCCAGAACTTGGTCATGCGTGGCCGGATCGGGAGTTAACTCCCCCCGGATCTGAGGATTGGTTTCATAGTGCTGCTGATATCACAGCTTATTTCCGCAAGCTTCCGTTGCCGCATTCTTTTGAGATGACGAATGAATATGGGTTGCTTCTGAACAAGATTGAGCTCGCTGTGCTGGCAGCGCAACAGATTAAATAGGTACGGAAGGCTTAATGTAAACATGATGTGGAGATATTCGACATTTTCCTTGATAATTCTTGTCCATCATACAAATATTGGGGTATAATTACAGTATTATAAGCTGGTCGGTTCATGCTAGAATGATGTCCCGTTGTCAGCATTGTGAGGTTAGGACATTGAAGCCTGCTGCAACAATCAATACTGTAATGGCGAAGGATGGTTTAAGCCGTAATACCCGAATTGGGGACAAGTATCAACTCAAGCAAATTGTTCATCAAAGCGAGCTGTCGATTGTTTATAGGGCAAGGCAGACGGATACAGGAGAGACCAAGCTGATTAAGGAGTTTTTTCCACGGATGATGGCTAAACGCGGTGAAGACAAGGCGACGGTCATTATTCGGTCAACGTATTTCGAGCAATGCGAAGTGCTTCGGAATGCTTTTGAGAGAGAAGCATCTGTATTGAAGGAGCTTGATCATCCTAGCATCGTTGCATTTACAGATTATATCGAATGGAATGGAACCGCGTACATAGTAACAGAATATTGCAAAGGAATTACGCTTGATCAATATATTAAGCAATCAAAGGATGCCCCTTCCCAGGCTGAAGTAGCCTCTATCATGGGAGCTGTTGTGGATGCGCTCACGCATGTCCATGAGCAGGGTTTCATTCATCGTGATGTGAAACCAGCCAACATTATGTTTGATGCAGCTGGGGGGACGAAGCTGATTGATTTTGGATCGGCAATCCGGTATGGAAGTACGGAGAAGCAGTCGATCTTAACTTCAAATGGATACTCCCCTTTGGAATTTTATTCGGAGTCGTCGCGGCAAAGTCCAAGTTCCGATATTTACAGCTTGGCTGCGACGATCTATTATGCTTTTGCCGGTAAGGCGCCAACTGATGTGAAGCAACGGTTATTCGAAGATAAAGTGGAAGCGCTGCGAACGCAAAACCGGCAGATCAGCTTTCTGTTGAGCCGTCTGATACATTGGGGGCTGACGATGTCGCCGGAGAAGCGGTGCAGCTCGCTGCGCTGGTTCGAAGCAGGATTGCGATGGGAGAGACTCAAAGGGAGCATGAGAAGAAGTTAGTTGTGTATATGGTGACATATTAATGATGTGCAACCGCCAGAGTGTCGATAGCGTCCTTGGGCTGCTTTGGCACTCTGTTTGTTTATCGCATTCGGTGTGTTTGATAAACACGCAAAAGAAGCGGCTGATGTGGGAGTATAACGTACCTGTGATCCGCTAATGTGCCAAGTAACTGTCGATTAGGTTGAATAGCGGAACACAGTTCCGCAATTGAGGTAGGATGCGAGAAAAGCGGCTGATGTGAGGGTATAACGTACCTGTGATCCACTAATGTGCCAAGTAACTGTCGATTAGGTTGAATCGCGGAACACAGGTCCGTTATTGAGGTAGGGTGCGAGAAAAGCGGCTGATGTGGGAGCATAACGTACCTGTAATCCGCTAATGTGCCAAGTAACTGTCGATCAAGCGGAATAGCGGAACACAGGTCCGCTAACGATAATGAACGAACCAACCCACAAACAACAAACGCCCCTGGCGTCGTCGATGGACGATGCAGGGGCGTTTGCATTTCTTATTCAGGTCTTGTGAAAACATTCGTTGTAGGCTTGATTGGCTTGTAACGCAGTTCAAGCTCGGTCACGCCGTCTTCGAATGTGATGTAGAGCTTGTCATTGTATTGGATGAGCTCCATCCGATCCTTGCGGAGTGTTGTTTTGCCAAGAACGAGCACACAACGCGAGGTATTCTTCACAAATAGTGTGGAGTTTTTGCCTGCATAGAAGGTGATTTGTGCGGATCCGGCCAGTTGTTCATTGATTTGAAGAGCTCGGAACAGCTGAAGCAAGGTAATCGAACTGTCAGTGAATGAGGTCAAAGGCCAGTAGGTTACCGGAATTTCGTTGCCGCTTGCCGTGTTGAGGAAGTACCCTTCAAGTCTGCCTGTAAAGGAAGGCTTAGGCTTCAGGAAGAAGTAGAGTGCGGCCCCGAGCAGCAAGGCGCCTAATACGATTAAGCCAATACGGATATATTTGGTCCAGCCAGAATGAACATCAATAACGAGCTCTCGCGTAAAGCTGCCTCCTTCTTGATCGACAGCCTTAATACTCACATAGGCGTTACCCGTCTTCTCAGGAGTTAATAAAAGCGTTCCCTCGGTTATGCTGGCATGCACCCCTTTGACAGGTTTCTCTGTGATGATCTCATACGTTAACGAATCATTGTTGGGATCTGTAAATAAGGTATCGAGTTGAATCGTTACATCGTCATCTTCTTTTTTCATAGAGATATTGCCTGATCCTGCTCCCGCAAGGGGAGGAAGGTTAACCAGATCTAAAGTTCCGCCTGGGAGAACACGGTAGAAATCCTCACCTTCGATCCGAACATTCCATGTGTAGGAGGAGGAGTCTGGGAAAATATAATCGGCTTCGAGTTTACCTCCACGATAGACCATCTCCGTCTGAACACTCTGCTTGGTCCCTTTATTAGTCACATTCAGCACTGCTTTGGCAGATTGATAGACATCGTCATCCTTAAGAGGAGCACCGTCCTGTTGAAACAACTGCGCCTCGAACCGTGTCGGCTGTCCCTTAATAGCTCCTTTCTCTCCTTGTGGAGAGATAAGAGAGGCTTTGCCATGAAACTCATAGTTAGAGAGAATATAGATTTTTACGAGATCGCCGGATGCACCCCGGAATTTCATATTGAATTTGCCCTTCTCGGGCGATGCTATTTTCAAAATCGTATATTTGTTGGAATTGTACATTCGAACATTGGTTGATTGATAGAATAGCTGCGTCTCGCTAATTGGATGCTCTGATATGAGGACGATATTAGCTTCGCTCATACTGCCGTTAGGCAAGGTTACTGGAATTTCCTGCAAGGATCCCGAAGCCGTCAGGGCGGCCACTGGCATTAATTTGGATTGCGCCTGATCAGCATATATTTGATTGAATATTTCCGGCAGATCTTCTGCGCTGCTCGTCATGTAAGACTTGCCGCCTGTCTTGGAGGCGATTCGCTCAAGCTCGTTTTCATTAACGGATCCGTCATGATTCAAGCCGATCGTATAGATCGGGAACTTCTTTTCCTGTGCGAGCTTGATTGCTGCTGATACATCATCGTCCGAATCACTGTTCGTTCTCTTCGAGTTCGAACCAATATCCGTTGCTCCATCGGAGAGGAGGACGATATAAGCGCGACTGCCATCTGTTCTTTGCTTGGCCAGCATATCGGTACCTTTGAGCAATCCGAGACCGACATCTGTCGATCCTTTGCGGCGCAATGCTTCCAGATCAGCCTTTAGCCTATTCCTTTTTTCTTTTATGGAAATGTCGGTTAATGGCTGGGTGGCTACAATACTATGGTTATAAGCGACGTAGCCGATCCGTGTTCGCGACGCCTCGCTCATATCAAGCAACATATGTATAACTTCCGCAGATGTATTATCCGGGTCCGTCCCAGTCATGGAAAAACTTGTATCAAGCACGAACATCGTATCGAAAATTGCAGCTGGAAGAGGTGCTTCCGCCCCTGATGCAGGTGATGAATTGAATAAAGTGCTAAGCATAAAGATAGAGAGAAGAGAGGTTAATAGCATTATTTTTATAGAAAATATTCTCATAATGTAAAATAATATCCTTTCTTTTTTAAAGTTAATATTAAAATAATGGATTAAAATTCAATACAATATGTATTAGGTCGCATATGATAGGTCGTATTTCACAGAAGGATAATATGCCTCATGTCGAACCTTTGACATTCTTCTATGAATATCGTCGGCAAATGCAAGCTAAAAAGTAATAGATTACCATAAAAAGGGGACTTTTGATCTATTAATAGCTTGAAAATGAGAAAAAAGGACTAAATAGTAATTATTGACAAGGAAATATATTACTGTATAAGATTATCCTTGTACTTAAAAGATTAGTAAATATTTGTATTTAAATTGTGCTAAGCATAGGAGGGAGGGGCGCGTGATTTGCGATTGATAGGGCGACACGATCTTATGTATCGCCTTGCCAAGCAACAGCCGCCGTGTCGAATGGATATTATTAACCAAACGAACCGTACGATCCTCTTCGAGGAGATCAACCCGGAGCAATTGGATTTGATCACTCTCGTAGGAGATGTGAAAGGAATCGACAGCTTAAGCGACGACAAAATTAAAGAAATCAACAAACAATTGCTAGTCCGCAGCTTCGACGAGTTTCTTGATAAATTCTCACCTAGCGTCTACTCGTTCTTCAATGCTGCTAATCAGAAGGTCGTCTACACACTGAAGAAGCCTGAGGGCCTTGCAGAAGACGTAATCTCGGAAATTAAAATCGATCAGCATAATGATTTCTTGAAAATGCTGTTCACACTCATCGATACGAAGAGAAGTCAGGGTATTTCTAATGTTGATTTCAAATTCGAGCATTTGCTAGACATGATCTCCCCTAAGAAAGTAATGGATGATATTCGCCAAGTGCGCAAGGAGATCCATTATTTGTACGGGCAGTATGAGAAACTCGACGAGGGCGACCCGAAGAAGCTCGATATGGGGGACAAGCTGAACGTTTTGTTCGAGGAAGCCAGCAAGAATTACAACAATGTAATGGCTATGCTTCCACTAGCGATTGAGGATATAAAGACGCGTTTGCTGCTCGGAGGCTCTCAAGAGGAGAACCAAGCAGAGGCGATTCAAATCGGTATGCTTACCATTGGCGAGAGCGGCGAACTGAAAATTATTGAAGCGCCTAAGAATGACAGCACGGAAATGGTACTGCTGGATGAGAATGCGGGAAGCGGGCTATCGGAAGTGTTCGCTGATGATTACGGTTCCATTACGGAGACGGAATCCGCTTACGTCAAGGATCTAGTTGTACGCACATTCTCACCGCTGCCTGCGGTACAGAGTGACGTTGATACGGCGACGGAAGTAAGTAATTACAATACCTACCTGGAGTTCTATAAGAACGCGAAGGATGATTTCGTCAAAACGGTTAAGCCGTTAGTAGAAAAAATTCTAGGAATCAAAATGTTCTTCGATCAATACGCGAGCAAGAACAAAGGGATGTCGCCATCCATGCTTATTACGAACAGTAAGCTGGACATGACAGTGAAGAGCGGTAATATTCCGCGGCTTGAGACGTACCTGAATACCGTCAATGCGAAAAATGATTTTTCAGATACGATCTGGTACGGTATCGTGCCTTCAATCGAGATGGAAACAGCCGGCAAGGTGAAGGTGTCGCGTGAACGGTTCAAAGGTAATGAGAAGCAAGTGAAGGAAGACGGCAACAGTATGGAATCGCTCTCCATGCTCCTTCAGGTTGTAAGCGAGTACAAGGTGCAGGTCTTCTTCAGCTTCGAGTCCGGCGAGGAAACGACGTTCAGCAGCATTGCCACAGCCGGTATCGATAAATATATCGATAAATGTGCGGTTCTTGTCCGCAAAGGCTATAGCGAATTCGCAATTCCTTGCGTTCCGAACTTCACGATTATTCCGAAGGACAAATCAGGCGTCGTGATCGACAGCCGGATGCTGCAAACCGAATACGGCGTGCAGCTGTCGCAAGAGAAAGAAGACATTCTTAAGTTGTGGATTGAAGGCGTCTATGTCGGAGCTTCTTATGTTGCGGCGGGTATTGTTGCAGCTTACCAGTGTCCAGAATATTTGCGCGAGCAATTCAAGACCGTGAGCAAGGATTATCCAGGCGTGCGCTTCGATATCGAAGCGGGCGACAATGGACTTCGCGTCGTTACTTCGATGGCGAAGGAAATTTCCGGCTTTACGAACAACATTAAGGATTCGATTAACCGTAAAAACTTCGGCTTCGTATTCTCCTCAGAGAATGCCCAGCTGCAGGACAAAGACATCAGACGCATTACGGTGTACAAAGCGAGAAGTCTTGCCATGTCAGAGGATGGTTTCGATTCGATCTACAAAACGTTGGTTAGTACGTACATCGAACGAATTCTCCGCTTCCAGACGGGCGACTTCAAGCATGAGAACATCGTGAAGTTCTTCAGCAACAATCCAAGCAGCCAGAAGAGCAAGTGGCTTGGCGCGCGTGGATATGTCAACTCCATCATTCAAGATGGCGACGACATGAGCTACATCATTGATGAGAAGAGCAATATGTGTCACATCGACCTCGTATTCAACGGCAACGTGAAAAATCTCGAGGTGATGATTACCAAAGGAACAACGCCGGTTAAGGCGTAATTCCATAACATCCATTGTGGTTGTTAAGGGCGGATCGCCTATTGGCGCCTGCCTTTCAACATAAATAGTTCACCCAGCCGCTTGCGGCTGAAAACCAAACTCGAGGAGGCAATTATTCATGGGATTTCGATTAAAAGTAGAAGGCGCAGAAACAATTGAGCTTGGTCTGGACAACATTCAAAAGGTGAAGTACGACACGGACACACCGGATGATTCCAACGCACGTTCCACAGATGTTGGCGCAACACTTCGCATCAGCGGCAAAATCATCACTGCAACTGACGGCGACAGCGCTGACGACACAGTGAAGCTTGCACTTTGGTCACTTGTACCAGCTGAGAAAGCAGATGCTTACCGTAAAGTAACATTGGAAGTTATCGCTGCTGATCAAGTTGTACGTAAAGTAAGCTTCCCGAACGCATTCGTAGTAGATTACACAGAAGAGTTCGGTGATACAGAAGGCGTTGGTACGTTCAGTCTGTACATCAAACAGAAGAAAGACAAAACCGAGTATACGAAAATCGATGGCGGCTACGCTCAAAACGGCTAATCATCATTGGTTAAACAGAGTGCCCCGCAAGGGGCATTCTGTTACAACTATAGGCATTTTTTTATCTAGCATTCTATCCCAATGTAAAGAGTTGATCCTAAGATGGCTACCTATTATGACACGCTGGAAGTACCTATACAGGCGACCTCAGTACAGATTAAGCAAGCTTACAGGCAACTCGCCAAGCGACATCATCCAGATGTGAATGGAGGAAGCCGAGAAGCGGAGCAACGATTCAAAGCGATCCAAGAAGCTTACGACACGTTAGGTGATCCGGATAAAAGGAGCGCTTATGACGAGAAGCTGACTGCGGGAGCAAGTCGAGGCACAGCTAGTCAGTCCAAACGACCGGGAAGCTACAGCAGCTCTGGAGCGGGAACTGGCCATACGAGCTCGAATATCGATATGAATCGAATGTCTGAGCAGTTCGAGCAGTTTTTCGGTGTTCGTCCGAAGGATAAGCAAGCCGAGAATGGCAAGAGCAGCGGCAAGAAGAATCCGCTGGATACGACCGACATCTTTAATCGTTTTTTTGGAAAATAAGCAATGGCGCTCGACAATGGGGGAAATAGAACGGAGGAATGACGGTGCAAGCGACGGCTGACAGCAGTCATGACCGAGGCAGCAATTCGAGAGGGGTCGTTATTATCGATATCCTAATCGTCATCACAGCATTAGAGGCAATCTATTATGCTTTCTTTATTAATACCGAGCAAACGCTCATGTGGGTAACTGGAATAATTGCATTATCGGCAGTTCTGGCTTGGATATCGGTCAGAATGGCCAAGCGTCAACGATATAGACGCGAATCGGCAGTCATTGCCAAGCTCGTATTGCTCGATGAAGAAGGCGAGCGCTTGAAGGAATGGTACATAAGCGGGGAAACATCCTTATTGATCGGCAAAAGCTCAGGCCGAAACGAGGTTGACATAGACTTATCTGATGCGGAATACGCGTCGATTATCAGCCCACAGCATGCAGTGCTTAATTACGCAGCAAAAGGCTGGTATATCGAGGATTTGGATTCCCGTAATGGTGTCGGTCTACGTAAGTTCAACCGCAGTGCAGTAACGAGGTTGGATAACGAGAAGCCGTACCGTCTAGATGCGGGCGATCTGCTTCTAATCGCGAATACGAGATTGCTAGTGAAATAATAACGATGAATTTGCCGCGGATCGCATGCAGAAGCGATTACGCTCAAATAGATGGAGGAACGAACACGATGAGTTTGACGAGATGCCCGAACGGCCATATGTTCAGTACCAGAAAGCACGGCAATATTTGCCCTTATTGCAGCTTAAGCGTGGATTCTCAAGGTGGCAAAGCAGCGGACAAGAGACCGGTGCAGCAAGCGGAAGAGGATGAGAAAACGATGCCGTATCTCGGTGAAGTGAAGGGTATTGATCCCGTAACCGGATGGCTTGTCTGCATTGATGGACCACAGCTTGGTCAAGATTACCGCATTATGGCGGAGAAGAATTTTATCGGCCGCTCGGAAGAGATGCATATCCGGATTATCGGAGACAACTCCGTCTCTAGACGGAATCATGCGGTTATCGTCTATGATCCGAAGAAACGGAACTTCTATCTGCTGCCAGGCGATGCATCAGGTCTTGCTTACCACAATAACGATGCGGTATATTCCCCAGTCGAACTGACCGCATATGACGTTCTGCAATTGGGACGGAGCAAGTTCATCTTCATCCCGCTCTGCGGGACGCACTTCGAATGGGAAGACAGCGGGGCATAATGGGATGATGGTCATGCTGATAGCTCAATTGTCTCCTATCGTCATCCTGTTAGCTTTCGTCGTTGTCATCCTTATTCTCCTCTTGATTCGTCGAAACTTGGCCAGGGGAAGCCGGGTCTTGATTGAGCCGCCTGCGGTACAGATTGGCAATGGGCAAACGATTGGAGCACGTGAAGAGCAAGATGATTATTTCGCAACAGCGGAGACGCCGACAGGGACAATCGCTGTTCTAGCCGATGGAATAAGCGGACTATCGAATGGGAGAATGGCAGCAACAACAGCGGTAACGACATTTATTAAGCAATATATGAATGTGAACAGCGAAGCGGAGATCGCTCCCTTTATGGAGAAAGCGGCACGACAAGCGAACAGCGACATTATGCGCCAGACCGGTGGGTCAAATGGCGGGACGACAGCCGTAACAGCCGTATTATGCGGGGATTCCCTGTATTGGGGTGCGGTTGGAGACAGTGTAATCATTATCTACCGGAAGGGCGAATTCATTCCAATCAATCAGAAGCATATATTGGCGACCGTGCTTGAAGAACGATACATATCTGGCGAAATAACGGTTGATGAAGCGCGGAATAATCCGATGCGGAAGCGGTTAGTGAATTATTTGGGCTTCGAGAGCTTCGAGAGTATGGATATTTGCAGTGAACCGTTCCGTGTGAAGCCGAAGGATAAAATATTGCTGTGCAGCGATGGGCTGTACAACGGCTTGTCAGAGGTAGAGATCGACGAAGTGCTTAGCAAGGATATACCGCCCTATGAAGCGGCGGAGCAGCTAATGGATGCGATTGACCGCAAACGGCTGAAGAATCAGGATAATGCTACGATCGTTATTATGGAGCCAGCCTTGTAACGGGTATTGCTATTCATCGTACGAGGAGCGACAAGCAAGCGGAGGTACGGATGAGAAAGGAAAACAGCAGCTTTAAGACGGATTTCCTATCCGAAGCAGGTACATTTATAGAGAACAAAGATTACTTCGCTTATGTAGAGCTTGATGATATGGCATGCTGGGTCGCCGTTGACGGCTGTGATAATGACACAGAAGTGAATAGCGCAGAGATGGCCGTGCAATGCGTGCTTGAATGCTTTACCGACCATCCGACGATGTCTGGCAGAAAGCTGAAGGACTACGTACTAGAAGCGCATAAATGGCTCCGTCACGAAAGCCGCCGTGTTCGGTTGAAGGCAAGCCTTATCGTCGTAGTGACAGATTATACCCGAATCGTGTGGGCGGTGGCGGGTAATTCGAGATTGTACCACTTTCGAGGCGGGAGGCTGCTCGCTAAGAGCAAGGATACCTCGCTTGCCCAGACATTGGCTGATCGAGGAAGTCTCTCGGAGGCAGCTATTGACCGTCATGAGGAACGGCATAATCTATTGCAATATTTGGGGAATCCGGAGGGCTGTCAGCCGTTCGTCTCTAAGAAATCGAAGCTGATGGATGGAGATGTGCTGCTGATTGTCACTTCTGGATTATGGGAGAACGTTGATGCTCCGGAGATGATCGATGCGCTTGAAGAAGCACAGGAACCAACGGTGTTGGTTGATCTACTGGAGGATGTACTGTTGAGCAAACAGAAAGCGCTAGTCAACAATTATACTGCGGCAGCTGTATATGCTGACAAAGTGTTCGTAGAGGATAAGAAGAAGCGAAGCAAATGGATTAAGCGAATTGCTTTAATGATGATTCCAATTATTTTGGCAAGCGGATTCTTGATTTATTATAAGGTTCGCACTGCGTCGAGGATGGCCGAGAGTGTCGTTAACATGAATGAATATAGCAGCAACGGTGACGACTACGTAGAGGAGCAGAATTATGAGCAAGCGATGAAATCCTACAGCGAAGCGCGTAATGAGGCGAAGAAATTGAAGGATAAGGTACATATCGCTCTCTTCGCACGAGATTACAAGAAAGCAGAATTAATAGTCGCCGGTGATGGATTTCTACGGGATGGCAAATATGACAAGGCGTTGACGCAATACACGAAGGCGAAGGAAGAGACCAAGGGCGACGACAAATACGATCAGAAGGATCTCGAAGAACGTATCGCTAGTATAGGTGAATATATTCGTATTGGAGAAATGGTGCAAAAGGCGGATCTTCAAGCGGAGTCGAAGGATTATCAAGCGGCGCTCCTGCTCTACAAGGAAGCGAATAAGATAGCGCTTAATGTTTCTTACACAGGCGTGAAGGATATAAAGGCGAAGATGGAAGAGACGGAAGCGAAGATTGCAGAACTGGAGAAAGAGTATAAGAAGCTGCAGGCAGAAAAGCTGGAGAAACAAGGTGATCGCAGTCTTGCCGCTATGCAATACGAGTCAGCGATTGAATCTTATACGGAGTCTCAAGCGATGTATCAAGAGATTGGCGTACTTGAGCCTGTTCTTAAGCTGGAGCGCAGCATTACGAAGATAGAAGAAAAACTAAATCCGATCCCGACAGCAACACCTGCGTCAGAGACGGACACGGATACGGACAAGAGCAATTCCGATCAGGGCAACGTGAACAACAATTCGACAGCAACGAATATCGTGGATCACAAACCAACAGCGACACCAGTTGCAAGCGGCAGTACCGATACAGCAGCTGTTGAAAGCGGTGAATAGGGAGCGTACGAAGAGAGGGGAAGACGGATGAAGGACATCGTAGCGGACCGGTTGAGTCGAATGGAGGATCTGGAACAGCGCAAGCTGCTGAAGCAGTTGATGAACGGACTGTTCATTGGGATGGTGGATTATCAGGAGAAGATGAACAGCGATCTGGAGCGAAGAGTGTTCGAGGAGCTGGAGGATGGCGAGGACAAGCATGATATCTTCGTTACCGTATGTGAACGCGAGGATATCGATCCGATACATGACTATCTCTATCCCATGCTTCCGGAGGATGTGAAGCAGCCTGTTATTGAACTGAACCGAATCGTTGAGAGCTTGAGCCGTCGTGAGGAGACAAGGCTGTACACCCTGTACATGCAATGTGGACATCCAGAGCTGAGAGGTCTGTTATCCGAGAAACGGAGCTTCCGCGGAGTAATGGAGACGACAGGCGGACGATACGCAATCGAAGCACGGGTCGAACAAAGCAGCCGATATACGGATCAGATTGAGCGGCTGTATGATGTTTTTCAGAAAAATGGCGTTCCGTGGAAGACGGTCAATCATCCGTATGCTTACAAGTTCGTTGACGTTATATTGACCGGCAGTGATAAGATTCCGAGTCTGACAGAGGAAGTATTGGAGCTTAGTATCGACCTGGAGCGTTATGAACGCTATAAAAAGACGGATATCGTACCGCTGTGGAACATTGAACGGCTGGAGCTGAAGAACAGCGGATTCCCTGTTCCAGCAGCGGACCGAATTAATTACGAGCATGTGATGTCGCTGCGCAAAACGGGGTCGAGCCATGGTTATCTCGTAGACGGCGATGAGGCGAACATTCGGTATATTAAGCGATCCTCCGATGAGCTGACTGTTGTCAGTCCGCAGGAGCGATCAGGGGTATGGAATGTATGGAAGCTGACACAGCCGGTCCTGACACAACAAGCTAAGCTCCAGTATCCGTTGTATTCGAACCGACGCAAGGACGGCTTCATGGGCAAATATTCACGGAAGCAATCGACGGTTGTACGTGCGACCGGTGAACTGATGCGGATCGTCCACTCCTTTGAAGTGGCGGAGACGTTGGAGCTGGCCGCAGCGGCAGTAGACAACATACCGCCGGGTGCAAGCGGTCAGACCTATGGCATGAATCCATTCATCAGTGATAATATTCGCTCGGAAGCAGGGAAGAAGCGGCTTAAGCTGACATTCCGACCGAGAGGCAGCAAGGCCGAGCATGAGGATATGCTATGCGATCTGATGAGCTTCCTAGTGTCAGAGATCCAGATGTATTTTCCGGAATACAGATGCGAAGGGGAATGGGCTTGAATTACGTATGGGACTTGATGGTGAAGGCGCAGTGGGCCGGGAGAGAGAAGAAAGGGATTTATTTTCAGCCTGCCAAGGTGTACTCGCCTTATATGGAACTAAGCCTTGTCGATATTAATGCCATTCGCGTGGAGCGGGAGATTGAGGTCAACCCGTATTATCGCTTCTACGATATATTCCGAGATATGTTCGCTCTTGATAACGAAGAATGCACCGAGCTTCGCAACACCCTGTTTGATATTATGATTCATTTTCTAGCGGATATAGATCTGATGCAGGGGATGAACCGACGCGAGTATTATATTCGATTCGTGCTCAAGGATATGGAGGATGGTCTGTTCGGCGAGGATGTTAAGCGCGGGTTAGACCTATTCGATCGAGATGAGAAGGAGATTATTGCAGCGAATGTGCTCCGGCTGTATGAGACGGGTGAAGCTGTCTATCTATTGAAGGATACGATGAGGAAGCTGTTCCGCCGCTCGACGATCTATGTCAATTGTGAAGAGAAGGACGAGCTTGTCTTCTATGTTGGGCAGAAGGAATCCTATGAGACGAAAGCACGCATAGAACTGGTGAGAAGGATTTTCCTGCCTATACGATTCGATACAGAAATCTATTGGGAGCATCATTTTGGCATACAGGGCTATGAGGAGACGATGCAGATCGACCGAATTGCCTTGTACTAGGACGGAAAGGAGGGAACGGTATCATGCGGGGATATACGTATAAAATACATAAACCTGGCGCCGATTCGCCAGGCGGGTACGGACAGAACGGTCAGAACGGTCAGACAAACGGTTCTGGATCGGCAATTTCAGGAGCACCAGGTGCATCGGGGGCTGGATACGGCGCAATTGCTGGAGAAAATGCTGTGCGATACGGACGAGAAGAGCTGGAGGAGATGACGACCCATCAGCTTCGCCGCATCTGTTATGAAGAACGGCTTGTTAAAGGTGTCGTCGAGTCACAGGATCGCAGCGAGTTGATCCGAACGGTGATGAAGTACCGTGGAGTGAATGATCGGCTCTTCATTCGCAACAGCCGGGAGGGCGGCATTGAGCGAATCGAATATGCGCTTCGCAGTTATTTGAACAGTCCACAGCAAGGAACCGATACGATCCAAGTGCCCGCGAAGCTGACTTTGTATTCGGGGCTAAGACTGGACCGCAGTGACGGCTATCTAGTGCGAACAGGCAGTGCAGTTGGCATTGGTGAATCGAATGTACTGATCGTGAACGAGCGGGATGAAATATGCGGCATCATGAATTTGATTAGAGATGAGACAGCAGAGCCGGGCAGCTACATGCTGCATGTGGACAAAAAGGCAGTGCTGCGACGAACATCGAATCGGAATTACAGCTTGTTGTTTTTTCGCAAGCAGGATTCGGATTATTTGTATAAGTTGTATTACAGCGATAGACCGATGCCGCCGACGAATCTTCATTACTGGCGGCTGCCAGTAGCTGAACTAGACATTCGAGAGTTGGAAGAAACGCAGGCGGTGCTGGCAATCGACTTCGGTACTTCTAATACGACAGCTGGCGCTTACCTCGATCATGGATATATTACTTCTCCGAACAGACATGATCTACTGAATGGCAGCTTAAGGCTTGGCGCTATTAATTATGTGACGTTCACTGGAGCGGATGGAGGCTGGATTGAGATGCTGCCTACCGCTATCGGCGTAGTGGATTGCTCGGATTCTTCATTGATCGACTATTCGTTCGGCTACGAAGCATTAAGTCAATTAAAGAAGAATGGCTATGCAAGCCGTGCGTCTGTCTTTCTGGGGATGAAGCGATGGGTGAATGGCTGCAGCAAGCTGGAGGAAGTGACCGACATTCATGGCAATACAGCGATGGTTAAGCGGGGAGATGTCATACGGGCTTATTTGCTGCATGTCATTGAGACAGCTGAACATCGGTTCAAATGCCGGTTCAGTCAACTGCATTTTACGACACCGGTTAAGCTGAAGGATTCTTTTATCGAGATGTTCACGGATATTTTGCCTGAATATACGATAGAGCGGGAGGATGCGCTGGATGAAGGGATGGCTGTACTGTATAACACCATCGCCGATCAAATTGAGCAGAATCGCTACATGGATGGGGAAAAGTATGATGCGCTTGTTATTGACTGCGGCGGAGGAACGACGGATTTGTCCTCTTGTCGCTTCCAGATTGAAGAAGGGCGAATCTCCTATAAAATCGACATTCATACCGCTTATGAGAATGGCGACACCAACTTCGGAGGCAATAATCTGACCTATCGGGTCATGCAATATATGAAAATCGCTTTTGCCGACTATTATGCGGGCAACCGTTCCGGAGCTGATATCGACGATTTGATTGGTGTCGCTGGGGTGGACTTGTTCCGGCATGTGGACGAGCATGGGACGGCTAAAGTATACGAGTTATTAAATAGCCGTTATGAAGAAGCGGAGCGGCTGCTGCCCACTAGATTCAGAGAGTATGAGAATCGGACAGGAGACGAATATTGGCGAGTTCGCCGTAATTTTTATTTTATGTGGGAGCTGGCTGAGGAGATGAAGGTGGAATTCTTCCGCCGAACGGCCATCATTCGCCGTAGATTCGAGTCCGAGCGAACCTCTCGCTCTCATGATGCCCGAGACAATGATCTGCATGTTACCCAGATCGAGCGTTGGAACTTATCGCTGCGCGGGGCAGATGGACGATTGGCTGACCGCCATGATAGTCCAGAGATTATCTTCACAGTCAACGAGATGACGAAGCTGCTGAAATCAGATATTTATGCTGTCATCAGTAAGTTTCTTGAAGGGTTCTACCTCGATGGACGGATGCAGCAATACCGAATTCTGAAGCTGACGGGGCAATCCTGTCGGATCGATGTTTTTCGTGAGGCGCTGAAGGAATTCGTGCCGGGTCGAAGCATTGAGTTCCGGCAGCGAGCGGAGGATGCGGATAAAGTGCCGGATCTGAAGCTGAGCTGTCTAAGAGGGGCAATCCGGTATTTGACCGCACGCAAGATCGGACAGATCGAAGCGACGATTACACGCAGTGCGCCGGTTGTGCCTTATACGGTAACGGCATACACCCATCAGGGACGGGAAAAGGTGCTGATTAACAGCATGGAGCGGCTTAGCCGGATGCGTGGCGGCGTATCGAGACCGAAAGCGGTGACGGAGGTCGAGTTCTACTTGAAAGACGGAGATGAACGAATGCTCCGCAAATATGTGTATGCCAATAATGCTGGCAGCTACAAGCCAGCGCTGTACGAGGAGATTGCCGGCATGTATGGCGATCAAATCCCGCAGGAAGAGACGGATACCATCGTCAATGGTGAAGCGAAGTTCTTCGTCGTAACAGGCGACAGCCAATGGGGCTTCTACATCGTGCCTGTCGCACGGATGAATGAGCAGCTTCAGTTGGGGGATAAACGATTATTCACCTTCGAGGATGATCTGTCCGAACTGGACTTCTTCGACGGATTGAAATAGGAGAGGAGGCAGCTAGTGATGTTCATCGATCGGTATCCAAGCTTTACTAAAGGACGAATTCTAAAGACGGATATGCTGGATAGCTTGCGGGATTATCCGCGTCAGATGCTGGAGATTCATTATGCTGGTCATTCTGACGGCATTCTCACAGGTGCTGATGTGTCCATCTACGAAGATAGGCTTACGATTAGCCGTGGAATTGTGAAATATAATGGACGGCTGTACTGGATGGAGCAGGATCAAGAGCTGCCTTATGAATCAACAGGCAGGGAAACGATTATCAAGATTCGATTCTCCGAGGAGCCATCCTCCCGCAGTGATATGACCGCTTATTCTGCGGAAATCATATTGGATGAAGACAGTGTAATACGCAAGGGCGAGCTTGAGCTTGGACGGTTCAAGCTCAAGCAAGGGGCAAGGCTGCGAATGAATTATGAAAGCTTCCGCGACATGACGACGGAGTATAATACACTCCAGTTCGTCCATGTTCGCTACTCCTCTTACGGGAAAAGCACTCTTGTACCGGTGATCCTGCGCAGGTATGCGGAAGAGTTACTCCGCTCCGGAAGCACCGATCCATTCGATATCAACCTCGCAATGCTTATCTTGAACGAGGGGACGATCACGCTGAGCGTCATCGAACATTATATTGCGGCTCGTCTTGGTTCTGAACGCAAGCCGGAAGGCAATGAGCAATTATATTCCAGCTTGCGTCGTATTCTAGACAGCGCTGGCACCGGAAGCGGGGCACGATCCCATCGGACGGCAGATTTTGGGCCTGGGGGGATGCGGCGGGTGTTGGTGGATTAGGAAGATGAATGTGTTGTAATAAATCGGAGGCTGTTGAAATGTTGTATGCAGGATTTTGGAAGAGGTTTGTGGCTTTCCTAGTGGATTCCATAATTATATATCCAGTTGTGGTTATAGTAGGGCTGATCATCGGAGGGATTGAGACACAGCTAAGAGAAAACTTGATTGATGACAGTGTGCTTATGATAGTGGGTATTGGTCATTCGGTAATCGTCTACACCATGTTGTGGTTGTATTATGCCCTGCTGGAGTCGTCATCGTGGCAGGGGACAATCGGCAAGAAGGCTATGGGGATTATCGTTGTTGATGGGACAAATAGCAAGTTAACATTTCTGCGAGCAAGCGGAAGACATTGGGCTAAAGTCATCTCGGTCCTCACCTTGTGTATCGGATACATCATGGCTGGTTTCACTGCCCAAAAACAAGCGTTGCATGATAAGGTTGCCGGCGCTTATGTCGTTAATCGGGTAAATACGAATTATGTGGATCCTCGGTATTATCAACAGCAACAACCGCAACAGGAAACGGGAGGCCAATTGTAGGCTATGAAAAATTACGAGATTGTTCGACTGGGAAAGAAGAGTGTTTTTAAGACAACTATTTATATTGTTAGTACCCCACTTTTACTCATGATGTTCATTGGCTTAATTGTCGTGATGATTGGAGCGGGAACAGGAGAACCCACACTCTTTATGGCACTGCCTTTTGTTATTATGCCTGTGTTCATGTTGTTCTTCTATGGATTATTAAGTGTTATCGTCGCCCTCGTCTATAACCTATTGGCTAAGAGATTCGGAGGGATAGAGATAAATATGGTAGAGAAGGATTCTAGTTTCTAGAACGATGTAGGAGAGAAGGGAGAGAAGTGTGATGAGTCATATGGATGAGAAGATCATTGCCATGATTAATGGGATTGAACCAAGTGATTACAGTGTTGAGACTAGTGTTGGAAAGCAGGAGGAAATGCCGGATGTTCGGCAACCAATAGTCCGAATCGGTACAGAAATGGTTCCATTTATGAAGCAGAGATTGCTGGAAGACAAGATTGCTGTCTATATGCCAAAGTCATTCAAGCTGATGACACCAAGTGCGGCAGCAATTAAGTATCCTTCAGAACGACGGCCAGGTCTCATATTCACCAATGATATAGGAACGATTAATCTTGCTTTTAATTATACAGTCAACCCGTTGGATGAATCGGATATTGAGCCATTCAGGGATGCAATGGTCGAGATGCTAAAAAGGATGCAGCCGGTCCTCCAATGGTACGAAGATGGAATTAAGGAGATTGATGGCCGATCTATCGGTTATTGCGAGTTTCTAACTCCTGCAATGAACGTGAACTTATATAATCTAATGTTCTTCGTTTCATTGGAGGATCGAGCGCTGCTGTGCACATTTAATTGTATTGAAGATGAGATGGTAGATTGGAAGAAAATCGCTATTAATATAATGGATACTTTTGAGTGGAATGGGTTTGATAAAGATTTGCTACTAAATCCAAGTGAAAATGGAGGATAAGATAATGACGCTATCCGTTATCACCTATCAAAATTTGAAAATTAGTCCATACGAGCTAGTGAATTTGCAAGAAGTGAGTATTACGAAGAAGTTGAACGAACATGCTCATGTGAAGTTTACTGGAATGGTACCAGAAGAAAAGAAGGATAGTTATGTTGAAATGACCGATGCAAATACGCAGATTGAAATCAGTCAAATTAATGAGGATGGAACCGTCTCACCATTGTTTTGCGGCATTGTATTGAGCATCGAAATAAAAGCCATCCGTGGAGTTTACTACATAGAAGTAGAAGGTGTCTCTCACAGCTATAAGCTTGATACGAAACGAAAAAGCCGGTCCTTCCAAGATAGAAATATGACTTATCCCGCCCTTCTGGAGCAAATCGGAGCTGAGTACCCAGGTTTAGAGGTGCTGGACGCGGCGACAGAAGGAGGAGGAATCGGTAAATTTACGCTACAGTATCAAGAAACAGATTGGCAATTTCTAAAGCGACTCGCTTCCCGTATGCACACTAGCCTTATGCCAGCGGCAGTGTTCGATCGTCCAAAATTTTATTTCGGAATATTCGAGAGTAGTGCCAAAGTGGAATTGGATAACTATCATTATGAAGTGAACAAGCGAATGTCGACTTTTCATTATTTCAGCGATAACGAAGGTGCAGACGTCGAGGATAATGATTTTATTTATTACGAGGTCGAGACGGATAGAGTGCTTGATCTCGGCAGTGTTGTTGCATTTAAGGGCAAGCAACTTTATATATGCGAGGCAATTTCGGAGATGACAGGAGGATTACTGAAGCACCGCTATACACTATGCTCACATAAGGGTCTAAGGCATAGCTTGCTGCATAACGAGCTGTTAATCGGAGCTTCCTTACAAGGGAAAGTTATTGCAGTGACTGGTGACAAAGTGCAAGTTCATCTTGATATAGACAAGGAACAAAGTAAAAAAGGGGCACATTCATTCCCATATTCTACGGTGTATTCGGCAGAAGGAAACAGCGGTTGGTATTGTATGCCGGAGATTGGTGATCATGTGCTTATTTATTTTTCAAGCAGCAAAGAGGAAGACGGCGTTGCGAGCAGCTCAATACGCCAAAATTCGGAGGAAGGCGAGAATAACAAGCTAGGCAATCCTGATATGAAATATTTCCGTACCGCATCCGGCAAGGAACTATTAATTGGTCCTAACGAAATCGTCGTTACGGCCAAGGACGGGGAAATCTTTATTCGCCTTAGTGACAAAGATGGTATTGAAATTCAAAGCAGCAAGCCAGTAAAGGTTACATCGACAGAGGATATCATGATGGATGCAGGTAAGAAGCTGGTTATATCGGCTAAAGATGAAATTTATCTGAACTGTAAGGACAGTGAAATTACCATGAACGGTAATACGACTATTGTCGGATCTGAATTGAAAACGAACTAGCTTCATTGAGAAGATGATTTGTAGAAATGAGGGGAGATTGTGACACAAGAGCAAACATTACAACATTTTGTGGAGAATGTGTTGGATACGAATCGAAGTATTGTCTTACTTGCATTAGAGACTTTATTCGAGAATCATCGAGAAGAATTAGTTGAAGAGTTTCTAGATTCATTTCGTCATATTTGTCGCAATATTCATGAATTACAACTGTTAGGCGGTAAAGAAAAGATTGCCTATTTAACCTACTCCATGTTGCGAACGGAAATTGCTAGTGGACGGTTTGCTTATCTTGTTGAGGCTTCTGACAGCAACTGGTTTCTTGATCGCTCCCCTTATCAGGATGAGTATGTTGCGGATTGGGCTATGAACAGCTTTATGTTGCTAGAGGAGGAATTGGAGAAGGGCAGCCAACAATATACAGCTGTTATTACTCGAATAAAGCTGGAAAAGCTACTGTTAAAGGAAACTCATTATATGAATACCTACGTCGCGTCTCTTATTCGTTATGCGATGCCAAGAGCGGTTAAGTTACCGGAGTTCCAAGCACTGAGATTGGAGGACGAATTCGAAGTCCGAGTAGGTGAATATCTGGATAAAAGTGAATCGGTCTATAAGGTAGACAAACAAATTCGAAATCCTGATGATGTTCGGGAGTGGCTGAACGAAAAGAATGAGAATGAGTATGCTTATGAATCGATTAACGATCTTGATTTGTCTGACGGAGATTACGGAAGCATCGATTTCCGTTATACATCATTTAGTTATAATAACCTTTCACGGAGTCGATTCAATCGATGTATTCTTGTTGGCACCCGCTGGGAAGGAAGTATGCTTGAAGCAACCGATTTCTCAGAAAGCTTATTAGTAGGAGCTGATTTTAGTGGTTGCCAACTACAAGGTGCTAAATTTCGAAACGTAGAAGGTATAGGTGTACGCCCTGAATCGATGATCTTATTCGTACCTGGTGCTGCACCTCTTAATTTTCAGAATGCTAAATTAAATGGGGCAGACATAACCGAATCTTTTTTGCCGGGAACAGATTTCACAGGGGCTGATCTAGCTGGTGCCGATTTTCGCGGTTCATTGTTGAATAACGCTATATTTACTGGAGCTGACTTAACAGATACGAACTTTACGGGTGCTAGCATGGACGGAGCTCTGTTCTCGAAGGAAACGGCTGGTTTACTAACGTTGGATGATGAACAAAAAAAAGTGATCTATGTCGTGTGGCCAACTGAGGAAGGGGACAGAGAATAATGAACTACTTTATCCTCTCGCAAGATCGTCGAATAATTGATCCCATTGAGCTTGTCAGCATATCGTCAGTCGTTCCATTAGGTCCTTTGACAGAAGAGATCATTCAACGACTCCAAGAGAGCCATTTGCAGTTCGAAATGAAGGACAAGGAAAAACCGGTATTGATTGATTATATCGAACGTCCGATTCCTTTACTATCTGACCGATTGAAACCATTAGTAGAGAAGTTTGCTCCTTACGCCAAGTATTGCCCGGTTGCTCTTGTCAATCTGAAACGAATGAGGCAAGAAGGCTACTGGTTTGTCATTCCCCCCTTAGTAAACTGCTTGTCAGAGCAAACGGAATTTCATCCTGATGGAACGCTTAAGCGTCTTGTACTTGACCAAACAAAGATCGGGCAGCATTACCTCTTTCGAATTGCAGGATTGCGGGAAATGATTATCGTCACACATCTGGGGTTGGCAGAAAGTATATTACGCAGAGACTTTGAAGGGGTTTCGATACGGAAAGCTGAGCAAGCAATTGGTTAGTGGGGGGCGAGAGTGATGAGCGAACAAACAGATGTTCAAGTAAACAGTTCAAATGAGGATCAAAAGAGCTATGTAGTAGCAGGGGCGGTGTTAATGTGCAACTGTGGTACGCAATACAGTCGACTAAAGATGCCGTTAAGTCATGGCGTGTATATTAAGGGTAAAGCCCAAATGAACGTGGAAGATTACATACCTAATATAAATATTATGCCTTTCGGAAATTGTGTGAATCCAAGTAATCCCGATGTCCAAAATGGAAGAGTGGATATAGAAGGGGTGAAGAAGGCACCGTGTATCCCAAAGGTAACCCTACCATGGCGGAACGGCAAAGTGAATAAGGTGATTGAAGGTTCAGCTGCCTTGTTAAATGATTGTACGAATAAATGCACATTTAACGGCGATATCATCATTGTGGATAATGGGCAAAATTTAGGCGGTACGATTGTTGGATAATATCGAAGTGGAACAGCCCGTTAGGAGGGGAGCAAATGGCTGAATCTGTTGTACTATATGGTCGAATTAAACTCAAATCACCCTATGACTTTCATTCCTTAACAAGCTTGGAAATTAATTATAAGGTACAAGATCATGGTAAGCTGGCGCTTACAGGAATCATATCGGATGAACAACAGGATCGCTATGTCGAGCTAGTCAATAATGAGGACCTTTTGGAAGTGCAGGAAATGGATGAGAATCAGAATACGATCCGAACCCTATTTCATGGATTTATTACACAGATGAGGATACGAACGGTGCGAGGACTCTATTACTTGGAGCTTGAGGCGTTGTCTCATACTGGAAAAATGGATGTGAAACAAACCACGAGATCCTTTCAGAATCAAACAATGAAGTACAATGAACTAGTAGACAATGTGTTGTCCGGTTATAAGGGGTCCGACTTCATCGATGAAGCAATGGGCTCTTCCCAATTGAATGGTCTTGTCTTACAATATATGGAGACGGACTGGAAGTTTCTACAACGTATCGCATCCAGAAATCAAGCTGTACTTGTACCTGATTCAACCGCTAAAGCACCAAAGTTCTGGATTGGTTTACCGGAAGGGCGGCAACGGCAATTAGAAGCAATCCCTTACCAGGTCAAACGATCATTCGCGAGAGCAATATCAGAAGATCCAGCACCTGAATGGGATAGCGATAGTATTCTTACCTATACAGTGGAAACAGGTCAATATTTCCAGTTAGGGGACAAGGTTAGCTTTCAGGAAAAAGAATTAACTGTGTTCGAATGTACAGCAAAGATTCGAGATAGCGATTGGGTATTTACGTATAAGCTTAGTCAAGAATCTGATTTAAAACCATTCTTGTATACGAATAATCTACTCGTTGGAGCAGCACTGGATGGCATTATATTAGATGTGAAGAAGGATACCGTACGTGTACATCTGAACGCAGATGCCAAACAAAATAAAGATCAAGCCTGTTGGCTGCCATATAAGTCTTTCTATACAGCAGAAGGCAACAGTGGATTCTATTGCATGCCACAAACAGGAGATTCTGTTCAGGTCTATGTACCAAGTGCAAACGAGAAAGAGGCGGTTGTACATGCTTCTGTCCGTAAAGGATCGAGTTCTCCAAAGTTGTCAGATCCGGGTGTGAAATATTGGGGCACAAGTTCCGGAAAAGAATTGAAATTTGGCGGGAATGATCTGACCTTAACTGGACAAGAAAACAGCTTATTTATTAAACTCGATAATGGTGAAGGCATCACGATCCAGAGCCATCAATCGATCAATCTGTCCTCTAGTAAAAATCTGGAGATAACAGCAAATAAGAGAATGGAGATGAAAGCACAAGAGGGGATATTTCTTCTATGCGGATCTAGCAGCATGGTATTGGATGGAGAGACTGATATCCAGGGAACAGAGCTGAAGGTAGAAGGACTTATTAAGCTGCCTGTTTTTGTAGAGGATTTGGAACCCGTACCGGAAGCGCCGTTCGCAGATGAAGTACAACCGGAGTCTGTACCCGCGGATACGGTTCTGGGATTCTGCGAAGCCCCACCAGTAAAGAAAAAGAAAAAAGGATTATTCAGTAAAATTATGGATGGGGTTCAGTTAGCACTCGATGTAGCAGGTATGGTGCCGGGTCTCGGGATTGTGGCTAATGTCGCGAATGCTGCAATATCCGCAGGTAGAGGAGACTTCACGGGCGCCCTATGGTCATTAGCGGCCTGCGTACCTTTTGCGGGAATTGCAATCAAAGGAGCTAAGCTAGCGAAGACGGCGATGAATGCTTTTAAGCTTGGTAAGAGTATAATGAAATCAAGCAAAGGAATAGGAAATTTACTTGAATCGACTGCATTAAGTGGAGGATTCTTAGGAGATGTTATTACAGCAGCACGTAAATTAGGCAGTAACTTAACGAATAAGATGCTGTTGAAAAAACTCAAGTTCGGAATGAAAGCAGCAATAATTGGTGTGCTTCCTGTAAGGCGTTATAATTTAGAGAATGATCCGCTTGGTTTTCAGACGGCGAAGGCATATTTCTCTGGGATTGGAAGCCGTGTCGTGGATACCATCATGGCTCCTATAGAACTGACTAAGGCCGTTGTTGGTGTGCATGCAACAGCCTGGACAAGCGGAGATCCGTTGAAGAGTTACGTGGATCAAGGGAAAGCATTCTTTACAAACATTATTCCAAGTACTAAATCAGCAATAGTAGGGTTCTATAAAGAACTGAAGTCAGGTGATCCGAATGCATGGGGACGAGCGACGTTTGATATGCTTACCCTGCCAATCGCATGGACAAAAGCAGGAACAGTAGCTTCAGCTACTTCAAGGGCTATTGCGGCTTCAACTAAATCTATGGTAGTTACGACGAAGGCCGTGGCAGGGTCAGCAAAGGCTGTTGTAGTGGCTACCTCGCAAGCTATCGTAGGTACGGTGAAGAGTATACCTCCTAAGATTACTAGTTATCTTGAAACGTTATCCAATCCTTTTGAAAAGTTAGCAGGAAATAATGGTTACAACTTCCATTATGGTGATTTCGATTCGAAATCGAATGGATCGCATAAGAATACAACTGAGCAACAGGAAAAAATTGATCAATTAATGGGAAGAAAGTCTGAAGGGATGGATAAACCTCCAAATCGTATCTATGATGAATCTGGGAATCCACTACCTTTTGGTTTTTCTAACGTCAAGCAATATAATGATTTTGTAAAGTCTTTGAAAGAAGAGCTTCCAGAAGGAACGCAAATCTTATTCCAAGGAAGTTCCGTGACTGGAGTGAGTCACAAAAAAGGATTACCATTTGACCAAGGCAGAAAAAGCGATTTTGATATTGCATTGGTTAATGATGATTTATTCTTGGAAGCGTTAGAGATTGGAAGAGGTGGTGGGTTTAAAATGAAAACTGACCCAAATAGAATAGGACCACTGGACGAAAAACAGCTTGATAGACTTGAATTGTTGGAAATTATAGAAAAAAAATCAAAGGAAGCTGGTCGCCCTGTAAGTTTTATGCTATATGAGAGTGTAGAACAAGCTCTTAAACGACCAAGTTTAATGGTGGCACCATGATGAATAGGTACTTAAAGTTTGGTATAAGTATTGATGATATGAAACTTGTGACTAACGATTTACAAAATCTCTTAAACATTTGCTTGGAAGAGCATGAAAGTAGCTATTGGGGTGAATATAATGTTGCCCAGTTATCTGAAACGGAGAGTATCAGGCTGGTTTATAACTACATTGACGATGACTGGCAGGAAGAAGAATTTAAAGAATACCCATTATTACTTGAACTAAATCGGATAAACGAACCTGAAAAGATGGTATACTTTCTTTGTGAACACCTTTCTTATATTTTTCTATTGTATATGGATGAAATTGATGCAAAGGTTTCATCGAGGAGATATGTTCTTGAAAATGGTAATTTCAAATTGGTTTATGAGCATTTAAAAAGAAAAACCAATGATTAGTTAATTTTTAACATCTGTTGTTTTATTGGACGGGCTACCCAGTAATGATACAAATACTTCACCTCATCATTACAAACATAGCTTTTGTTCTATCTGTTGGAAATTTTGACGAGTTGTGATGTACGTACACTAAAGCTTGAATTTTATAATCTATTTAACTTAACAGCGTTACGTTGAACAGGTTGATTATGGTCAGATACCACCATGATTGACCTGTTTTTCTTATGTTCACTTTTTCACAGGATTTTCAAAATGCTATGTAACTGTAGAATACGCCGCCCCGATAGGGACGGTGAGAAGTTAATCGCACCTTTAAGAATGGATAACACGACAATTAATAGCAGGGGCAGCTAGCTGCCCACTCTTTTTTATAAAAAACGAAAAATAAAAGGATGTATTCACATGATGAGAATTAGTCAAGAAAGATTGTTAAAGCTATCATTGGACGAGAATTGGCATAGTTTTCATTGTACGTTCCAACAAAATAAGTATTACATTCCGTATTCTCATATGATTAGGAAATGTTACGGCTCAGTTGGAAGAGAACCAAGAAGCCTTTCCTTCTCAAGACCATTGCATGTAATTTGGGAATTAGCGAATCTACGGTAAAATCGGCTATTACTTCACTCTAAGAAAAAATGTTCATCAAAACTGTACGTAGAAGGGGACAAGTAAATCACTTCAGAATTGACCAGTTGGAAGGTATTCTTATCTTGTACTCTCTGAAAACGTTCATTTCTTCTTGAAACTTTATCAGCCAAAGTATATCAAGAAGACTCTGATTTAATCTGTTATTGCTCCTGTCATTAATGGCGACTCTTATACTCTGCCCTCTTGTACAACGAACGTATGAGCAATGCAACTACACAGAAGAGTGATAGTTGGGATGCTTACTGCATCGCCAAAGTGTTGCTTGCAAGGGTTGATGAATTGCCGGAAGCGATTCCGCAAGACATTTACTGGACAATCGGGCAACTGGTAGCAAGACGTAATTCTATCGTCAAACATGCCAGTGGCTTAAAGAATCAGCTGCACCCAATTGAGCTATCACTACCTTGTTCTATAAGAAGCACTTCTGTGACATAGACGGTAAGGCCGCGCTTGGCTTAGAACTAGCGGAATATTTACATGAATCCAGTAATAACACTTGTTCTACCTGTAAGGCAGAACAAATACTTGAACTGGTTAAGCAGGATGGGAAACGAAGAGGGATTTTCAAGAATACAGAGACTTCCTAGTCATTAATATGGCTCATGACATGCGGAGAAGCAGTGAATTAATCAAGCAGACAGAGGAACAGCTTAGTCTGGTATAAGCACAAACAGACTACAAGCTAGAGTCGATGGACGGAATCAACATCGTTACAGAAGCGGAACTGGTCGCTGAAATCGGGTACTGAACAGCATCTTCCACAACCTTGCCGTACAGCAAATCCAAGTAGCCAAAGGTAAGACAAAGAAACAAGCTCTCATATGCGTCATGAGAAGGCTTGTGAACATCACTTTCCTTTAGTAGAGTATTTACTCCTGAGGGGACGGGTGAAGTTGGAACTCCTCCACGATATGGTGATAGAAGAATTTCAGATGAAAAATATAAAAAATTAAGAGGGAAAACACCTACCCCAGAACTACGAGACAAAGTGAACGAAGGTGTTCAAATACCATTTGATGATCCAGTTCTTCCCGGTAAAACCGTTACGAAAAGGCTAGAAGAAGTAGTTGCCGTATGTGGAATGCTTGCGTTGATTCTTGGATTCTGTTCGATTGGAGCGGCGATCTCTAAGATGGTTATAAATGAAGAGACAATCCGTACACACAAATGGTATGGAAAGAAAACAATACGTTTTGCCGATATTACTAGAGTTGAGAGCACTAAGCTTTACGGTGGAGCCATTGTTATCAAATCGAACAAAAAGTCTATAACAGTCACGCTTGAGAATCGAGGTATTAATGATTTCGTAAACCATTTATCTCAAAAATTAGGTTCGGAGCGGATTGCCGAAGCATCGGCAATGATTTCTGAACGAATACGTGTGATAAATTCTTACCAGTAATCTCTTCGTTAAAAATATACAGGTCGGTTATGGTGAGTTCCTACTATGATCGATGTTTTTCTTTGTTTCCACTTAGTCTTCAGCAAACTGGTAAGAAATTTTTGAAAGGGCTGTTGTTTGGAGGAGCATTCTCCGCTGCAACCCCATTCATTTCAAAAGGGTTCGATGCGGTTGCGAGTAAGCTTTCTAACTTGAAATCTATCCTCAAGCCGACAACTTGTAGGAATTAATGGCGTTAACTCTAGAAGTGCAGACTGAGTGATGTATCTAAAATAGATGGGCAGAAGAACATTTCCCGTGAAAGACAGCAGCAAGCCCAAAACCTTTAAGATGGTTTGTATTCAGGGAATAGGAATGTGACTCCTGGTAAGGGGACAGGTGAAGTTCCAAGGCTTCCTGAAACTGAAGTCAAGTTTAACCATAATCCAAAGCATGATTCTGCTGGATTTACAAGGCAACTGAAAGCCCAGGAAGAGGACATGAACAAACTTACAGTTGACGAGTAACAGAGGAGTAAACTCATCATTGGGCGCACAATGGAAATATAAGATTGATGCTGTTGATGAGCAAATTAAAAAAGCGGCTGAGGGAATGTCCGAGGGAGAGAAAAAGAGTACATATTTAAATGTAAAATTGACACAGTGAGTTGGAGGTTATGTAGATGATCAATATTTTTTCAAGTGACTTTATGCCATATGGGGAAATCCAAGCTAATACTATAGAAAAATATCGAGGCAAAGTACCAAATGATTTATTAAAGATATGGGAGCAATTTGGAACGGGTAGTATTAAAAATGGTTATTTAAAATTGATAAACCCAGATGATTATGTGAATTTGTTAAATATCTCGTATTTCCGAAGTGAAGTTTCTATTCCGATATTTACTACATCCATGTGTGATATTATCACATTTGAGGAAAATAAATATTTAAGATTAGTGAAATACCGAAAAGGAAACTTTTCGATAATACCTACAAGTTTTAATTTGTTTTTTTCTGATTTGTTGGATGAGGCTTTTTGCAGCAGGCATCTGGATTGGGCTCAATATGGAGAAGCTGTAGATAAGCTAGGGATACCTACTTATGATGATGGTTTTGGTTATGTTCCTTTACTAGGATTGGGTGGATCGGTAAAAGCAGAAAATTTACAAAAAGTACGGATTTTCGAACACATTCAATTGATTACTGAATTGATGGGAGCGATTGAATAATGACAACGGAGATTAGATTCGAATAACGAGCTACCCAGTGCCGAATGAACTTAGCATTCAACCAATAACACATATAACCAAGTAATATCCGTATAAAGATTTCATCATTTTGTTTGTACGACAATTATGCTTGACAATTAAATCTGAACTGCCCTCCGTTGCTCTCCTATTTTGATCTTCAATATCCATGCCTGTCCTTATCCCTGTGGATGGGCTGCTTATCTTCAAAGATATTTTATACCCGCTTAGATTTCCAACCGAAATTCATGCTACAATAAGGTAAAAATTTCAAGAAAAGGTGTTGGGAAAATGAACAACTATAATCGAAGGAAATCAGAGCGTTTTGCCGATATTCTGACTGTGTTATCAGATGTTTTATTTTATATTCCACGCCTAATCGTAAAGCTCTTCAACTAAACTAATGCGTTTCATGTTCTTCCGTATTCAAGAAATTTCATGATGAATGAATCGGAATTGAATTAAGTATCTAGGAGGTGGCGTATTGTTAATAGACAGAGTAATCTCTTGTGTATTCGGGGCCACGATTGGTGATGCCTTAGGGGTGCCTGTAGAGTTTAATGATCGTGAGCGTCTAGATAAGATGCCTGTAGAGGACATGAGAAGTTATGGAACGTATGATCAGCCTAAAGGAACATGGTCAGATGATAGTTCACTAACTTTTGGATTAATGGAGAGTCTAATAGCGGGGTATGATTTGAATGATATTGCTGATAAAATGGTGAAATATCTGGATGAAGGATATTGGACTCCACATGGTGAGTTATTTGATATTGGCAATATAACAAGAGATGCTATTTTGAAATATAAAAAAGGTACATCTCCTGTATTTTGTGGTGGAGAAGGCGTTTATGATAACGGCAATGGAGCATTAATGAGAATTATGCCTATCGTATTTTATTTGGGGAAAGATACTGATTACGATGCAAAGAAAACAATGACTGAAGAAATATCCTCAATAACGCACAGGCATCCAAGAGCTCTATTAGGAAGTCTGATCTATGTTGAATTCTTGCAAAATCTTTTTGCCAATATGGGTAAAGAGGAAGCTTATATTGAAATGATTAAAGTTGTAAAAGAACATTTGAATGTCTATCCGTACAATCATGAGTTGAAGAACTATGAGGCGATTTTATCAGGGAATTTACCTTCTCTTACTAGAGATCAAATTAAATCCTCAGGATATGTTATAGACTCTTTAGAAGCATCCATGTGGAGCTTTATGACAAGTGAGAGTTATTCGAAAGCTGTGTTAAAAGCCATTAATTTAGGTGCGGATACAGATACAAATGGGTTTTTGACGGGAAGCTTTGCCGGTCTGTACTATAGCATGGACCATATTCCGGATAAATGGATTGAGGATATCTGTAAGAAGGAAGAAATAGTAGATTTATGCGAGAGATTTGTCAGCAGTATTGAAGGAGAGCAACGATAAACCTTGATGGGCTATATGCCTTTCAAGGTTTTTTTGTTGGAGGGGAACTCTAACAACACTGTAAGCGGGATGATATAATGGTGGTAATTGGTATTTGGTATTTGAAGGAATTAATCTTTTGGAATGATGGGACTAAGGAGATAGAAAGTTAAAAGGGGTAAGTTAGAATGAGCGTTGAAAATATTATTGAAAGAATTAAAGCTGCGTCTGATTGTGTGGTTTTACCACCTAGTGGGGCTCCGAATATAGAAGATCATTTAGAATTACCAGTTGATATACGCGAATTTTATGATGTTTGTGGCGGTGCCATTTTATTTCAACACGCTGATTACAGAATGAATATTGTTTCGCCACAAAATTTTGTTCTTGCCAACCCTGTAATTGTAGGAGATATATGCAAAGAAGATATCTCTTCAAATTGGTATATTGTTGCGAAGGATAATGAAGGTGAATTTGTAACTATCGACTTAGCCGCAGGTCGGTTTGGGAGATGTTATGATAGCTTTTATGATAGACATGGCGTAGTTGGGGAATCTCAAATTATTGCCTTATCATTTACAGAGTTATTGGAGAGACTTTTTCAAAACAAAGGTCAATATTGGTACTGGCTTGAAGAGGATTTTGTGACTTTAGGTGATGCTTATGATAATTAATAAAAAGTGGTATCAATGACGAGAGCTTGAACGATATTTGATTCGAATTACTTGGCAGGGAGGGTGAATCCCCTATGAAAGATGCATTAATGGAGAGATTAAAGACGTTCCTTCATCGAGAGGATAACAGCACAATAGTAGGTAGTCCGGCGAGCCAAGAGGAAATTGAGAATGCACAGCAGCGGTTGAATGTAAGCTTTCATGAGGACTATGAGCAATTTATCCGGACATTTGGAGGCGCATATGCAGGGCTTGCGGTACATGCATTCACTAATGGCTCTAGTATCGGAAATGAAACGGTTGTCGATTTGACGCTGGGATTCCGAGAAGATTTCAAAGAGCATCCCTTTGCAGATATTGTACGAGCCAGTTATGTCATTTCTATCGATGGTTCGGGTGATCCGATAATAATCAATCAGGCTGGAGAGGTTCTCATCTGTTATCACGATTCTGGAGAGATCAAGTTATTAGCAGATTCATTCGAGGCGCTGATTGAGGAATGCTTTTGTGAATGGTGAGATGGCTTCGTATGTACTACTGCTGAAAGAATATGAGGACGATGCAACCGTTGTGTATCGATTTGGTCCGAATGAAATTGTGATGGGGAAAATTGAATGGAATAAGATTACTAAGACATTTTCAGAAATAGAAAGTATAACTGAGCCCGACATACCTTACAGGTTTTATTTGGATAGAGCAGCCCAAAGATTAGCAATGTGTTTAACTCGTGAAGGGGGACATTGGATAAAAAAACAGAGTAGCTGACACACAGGGGTAAAGGAAGAGCACCAGAAAATTTCTGATGCTCTACCTTTATTTCCTTCTCCCATATTGCTTGGCGTAGGAGAGGATTCGGTGATATAGGGCTTTATCTTTCATCCCTCTTAATGGGTAGAACTGGGGTCTTGTATTCACTTCAAGGATCCACGGTTTCCCTTTGGAATCCAAGGCAACGTCTAGTCCGAGTTCCTTAAACCCTTTTTTGTGCCGATCAAAGTTTTTACCTACAGAGACACCTAAATTTTTAAGTTTCGATTCTATACGGTTGATCGAGGCTGAATTGTACCCTGCAGCCGCCAACGTTTGTCGAGAGAATCCGATTCTTCCGCCTTGCGTATAGTTAGTTGCAACCTTTCCAGGATTACCTATTTTCGTGAAAATAGCAGTGCTTTTCCACGAGCCTTTTGTTTTCTGGACCATTACACGAATATCAAAAGGTTTTCCGTTTGTCTTAGCTAGTTGGATTCCCTTTTGCAGCAGATACGACTTTTTATTAGAATATCGATTCAGCTTATCGTATAAACGATCCATGGTTGGGTAATAAGATTTCGTTGCATTGATTTGAGTTTGGTAGCCGGGGCTCATTTTCTTAATCCGAATGATATTAAATCCACCCGTGCCGCCGGTAGGTTTGAAGAAAACTGTGGAATGCGCAGAAAGCATCGCTTTCAGATTCTGTTTATTAAAAAGCATCGTTCGAGGAACATGAACACGTAGATCAGGCTGCTTTTGCAACCATTTGGTTTTGACCCATTTGCTTCGCACAGTGGTACTCTTGTAAGTGATTGGGAATCCCTCCTTATACTATGATTCAGCATATGAAAGAGAAGGCAAGCTTGTCACCGCTTATACCTATTACCCTGTGATATAATGGGTGTAATTGGTAATGGATAAATCTATCATAATTTTATTTTATAGGGAGGCTACTAATTAATGTTTAATGAACAAGTAAGAGCAGTCTTAGGGGAAAGAGCATTGCTTGATGATAATGATCCAAGAATTGAACGCAAATGGGAACAATTAATCGAGCTGCTCAGCGGCAATGAAGCTTCAACATTAGACTTCTTACAAATATGTACGAAGACGGAACTTACCTTCCTAAGTGAAGTGTTCGAGGAAGTCGCATACAACTTACAAAGTGAAAAATATATAGAACTATTATATTTATTGGATAAAAGATACCCAGACCTCGAGTTAAAGAGGCATATCCAAATCGCCGAAAGTCATTTGGATTGAGGGTACACTACTATGGTTATTATGTATAATTTTTCTAGAATAACAGGGTGGAATATGATAAAATCGATACAAATAATTTATGAGTGAGTCATACTTGATAGGTAGAAGTGGTAATCCGACATTGAAAGACAAGACGTTCGAACAGAACGGGCATTATTCTGGACGAGAGGCAATGACGATCGAAGGCACGGTGAATAAATCCTTCATCATGCTAGCTTTGCTCCTTGGGGGCGCATTCTCTACCTGGTCAATGTACTTCAATGGACAAAATGTAATACCGTACGCTATTGGCGGTGCCATTGGCGGTATTATTTTGGCTTTAATTATTAGCTTCGCTCCTAAGACTTCACCGTATTTGGTGCCGATCTATGCGATTCTAGAAGGATGTTTCCTGGGCGCGATCTCCGCACATTACGAATCACTGTATCAGTCAATCACTTTACAAGCTGCACTGTTAACGATGGGCGTATTTATCGCGTTGCTAATGGCTTATAAGACGAGAATTATTAAGGCAACCGAGAACTTCAAGCTTGGCGTATTCGCTGCAACAGCGGGCATTGCACTGGTCTACCTTCTTAGCTTCATCCTAAGATTCTTCGGTATCACGCTTCCTTATTTGCATGATAATAGCTTGATTGGTATTGGTGTATCAGTCGTTATTGTTATCGTGGCAGCATTGAATCTTGTTCTGGATTTCGATTTCATCGAATCGGGTGCACAGCGGGGGGCTCCTAAGTATATGGAATGGTACGGGGCATTCGGGCTGTTAGTCACATTAGTGTGGTTATATATCGAGATGCTTCGCCTTCTAAGCAAACTCCGGAGTCGTTAAACGGAAAAGACAAAAGGCCATCAAAAAAAGTAAACTGCACCTTAATTGTTAGACACAATTAAAGGTGCAGTTTTTCTATGTATAGAGAGCTATGATTATCGCCGTATTCGAAATGAGTTGGACAAGCCAATTCACACGATCCCGAAATTCGACGGACACCACAAACCATATTTCACATCATTCTAGGCGCTTGGCTTCCAAAAGTGCCCATAACGATGCAGGCACATCGTTATGCAATGGCAAACTGGCCTAAAAACCAACTAAACTAGCCCAAATGTCCCAGCTTAACGATCCGCCGAATCGTTAAGCCCTCTAAAACAGCCTCCAACAGCGCCCTTAACGATGTGGCACATCGTTAAGCTATGACAAGTAAGCCCAAAACCAACTGAACTGGCACAAATGTCCGAGCTTAACGATCCGCCGTATCGTTAAGCCCTCTAAAATAGCCTCCAACAGCGCCCTTAACGATGTGGCACATCGCTAAGCAATGACAAGCAGGACTAGAACCAACTGAACTGGTCCAAATGTCCGAACTTAACGATTCGCCGGTAAAATTCACCAATAAGGGCTTCTGTGTCCGTTTGGGTGAAGCCAAATACGTCAAACACTTATATTTGCATTGAACCTTAAACCTTAATAACTAACGAATTTCATTGATTGCAAGCTCGATAATACGCCCCCTGAGACCATTGTCGTTCTCAAGCTGAGTAAGTAAATAGGGAAGAGCGTCTTCACGCATATTCAAGATACGTTCGTACTCTTTGGGATGAGCTTTAATGTAATCACCAGGGTTGGACGAAGTTGCAGGCGAAGACATGATCGTCTCTAGATACTGCTCGATTTGCACTTGGGTGGATAGATCGATGAGCCGGATAAGCGTATCCTTGTTTTCACTATATACTCGAACATCTTCACCTATCCACTGCTCAGCCATTTCCCTAGTATAAGTATAAGATGCAGCATCTCTCGCACCATTAGGATCTGTAATGTTATAAGTAATGACATCAACATTAGTGATAAGGCTGAACAGCAACAAGGAATGGGATATAAAATCATCCTCGTTAATGACCTCGCCCTCAATAACGTTCGGATCGTCCGACATAGGTATATGGATAGTCAGCCCATAGGGCTGAGTAGCAGTGTGAAGCTCAACGGTATCCCGTACAACTCCGGATGGGAGCGGGATGGTATCTACCAAGGTGATAACTTTGCTGGCGTTGCCTACATAGGGTGTTTTGTGATCCATTAACGTCTGAGTATCGATAGATGAACGAGCAGCTGATTGATCAGCCTGCGTACTTGCTGGATTAGTCGTTAATACGACCAGAAGCAAAGCTGTTACAGCAATAGCGGTGGTACTCATCCAAAGAGCGGGCTTTTTATAGGCTAAAATATTTTTAATTCTTGATTTAATATGGCTCTCACCAAAAGCAAGCGGGCTGCCCGGTCGCAAACCGCTATTGTGAACAGAGAGTGCAAGCAAGGAATGAGCATAGTTCACTTTAATATCCTTGCCCATGGTTCGAACGACGGTCTCATCACAGGACATTTCCATATCCTTGCTCATTAATGCAAATGACAGCCACATGATAGGGTTGAACCAGTGAATAATCACCAACAGGAATGCAAAGGGTTTGATCAGATAATCGAATCTGTGAATATGCGTTTGTTCATGTGCCCTGATATAGGATAGTTCTTCTTCACTAATGCCAGTAGGAATATAGATTGTCGGTTTAATCAAGCCGAACACGAATGGAGTAGCGATTCTATCCGTTTCATAAATATTCTGGGCAACTAGAGTGGCTGTCTTTACTTTGTTCCTTACTTTCAAGTACGAGACAAGGCTGTAGATCAGCAGTACTGCCATGCCAATAACCCAAATATAACTGGATATTTCCATGATGACTTGCATAGGATTTGCACTCGCTAGCGGTGTGGCAGGCGGAAGTGATGAATTGATAATCTGATTTAATTGGTTGAGTCCAGTATCCATTGCCGGTGGACTATTCAAACCAAGATTGTAGGGAATATATTCCATTGTACTTGTAGAGCTTTGCGCGTTGGGATGTAGAAATTGCATCAGACTGAAGGAAGAGCCGATAGTAACAGGGAATACGAGTCTGATCAGAACAGCCGCCCATAAGGCATAAGAAAAGACAGCAGGCAGCCTTTTGAACAATATTCTTATAAGCATAACGGCAAGTGCGACGTAACTAGCGGTGATGCCCATGTTTACAAGGGTAGTAAAAAAGCTCGTCATTTCGTTGCCTCCTCGATGATCTGTTTCAGCTCTGCAGCCTCCTTCGCGGAGAGCTTCTTCTCACCTAGAAATGCGGTTAAAAATTGCGGAAGAGAGCCGCCGAAGGCTTTTTCCATGACGGTCTGGCTTTCGTATTTTTGGACATCTTCTCTTTTCACAAGGGCAGATACTTGCGTATCTTCATTCCTCAAGACACCACGCTCACAAAGCTTTCTTAACACGGTATATGTAGTCGACTTTTTCCAACCTAGCTTCTCCAGACATAATTTCACCAATTCAGTTGAATTGATAGGCTCATTATCCCAGACCAAGCTTGCGAACTTGTATTCAGCATCAAATAATTTATAGGGTTCCATTACAGATGACCTCCATGAGTATCGAGAATTAAGTTTATTGCAATAAACCTTTGTAGTTATGAGTTTATCGGGATAAACCTATTTTGTCAAATGGAAGGGATGCTAAGTTTTAACCAAGATGCGCGCTTTTTATGGCATAATAACTTAAATGAATTGTTGTAAAGAGAGGGTCGTGATTGTCATTTCTGCTGTGTTGTTGTTTATATTGGCAGGTATCGCCGAAATTGGCGGAGGGTATTTGGTATGGCTGTGGCTTCGGGAATCCAAATCCTTATGGTATGGGATAGTCGGCAGTATCGTTCTCGTCATATATGGGATCATCCCGACACTTCAAACCTTCCCTAGCTTTGGCCGTGTCTATGCGGCTTATGGCGGAGTGTTCGTCATTCTTGCTGTCTTATGGGGATGGTTAGTCGATAAAAGAACGCCGGATCTGTATGATTGGATCGGTGCTGCAATATGTGTGATTGGCGTGTCGGTGATGCTGTTCGCTCCGAGGAGTTGATAGAATAGGATTAAATCAATTGGTAGAAACGCCGATATCTATACCATACAGAATGAGCTGGAAAGGTGATTGTAACTTATGCCTTGGGATAAACAGATCGACCGCATTGTGGAGAAAATCGAACGAGCTAAAGCAATTGACAGCAGTTATGATGTCTTCGGCTCAAGCAGTCACAAATACAAGAACAGTTAGCAAGTCCTGATGCCACTGATCAATTAGCTGCTCTATCCTGTATTCATTATTATGTATCCGATCATATCGCAGCTTATATGGAACCAATTAAGAAGCTATTGCCGTCCATTGCAGATGCGGAGTCATTCAAATTTATTACTTATTTATTGGAGAAAAACGGAGATGAGGATCCTTCGATCCTCATTCCTTTCTTTCATGAGAATCAGGCAATCAAGAAAAACGCTATCTATGCAGTTGGGATAATGCCCAATAAAATGAACCATGTAGAAGAATTTATCGCATGTCTGCAAGAGGACGATCCAACCATAATTCACACTACCGTTCAGGCGTTAAGGGATGTCAATGATTCAAGGCTGCTGCCTTATTATGAGAAGCTGCTGCGCGTATATGCCAAGAATGAACATTACATATTGACGAACATTATGCTGCGTTTAGAGGAATTAGGCGATTCTGCCAAAGATTTGCTCGAATTAACGCTGCATCATCCGCATTTAGAAACCAGGGAGAAGGCTGCCAGTATTCTTGAAAAGCTGCCCGCAGCTCACTCGAAACGAAAGTGGTTCGGTGGTTGGGGTAAAAAATAATTTTGCCGAGTGATTCGGAAGCATAGGTCACATTCTTTGACTTTCTGAAAGAATATTTGAGTTGGTAATATCCCAATCATTCGGAGAAGTCTGTTGTTAACCAGGCTTCTCCGTTTGTGTTAGTGTCCTGCTAAGCAGCTAATTAAATACCTTCGAAATATATTTCGAGATCCGGATACTGATCTCTGCGCGGGCCGCATCACGAATCATGGAGAAGCGGTCCTCGTAGCCTCTGCATATAAAGCGGTAATGAATTGCGCCGCCTTCGCTTTCAATCTCGTCCTGAAACACTTTAATGTTCCGAGACTTCAGTTCCTTGCGTACCGCAACGAGATCAGCATGGATGATATTCATTAGGACATAGGACGCCTTCATGAATAATGTCTTCATGGTATAGAAGGAGAGCTCGATATCCTTGCAATTCTTCTCCACGATGGTCAGCATCATCGGCAACAGTACATAATCACGGATAAGCTCAAGCTCCTCTTTGACAGGGACTTGAACAGGCTTTACCTCTTGCGGTGCGCGCCGATGCAAATATTGCTCCCGATGCTCGGGCAGCATCATACGGCTGGATTCCCAGCGACCGTTTCCTTCCAATTTCTTGCTCATCTATAATGCCCTCCAATTTTGACGCTGCGCTCACGGGCTTGGGCTGCCTCCAGCAGCGAAGAGGCCCGTAATATCGAAGTCGTTCCGAACTTATGCTTAATAGCGTCGGTGACGCGCTCCAGCTTTCTTTCCCGTTCCCTATTGCCAAACAACGTGAGCTGGTACTGATCATCCGGAACGAGCTTGGAAAGCGTAACACCGAGCTTACGGACAGGCAGACGATCCCAATGGGTATAAAATAAAGTACGGACCGCCTCAAATACTTCTTTCGTGATGTTAGTCGGATCAGGCATCGTCATCTGTCGGAAGAAGCCTGTCGGATGATCGAAATCAGCGCCCTGTGCGCCAGCCGCGATAACATGCCCCATATAGCCTTTGGCTCGGCTGCGACGGCATACCTCTTCACTTAGTTCGAGGAGGATGACGTCAATTTCATGGGGCTTAACGTAATCGCGAGGCAAAGTCATCTGATGACCGACCGCCTGTTGAACATCATGAGTCCCCGGCTTGACTGGACTCGGATCAATGCCGTTGGCTGTTTGCCAGTATAACTCCGCTTGAATATCGCTGTTCTTGCCCATGCGCAGTCTAAGCTTACGTTTCAATTCGGGCAGGGGCATACTGCCGAGCTCACCGATCGTGGTGATGCCCATCCGTTGGAAGTGGGCGGTCATTCGAGAACCAACGCCGAACATTTTGTTAATGGGGAGCGGCCAGAGCATTGACTCCACCTCTGACTTGGGTAGCGTAAAGACGCCGCTCTCGCTTTTCTTCGCCCAAATATCGGTTGCCATCTTGGCGAGTATTTTGTTGGGACCGATACCTACGCGTGCCCACACGCCGGTGTACAGTAAAATTTTTGATTGAATTTGAGCTGCAATCTGATCTGGTGTTCCGAAATAAGATAGGGAACCGGTTATATCGAGAAATTGCTCGTCGATGGAGAAGGGCTCCACTAAATCAGTAAAACTGTTGAAGATGTCGGTTATCATAAGCGATACATCAATGTAGGCTTGCATACGCGGTCGAATAACGACTAAGTGCGGGCACTTGCCAAGTGCTTGCCCTAGCGTCTCAGCGGTCGTAACGCCGTACTGCTTCGCGAGTGGACACGCCGCCAGTATAATACCTGAACGGCGAGAAGGATCGCCGGCTACAACGACCGGATCATCCCGATACTCGGGATGGGTTGATTTCTCGACGGATGCGTAGAACGATTGACAATCGATCAGCATAATGACACGCTCCATATCTTCACCTCGATGCGAAAGTATGTTCGTATTCTTATTATACACCGAATGTATGTTCGGTATGCAAGGGGTAAATGAAGGTAATTTAAAACAGTTGGTGGGCTTACTGTGTGGTGTCATAATTATTGAGAAAATTTTCATAATTATTGAGAATAGATTTTCATGATTTATGAGAAATGCATAATTATACTTTGTTATACATTGAGGTGTACTACGTTTTACCTAGGTGGTTATGTCGGAATGTCTAGAGCGGGTACTCGAAATTAATTCGATAAATATACGCATTTTTTCGAAGTCTGTATGAGTAATAAGTTGACGTGTAGTTTAGCTTGTAATATCCGTAGAGAGCCCGCATAAATTGCGGGTTCTCTTTTTTATGGGTACCGATACCTAACAGAAATGGACCAAGAATATGTTCTTTTTTCTTGTGATGTGGGCTTAATCCATAAAATCAAAAAACATAAAGGTCATGTATGAATGGATCGTTTTATTAATGGTATAGAGGTAGATGGATACGTATTTAATTGATCGTAATCACGTTCGTAGATCTATAACCAAATATCAAAAGATGAGCCACCTGTTGAACTCAATCAAAATAAATAAATAAAATTAACATCGAAAAAATGCCCTAAAACTATATTACATAGTCATAGGGCATTCGCTCTAAATTTTGAAGAGATAAGAAAGCATCAAATACGTCCCACCTATAACCCTAACCGCCATATCATCCGATTGGAGCACAGTCGCCACATTTTCGATGCTCTTTCGGCATGGCTAGGTAAGCAGAGACCGCGTGTGCTGCCGAAGAGTGGAATCGGCGTAGTGCGAGTCGTAACGATATCTTTTCATTAATTCCCTCGTCCTACCTTCATGTCCGTTCTATACATTTTTTCTGCTTCAATAGGACTTTCTTTTGCCGTCATATGGTGGGG
>JBHGUX010000036.1:0-132765 GCA_048976605.1 Pristimantibacillus sp. | reverse complement strand
CTCCTTTTTTGCTTCAACAGGACACCTAAACCGTCTTTTCATGGATTCATTCCTCCACTTATCTTAGTTTATCTGATGTGGTTAGAAGTGTCCAAATGGATTAGGGGGCTATATAGGAACAAGCTCTATATGGAGCTTGTTTCGAAGATGGGATCGATAGAGTCTACAAACAAGCTCCAAATGGAGCTTGTTAGAGACATTACACGGGTTACTTCGATGCCACAGGATGAACAAGTCCCGTATGGCGCTTATTTCGCCGATGGGATCGATAGTATCTACAAACAAGCCCCATATGGAGCTTGTTTGTAGATAGACTCTTTTTTTAAATCTTTTCAATGCAGAGTGAAATGCAGAAGGGGAAAGGGGGTATCTCATGGAAGAGCGGAGCGCCCGTCTTTGTCCGTCCAATGCCACCCTTGTATATTGTTCAAGCATTGGACGGGCAACAGCGGCTGGAATGAGATCCCCCGTCCCCGCCTGCCCATTCACTCCATACTCTCCTTCAAGGTTGCAAACATCCAGTGAGTGAAATGCAGAAGGGGAAAAGGGTATCTCGTGGAAGAGCGGAGCGCCCGCCTTTGTTCGTCCAATGCCACCTTGCATATTGTTCAAGCATTGGACGGACAACAGCGGCTGGAATGAGATCCCCCGTCCCCGCCAGCCCATGCACTCCATACTCTCCTTCAAGGTTGCAAACAATATCCAGTGAGTGAAGCGCAGAAGGGGAAAGGGGGTATCTCGTGGAAGAGCGGAGCGCCCGCCTTTGTCCGTCCAATGCCACCCTTGTATATTGTTCAAGCATTGGACGGGTAACAGCGGCTGGAATGAGATCCCCCGTCCCCGCTTGCCCATTCACTCTCCAAAGTGTGTGTCAAAGTTTGTCGCCAGGTTACAACACTTGGCTGTATAATACATTTATTGAGAGCTGGAAGGGGAACACCGCTGTGACCAACATGTCACTCAGGACTAAAGGGCTGCTAGTAATCGTACTGATCTCGTTCATTCCACTTCTTCTCGCGGGAGTAAGCAATTACATGTCGGCGAAGAAGCAAATGAATGATTCAACGATAGAAAAAATAACGAGCCAATTAAAAAGCAACGCGAGTCAATTATCATCGTGGTTGGCTATTCGGCAAGCAGAAGTACAAGTTATGAGTCGAACGGATGTCGTTCGTTTTGGTACAGACTTGGAACGTCTGCGTTATTTTAATAAAGAGATTGCAAGATCAGGCTTTACCTATTATTCAATTGGTTATATCGACACGGACGGTACAGCGCTTCGAACCGATGGTGAATCAACTGACATGAGCGCGGAGCCATTTTTCCAAAAAGCGATGCAGAGTGAAACCGTTATTACAGATCCATATACGCCTTCTTTTACGAATTTGAAACAATCGTTTATTGTAGTTCCAGTGTTTGATGATCAATATCGAATAATCGGAGCTGTGTTCGTTGGGATTGAGGTGGCGGTACTTGAGAAGCGTTTCCTATTCGATATTGAACCGTCAACCGTATTTCGGTTATATAACAAAAATTATGAGGTTTTGTATTCACCCACGACAACTATGCAGATGGGGCTTACCCGAAACGCTGAAGAAGAAATAAAACAAACGAATAAACTCAACAAAGATGCTGAACAATCGGGGCAAGTCCCAAGAGTAACAGCAGGCAATGTAAAACATATTATTTTTTATGAAAAAGTAGATGACATCTCATCGTGGTACGTAACGTTGGAAATGCCGAAGTCGAGCCTGAATCGAGGAATAACCTCACTACTCTTGCGAACTTTAATAACCATCGTATTATCTGAGCTTGTTATCGTTATTTTATTTTTTGTCTATTTTGCGCAAATCATTCGAAGACTGGATGGCATCCTTTCTGTAACGAAAAAAGCGGCTGATGGACAATTTGAGGTAGAGCATCTGTCAGAAATGCCTGGCGATGAAGTAGGAAAGCTCGCTAGTTCGGTTAATGGGATGATGGTTCGTTTGAAAGAGATGTTCGAACGATTAGAGGCGATTATTAATCAGAATGAATATTCTTTTATCGTTCTTAACGATCGGCATCGTATCTCGTATATGAATAAAGCGGCCGAGAGGCTGCTTGGCTATAAGGCGGCGGAATTAGTCGGCCATGCTACCCCGCTCGTTTTTATGGATGATAAAGAGATTGAAGTTGAAGCGGAACGGCTGACTGAGAAGCTGGGGAGGAAGGTTGAACCAGGACTGGAAGTGTTTGTGGAGCTTCGCAATGAGCAGTTCAATTATGAACGAGAGTGGACCTTTATTCATAAAAGCGGCAAAAGAATTCCGGTTATGCATAGTTCCAATGGGCTGCGGGATCAGCATGGTCGGTATACTGGCGTAGTTGGCATGGCTTACGATATCTCCGAGCGCCAACAAGTGGAGAAGATGCGCAACCGACTGTTGGACATCGTTGGTTCGGCAAAGGATCTCATTGCTTCGATTAATTCTAGAGGAAGAATTATCTATATCAATAAAGCCGGCAAAGAGCTGCTCGGTCTAGATGTGTCTGTTAAAGGCAAGTACACCAAGCTCAAGGATCATGTTGATTCTGTTACGTATGAGCAGCTAATTCAGGGCTCAAGGGAAGCCGAACAATTCGGTTTCTGGGAAAGTGATGCACTGCTGCTAACTAAAACAGGTGAACAGGTATTCGTCTCTATGATTATAGTTGCTCATCAGAATATGGGCACTGGTGAATTATACTTCTCTTGTATTGCCCGAGACATCACGGAGCAGAAGCAAACGCAAGAGGAATTGATTAGAGCGACACAAGAAGCAGAGGATGCCAATGCTGCCAAGAGCACATTCCTTGCTCTGATGAGTCATGAGATTCGTACACCAATGAATGGAATTATCGGTCTAACACAATTAATGAGAAGAACAGGATTGTCAGCAGCCCAGAAAGATTATATGGACAAAATCAATTCATCATCAGAAACGTTGCTCCGAATCATTAATGATACGTTGGACTTCTCGAAGATCGAGGCAGGTAAAGTTGAGATTGAGAAGCTCGCTTTTCGTCCGGAGGAGCTATTGAATCGGTTGACTGACCAACTCAGCATTTTCTTGGGGGGCAAGGAGCAGTTCGAATTTATTGTGGATACACCTGTAGAGCTGCCGGCTACACTGCTTGGCGATTCGCTTCGCTTAGAGCAAATTCTTCTAAACTTATGTATGAACGCAATTAAATTTACTGCTACGGGCACAGTGAAGCTTAAGCTGGAGCTGTTGGAGCAGCAGCAAGATAACGTTAAGCTCCAGTTCATTGTGGAGGATACGGGAATAGGTATGACAAAAATTCAGTTGGCGAAGCTGTTCGAGCCGTTTACGCAAGCAGATGAATCGACAACACGGAAATATGGGGGAACGGGTCTGGGTCTTGTTATTTCGAAAAGCTTAGTAGAGATACTCGGCGGTACATTAGCTGTTGAGAGTAGAGAGGGAAAAGGAAGTCGGTTTAGCTTTGCAATCTATTTCCCGGTACTCTCTCATCCCTCCCTCTATTCAATAACGATGAGCAAGGAGAAAGAGGAGCAGCCGGTCTGGATTATCGAAGACAATGATGTGATGCGACAGCATTGGTGCGACCTGGTAGAATCCTTCCATTTAACCTCAGTCCCTTTTAATTCGTGGAAAGCAGCGATGGAACGACTGCAGCGGATTGGTAAAGGCGCCAAACCTAAGCTGATTCTATTAGATATGGAAATGCCGGATATGTACGGTGTTGATACTTGGCGAGCCTTTCACCGAGAGGCGGAAGCGATCAATGTGAAGACGGCAGTGCTGACGACATCCTTCGGCAGAGATGAGATGCTGCAGATGCCGGAATCGGAACGGCCATTGGCCTTGTTGACGAAACCAGTTACGAGGCTATCCATGTTCAAGGCGCTTAGCAGTCTGCTTGATCAGAATGTGGATGTAATCTCTTCTTATTCTGGGAAAGCCGAAGTAGCAGCAACTGAACAGTCAAGCGAAAGTGTACGTATACTGCTCGCTGAGGATAATAAAATCAATCAATTAGTCGCTCTGGAAATGCTGAAGGAGGGCGGTTTCGAAGTCGGGCTTGCCGAGAATGGCTTGGAAGTGTTAAGCAAGCTGGAGCAAGGGAACTATCATATGGTATTAATGGATATTCATATGCCAGAGATGGATGGGATGGAGGCAACTAGGCATATACGCGCCGATAATCGGTACCACCACATCCCTATTATTGCAGTAACCGCTAACACATTGCGTACCGATCATGAACGATATTTGAAGCTGGGTATGAATGATGTCGTGACTAAACCTGTACAAATGGATCGATTATTTGCTGCGATATCCCAATTGCTCCATACATCAATTAATCCGTCATTTCCACAAAGCACTCTTGTATCTTCGACTTTAACGTTGCCGGAAATTGACGGTATGGATATTAATGCTGCCTTAGCGCGAGTAAATGGCAAGCTTCCTATTCTATTGCATATGCTGGAGCAGTTCGAAGCTGACTATGAAACATTCACAGAGAAGCTAGTGATGAATTTAGAGAATGGACAACTAGCAACTGCCAAACGAATGATCCACACTTTAAAAGGAGCAGCAGGTTATCTATCGGCCAATGAGATAGCAGCAATAGCCGCAGATATAGAGGTTATTCTGAAAAGAGAGTCTATAAAAACGGAAGATTGGCAAGCTCATGTTGAAAAATTAAAGGCGAAGCTCGATCAGATCATTCTTGCATTGAAGCAAAGAGAAGGAGATGAATTCGACAATAACCCCTAACAATTTTCTAACAAATTATTGAAGTATCTAATAGCTTTAAGGTATAGTGAAGATACTACATAATTCGACAGATATCTTCAATCGCCTAAGGGGTGACGCCAATGAATAAAGTTCTAGTTATTGAAGATGACGTCATGATGAGTGATATGCTATCTATGTATCTTACGGAAGAGGGATATTCTGTAAAGCAAGCCGCTATTGCCGAAGAGGGCTTGCGGGAATTGACGAATTTTGATCCTGATATTGTACTATTGGATCTAATGCTTCCGGATATGGACGGTGTAGAGGTATGCACCTTCATTAGAGATCATTCGAGAGTGCCTATTATGATATTATCGACGAAAAGTGAAGTGTCCGAGCGCATTCAGGCATTGAAGGCTGGAGCAGATGATTATATGTGCAAACCTTTTAGCATGCACGAAATGACCGCTAGAGTTGAGGCATTAATTAGGCGTTCACAATTGGGTGTAACGAGTACGGCTAATGAGGACAATAGTTCAGCAGTAGAACAAGACCCTATACAGCTAGACTTGGAACGTCGGCTGCTTCTCGTAAGAGGCAAACTGGTAGAAACGACATTTTCAGAATATGAGATTATGAAGCTCTTTTTGGCTAATCCAGGTAAAGTGTTTAGTAGAGACGAACTGATTAATGCGATTCGAGGATTCGATTCTTTTGTAACAGACCGAGCGATTGATGTACATATTGTTAACCTGCGGAAAAAGATCGAGCATAACCCGAAGGAGCCGAGAATCATTCGTACGGTTTGGGGATTTGGGTACAAATACATAACGGATACACCGGACCTCAGACCGATAGAGAATGGATCGGATATATGACCAAATGATCACTCTTGTGAGAAGAGTGGTCTTTTTTGTATGACTATAGACGGTCATTTGGTGATTTCTAACAATCTTCTAAATGAAAATACTAAAGTTTCCTAATACTTATGTGGGAAGATAGTCTTAATAGAATGACAATTAGGAATGGTGTGTGAATAATGGATAAGATAATCGGCCTGCCTGAGTGGAAAAAAGCTTATGCTAAGCTTGAGGTAGCCGTAAATTACACACGATCAACTGGAAAACGACTACTTGTTGCACTCATTCACCTGGAACAGTTGCATCGTATTAACAGGGTTGAAGATATAGATGTCGGGACTCAAATACTTGAAGCAATTGGTATACGTTTGAAGAAAGATGGAATAAATGCATCTGTTGTATGTTTGATTGGAAGCAATGTCTATATGGTTGCTGTTGAAGTAGGAGAGAGGCAGATTGACTGTCTTCGCACAATAGAAGCAATAAGACATGCCGTAGAATTACCCGCTGTAGTAAAGGAAAGTGGAGCTCACATTAATTCGTTTATGGGGGTAAGCTTGTTCCCGCAAGATGGACGTACGAGTGAACAGCTTATTAACCGAGCAGAAATGGCTATGCAACATTCAAAGCAGCTGGAAGGAAACCGGGTATCATTTTATTCACCTGCTGATACAGAGCATATTAACCGAGAGGCAATCCTGGAAGCTTCGATAAAAGAAGCACTTTATGAGCGACAGTTCCATCTCAGCTATCAGCCATTATATCAAATTGATAATGGACGATTGAGAGGCTTTGAGGCATTACTTCGTTGGAAACATGCTGAACTTGGCAACGTCGCACCTTCCGAATTCATACCGATTGCGGAGCAGAACGGACTGATTGTGCCGTTAGGTGAATGGGTACTCCAAGAGTCATGCCGGATGCTGGCTAATATGAATAAATATGGACTTACAGAATTGACGATTTCAATTAATATTTCATACAAGCAGCTATTAGACGGAGCCTTCACCAATAAAGTTAATCATATATTAGAGGAAACCAAACTAAAGCCATCTCATCTTGAATTAGAAATGACCGAGCAAGTTATGCTGCATAGTCCAGAGACGACAATTAAGGTAATGAATGAACTACGAGCATCGGGTGTTCGCATTATGCTTGATGATTTTGGCGCAGAGTCCTCTTCACTTACTCATTTGAAGGATTATCCGGTCGATGGCTTGAAGATTAGTAAAGTGATTATTAAGAAGATTGAATGCCCATCAGCCGAAAGGAATATCGCGGAAGCCATAATTGGTCTAGGACATAAGCTTGGATTGGACATCATTGCCGTAGGGGTCGAGTATGAGGAGCAGTTCGAATTGCTTCGTGACTGGGGTTGTGACTTCGTTCAAGGCTTGCTGCTTGGAATGGCGCAGCAGCCAGATGTGTTAGATCCATCTTTTATCCGCCAATCCGCTAAGACGGTCTGAATAATAAAATAAGGGGGCTGCCCAATAAGGTGCGAAACACCTTTGGACAGCCCCTTTGCGCATGGCTAGTGGGTTGAGGGAGGCGGTGCCTCCTAATCTATAAGAGAAGGGTGAAGCAGGGGGGGACCTGATTCACCCTTCTTTTGTATACGATAATCTCTGCTCAATCTAGCTAACCTCAAGGTAGAGTTTTGTTCCATCATTATATTGAAAAATCGCTACGTCTCTTACAACATCGACTTTAGAAATTCGTTTCCACTTTTTTCGAAAGTCAAAATTGTATTCCAATTCAAATAGTTTGTGATGAAGCTGATCTAGAGATGTCGGTTGTTCGTTTGGATAATAAACAGGGACGGAACGATTCTTGAAGGTGATGATTTTCATCATGACCAATGCACCTCCGATCGTTTTTTCCTATTTTAACTTATAATTCTTAGTCTGTTATGAAATAGGGATAAGAATAATGTTTGATTTCCTAATATTATTCTAACAATTTAGTATCATTAATTGAGAGCAGTCAGCAGTATTATGAAGGAATAAAAAGTGCTCATGGCTTGTCCTCTAGCGGTATCATGGCGTAAACCAGATGGGATAGACTAAAGCCCGTAGAACCTCCTCTTATTGTATTACCCAATAATCAAGGGCAACAATCAACGCAAGATGAAGAGGGTAGAAGCTGCGCCATACTATTCGAGGAACATAGATTCGATCTGCGGCTTTTAGGAAAAGCGGCAGATGGACGAGTAGAATAGTCGCGAATAAGCTGAATAATTGAACAGTCCAGCTTTGATAATAAAGGAATATAAAATTGAGTACGATGTGAAGTGCGACCATCCATTTTGTTGAAGCATATCGATAAATAAGGACAAGAGCAGGTAAATAGGCGCCATAGCTGCTAGGGACTACTTCAAGGAAAAGAATAGCCAGCAAAGCGAATGCGGATTGGATGACGAGTTTTCCCTTATATTTATCAAGGCCCCATAAGAGAACCAGGCAGATGAATAACGTTCCTACAGTATTGATTTGGAGTGTATTAAACGCTAACGAATACGGAATCTGTGAAATAGCAGCAATAAGCAGCGTTCTCCATAAATAACGGTTAACATTACGGGTTCTTTGATATCCGATCACGAGCGCATAAGCGTAAAGCGGCAGCGCAAGTCTGCCAATGACTCGCAAAGTTGCATCGTTAGGAAACCATGTAATGCCGATATGATCGAATAGCATCGTAAGCATAGCAATAATTTGCATGAAGCACCTCATCCCTCTAGGATGCGGCTATTATAGCATATCTATTGTTTGAAAAGGTATGGGGTCCGAGAGAAGACCCTTCCTAGATAAAGTCGAATGATTAGTTGGGGAGTTTTTAGCAAGGATAGTTATAATCCAGCATTCTTTTCAAGAAAGTCTTTAAGTTTATTAATCCGTTGAAACACGTGTGAGACCACCTCATTTCATTGTAATGATCTCCACATATGTATGACGGGATTTGGGCGCCTAGACCTTCTTTGTCAAAAAGGACAACCTTGTGTCGAATCACGAGGAGAGACGCCAGTAGACAACCCATATCGACGGTGCTCGACATTGCTTGTATCCTCAAACTCACCATGTGCCTGCTCTATTTAGTGATACAACGCCTACCTGATGCCTTCATATAGCAGTCTCTTTAAACTCACCATGTGCTTATTCAAACTGGTGATACTACATCTGTCTGATGCATCCCTTCGCAGTATTCTTAAACTAACCATGTAGTTATTAACTCAATTCAGTTACCATAAGTAACTATCTCAACACCCACAGGCACTCCTTACCCTCTCAATTCAACTTGTTAGGGCACTATAACCAGATGAATGACGGCATATATCGGAAATTGTTTCGCTAAATAGCGAAACGAAGTTCGTTGATTAGTAGGCTTTAAGTGTGAATGGAGTTAACTAGGAAAAGAATTTCATTAGTGGGGAATCGGATTTCGCCGCTAAGGAACAATGCTTCGCTGTTCCGCAGATGCACCTCATTTCTAGCTGAAATAAAGAAATTGATTTCGTTAAAACCGAGAAATGATTTCGCTAATTAAATTACATCGAATTATATTTAACAAAGACCGATAATTCAAAGGCAAAACCAGTGGAACAAGCGGCTGCAGGACTGGAGAAACACTGGAGAAACACTGGAGAAACACTGAATGATTTTAGATAATCCAGTGGATCAATCCGAATTTGCATCTAGATGGACACAACAAAGGCGTGAGTTCCATAGTGGAATTCACGCCTTTGTACCAACTTCTCTTAACCGATTACTTAATGATGCCGCAGGCGATTCTGCTCCCCGAGTTACCGGCTGGGTCAGTTACGTAATCATCTGCTTTCTCATGAATGACGAGAGCGGTGCCATCTGCTTTAAGCAATGAATTCGGGGCATCTTTAGCCAACGTCAGATGTTTAGTGATGAGCTCCGTATCTACTGTACCGTCATTACCGACTTGAATGTTGGGCAAGTCCCCGTCGTGAAAGCCTTTTGGATTGTTGAAGCCATGTTCTTTGTTCTCAGGGTTGAAATGCGCACCGGCTGATTCAAAGCTAGGTGTATCGCATTTGCCGACCGTGTGAAAATGAATGCCATGCATGCCTGGAGGGAGCTTGCTTGCTTTAAGATGCAAATGTACGCCATCTTCTTTTTCAGTGAGCCAAGCTTCTCCTACTGAAGCCCCTGTACTATTAATGATCGTAACTTTCTTAGCAGAATCGTTGCCGCGGTGATCATGCGATGCGCTCGCGAGTGCAGTATTAGCCAGTCCAGAACTCGCAATCACCAAGCTGAGCGCACAGTACATATAAGCAATTCGTTTTTTCATTTTTTTTCCTCCTCAAGGTTTTGCGCAGCAAAATCCAACATCGGAAGCATACGCTTAGGTTTTGCGCAGCAAAATCCAACATCGAAAGCATACGCTTAGGTTTTGCGCAGCAAAATCCGACATCGGAAGCATACGCTTAGGTTTTGCGCAGCAAAATCCAACATCGAAAGCATACGCATAGGTCTTGCGTGATTTTCAGTTTATCTTTTACCAAATAGATGAAAAACATACAACATCTATTTTATCTCTAGGAGAAGTTACTCGCGAGATGTCTCTCACTCCATGCCGAACAACCCTGAACGGTTGCTCTTTGGTGCTATTGCTAGCGCTAGGATCAGGCCATTTACGGTTATTTCTTGTCCATACCTATGTAGGTATTCGGAATAGAATATAGCAGAACGATGAGAGGGGGGAATGAAATGTCTGTCAAACCCAAATTAAGTTTCAGCAATGTTAAAACGGTGCGCAAAGCGAAGCAACCGGCCCGTATCTCATCGAGCTGTTCCTGTGAGAAAGATCAGAATAAAAGCAATAAGAGCTGCGGTTGCGGTCGCCGCAAGGATTCAGCTGTTGACGCGGTGCAAGATGCAGGTAAAGAGCTTAGCCAATTATTTGGTCAATTGAAGGATGAGGATACTGCTGAAAAGCTTGTAAGAGCGATTCGTTGTCGTGATGCTCGAACTATTCAGAGAATTATAGGATGTGACTGCAGAGTCGTCCATTTCTTCTGCACTAGCTTCTCGGATTGTGTGAAAATTTGTTGTGTATTTGGCAAATGCCATGATGTCACAATCTCATTTGATATTTGTATCAAGCGAAGATCTGATTGCTGTCAGCGTTAAATCGATCTCTTCTAAACAAGAACAACTAGCTGCCTCTCCGGGCTGCTAGTTGTTTTTGTTAGAATGTGGTCGTTTCACTTTTGCACAGGCTAATGCATATTATGTGGCAATTAGCAGTTATAGATGAACAAGCATGGAGGCGAATGCAGTGCCTATTATTCCGAATTTCCCGCCAGCATGGCTGCAAGAACACCAAATTTGGCATCATCAGCATCATGTTACTCCTGGAACGATGCCTCCTCCGGGTTTTGGTGAGCAGTTTATGCGATTTCATCGTTATTTTATTAATAAGGTATATGATTGGCATGATCGTCAAGGATATGACCGGAGAATAGTTGCGGGATGGACTGAAATTCCAGCTTCGATTCGGAACGCTAGTTGTTACAATCGAGCTGCTGAAGAGCGGATACGATTCAATCCGCGCTCATTTGCTACGTTGGATGAGCTGGGCAGGTTTCTTGAGTCTAGCGGTCTGCATGGCTGTATACACGCAACATCAGCACAGGTGTTCAATGAACCTGAAATCGACAGTTTCGATTTAGCGGCTAGGCAGTCGGTATTTTATAACATACATGGTTTAATTGATGAGTGGTATCGCAATTGGGAGCGTGCTTGGAACATACGCGAGGATGAGCAGAATGAACAAAGAGACGGCAACAAGGCCGTCTCCGTTACGTACAATCGCGCAAAGCGCGCATCACTCCGGCATAATAACCAGACTCTCTTGGGACGAATAGCTCCGAGCGGACGATCCGTGAAGCGAGCAATTGCCCCCCGCCGTTCTCGGAAGCAGCCTCGACGCCCTCGGCGATTAATTCCGGCAGTTTCCCTTCGAACAGCTGGATTAACTGGTCGAGCTCGGCCCCATAGACGCCAGCCACTTCTTCCAGTTGAAGCTTTAATTCTATTAAAGGCAAAGAACAGACGCAACCGAACACATCACTGACTTCTCGGTCGATAAAAGCAATGCCGTTCGCCTCGTCGCAGGATTCCTCTCGCAATTGACCGAGTGGAATCAGCTCTTCGAAGCTTATGATTACTCCGATCTCCTCTTCGAGCTCACGTACGGCATCACGCATGGTCTCGCCGGCGGACAAATGGCCGGCGACAGTGATATCATAATGATCCGGGTAGGTATCTTTGCCGGATTGACGCAGTTGGAATCGTACGAAGCGGCGGTTCCCTTCACGGCGTGTCAGCCAGCAGTGGAACGTCCGGTGCCAGTAGCCTTTAGTATGAGTTTCTGACCGAGTGGCTGTCCCAAGGGGATTCATCTGCTCATCATATATATCCAAATATTCTTCCGACATCGGGAAGACCTCTTTTCCGCGCTATTGTTAAACGCTTCCAGCTGTCGATTCTAGTTGGGATGTGCAATGTTTGCAGCGTGTCGCTTTGATTGGAACTTGGGACAAGCAGTAAGGGCATTCTTTCTCGGTTGGTTCTGCCTCAGGGACAGCTTCTTCCGGCTTGATACGGCGTAAAACATTAATGACCTTAACAAGGAAGAAGATACATACGGCTACTATGAAGAAGTCCAGTAGGACATTAATAAATTGTCCGTAAGCAATGACAGCCACAGCATTATCTGTCGCTGTTTTTAGAGAATTAATAATAATAGGCTTGTCGAGGTTAGCAAGCATATCTGTTTTCTCAGGGTCAAGATTAATAAATAGATTCTTGAAATCCGCTCCGCCCAGAACTCTACCAATCGGCGGCATGATAATATCGTTGACAAGCGAGGTAACGATCTTTCCGAATGCAGCACCAATAATGACACCGACAGCCAGGTCGATGACATTGCCTTTCACTGCAAACTCTTTAAACTCTTGAATAATTTTCACAGAACAGCACTCCTTTATATCTAATCTAACCATAATATTCGTAAGATACTCTACTATTTTAGCCCAATTCAATTCGTAGAGAAAGAAAAATTATGGGTGCAGCCTCTTAAAGAAAGGAATAGTAGCTAGAATACAGAGGAATTTGGATTAAATTGTCGAATTGCATAAAGTGAGTAAATAAATGGATATTCGAGGGGTTTTATGAGCCATCAACCTAATCTGTTCGGGCATATTTATTACGAGCTGCTGTCATTGATGATCATTTGTTTTGCATCTTATACGATGTTTAGTATGGCAGGACAATTCAAGTCGAAGGAATGGGTACATCCGATTAGCTGGACGTTATGCGGCTCATTCGTATTTAGTCTCGGCTTGTGGGCGATGCATGTCGTTTCACTGTTAGGCTCTAATTACTTAATTGTATTGGATTGGGTAATGGTCTATGGTTTGATTGGATGTGTAATCGTAGTTGGTTCAGGAATTATTCTACTAAAGAGCCAATTATCCCTCCATCTAAAGTTAATGATTAGTAGTTTGCTATTTTCCATAGGCGTAAGCTTACTTCACTATTTGATGGTGCTTTCGGGGACCATTGTTGCAAGTGAAATTAATTTCTATTTATTCAGCTTATCTTTCTTTATATGTGCGATAGGAATGTATGCCGCGTTGTATTGGCTAGTCAGGAAAGTACTCTATTATAGAATGTTAAGCAGTATTATGATCGGCGTCTCTAGCATGGCTGTGCATGTGGTAGGTATGAAAGCTTTGAAAGTGGATTATAAGGAAATATTAACGGTTGATCGTCTGAATGATTATTTGTTGATTCTATCTTTCTTGCTGGGCATCGCTATGGTGCTCATTGCCAGCTTTACGATGACGACATGGTATGCCACCCGCAAATACGGCATTATGGATGCCCGCTATAAGCTGCTTGTCGAGAATTCCTTAGATACAATTGCTCTTATTAAGGATGATAGATGGGAGTATATCAATCCTTCGGGGTTGCGAATGCTTGCTGTTGAGCACAATCGTGAAATAGTGGGCAAGTCCATCTACGACTTTGTGGATGAGAAGGATCATGATGAAGTGAGGAATTGGCTGCATTTCAAACCTATCTGTGAAATCGAACAACAAAAAGCCAAGGAGTTTCAATGGAAGACAGCGAAAGGGAATATGATATTTACGGAAATGGTAAGGACAAGCACTACCTTTTACGGGAAAAATATTGACCAAGTCATCATTCGCGATATTACGGAACGGAAAAAGAATGAGGAGCTGCTTATCAATTCAGAAAAGCTGTATATTGCCGGGCAGCTGGCTGCTGGAATTGCCCATGAGATTCGCAACCCGCTTACCTCGCTCAAAGGCTTCCTTCAGCTTATCGCATCAGGGCGCAGCAATAAAAATTATCATGACATTATGAAATCAGAATTAATACGAATTGAATCGATCGTAAGCGAGATGCTTATGCTTTCTAAGCCGCAAATTTATCAATTATCTTACCAGGATTTGCGGAGGATAATGGCCGAAACCGTTACTCTTCTTGATACAGAGGCCATTATGTACAATATAGAGATTGAGCTGCAGTCTGGCTCAGAGGCGCTATGGATTGTAGGGGTCGAGAATCAGATTAAGCAAGTATTTATTAATGTGATTAAAAACGCGATAGAAGTGATGCCAGGCGGCGGTTTAATTAGAATTAACATGTCATTAGAGGACAGTGGATATATTAGAATTCAAATTCAAGATGAGGGACCTGGTATGGAAGAGGAGCAATTATCCAAGATAGGACAGCCTTTCTACACAACGAAGGATAAAGGGACCGGCTTAGGAATGATGATTACGTATAAAATTGTAGATAACCACCAAGGATGCGTCGAGGCTTACAGTGAAGCGGGGAAGGGAACGACGTTCATTATTCAGTTCCCTTATAATAAGGATCAGTCTGAATTACCCGCTGCTGATTAATTGAAGTGCGGATGGTTTTACAACAGCTTCATAAGGTGCCGTGCTAAGCTCCTCGCCATCTCCATAAGCAGTAAGGTAGGACGTTTGTGAAGAGGCTGCAGGTGAGATCATAATCCTCTTGCCGCGAAGCATCGTGACATACCGTGATTTGGTATGTGTGCCGATGAGCAGCATGGGCAGCAAGCGGAGTAGCTGTAAGCGTGAGCATGAATGTAAAATGCAAATATCAAGCTGACGATCAGATGGATCTGCATCAGGACAGATGCGGAGACCACCGCCGTAGCTTGTCCCATTAGCAACGGCGGTCAGCCATCCGCGTTCATAGCGATGAAGCTTATTATCTACCGTTATCTCAATCGGCATCGGACGATAAGTAGTGAGTGTCTGGAATACGCCAATAAGATAAGCGAACGAGCCAATGCCAAGGCGATTGCACCATTTTTTGTAGGTGGAACGATTCACAGCTGCAGCAATAGCTGAATCAAGCCCAGAGGCAACAGCAGTTAAAGTTAGTGAAAGCTTGCCGGAAGAAGTCGATTGCTCATTATGATGCTGCTCTGAAGGGAAAAACGTTTGTATGAGGTCTATTTCATTTGCTTTACCAGTAAGGATATGATCTAGAGCAGCAATTGGGCTGCTGGGTATATGAAAGGTACGTGCAGTATCGTTGCCAGAACCGGCGGGAATGATACCGATCGGAATGCGGTTGCCTTCGAACAATGGGAGGAGGCTATGTATCGTACCGTCTCCACCGATGACAACAATGGCTGATAACAGGGATGCACCTGACTCAGTCTGATTCAGAATTGTCATTTGTTGCTTAATAAGAGGAATAGCACTGTGAGCATCATCCATAATAACTGCGGAGTGGGCAATATTGCGGCGCTGCAGCTCGGTTTGCACACTTTGCCAAACTTTCTGTCCACGACCGTTGCCGGCTCGTGTATTAATTGCGAAAAGATACATTCTAGTTGTTCTCCCGTCTAATTGCTTAAGGCTTGGCATCATTATAAGGGGGTTGAGTTGAAATTGAAACCACTTTATACAAGGAATCGTAATAGTGGCTACGAACCTAAGCTGGACGAATGAGGTAAAATAGGGGAAGCTATAGGAAAAGCAATTATCTCAGCTCAAGATGATTGCAAGTCTACAACATGATGGAGGAGAAATTCAGATGACGATTGGAGCGCGGGTGCTTAAGACGGGAATGGCTGTCGCGCTAGCCATTTACATAAGCACGTGGATTGGCTTCGCATCGCCGCTAATACCCGCGGTAGCCGCTATTTTAACAATTCAACCTTCCATTTATCGCTCATGGCAGCAGGTATTGGATCAGTTTCAGACAAATCTGCTGGGAGCAGTAATGGCATTGATCGCGATGCAGTTATTCGGACAAACACCTATTGCTGTTGGATTGGTCTGTATTACCGTTATTTTGGTCAGCATTCGATTCAAAATGGAAACCACAATCGGAGTGACCCTCGTCACAGTAGTTGCGATTATGGAGGCACATGGACAGGAAATTACAGTGGCATTGGAACGCTTCCTGATGGTTCTGTCTGGAATAGGTGCGGCGTTCGTCGTGAACGTACTTATTTTCCCGCCGCGGCCTAGACGGCAGTTCACGGAGCAGGTTCATCAAGCCTACGGTCAGTTATCTTTGCTCCTTCGAACAGCGATTTCGAATGAGATGAAGGAGAAAGTGTACCGTACGGAGAAGGAAGCATTGCAGAAGACGCTTCGTAAGCTGGAAGATCGGTACAGCCTGTTTGAAGAAGAACGTAAAGTGTTAGCTAGAACGAAGAAGAGTCATGCCCGTGAATTACTTGTATCCAAGCAATTGATCAAAACGCTGCATAAAGGATCAGATTTGCTTGAAATGGTTGAAGAGCATTATTTCTCATCGCCGCGTGCAGAAGAATGGTCGCAGCGCTTTGATAGTCAGATAGAAGATTTGACGAAGTATCACGAGTCGATCTTGCTCAAGTATGAGAACAAAATGAAGCCTAATGTGTCAATTGAGCTTGGGGAAGAACGAGAGACGAAGCTCGTTAATGATTTGACCGATTATTTGAAAGAAGATCCTGATGAACATAAACGACTCGTATTCGTTGCTTCCGGTTTGTTCGAATATGCGTATCATCTGCGACGTCTAGAGAAACTGATTGATCAGGTACAGAAGCGTGAAGACATGGAAGAGACAGAAGAAATCAAAGAGATTAATAAGAGAATAGTTAAATCTACATCAGGTGATGGCGGGGATTAGTAATACCTGTATTTTAACTAATAAGGAGAGAAAAAGATGGGAAAACAATTTGCATCTTTGCTTCCGGAGCATGAGCAATTCATTGCTCGTCAGCACATTTTCTTTGTAGGCTCAGCACCCCTGTCACAAGAAGGGCATGTCAATATATCGCCTAAAGGGCATGATGCCTTACGCATATTATCTCCTAACCGTGCCGCTTATCTAGATATGACAGGCAGCGGTAATGAGACTAGCGCTCATATTCTAGAGAATGGTCGAATAACGATTATGTTCTGTGCATTCGATGGCTCGCCCAATATAATGAGACTTTACGGTACAGGCAGCGTAATATTGCCGGAATCCTCCGAGTGGGAGCAGTTGTATCCGCTATTCTCACCTCTTCCCGGAGCGAGACAAATAGTGATGATCAACATCGATATAGTAAAGACTTCTTGCGGCTATGCGGTTCCATTCATGTCCTACACTAGCGAGCGGGAGACGTTAAAGCGTTGGGCAGTTCAGAAGGGGGAAGACGGACTGAAGGAGTATGTTCAGCAGAAGAATACAGTCAGCATCGACGGTCTCCCTACCCATCTTGGACGCGGCTAGCTAGAATCAGGAATAATTCCACATTCGATTATTATTACGTACAAAAGGCTGTCCTACTGGTGTGTACACCATGCAGGACAGCCTTAGTTATTTCTAACTTATTCTGTTTTATTGCTTCCTTTATGGCGCCGTGGATGCTGCATATGTGCTTCAGGATCATTGTCGTCATCCTTAGGGATAAGACGCGGATCGGTTCGTCCTTCATGGTGATTGTCGAAATCGAGTTCAACTAGCTCCCATTCAGTCGAGCCAAGCTGCACACTTGCAGGAAATAAATCACCGCGTTCGAGTTTTTCCTCTTGACCATACTCGTTCTTATACACGCCAGACACTTCAACAGGTTCACCAGACATTGGAAGCATTTCGTTATGCTGATGCTCTTGTTCTTGCTGTATTTCACGCTCGTTCATAGGGTTCTTCCTTCCCTTTGGTTATAATCCGTGCTTAGGTACCGCTGCGCGGTCGGCTTCGGACTGCATTTCTCTGGCTTGCTGCTTTCCTGCTCCTGAGCGATCCGCTTTCGATTGCGCCTTGCTAGCAGCTTCTTGTTTGTGGGAGGGCTGTTCGCCTGACATTCCGCCATCCTCCTTTCGGCTGATGATCTCAAACAGTTTGCCACAAAAGGAAGAATTGTATGAGCGATTGACGTAAATGATCATTACGGAGCGAGAAATTTTGGCTAAGAAAGGGATGTTAAAGCAAGCGGAGACCACAAGATGGACACTCGCTATCCAGCTCAGTTACGGTCTGCTCACATGCGGGACAAGGCTCCGAGAATGATTGCAATGTTGAAGAGGAAGCACGGGCCTCCTCCTTGGTTGCAGCAGCCTCGCTTGGACGCAAATGGGCAGGTGTGCTGAACAGTGCCTCAACCATAGCTTTCAAATCGTTATACTTCTCTGAATCATCTGTTGAGATTCGAATGAATAGGAACATAGCGCCTAGCAGCAAGCCGGCACAGAGCAGAACGATAGCAGTTGCGCCAACATCTAATAAGCTTACATATATGACCATGTATCTTGATATGCTCATTGTGCAGACCGCCATTCCTAACTAATTGATTTTCTTTTATTAACTAACATGATACCGAGACTCCAGTCGTTTGCCTCCGAACCACATCAGAATAATAAAGGCGATGGTGACGAATATGCGCCAAGGCTCCTCACGGAAGTTCCCGATGTCAAAGCTAAGCAAGGATATGCTCAATATCATTACAGCTTTGCCAAGCACAGTCGCAATGACGAATGTCCGGAACGGTACCGAGCTAAGACCCGATACGATATTGATAAGTGATGAGGGGGAGAAAGGAAAGCATGCCAGCAGAAAAAGCGGAGTAAAGCCTTTCCGATCCACCCATTTGAAGAAACGTTCTGCGCGAGGGAATCTTCGCTCAATACGTGATTTCACATTATGTCCAAGCTTGCGGCTCAACCAAAATACACATACGGCACCGACGGATACCCCGATCCAAGAGAACAGAAAGCCGAACCATAAGCCGAATATGTTAGCGTTAGCAGCGACGATGACGAGCAGCGGCAGGAATGGCAGAAAGGCTTCCAGTAAGGGTAATAGAATACCGAGAAAAGGACCGAACTGTGAGAAGCTTTCCAAAGTGCGCTGGAGATGTTCAAGATCAATATTTTTAAGTTGTAACCACCAATTTTGTCTATTATTCATCGTTCAGAACCCCACTTTACCCCTTATGCGGGGAATCTCTTGCTTCCACAATACCAAAAAAGTATCATACAAGCCAATATATACAAGCCTACGTTGAAAAAGAATCCACGTTTCAAAGAATATTGCTTGTCTGGTCTTGCTCTTCCAATCGGAATCCTGATCGACAGGGCGCAGTACTCGATCCGAAGGGATGCGGTTTGGTTCCGTTCTATTATTTTTGTATAATGAAATTGTTATCCCAAATCGTACTGTAAGGAGTGAATTATTCATGGAATATACGAGCTTAGGACAGTCAGGGTTGCGTGTTAGTCGTCTTTGTTTAGGTACGATGAATTTTGGAGTGGACACGGATGAGAAGGAGTCCTTCCGCATATTGGATGCAGCGAAGGATGCGGGCATTAATTTCATAGACACAGCTAACATATATGGCTGGGGAGATCATTCTGGACTTACTGAAGAGATTATTGGGAAGTGGTTCAAGCAAGGCGGCGGGCGCCGTGAGAAGACCGTGCTTGCTACGAAAGTATATGGCGATATGCATGATGAGCATGATGGACCGAACCGAGAAGCGGGTTTGTCAGCTTATAAAATACGTCGTCATCTAGAGGGATCATTGCGCAGGCTGCAGACCGATCATATCGAGCTTTATCAAATGCATCATGTGGATCGAGCTGTGAATTGGACGGAATTATGGGGAGCTTTCGAGACGGCTGCCTTGCAAGGGAAAATAGGCTATGTGGGATCAAGCAATTTTGCTGGATGGGATATTGCGGTTGCGCAGGGTGAGGCGAAGGCTAGAGGGTTCCTTGGTCTTGTATCGGAACAGCATAAATATAACTTGCTATGTCGGTTGCCAGAGCTTGAAGTGCTGCCGGCGTCGAAAGCTTTGGGGCTTGGCGTTATTCCGTGGAGTCCGCTTGATGGAGGCTTGCTAGCGGGTAATCACAGACGTGGCGAATCCGGTCGTCGCAGCGGAGATAATAAACGATTGATTCAGCATAAGGCACAATTAGATGCTTATGGTAAGTTATGCGATGAGCTAGGCGAACCTGAAGATTTGGTCTCCCTAGCGTGGTTATTGGCGAATCCGGCTGTTACTGCTCCCATTATCGGGGTACGTACATTGGATCAATTCACACGTTCGTTAAGGGCATTAGAGGTCAAACTTGATAAAGCGGCGCTTGCCCGGGTTGACGAAATCTTCCCTGGGCCGGGCGGAAGCGCGCCAAAGGCTTACGCTTGGTAATTCACGTAAGCCTCTAAAGGTCAAATTAATAAATTGAACAATACAGGGTCTTTATTCAATTCTACGAATTGAATGCCTTTCTTCTGCATCCTGCTGATCAGCGGCGCATAATCATCGCGATGCTTCAGCTCGATGCCGACCAAGGAAGGGCCATTGTCTTTATTATGCTTCTTCGTATATTCAAAGCGAGTAATGTCATCATTCGGGCCGAGTACATCATCAAGAAATTCTCTGAGTGCTCCTGCACGCTGCGGAAAGCTGAGCATGAAGTAATGCTTCAGTCCTTCGTAGATGAGGGAGCGCTCTTTAATTTCTTGCATCCGGTCGATATCATTGTTACCGCCGCTAATAACGCAGACTACAGTCTTGCCGGCAATTTGCTCACGCAGCTGCTCAAGGGCAGCAATAGGCAGCGCTCCGGCAGGCTCGGCAACGATCGCATTCTCATTGTACAAATCCAGCAGCATTGTACATACTTTGCCTTCTGGTACGGTGATAACCTCATCAAGAAGCTCTTGGCAAATAGCGAAGGTCAGATCGCCGACGCGCTTTACTGCGGCGCCATCAACGAATTTATCTATTTGATCAAGCGGTGTTACTTCTCCTGCATCAATCGACAGTCTCAACGAGGGTGCTCCCTCGGGTTCGATTCCGATGATTTGGGTAGATGGAGAAACAGCTTTCACATACGAGGCAACACCTGCGGCAAGTCCACCGCCGCCGACGGTTACTAGTATATAATCGGGTACAAGTTCAGACGATTCTATAATTTCCTGGCCGATTGTACCGTTACCAGCGATAATCTTAGCATCATCGAAAGGATGGATGAATGCCATACCGCTGCGTTTGCTCTCGGCAATGGCTTCGGCATAAGCATCATCAAACGTATCACCAGTCAGTATAACTTCGACGAAAGTTCCGCCAAAGAAGGAAACTTGATGTACCTTCTGTCTTGGCGTTGTGCTTGGCATATAGATTTTACCTTGTACACCGAGTGTTTGACAGGAGTAAGCAACTCCTTGTGCATGATTGCCAGCACTCGCGCACACGACACCTGCTGCCAGTGTTTCCGGCGGCAACGAACGCATGAGATGATACGCACCGCGTATTTTGAAGGAACGGACAATTTGCAGATCCTCACGTTTCAACAGCACATTACAGCCGTAACGCTCTGACAGTACACGATTATGCTGAAGAGGAGTGCGAGTAATCACATCCTTCAAATGCATTTGCGCGTGAACAATCTCTTCAAGCCCGATTTTGGACGAATGTACGGAATGTAATTCCACGAATACTCACCTCTAGAATAATAGTATTGGACAACATTGATGCTTCATTATAGCATCCTCGAATGAATTATGTAGATGGTAATAGCTGAAATCGTAAGAGGAAAGGATGAATTCCGATGCGCAAATGGTTCAAACGATTGGTTATAGCTCTTGTACTTATAGTCGTAATTCTCATTGGCGGCGGCTGGTGGTTCCTCTCCTATATTGCGCCCCAGGAGACACTGGACCTGTCCTATGAGCAAATTGATGTGAAGGAAAAAGCGATTAGCATGGTGAAGCGATTCAAGCCAGAGCTGATTCTTACCGAAGCAGATATTAATAATCTGATTAAAATGCAGCTGCAGGACGGAGCGGCAAATTCGACTCTACCTCCTGGAGTAACCTTGGATGGAGCGCGGTTCGAGTTGAATGGCGACCTGCTGCTTGCCCATCTGAATGTCACTTATAAGGGACGAATACCTGCGGCGATATTGGTCACTTACCAAATGAAGTGGGAGAATCCGAATGTAATCATTGCACCTATCTCGATGGATATGAAAGGAATTGCCTTGCCGCAGGATACGCTTGAGCCATTCATTATCTCGCTTGATCTAACGGTACAGGATCTAGTTTCAGTAGGGGATGTGCGGTTCGAAGAGGATAGGATGATTATTAAACTGCAGATGAACTTGTAGTTTAATTGAATTAATTTAAGTAAATGGAATGAAATATTGAATAAGGATAGACGGACAGACGGACAGACTTTCAGTGGATGAAGGTCTGTTTTTTTGTGTGGGCAAAATGATTCTAGGGCAACATTCGTGTGCATGGACTCGACTGAACGGATACGAGGGACTCATATGCTATACAGAGATTCATTGAGCGGACAGGAGAACCTCAGTTACTTACAGAAATCAATAAAGCGGACCTCCGGACCTCATTGGCTATATAGATATTCATTGAGCGGCCACCAGGGACCTTATTTGCTGTAAACAGCGTGTTTCTGGAATTTGGCGGCCACCAGAGATCTTATTTTACTTAAAACCGTAAATATTGGGTCCATTTTGTAAAATAAGGTCTTCTGTGTCCGCCAGTAAGGAAATCGATGCTAAAAACCACAAATAAGCGCTTCTGTGTCCGCTGAGGTGAAGTCTAAATACGTCAAGTACGGATTAACTCTACATTTTCTTCGCTGGTCAACCTAGCAACCAGTAACCTCAGTAACCAGCAGGCCGCCAACCCCAGCAACCAGTAGCCCCAGTAACCAGCAAGACGCCAACCTCAGAAACTAGTAACCTCAGTAACCAGCAAGCGGCCAACCCCAGCAACCAGTAGCCCCAGCAACCAGCAAGCGGCCAACCCCAGTAACCAGCAAGACGCCAATCTCAGCAACCAGTAGCCCCAGCAACCCAGCAACCATCAAACCGCCAACCCAGCAACCAGTAGCCCCAACAACCCAGAACCCAGCAACCCCAAACCCAGCAACCCCAAACCCAGCAACACAGAACCCAGCAAATCGTTATATAAGTATGCAAACGCAGTGGGTTGACTTTATTATTGAGAATCGTTATCATATAATCTAAGTGATAATCGTTATCAATAAAATATTCAATTAATCAATTAATCAATTAATCAATCAATCATTCAATCAATTAATCAGTTAATCAGTGTGTTTAAGGGTTTTATTTTAAATAGAGGATGAGGAAGTGACTGATACAATGGAAGCAGGAGTAAGATCAGGGAAACCGTGGAACTGGCTGTTGTTCCCTTTCTCATCGGTTAAAGCAGGTCAAGACTCGATCTATGCAGCGTCAGTTGGTCATGGGGTCTATGAATGGAATGGCGAAGACAGATGGGAGAAGCTGGGCAATGGATTGCCGGAGCAAGCAAATGTTCATCGACTTCAATTACATAGTGAAATCCTTCATGCATGTACGAACGAAGGGTTATTTCAATTAACAGATGGCGAATGGTCCAATAATGGTTTGGTTGTACCTTGTTATCAATACCGGATGCTAGGCAGCACAAGTTATGCAGGCACTGAATATGGGCTGTGGACGTATGTGAGGGGCAGATGGGAACAGACGGATTGCCATAATAAAAGAGTATATGATTTTATGAATTTACCGCAGTATTTGATCGTTAGTCATGAGAGCGGCATTTCATTATATGATCGATTCATGGATGAATGGGTGGAATTCAATCTAGACCGGGCGGTTACCAGCCTTTCTGTATATCGAGGTCATTTGATCGGGGCTAGCGACAAAGGAGAATTGATGATCGGAGACAAGAAGGGGAGGTTTGATCGGATACGGTTCGGCAATCATTTTATTTTCTCGATCTGCGCGAGCGGCAATGATCTATTTGTTTGTACGGATCATGGGTTGTTCCGGCTTGCTTATATCCGCAATCAGATTACCCTCCTTTCAGTAAAGTTAGGTTTTCCTGTAACGGATGTTGATAGGCAAGGCGAGACGCTTTATATGGCTACTTTGTTTCAAGGTATTCAGTCTATGGAGATATCTCCTGTAAGAAGTATTTAATAGGGAGAAATAAGAGAAGGCGGTCCTATTGTCATGAACGATAAGTTCATGTGCGATGGGGCTTTTTTACATGCAGATAGGTGGACTGGGACTCGAAAAACACTCTATTAACGAAGTTTGTGGACAAATGATAGCGATTTCTGTAACATGGCAATAGATTTGAAAGAGATTGCAAGTTGCTAGAGTTGTTTTTTGCATGCAAACACACACATACATAGTACACAAGGAGAGATTAACATTGTCAGAGGAATTGCTGCTAACCTTTCGTTCGCCGCCGCTGCCTTTTTTCATAGAATCAAATCGTTTAACCTATCAAGCAGGTGATGAGCATCCGAACCGGACGAACCTCGGTGTGTTCGACCTGCTGTTTGTGCAACAGGGTGCGCTGCATATTGTTGAAGGAGATCATAGGTGGACGCTTAATCCGGGAGACGTTCTTATTCTGCGTCCTGATCGCTGGCATCGTTCCTTCAAGCCTTGCCAAGAAGAGACCATTTTTGACTGGGTACATTTCCAGACGGTTGGAGCTTGGGAGGAGACAGAGGGAAGTCAGAGCGGTTCACTTCGAGGGGATTATTACACCTATGCGATTCGGTTGCCGAAAAAAATGAAGCTATCCTTCCCAGATGAAGCGAAGCTAATCTTCTCACAACTGCATGATGCGGCCCAAAGCTCCTCGCATGGTGCGTTCTGGGAACGTCAGCAGAGATTCCTGCATTTGCTGCAAATGCTTGATGAGGGCTGGCGTACGGATGCGGCGAAGGCTGGAGTATCAGTGGCAGAACGTGCAGCTGCTTATTTGAAAATGAACTATAGAACGACCATTACAAATACGATGCTCAGTGATGCTCTTCAATTACATACGAACTATATTACAAGGTGCATGACCGAGGTATTCGACTGCACACCGCAGCAATATTTGCTCTATTATCGGCTGGATCAGGCGAAGCTGCTGCTTATCAAAACAGATTGGACCATTGCTCGTGTGGCTGAGGAGACAGGATTCCGTCAGACCCCGCATTTTTCAAGGCTGTTCGCAGCTCAGACGGGTATGCCTCCGCTGAAGTTCCGCAAACGTTTTACACAATAAGTTGACTGAGCACGAATAAGGAACCTCCTTTTATGCAAATACTTGGTAAAAAGGAGGCGGGTCATATGATTGAAAGGTATTCGATTACGGCGGAAGTCGGTGATATGGTCGAGGCTTTTCATGTGCATAAGCTTATCCATTGTTACTCGAACCGCTTCAATGTTGCCCCAACACAGACGGTTTCGATCGTCATGAATGATCGATGGGGGCAACGGACGATGCATGATGCCAGATGGGGACTGTTCCCGTTCTGGGCGAAAGATTCCGTGAATGCGGATGTTACGATGTTGCCGGAGAAGAAGTTTTTCGATCGGATGCTGCGGAGGCAAAGATGTATTATTCCTTGCAGCGGTTTTTTTGGTTGGCAAAACGATGGCCTTCATAAGGACCCTCGAGCAATGCATATCGTTGTTCCTCATCAGCGGTTGTTCGGTATTGCTGGATTTTATGATGCATGGCGAAATTACAGCGGCAATGAGGTGCGAGCCTTTACGATGATTACGGCACCTTCCTCTGGTACGATGTCACAATGGCAGCCGCGCGTACCGATCATCATGGACGAGGATGGCATGGAAGATTGGCTCAATCCGCGTATCAATGACTATCGATCATTGCGCAAGCATCTGGAGCCATTGGACTCGTATAGGCTGCGTGCCTATCCGGTAACGAACGCAGTTGGTGACGAAGCGTATGATTCGTCAGACTGCGTTCGTGAGATTCGACCGGATTTTGCTTAGAGGCTGGCTATGTTGCTTAGAACAGCATAGTAAATTGATCAATTAACATGTCATGGTCGTGTTACGGCTCAGATAATGGATTAAATAACTGACTAGTGAGACTTAGTAATAGTAAGACTCAACAAGTAATAGTGAGCCATGACTGAGATAGGTCGGATATTGATTCAGAGATAACTAGTGAGACAATTGATTGAGATAGATCAGATAATGATTCAGACAGATAAAGCTCGCTGCAGTTCGGCGGTTAATAGTGGAACAACCTCGAATAGGTCCCCGACTACTCCATAATCAGCGACGCTGAAGATGGGGGCGTCGGGGTCTTTGTTGATTGCAATGATGACGCGGGATTGGTTCATTCCCGCGAGATGCTGGATCGCGCCGCTGATGCCGCAGGCGATATAAAGCTGCGGCGTAACGACTTTGCCGGTTTGCCCGATTTGAAGGGCATAACCGCAATAGCCGGCGTCGCATGCACCGCGGGAGGCACCGACCGCACCGCCGAGCACGCCGGCTAGCGCTTGCAGCGGCTCGAAGCCCGCTGCACTGCGCACGCCTCTGCCGCCGGAAACGACAACGTCGGCTTCGGCGAGATCAAGCTGACCGCCAGTGCGGCGAACGAGTGAGCGCACGGCGGTGAATAGCTGCGGCACGGTGAACGGCAGCAGCTGCACCGTGCCCTGACGAGCGCCGGCATCGACGGGCTCTGCCGGCGGCAAGTTGTTCGGGCGCACCGTGATGACCCACGGATGGCCCGGCAAGAAGCTGCGCCGCTCGAACGCCTTGCCGGCGTAGAGCGGGCGTGTGAAGACAGCATCATCGCCACTGATATCCATGGCGATGACGTCTGCGATATGGCCGGCGCCGTAGGCCGCGGCCAGTCGGGGCGCGAGATCGCGCCCCATCGCAGTATGGCCGAGCAGCAAAGCGTTCGGCCGCACCGCATCCATCGCAGCGCCTAAGGCGGCGATGTACGCCTCGGGCGCGTAGGCGCGAAGGATCGGATCGTCGGCGATATGCACGACGTCCGCTCCTCGCGCAGTTAGCGCGGCCGCTTCATCGGCCGCGCTGCCGGAGCAGGCGAGGACGGCATGGACCGAGCCGTCTTCGCCTGCGAGCTGCCGCGCTGCGCCGAGCGCTTCCAGCGCGACGCGGCGCAGCTTGCCGTCTCTACATTCAGCGAATACAAGTATTGTTCTTGTCATTGAGGTTCATCCCCCTTCTAGGAATAAGCATATTAAGTATAAGTAGCACTTACTAAAGCTGCTTCTCCGATTCGTTTGAGGTTGAATACTTACTCTGGAGGCTGCGGGAAACAGCGAATGTGTTTTATGGTAACGGTTTTCCTTATTAGTGAGACTAACCTCACTGATTGGAGCTCAACTGGTGACAATGGAGGTAACAGTGAGGTTTTCCACACTAATACTGATGCTTCCTCACTAATAGAGCGGAAAACCTCACTAATCCGAGATGACCTAGGCAAAGAAGGTGAATTAGTGAGATTCCCTCACTAAATAGTGAGGCTCCGACTCATGGGGCGAATAGGGCTGCTTTTTGAGTTGCCTCTTGTTCAGCCTGAACATCGAATTCGGAACCCGGGTGGGAAGAGTTCCTACAAATCGTCCCCGAGCATGCCCCTAACAGCCTTACCGCTGCGGTGCAACCACGGTTTGCAGCAGTCTAGCTAGCTCAGTTGCCTGCTCGGCGGGACCGCCGGCGAGCCGTTGGCCAGCGGCTCGCGGTGCAGGCGGAAATAATTCCGTCCGTACCGTTCGCTTCCCAAGAGCGGCGGCAACCCCGCCCGTGTCAATCTCATCAGCCGATAGGCGAGTCAGCGGCTTCTTCTTCGCTTTCATTATGCCTGGCAGCGAAGGATAACGAGGCTCGTTCAGCCCTTGCTGAGCTGTAATCAGCGCTGGCAAAGGAATGACGACTGTCTCGGTATCACCTTCGACATCACGTTCCACAATGGCGAACCTTTCTGCCGAGACATCCGGCTTCGCACCTGATGCTGCGGCTGCATCTGCCTGCACAATGTCGAGCTTCACAGCCGATGAAGCATGCGGCAGCCCGAGCCGCTGGGCGATTTGCAAAGCGACGCTGCCTGAGCCGCTGTCGACGGCGAATAAGCCAGCGAGCAGCAAATCCGGCGACAGCGGCCGGATTAACTCCGCCAGCACTGCGGCGACAGCATAGCCGTCGTCAGTCGGAATATCGCTCGTATTGAGCCTAATTGCCTCATCGGCTCCCATTGCGAGGGCTGTCCGAAGCGCCTCCTCAGCACGCTCGGGACCGCAAGTAATAACACGCACCTGACCGCCATGCTGCTCTCGCTGCCGCAAGGCTTCCTCAAGAGCGTACTCATCATAAGGATTAATGATGAGCTTCACATCTCCCTCAGATACGCCAGTCGGCGTGACGATGATTTTTTCCTCCGTATCAAATGTTTGCTTAAGAAGAACGACAATGTTAAGCATTTTATCGCGCGCCCCCTTTTTCAATTCAAGAATAGTAAATCCAACCCAGTTTACCTGTTGTCCATCAGTGCTACATTATGTCCGATCTAGGTTAAATAGACCGTCTAATGCGACCAAATGGGGCGGCATGTTCACGTAATTGGACTCATATACTGGAGCACCGCGGTTTTCTGTAAGCGCTTTAAGCTTGTCCGATTCAAGCTAAGGGAGGAGGGCGCAGCACATGCTGACAGCGTTCGATTGGTTGGGGGAACATCTTGCAGCCGTTATCCGATGGGTTTTGTTCGCAGGGGTCGTGTTGCTGGCCGCTTCCGCATTTGCGACCGTCGTACTGCGGAGAGTGGGTTACATGAAGCTGGGCAGGCCAGTCCCCTTTGAGTGGCGGCCCAATAAGTCGATGCCGAAATCAAGGGCATCGCGCAGCTTCACGGGGCAGATGCTTGGTCATAGCAAGCTGCTTCATGACATTAGAAGCGGGATTATGCATCTGATTTATTTTTACGGCTTCATTATGCTTCAATTCGGTGCGGCTGATCTGATCTGGAAAAAGCTAAGCGGCGGGCATCCGATACCGTTTCCCCTGTATAACGAATTTGCTTGGAGCCAGGAACTGACGGTTTCACTCGTCTTGCTGGCTGTCTTGTATGGTGCCTATCGTCGTTATGGAGAACGGTTGCCTCGCTTGAAGCGCGGCTGGAAGCCTTCGCTTGTGCTTTGGTTCCTCGGAAGCTTGATGCTCACAGTGTTGTTTACTTTAGCATTTGAACGACTTGTGAGCAGTGAAGCAGCGGCATTAGGTACGAGTACATCACATCTCGTTGGCGACAACTATGCGCCGGTATCCTCTGTATTGGCGGATTTACTTAGCATCATGGGCATCAAAGGAGGAAGTGTGGCAGCGGCAGCAGGGTATGAGCTGTGGTGGTGGCTTCACTTAATTGTTTTGCTGTCGTTTCTGGTTTACGTGCCGCAGTCGAAGCATTTCCATCTGATCACAGCTCCGGTCAATCTTTGGTTAGGCCGCGGGAAGGTGGTCGGCAAGCTTGCGCCGTTGAATCTGGAGGATGAGGAGGCGGAAGTGTTCGGCGCAGGGCAAGTGGAGCATTTTAATCAAAAACAGCTCGTGGATCTGTATGCTTGCGTCGAATGCGGACGTTGCACGAATGTCTGTCCCGCATCCAATACAGGCAAGCTGCTGTCACCGATGCATCTCATGATTAAACTTCGTGACCATCTCACCGAAAAAGGTGCCGCGATCACCTCCAAATCACCGTGGATACCAGCTGCGATGGGAGGAAGGCTTGCGGGAGCCCATTCGATGGGAGCGGTGATGCCGGTCTGGGAAGAAGGATTCGAGGGCAGCACCATGACGTCGATAGCACCAACGATGGCTGCTCAGGCGCAAGCTTGGCAAGCTCGTGATGGTTCAAAGGCGGAAGAAATGGAGTTGATCGGTGACGTCATGACGGAGGAAGAGCTGTGGGCGTGTACAACTTGCCGCAATTGCGAAGAGGTATGTCCGGTTGGCAATGAGCATGTCGATAAAATTATCGATATGCGCCGGTTTTTGGTGCTGATGGAGGGTCGGATGCCATCGGACGGTCAGCGTGCGTTGCAGAATATTGAGCGTCAAAGCAACCCGTGGGGGCTGCCGAGAGCGGAACGGGCCGCATGGATCGATGATTGTGAGAGCCGCACAGGTGTCCGAGTTATGACGATGCAAGAGTTGAAAAAGCAAGGGCGCAAGCCGGAGCTGCTGCTTTGGGCTGGTTCGATGGGTTCGTATGATACGCGCAGTCGGCGCGTTCTGTACGATGTCGTACGGTTGCTTGATTACGCAGGCGTATCCTTCGCAACGCTTGGTCTGGAAGAGCGAAGCTCAGGCGATACGGCTCGCCGAATCGGCAATGAGCTGTTATTCCAAGAGCTATGTCGGGACAACATCCAGACTTTGCAAAAATACGACGTAACCTCAATCGCTACCGTCTGCCCGCACACCTACAATACGTTGAAAAATGAATATTCCGATTTTGGATTATCTGCGGATGTGCAGGTGGAGCATCATACTGAGCTGTTAGCGAGGCTATTGAAGGAGGGGCGGCTGAAGCCAGTGCATGCACTGCGGGAGAAGATCACCTTCCATGATTCCTGTTATTTGGGGCGGTACAACGATATCTATGAGGCGCCTCGCGATGTGTTGAGAGCGATCCCTGGCGTCGAGCTGGAGGAAATGGAGCGTTCACGGTCAAACGGCATGTGCTGCGGCGCAGGCGGCGGGTTGATGTGGATGGAGGAGCAAAGCGGTGTAAGGGTGAACAGCGCAAGAACAGCACAGGCGCTGGAAGTGAAGCCTACTGTAATCGGTTCGGCTTGCCCGTATTGTTTGACGATGATGGAGGATGGATTGAAGGCGTTGGAGGCGGATGACAAGGTGGCAGCGCGTGATGTTGCCGAACTGCTCGCTGAGAGCGTGTTTGGATCGCCGGAGAATCAAGCTTAAAGCGATGAGAAGGTTAGCAGAGTGATAGTGATGATGGTGACAAAAAGGGGGGATTCGAGAATGGTATTCAATCGAACCGGTGCGGTAAAACGCGCCGCTGTAATTGGTTCCGGTGTGATGGGAGCGGGAATTGCCGCCCACCTTGCGAATGCCGGAATGCGCATATTGCTGCTCGATATTGTACCGCAGTCATTGACTGCGGAGGAGGAGAGCCTTGGCCTGACGCTGGAGCATCCGCATGTTCGCAATCGGCTGGCGAAGTCGGCGCTGCAGCGTTTAGTCAAGACCAAGCCTGCACCGCTCTATGATGCAAAGTTCGCAACTGCTATTACAGCTGGTAATTTGGAGGACCATCTTGCAGAGCTGTCGGAAGTGGACTGGATTATCGAAGCGGTCGTTGAGCGGCTTGATGTGAAGCGTGAGCTTTTGGCAAGAGTAGAGACGGTATGGAGACCGGGTACGCTGGTAAGTACGAATACATCCGGTTTGTCAGTAGCGGAGATGACGGAGGGTAGAAGTGAGGCGTTCCGGCAGCATTTTGCGGCAACCCATTTCTTCAATCCTCCAAGGTACATGAAGCTGGTAGAAGTCGTGCCGACGCCGGATACGGATCCTGAAGTAGTCGCCAAGCTCACGGAGCTATGCGAGAAACGACTCGGAAAAGGTGTCGTCGCAGCGAAGGATACACCGAATTTCATTGCCAATCGAATTGGTGCGTATGGGATGCTCGTTACGCTTGAGGAGACAATTCGGTTCGGACTGACGATAGAAGAGGCGGATGCGCTTACCGGGCCGGCAATGGGCAGACCCAAAACCGCGACGTTCCGCATGCTCGACCTCGTCGGTCTGGATACGCTCCTGCATGTCGTGGACAATGTTCGTGAGCGCAGTGATAATCCGGCTGAACGGGAAGTGTTCACAAGACCGCCTATACTGGAGCAGCTTGTGGCTTCCGGCAGGCTTGGTGAAAAATCAGGCAGTGGTTTCTACCGCAAAGTGAAATCTGCTAAGGGCGGCAGCGAGATCGAAGCACTTGATCTGAAGTCGCTCACCTATTTGCCGAAGCGGCAAATAAGCTCAACGGTTATTGATGCAGCCAAATCGGCAAAAGGCTCCGCAGCCAAGGTTCGGGCACTGCTTCAGGCGGAGCCAGGCAATCGCTTTTCGCTGTTTGCATGGCATTCGATCAAGCGCACGCTTTTGTATGCGGCAGAGCAAGTTGACGTTATCGCCGATTCGATCGTTGATGTAGACAAGGCAATGAAATGGGGGTTCAGTTGGGAACTGGGACCGTTCGAATTATGGGATGCGATAGGTGTAAATGCCTCGGTTCAACGGATGCGTGCGGAAGGCGATGAGGTGCCTGAATGGGTACTGAATTGGCTGGATCAGGGGAATAGCAGCTTTTATGGAGCTGAGGATGGCAAACGGGTCTATGTTTCTCATGGCGCTTATGTCAAGGAGCAGCAGGATCAAGATGATATTTCCTTATACGCGTTAAAAGAATCCGGCAAAACCGTCCTGCGTACCTCAGGCGCCAGCTTAATCGATCTCGGCGACGAAGTCGTATGCCTCGAATTTCATTCGCCGAATAATGCGATCGGCGGTGATATCCTCGATGCCATTCGGCAGACAACGGAGGAGGTCAGCAGCAATTGGCGGGGCTTAGTTATTGCTAATGAAGGACGCAATTTCTGTGTTGGAGCGAATCTAATGCTGTTGTTGATGGAAGCGCAGAACGAGGAATGGGATGAGGTTGAGAACATCATCCGATTGTTCCAATCCAGCATGCTGGGACTGAAGAGATTGGATCGTCCTGTCGTAGCGGCACCGCATCGAATGACCTTGGGCGGAGGGGTGGAAGCCTGCTTGCCAGCGGATCTAATTATTTATTCACCGGAAACGTACTTCGGCTTAGTGGAGACGGGAGTTGGTCTCATCCCAGCTGGAGGCGGATCGAAAGAAGCGGTTATTATGGCTGCGAATCGCGCATCAGGCGGCGATATTCAGCCGCATCTGAATGCGCTGTTCGAGACGATAGTGATGGCTCGTACCTCAACGAGCGGCTTCGATGTCGAGCAGCTAGGCTTGAAGCGGCCGCAGGACCGCGTCATTATGCGGCAGGATGCTCGTATAGCCGAAGCGAAGCGAGCAGTGCTGGAGCTAGATCGAGCCGGCTACTCGGCGCCGCAGGAATCGCGGATACGAGTGGCCGGCCGCGAAGGGAAGGCCGTCATGCGGCTGGGCGTGAAGAGCATGCAGCTGAGCGGAATGATCAGCAAGCATGATGCCTTAATCGCCACGAAGCTGGCGCATGTGCTGGCCGGCGGTGATGCTTCGCCAGGCACTGAGGTAAGCGAGCAATATTTGCTCGATCTGGAATGCGAAGCGTTCCTCAGCCTATGCGGCGAACGCAAAACGCAGGAGCGGATGAGCCACGTTCTTGCCACCGGCAAGCCGCTGCGTAATTAAGGCAGTTGCGTTAAGTCGATCAGCAACGGCATTAAAGTTGAATGTGCTTTAATTTTAATGCCGTCAACGACCAACCAACCAACACATAACCAAGCAAGGCTACGCCAGCGACCACTAAGGGCGCTGCGATAAGGAAGGGGGAGCTGCAATGAGTACGAACAACCGATTTGTCGAGCATGAGTGCGACGCGGTTATTGTCTCGGCTGTGCGAACAGCGGTCGGGAAAGCGAAGAAAGGGAGCTTGGCTGAGACGAGGGCTGAGGATCTCGGGCGAGCCGTGCTGTCCGCTGCACTGGAGCGGGCGAACGGCCTGAAGGCGGAGGATGTGGAGGATGTCATCATAGGATGCGCAATGCCGGAGGGCGAGCAGGGACTGAATATGGCGAGGGTGATTTCGCTGTACGCAGGGTTCCCTATTACCACACCGGCGGTTACGGTTAACCGGTTTTGCGCCTCTGGATTGCAGTCCATTGCCTATGCGGCGGAGAGGATTCGGCTTGGTGAAGCCGATGTGATCGCCGCAGGCGGTGTAGAAAGCATGAGCCATGTGCCGATGACCGGCTTCAAGCTGTCTCCGCATCCCGGCATCGTAGACTCGATGCCGGAGGTGTATATGGGCATGGGTCACACCGCCGAGGAGGTGGCTCGCCGCTATAACGTGTCGCGCGAAGCGCAGGATGCGTATGCGGCTGAAAGCCACCGCAAAGCAGCAGCGGCCATCGAAGCCGGCCGCTTCAAGGATGAGATCGTCTCCGTCATAGCGAGACGAACGGGTGTCAATGATGCTGGGCGACCATGGGAGAGCAGCAAATCATTCGAGGTGGATGAAGGCGTTCGGCAAGAGACGACGCCTGCGACACTAGCTGCACTGAAGCCTTCTTTTGCCCGCGAAGGGACGGTTACAGCGGGCAATTCCTCGCAGATGAGCGACGGTGCAGCGGCAGTAATTGTCATGAGCCGAGCAAAGGCGAATGAGCTGGGGCTAAAGCCGCTGGCTGCTATTCGCAGCTTTAGCGTGGTTGGGGTGGCACCAGAGGTAATGGGGATCGGACCAATCGAAGCAGTGCCGAAGGTGCTCTCCAAAGCGGGCATTCAACTGGAGGATGTCGATCTTTTTGAGATCAATGAAGCTTTTGCTGCACAAGTTGTACCTATTATTGAACAGCTCGGCATTGATCCCGAACGAGTAAATGTCAACGGTGGAGCGATTGCACTTGGACATCCGCTTGGTTGTACAGGAACGAAGCTAACCGTATCTATTATTCATGAGCTGCAGCGTCGCGGCGGTGGAATTGGAGTTGTGACGATGTGTATTGGCGGCGGCATGGGCGCTGCGGGAGTCATCGAAGTCTATTAAGGGGAAGGAGACCTACAACATGACCAAAAACATTCGTTTTGGAGGAAGGTTCGTCGTGGAGGATGCATTGCCATCGGCGACGGTGACACCGGAGGATTTCACAGAAGAACAGCGGATGATGTCCACCGCAGCGCAGGATTTCATGGAGGGTGAGATATTTCCTTTTGATGCGGAGATTGAAGGGCTTGATTACAGTCTGACGGTCAAGCTGATGCGCAAGGCTGGGGAGCTAGGGCTGCTTGGAGCTGACGTACCCGAGGCTTATGGCGGGCTTGGACTGGATAAAGTCAGCACCACCTTATTGGCAGAGACGCTGTCACGAGCGTCTTCCTTTGCGTTATCTGTTGGAGCGCATACAGGCATTGGTACGCTTCCGATTGTCTTTTTTGGCACACCAGCGCAGAAACGCAAATATTTGCCTAGTCTGGCTGCCGGGGAGCTGATTGCCGCTTATTGTTTGACCGAACCAGCTTCTGGATCGGATGCTTTGGGTGCAAAAACAACCGCAAGGCTGTCGCCTGACGGTTCCCATTACTTGCTTAACGGCTCGAAGCTCTATATTACGAACGCTGGATTTGCGGACTTGTTTATCGTATACGCAAAGGTGGATGGTGAAGCTTTTACCGCATTCATTGTGGAGAGGGATATGCCAGGGCTCAGTATCGGACCTGAAGAGCATAAAATGGGCATCAAAGGGTCGTCGACCTGCCCGTTATTCTTCGAAGATGTGGCGGTACCGGTCGATCAGGTGCTTGGTGAGATTGGCAAAGGGCATCATATCGCCTTCAATATTCTCAATATTGGACGGTTCAAGCTTGGAGCAGCCTGTTTGGGTTCGTCAAAAGAGACCATTGCGCTTGCGTCCCAATATGCGAATACGAGAAAACAGTTCGGCAAGGCGATCTCCTCTTATCCGTTAATAGGTGCGAAGCTGGCGGACATGAACATCCGGACCTATGTGATGGAAAGCATGGTATATCGGACGGCAGGGTGGATTGACGAAATGCTGCGCACGACAGAAGCAGATGCGGATTCACCCGATGCAGGCAGAATGGCTGCGCTGGCTATAAGCGAGTATGCACTGGAATGCTCGATTATAAAAGTATTTGCATCGGAAGCACTCGATTTTATTGCGGATGAGGGGGTGCAAATTCACGGCGGTTACGGTTATATCCGTGAGTACCGAGTAGAGCGGATTTATCGGGATGCGCGAATTAATCGGATTTTTGAAGGGACGAATGAAATCAATCGGATGCTTATTCCGGGAACGTTGCTGAAAAAAGCAATGAAAGGCGAGTTGCCTTTGCTCAGCAAAGCGCAAGCTCTACAGGCAGAATTGTTGAAGCCAATGTCGATACCTGCTTTTGACGAGCCGCTTAGCAAGGAAGCTTATCGGGTAGCACAAGCGAAAAAAGCGTTCCTCGCAGTAGGCGGATTAGCGGTGCAAAAGCTAGGCGTTCGCTTGGAGCAGGAGCAAGAGGTGTTATGTTCACTCGCAGACATCATGATTCAGTTATTCGCCATCGAGAGTGCCTTGCTCCGCACGCAAAAGATGGTCGAGGCAAACAGCAGCAATCCGTCAGCTGGTTCTGAATCTCGGACAGCTAATGCGATCCAAATGACTGAGGTATTCACGCAGGAAGCGATGGACCGAATCGAATCTTATGCGAAGCTGGCTTTGGCAGCACTGGAACGGGGCGATGGACTTCAAATGCAGCTTTCTGTGTTGAAAAAGCTCATGCGCTCGCCGTTAATCGATACGGTAGCTGTGAAACGGGAGATTGCCGCACGCGTCATACGCAGCGAGCATTACATTGTGTAGGAGGGGGAACGCCGTATGGATCCACTCAAACCGCAAGACCCGCGTATTCCTGAGAATGGGATGGAGTCATCCGATTCAGCACCCATCGAGAAGACACCGGCAGAACAGTCGGAGCAGCCAGAGCTCGCTCAGCAGATCATACTAGAGGCGGACTCCCTTGAATCTGAGGGGTCAGCTCAGCCAGACGAATTATCGTCCTCAGGTGCACCACCGCCTGAGGCTTCTCCAGAAGCTGGGGAAATAGCAAGTTCAGAAGAAATATTAGAATCTGAAATAGAACCGCAAGTAGTACTCGAAGAATTGGAGGAACCGGAGAATCCGGTGAAGCAAGACGATGACTCGTCAGAGCTATCTGCACAAGTTATTGACCTGTCCAAACCTGATCCCAATTCCGGCTTAGAGTCGGGAGACGTCTCATCGCAAGAAGAACAATCAGGACTAGAAGGACCGATAGCAGAAGACTCTCTAGATGATGAAGCACCAGCGCTATTAGATGATCCATCAACATCAGAAGGATCAGCACTTGAAGACACTCCAGAAACTAATGCATCAGCCGAGTTAGAAGAACCATCACCACCAGAAGTCCTACCACTCGCAGAAACAACCCCAGAACCTGATGCACTACAGCAACCAGTTGAAGCATCCTCATCCGAAGGCGAACTACTGCCCGAAGATACTACAGAAGACACATCCGAAACACCATCTGACCCACTATCCGACCCACTAACCGATCCTAACGCTGACTCTGTCCCTCAGGGCCCATTGCTTAATGGCGCCGATCCGCCAAAGCCTTGGCTTCGCTATTACCCAGATGAGGTAGCGCCCTCTATCGCATATTCACGGGGGAGTCTTGGTGATTTCCTCACCAAGGCAGCGGAGAAATACCCGCATAATGAAGCGATTCACTTCATGGGCAAGTCGGTCTGTTACCGAGAGCTGTATGAAGATGCTTGCCGCCTGGCTAATGGACTCATATCGTTAGGTATCAACAAAGGAGATCGCGTGGCAATCATGCTGCCGAACTGTCCGCAAGCGGTTGTTGCCTATTTCGGTACGCTGCTGTTAGGTGCCGTTGTCGTGCAGACCAATCCGCTCTATGTCGAGCGTGAGCTGGAGTATCAGCTAGCTGATAGCGGAGCTTCAGCACTAATTACGGTTGATCTTCTCTATGCCCGGGTGGCGCGAGTTCGCGGAGAACGGCCTGAGGCTGGTCCGTTGCCGAAGCTTAAGCATGTCATCGTAACATCGATCAAGGACGGACTGCCTTTTCCCAAAAACCTTCTCTACCCGCTCAAACAGCGAAAAGAAGGCTTTCGCGCAGATATCCCTTATGGCATGTTAGGTGTTATCGCTTACCGTAAGTTGCTTTCGGCTAACTCGAATCTGCCTGTGATCTCGTCCATAGCCAGCGAAGATTTGGCCGCACTGCAGTATACAGGAGGAACGACGGGTACACCGAAAGGAGTGATGCTGACCCATCGCAATCTCGTAGCCAATACGTTGCAAATCTCGGCATGGTGTTACAAGGCACAGGATGGTAAGGAGAGATTTCTAGCAGCGTTGCCCTTGTTTCATGTGTTCGGAGTTACGGTACTTATGAATATGTCTGTCCTGCGGGCTGGCTCGTTGATCCTGTTGCCAAGGTTCGAGGCGGCGACGGTGCTTCATACGATTAGCAAACGAAAGCCTACTATTTTTCCAGGTGCTCCAACTATGTATGTGGCATTGATTAATCACAAGCTGGCTTCGGAGACAGATTTGTCTTCGATCGAAGTATGTATAAGCGGTTCGGCGGCATTACCGTTAGAGGTGCAGGAGCAATTCGAGGCTTTGACTGGCGGGCGGCTGATTGAAGGGTTCGGATTGACAGAATCTTCTCCAGTATTGCATGCAAACCCGATATGGGGACGCCGCAAAATCGGTACAATTGGTCTGCCTCTGCCAGACACCGATGTTATTGTAGTTGATCCATCAGGCAATGTGCTGCCTAGCGGCGAGATTGGAGAAATTGTAGCGCGTGGACCACAAGTGATGAAGGGTTACTGGAATCATCCTGAGGAGACAGCACGTACGTTGCGCGATGGCTGGCTCTATACTGGCGATTTGGGTTATATGGATGATGAGGGCTATTTTATCATAGTCGACCGGATGAAGGATGTTATTATTGCGGGCGGGTTTAACATTTATCCACGTGATGTGGAGGAGGTGCTCTATGAGCATCCAGCCATTCTAGAAGCGGCAGCAGTCGGAGTCAAGGATCCATACCGCGGCGAGACAGTCAAAGCTTTTATCGTGTTAAAAGAGGACGGGAAAGTGACAGCAGAGGAGCTTAATCATTGGTGCAGAGAACGGCTTGCGGCTTATAAGGTTCCTCATCTGTATGAATTTAGGGAAACGCTTCCGAAGACAATGATCGGCAAAGTGCTCAGGCGCAAGCTGCAGGAGGAAGAGATGGAGAAAGCAACACCAAAATGAAAGCGGTGAATACGCGTGTCAGATTTAAGCAATGGGTTCGTGATGCAAGAGGCTGAGCAAGCTGAACATTTAACAAAGCTGGCGGAGCGAGCTCAGGCGACATTTTGGGGAATGCTAGGCTGTGAAATTGTTCAAGTGGATACGGAGAAAGCGACAATCTCTCTCCAAGCGGATCAACATCATATGAATCTAATCGATATGGTCCATGGCGGCGTATTGATGTCTCTGCTCGATAACGCAATGGGGCTGGTCGTCGTACTCGCTTGTCCAGGTGAAAAGACCGTAACGGCGCAGATGAATACTCATTTTCTTGAAAGCGCCAAGGGTGGGACACTTATATGTGAAGCGGAGATCATGCACCGCATTGGGCGAACCATCACGCTTCAAGGCACAGTGAAAGATGAAGGTGGCAAGCTGATTGCTTGGGGCAGCGGATCGTATCGAATTATGTCTAAGACAGTGAAGTATGGGGATTGAGACATGTTGCTGTGGCGTTTTTAATTCGATATAATATATCCTATATATGGTAATCAATTTGTTTGTCGAATGGACTGAAAATCAATTCGTTTAATACCGATAAATATAATAGGAAAAGGAGGCGGGAAAATGATAGACAATTGGATCACGACGTTGCTGCTAGCGTTCGGTATAGTGGTCGCAGTTATCGGCGTAATTGCATATTTACGAATGTTTCACAAAGAAAAGGAACGCACGACATTCCATTCATCAGTAGACAACCCGCCTCCAATCGGCGGCACAAAGGCATCCGAAGAGGATGCCGAATCTCCATCTGAACATACTATTTATAAACCATAGTTGGACATCAATAACAATTGTCTGTTTCACATTTAGAATGGAACTGATATAATAGTAAGAAAAATGCAAAGATTGTGACTCTTTTGACCATGGAGTTGCCTGCACCGATGGGGGTATTGCGGTGAAGAGCCGCATCCGTTCTCGAATTTCGCTGTTTAGGACGACCATCCAACGTATAGGGGAGGAGATTTCATGGCGAAACATAGCCAGAATGAAGTCAAGGAAAGCCTGAAAGAACTTACGAGGATTTTTCAACCCAAGGACCCGCGCAAATTTGTTCGAGAGTATATTCGGAAGTATCGCATCACCGGTGGCTATGAGGATGAATTGACGATTTTGGTTGAAGACGAGATGGGCAGAATCAACTCCTCGGTCGGCTGATCACAAGAATAAGTAGGGCCTTGTCTCTGTGCGTATCACAGGGATAGGGCCTTTTTTCTATTCAACGAAAGCTATTGTGAGATATCGATTCTCATGTCGTAAAATTTTATAGGTCAGATATGTCATTACATGTTATGTCCCCGCGATTCTTCGAATAGGGTGAATAGAGGAGGGATGCGTAACATGGCAATGGGATTGAAGTCCAAGGAAGAAATTCAGTTGATTCGAAAAGCAGGACAAATTGTTGCTGCATGCCATAAAGCGATAGCCAGACGAATCGCTCCCGGAGTAACGACGTTGGAGATTGACCGTTTTGCGGAACGGTATATGCTCGAACGAGGGGCACTCCCGGCTAAAAAGGGATATCACGGGTATCCATATGCGATCAGCGCATCGGTGAATGAGGTCGTCTGTAATGGACTGCCCAATTCAGAACCTTTATCGCAAGGAGATATTGTTAAGATTGATATGGTTGCGGATATAAACGGCTGGAAAGTGAGTTCGGCTTGGACGTATCCGATTGGTGATCCTGCATCTGAAATAAGCAGTCTGCTTGATGTAGCCAAGCTGGCGTTGAATCGCGGTATCATGCAAGCGAAGCCGGGTAACTGTCTTAATGATATTAATCATGCTATTGCGCTGTATGCCGAGAGAGCGGGGTATCAGGTCATAACAGACTGTGGCGGTCAAGGCAGCAGCCGCGTTATTCATGAATCGTTAAGTTCGAAAGTGAATTCGGTTGGCAACGATGGGCAAGACCAACGGTTTGAAGAAGGTATGATCATTACGATTGAATCCATTCTAACGGCTGGTCAAGCAGCCGTTGGTATAGCCGTCAATGGATGGACAGCACGGACTATTGACGGCAGTGTAACGGCGAAGTTCGAACATACGGTATCAATAACGGACGTTGGACCGATTATTTTGACCAAATAGGGATGAGTGTTAAATGAGTTATATTAGATGATGAATGCGCTAGAGCCCTGCCTTCTCGGCAGGGTTTCTTCATGCTGCTTCTGAGAGTTATAATGGAAGAATAAGATTGAAATAGTAGTTGAGCGGTTAGCCCGAGAGGAGGAAGCCTGTTTAGTTGAGGATGTACAGTTGCGGGATGGAGGTGCTAGTGGAAGATGAAGTGGCTTGCCGGCATTAGACGAGGTTATGGTAAAAAGCTCATGTCCATTCACGTTTGGAATGGCTGGATCGTTGTAATCCTTGCCTTGTCCGGACTTGTGTTGCTCGGAGGGTTCTGGCGCGGGGTGCTTGGCGAAGGCCGGGTATGGTTGAAAGGATTACATATTGTTATCGGTATTGCTTCGATATTGCCTGTACTGTATTACCTCATGCTCGCAGCGAAGCATTGGAAGCAATTGAGAGGCAAATCATGGCAACGGTTCAATGTACTCGTTGTGTTGAGCTTGCTGCTCGGCTGGTTCCTATCCGGTGTTGTGCTCTGGCAGTTCCGGGCTGTCGGACCGGCATGGGCGAATGCCGCGCTTACTGTACATGATCTATTAACATGGATTGGGCTTCCTTATATTATTTATCATTCAATAACCCGAACCAAATGGCTGAAGGAACCTCATCGCCGGACGGTGAAGACGGGTACGGAAGAAGAAGGGCAGAGGGTAGGCGGAACTGGACCGCAGGCGTTATTTAGTCGTCGCGAGGTGATTAAATGGACCGTTGGAGCGGGGCTTGCATTGGCATTGGGTCCTTCTTTCTTGAAATGGATCGGCGGTGCACTTAGCAGCGGAATGGGCGGCGGTCAGAGCATCGATAAGCTGGTCGAAAGTGATGCTAACGACCTGCTTCCTGCTCCGCAACCAATGCCTGCATCTGCTCCACCGATTGGCGGAGGGGCACAAGGAAACTTCCGAGTATACTCGGTTACTCCGATACCGGCCTTTTCCAATGCGAACTGGACTTTCTCGATTGATGGGCTTGTAGACAAGCCAATGAATTGGGATTGGGAGAAGTTCGTGGCGATGAAGCGGACCGTGCAGGTAAGTGATTTTCACTGTGTGACGGGCTGGTCCGTCTATAAGAATACATGGGAAGGCATACCGCTCAAGCAGTTCTTGCAGGAAGCGGGCGTAAAGTCTGGTGCCAAGACTGTGAAGCTGTATTCTGGTGACGGGGTTTATACCGATACGCTAACACTGGAGCAGGCTCAGATGGATGATGTGATGGTAGCAGTCATGCATGACGGCAAGCCGATTCCGAGTGACCTTGGCGGTCCGGTGCGGCTCATCGTTCCGAAAATGTATGCATACAAATCAGTGAAATGGCTTAATCGAATAGAGCTAATCGAAGGCGAGCATGTAGGGTACTGGGAGCAACGAGGCTACTCGAATGACGCATGGGTATAAAATGAATAGAGGAGTTGGATATAGTGGTGCGATTTATTAATGTGGACGAGCTGGTTGGGAAGATGAAGGCTGAGGGCGAGGGTGAAGGGAAGGGCAAGGACGAGAACAAGGGTAACTTGGTTATTGCGGACTGTCGCTTTCTGTTGAATGATCCGGGGGCAGGCGAAGCAGCTTATCTTGCAGGTCATGTACCTGGTGCAGTGTATCTTCACTTGGAGCGGGACTTATCTGGACCTAAGCAGCCTGGCGGTGCTGGCGGTCGTCATCCGTTGCCGGATGCGCAGCAACTGGCGGACAAGCTTGGCGCAGTTGGTATTGGCAACAGAACTTCTGTCGTTGCCTATGATGATCAAGGCGGCGCAATGGCTTCGCGGTTGCTGTGGTTATTGCAGTGGTTGGGCCATTCTGGAGAAAAAGCCATAGTAGCTGGCGGCTTCGATGCATGGCAATCCGCTGGCGGTGCGGTAACGACAAAGCTGCCCGAAGTGATCGGGCAGACATTCGTACCGCAGGAGCAGGCGGATATCGTAGTAGACGCAGCCTATGTACGCGAACGTCTCGGTCGAGACGATGTCACACTCATCGACTCACGTGAAGCACCACGCTACCGCGGCGAAGTTGAACCAATCGATCCGGTGGCCGGTCATATTCCAGGCGCGGTGAACCGCTTTTGGAAGGATGGGTATGAGGCGGACGGTATGATGAAGCTTGTTGATGCTCAGCTTGAACGCTTCTCAGGGATATCGCCAGACGATGAGATTATCGTCTATTGCGGATCGGGGGTAACTGCTACGCCGAACGTTATTGCTTTAGAAGCGGCAGGGTACCGTAATGTGAAGTTGTATGCGGGGAGTTGGAGTGATTGGAGTAGTGATGAGGGGAATCCGGTGGAGACGGGAGACGAAGAAGAGCAGAAAGATAAATAACAATATATTAAGTATAAATACATCATCGTGTGGTTTGTATACCTTGGTGGTGTATTTTTATGGTTCGAAAGTCAACACGGAGTCAACCACCGGCTTCAGAAAGTATTAACATCGTGATCTCATAGCATGTCTTTTCATATTTATACAGTATTACAACTTTTCAAGATACTCGAACAAAGAGATACATTGAAACAAATGATGATTGCTAGGGGCAATTCAACAAAAAGTCAACATCAAGAGTTGAAGATTAATTGGGGTGAACCTTATCATAAATGACGCAAATTTTTAGGGCCTCCTGAGGGAGGCCTTTTCCAATACACTTGGGAGACGCACCTCATCTGTATCGTTTCTTTAATCGCCTGCTTCTATGCTTTTTGAATACTATTGAAGACTCTTAGATATTAATTAGATACCACTCTAGTATACGATATATGTTCGAAAAGCAAGCATATATGGTCAGCTTCAGAGAGGAGTTCTATATAGGCTTATAGAACTAATAAGTATACGAAATAAATATTTGCTGACAGCTTTATGGCTCTTATCAATGCTAAAATATAGGTAGTTGGAGACAGGTGATAAGACTGAACGTATTAGGAAGTATTCATTGTAATATAAAGCGGTGCAAAGTCTGTTGCTAACTCCAAAAATTCGAAAAACGAGTAAATTGCGAGGGTGTTGATTTTCTGATGATTGCTAAGAGGAATTTGGGAAATCTCTAATAAGGAAATAATTAAAGCCCTAAGATAAAGAGGTGCATGGAATTGTGAACAAAATATTGGTGAAATGGGTGCTGACCCAGCAGGAAGAGATGGTATTATACGATCTAGCAACTGTAACGGCCTGTAAAGTAAAAGGTTTTCGAGAGATTACAAGAAACAATATAAAACAAATACGACCTCACGTTATTAACGAACTACAGAAAACAACTAAAACTGTGAGACTAAAAACAGAGCTGCGAAAACATATCAACAAAGTGTTAACCGAAGGGGTCGTAAAAGACCTTCAAGTGAAAAATCAGGAAGAACTCTTGGAGCTCATTGATACCAAGAAATACAGCCTGGCAGATGTTGTAATAGCTCTCATAACTGGGGAAGCGGAACAGGCGGTTCTTGCAGAAACTCTTTTTACTTCGATTTTGGAACAAGAAAGCCTTGTCCAGTATGAGCCTCAAACAAATTCGATCCCAGAACAAGGGGGAGAGCCAGTAACCAAGGAGACGGTTGCTCATCCTTCGGAACCGTTCATTCGTGAGCTGGAAGAGATACTTTCCCATGAAAAAGACAAAGCTGTTCAACTAGGTTTGGCCCTAAAAGAGCTCAGAGAGAAAAGAAAATCAGAGGTACAAGAATGGAAAAAGGAACGAAAAGCCTACATAGAAGAAATAAAATCACTAAAAACAGAGGTGGAAAATGAAAGAAAACAGGTTGTGGAACAAGAGACCATTATTGTCGGGTTAATGGATAAAATGGCTAAGCTTCAAGAAGAGGTTAAAAGCTTTACCAAGCAAGTTGAGACGAAGACAGCAGAGACTAACAAGCCGTTGACACAGCCTGTCAATCCGACGCTGAATAAAACTAATGTCGTGCTATTAGGAGAAGGCGTAAATGAGTCCATCTTACAAACATCGAAGTACGCCGTTGAATTGGTAGGCAACAGCCAAATAGAGGACTTCCTTCAGTGTGGCATCCAAGCCGAAGAGATATGGATGTTATCCTTCCAGATTTCACCCTCAAAGCAGCGAAAACTACGAAATGCTTTTACGGACAATAACTTTAAAGAATTCGCAACATTGGTAGAGCTCCAAGCACACATTAATAAAAAGTGAGGTAACATCACATGAATAAAGACTGGAATGTAGATTTTGTAGGTCTATTAGCAACGGAAGAAGATGTACAGAAACGGCCTATTATTATTAACTCGCAAAACTCGCTGCAGTTTTTCGTGAAATTGATTTCCGACACCCCCTATGGTTTCCCAAACGTAAATCTATTTACTTGTTATTCTAGCGAACTTGCCCGATACGGTTTCGAAGATGATTATTATCGGCCTGACGAAGAGCGGAAGGAAAAGCTGGAGAGGTTTTTAAATGATTATATGCTCATATTCCGACCACAGAAGAGGGTCTTGCCGAATCATAATGAGATCTATGTCGGCAAAGAGGTGCGGTTGATCCGGAAGTCGGACAGTTACGTTCATGGCACCACTTTCATTCCTGTTCCTGTGTTTAGTGAGGAAAAGCATGACGTTTCATTTGACGATTTTATTCAAAAAGTTTTGAACAATAAGTTTGTGGGCAGAATTGAAAGCATTTCAACGGAAGCGAATGACACCCCGCAATTTATCCTCTGGAAGCAGAGAGATAGATACAGTATTATTGGGGAGTTCGATAAACACCAGTTTGCCCATGGAGGGTACTGCCTAAATATAGCCGGGCAGCTAAAGGTAGGTGAATTTGAAGATTATTGGTTAGAAGATTGCTATGGGACGCCAGAGAACACGACACTCATGTTTATGCCACTAAGCATCTACCAGAACATGAGCACCTTTATGGAAGTAGCTACTCCTATCGAGGGCTTGCAGGACGCTGCTTCAGAGGTTGCTACGGCGGCGGCAACGGTGGTTCCTGAGACACCTGTGGAGGCGAAGAAACCAGAGGACGTTCTGCCAGAACCACCCGCTGTATTGAAGGAGCCAGCCGAGGAAGAGACAGACATTGTGGTCCATACGGAAAACGAAGAGTATCGTTTTATGGACCATTTTATTCAGGTCACTAGAGAAATGGGCTTGCAGTACTCCGAAAAGGATTTATTCAATTTTCATACTGCCATGAAATCGAATACGCTCAACATCATCGCTGGGATGAGCGGAACAGGGAAATCAAGGCTGGTTCAGGCGTACGCGCGTGCCCTAGGGTTGGATGATGACCAATTTGTCATTATTCCAGTGCGTCCTTCTTGGACCGATGATTCCGACTTGATTGGGTATGTCGATGCTTTGAACATGGTGTACCGTCCAGGGGACTCCGGGCTAATTAACACTTTGATTCAAGCGCAAAAGGAAGAGAACCGAAAGAGCAAGCTGTATCTGATTTGCTTTGATGAGATGAACCTGGCTCGGGTAGAGCACTACTTCTCTCAGTTCCTGTCTGTCCTTGAGATGGACCCGCAGCGTCGATTCTTGCGACTGTACAATGACGATCTAACTGGCAGGTTGTATAATACAGCTCAATACGAGCCTGTTATTACAATACCAGAGAATATCATGTTCGTAGGGACCGTCAATATTGACGAGTCCACATATCACTTTTCCGATAAAGTACTAGATCGTGCGAATGTGATATCGCTGGACGTTTTGCCATATACCGGTCTTAAATATTTGGGTCAAAAGGAACGGAAACCTCAGGGACGGAAGACGTCGTACTCCTTCGAGGAATACAGCAAATTCCGTCAGACGGAAGGTTTTACGTTAAGTGATAGGGAAGCAGAGTACTTCTGGACTATGCACCAAACGCTCCAAGAGTCGAATAAAAACCTTGGTGTTGGACCTCGCGTTGTTCGTCAAATTGATACTTACATTCGTAATTTGCCGGAGAATCCTTACATCTCAAAGAGGGAGGCTTTGGATATTCAAGTGGTGCAGCGTATCCTTACAAAGTTGAGAGGCCCGGAAGGCCTTCTAAAGGACTTGATTGGCAAGGTGGATGCGAGCGGTGAAGTGACAGGCAGTAAACTCCTCGAGCGATTGAACGGATACAAAGACATTTCCGATTTTACAGAAACGAGAAATGTACTTATTCACAAAGCGAAAGAGTTGAAAATTAATGGCTATACCATTTAGTCCTCTCCCATTTAAACTATCATTTCAGGTAGGCCATACGCTGGAGACTGTGCATCGGTTTTACGATGATGAGCAGGGTTTTTATGAGCACATTGACGAGCCTTCGGTGGTACTTATTGAAAACCTTGAGGTTACAATTGACTTTACGTCGTCCGATGAAAAAGTCAGACTATATATGTACGGGTTGGAGACAATTCCATACCGAGGGGTAGAGTTTGATGAGAAAGGGGAGGCCTTTCTCTTTCCGAATGAAGGGATCATTTCTCTCTTTAATAAAAACTATTACCCTTTGATTCCAGGAACGTATCAAATTCGTGTAGAGAGCGAAGATAAGGTTTGGTATGCCCCCTTCGCCATCCAACCGAAGCAGCTTTCGACCGAGCAGCTAAACGTCATGCGGGAACAGTTGGAGGATGTTATCCGAGGGTTGGCATTTGATTTTATTAGCAAACAATTTGCTAAGGGCCAGAGGCTGGGCAAATCGCTACCGCCTCGGCTGTTGATGCAATTCATGATTATCTCGAAGCATTTCCCGAACGTTATGGCCGCGCTTAGTGATCTGTACACAAAGGTTAACTTTCGAACACGTAAGGAATACGATATTGTCCGGTCCGATCGAGCGAACGTCATCGATGAAGTGACGGTGAGGCATCGGTTAAGGCACCCCGAGATTAAAGGGTTTCTTAAGGTGCCTGTACGTACCATTGACTATAATTTACCAGAGAATATATGGATTAAACATATCGTCAGGCACCTCATCACGGTGCTGAATGACTTTGTACTTTCAGTTGAACAGTATGCAACTGACCTGCAAGATGAGATAGACCAGCTGCGGCTGTTCGAGTTCCAGGATAGTACGAAGATCGTTCTAGAACAGAAGAGTAAAGTTTTTAACGAACTTCAGCAGTATTTGGAAATGGTGCAACGGATGAAGATCGGTTTTCAGCTGATCACCTCTGCCCACTGGTACGATCAGTTGCATGAGAAGCCGCTCATTACTGTACCTTATGTGCTAACAAAGGATGCGCGGTACCGCTCTATCTATATGCTTTATCGGGAACTCCAAGAGGATGAGCTGGAGATTATGCTGGATCCTTTGTACTCCTACCAATGGAAGCGTACAGATAAGCTCTACGAAATGTGGGGTTATGTGGAGTTGTTACGAATCCTAGAGGAAAAGCTGGAGTTTAACCCTGTTCGAGGTTGGATTTACAACCTGTACTTTAATGGGGAAGGCATGTTGATCCCATCGTTACCTGCAGGAGAACGAGTGATTCTGGAAAAGGGCGAACTCCAATTGCACTTCGTATACGACGGTTCTGTACCTTTAACTAGTAGAGAAACACAAATGTTTGTGCACCCGCTCTACGTTCGTCAGCAGTATAACCGTCCGGATGGACGACTGGATGTATATAGGAATGGGATATACTGCGGATCCATTATGATGGATTTTAAATATCGTCCACGACGCAATTTTTGGGAAAAAGACAGGGTGAACACGATCGCGCGTACCCGTGAGATGAGCCAGTTGATTGCTTACAGTGATAGTCGGTCCAACTTTCTTTATGGGGAGGACAGGCTCAATAGCAAGCCGTTGCAACGGCTCAGTCCCGTAGCGGAAGTATGGGCGTTCTACCCTGTCAAAGAGGGACGTGAAGAGAGTCCGGGTTCCTCGGATGATCACAGTTTGCGGTTGATTCCTCTTAACCCGGGAGATACGAATGCACATGTGGTTGCCGAGTTTGAACGTATCCTTCAGCAGCTACTGCAGGATAGTGAGGGGTTTGTGGGTAGCTTGGGGTAAACATCTAGAGACGGATGGGACTGCTCAAGTGAAAGCAGTCCTTTTCGTGTTTTTGCCTCTTTAAGATTAAGTCCGCAAGCTTGGTGAATGGTTTCTCTTAGCTCCGTATCCGTCTAATAAACCGAGGCCGTAGCTAGCACAACAATATGTTTTATCCCGTCAGTGTACGATAGAAGTCCAGAGGGAAGGTCAAGTAACTCGAGTTGCCATTCAACTGCCGTATTAATCGTTTGAAGTTCGCCGATAAACCCGTTACGGTTAACCGTACCACAAGTAGGGCGAATTTTTCCAGAAAACCCCTCAGCGGGTTTTAGAAAGGCGGTTTGCAGGGCATGGGTTGGGGAGAGGGGCTACGCTCGGCGGAGAAGTCGGCAGTTATTTGTCTATTACAGAAACGGCGATTTGCTTGGAATTGGACTGATCGGGATGTCCAAAATGTTCGATAAACTAGCTAGTATAGGAATGTTTACCAATGATATCTACAGGAAACAAGGATTCGGGAAAGCAATTATCATACAATTACGAAACTGGTGCAACCAGAACGGCATCACACCTATAAGCGGTTGTTGGTATTATAACGAAACTTCCAAGCGAATGTTGGAAAGCGGAGGTATGGTTACGAGAACAAGGTTAATAAATATTGAAGTAACAAATCCTCGAAGGCGGTAGGCTATGACCCACAACGCATTCATTTCCCTTTTAAATAGGTTATCTCTTTATTGCTTACAATGATATTCCCCTTATCGCCGACATCGCCCCCTTGGTGATCCGAAGTCACGATTGCACTGGGCGGCATGGACTCAGAGGTGTTTCCCTTCTTTTTCTTCCTTACATCATAGAGGTAATAGGAAACATCCTTCATCTTCAGACCTACATTTTCCGGTTCCTTAAGCTCTACAGTATAGGATTTCATCACAGCGACATTTGCGTCAATCCATCCCGCAACTTCCAATGCCGCACCCTCACGCCCGTCTTCAGCCTGAATGGATCCAATAGGAAGACCATCTGGATTATAGAAGTCGATTTGTTGAGGGGCTATTTTCAAATAATCAATATCGACTGCAAGGATCCGAGTCAGTTCGTCCTCTGCGCGATCCATCCAGGCAATCGTGCCCGCTGGATTCCACTTTATTTTCTCAGATGGCACGTATTGCTCCGGTGGCAGGTGTACAGTACGAAGCGGGAGCCCTATATTATTATAAAAAGTCAATTGGCCGCTCTCATCATCATGTACAAACCTCTCAAAGGTTGTTGAGAGGAATAGGGATGGAGCACCGGTCGTCGAGTGTGGGATTACGCGATATTTCAGAAGATGGACATCGTCATCTCCCGTCTTCAGATCAAAGATCCATACATTCCCGAGGTAACGCTGCATGAACAGTTTTTACTCATTGGCATTCCATTGAAGATTATAGATGTAATCATACTCGTCCGTAAGCGGCCAGAAGTCTTCCCGAAGCCGTTCGATTGTTCCCGTAACAACATTGTAAGAGGATAAATGATATTGCCCCGCTTCTTCCGTCAGTTCCGATTCCAGAAACAATAGATGATCTTCATCCAACGGAATCAGCCTATTATAGCTGTTCATGAATGCATTGTTCCAGCAATTATCGGAATTGCGCAGCTCATCGCTCCATTTCACATGCACCTCGTCCGTAGAAGGGTCTTGGGCTACCAAAGCGTTGATTGCGTTGTGGTCGCCATAGAAGAAATGAATGGTATGATACGAGATCCCCTGCAATTCAATTACAGGTCCACCGCTTATCAAATAGTTATCTTCCGAAAGGCCAATCGGCTTGGCAACAAGGTCTCCATTAGAAGTCCGCTCTGCTCTAAATTCCAAATCCTTAAAGCTTGATTCCGCGAAAATAATCTTTTTCATCTCAGCAGTTGATTCCTTAGTAAGTGTATAGCCAGTATGCGTTTCTCTCGCATCCATAAGCATGGCTTGCTCACTCGAGCCGTTGATCCATAGATGAAAAGCGTATTCCTTGTTTTCCGAAGCAAAAACGATATCGTAGTCGGGAATCGCCGTATCTAATATTCTTGGCATTTGCACTGCGGTATGGATGGCTCGGACAATAATTTCTATTGTTTCATGATCTGCGTACTCAACCGTAGCTTCAGGGTTAACTGAGCCGTGGGAGAGAGATTTTGCGAGTGTGATTCGCCTGATGTTCTCATCTATCTTTAGATTAAGGAGTTCGCTTTGTTGTTCATTCGGTTGAAACAAGTTAAGTAAAGCTGCCTTCGCGGTTCCCGGCAGCCTGTAATGCCCACTCTGCCCGGATTTGATGAATAGGCCGTCGTTCTCTCCCTTAATCCAGAATGAGAACTTTATGTCTTTACTATCCTCCGACTCTACAACAGCCAGATAATCTGGTTCTACGATATCAAGCTTCGCGCTGTCGTATTCAGCAGTATGAATAGCTTCATCGAAAAATTCCATTAACTTGTGGTCCGTTATAGTCATCAACTTGCCGCTATCATTCTGAACTGTAATAGAATCAACAGAGTTCAGATCAATCAGAGCTTGATCCTTCTTCTGATCCTTATTGCCCGAATCGGCACATCCAACAAGGATCGCGGTAATGACAGTTAAGAGGACTAGAAGATTTATCTTCTTCATATAGACACACCCCTTTTTATTCTAACCTCTTCGACGTCAGATGGAGGATAAAGCTGCACAATTTAAAAAAAGTGAATACATTAATGGTGATTTTTCATATCTTCCAATAGTACTCTTATTTTTACTGTAAATTCCTGTGCTATAATTTGGATATTCAGTAAAGGGGGATGAGATGTGAAGGTTCGATTAGAGGGTATTACTGTGCTGGCTAACGATGTATCCGCCTTGGCAGGTTTCTATCGTGAAGTCATTGGATTTAAAGTAGTGATTGAAGAGGATCATTATGTGGAATTCGAGAATAATGGAGTTCGTCTCGCGATATGCTCCAAACAGCTGATGGCTGATAACACGAATAAGCATTATTCCTTCATCGAAGAACGCAAAGGTCAGGCTTTCGAACTGAACTTTGAAGTTGATTCTCCGAAGGCTGTCCGTGATCTGTTTGAGGAATTTATTATGAAGGGAGCTGCGGCAATTTCCGAGCCCATGTCAATGTCATGGGGGCATACAACCGGATTTTTCGCAGATCCAGAGGGTAATATCCACTCTATCTTTGCGGTCAATCCAACGGAATAATTAGACAAGCTCTTATTTTGGAAGAGAGGACGAGCGAGTGCTCGTCCTATACAAACAAATAAAGGGTCTGCGAGTCCTCAAACGAGGAATCCCAGCCCTTTATTTTACTAGCAACTAGCTTGGTTGCTATACCTTATCGCGATAATCGCGCCTTACTTCTCCAACACCGATATCGCGACAAAGAGGTAGTTCGATTACTCTTGGGGACGAGTGCCAGGCTCCAAGCCAGTAGAAGTCGCTGTCTTGATAAGCCGGACTGTTACGTCACTATGTAGCCGGACTTGGCAAGATAGCCGGATAGCGGCGTCCTCGATTCCTTTGTTACGGAGGACTGTCGCTTCTGCCTCTTCGATCTCGCCTGCATTCCCAGAGAGAACCTCTACGGCGCATGTCGTGCACCGGGCATTGCCGCCGCATCTGTGCAGAATGTCGATCCCATTATCCTCTAACGCAAGCACGAGCTTCGTGCCTTCAACTGCCTGAATGGCGTCTCTTCCTTCAACTTGAACCGTTGGCATTGGCCATTCCTCCTCGAATTGTTATTCTCATATTTTCCTACCCTGCTTATATTAAACCATTACCTTCGTGAATAAGTCCAATTCGATAGTCATTTCGTGAAAAAGAATCCGAAAGCTAGGGAGTTCGAATGGGGAATCCGATTGCTACGGGTGTAACACTTGCACCCGGATGTAGGGCATACATCATATATGTCTCTGTACAGACAAAACAAATGCCGGCAGCCCTCAACATTCAAGTGGCTAACCGGCTTTTTTGCATATATCCAACCTATATCGAGTGGCAGTTGTTAATTCCCTCGTTAAATTAAAACATGATACATATCTTCCCGAAGTACGAGCCGCTGGCTAAATGCTGAAGTGCCTGCACGGATTGCGCAAATGGGAATACACGATCAATGACCGGCTGTAAGCGATGATGTTCAATAGCGGTATTCATATTTTCAAACATTGCACGACTCCCGACGTTGATTGCCTGCAATCTTGCCTTTCTGATGATAGCTGGGATAATGGCTAAGCCCTCGACGCTGGCCCCCGTCAATATACCGACCATACTAATCTGCCCGCCAACCTTTAATGCCGAAAGCGAACGGTTAAGGGTAGCACCGCCTCCCAGATCAACGATGTGATCGGCCCCGATGCCTTCTGTGTAATCTAAAACGGCCTGATCCCATTCCGGCACTTGCTTGTAATTGATACCGAAATCTCCACCAAGCGCTATAGCCCGTTCGAGTTTCTCGTCGCTGCTGGAAGTTACGATAACTCTGGCGCCTTGAAGCTTGGCGAACTGAAGGGCGAATAAAGAAACGCCGCCGGTGCCTTGAACGACAACGGTATCTCCCGCTTTTACTTTGCCTTCTTCCACGATGGCATGCCACGCAGTTACGCCGGCGCAAGGAAGGGTTGCCGCCTCGGCATCGGTCAGATGCTCGGGTACGAGAACCAGCCCCTCCTCAGGCAACACGACGTATTCGGCAAGCAAACCGTCGAGAGGGCTACCCAGCGTAGAAACCCAGTTTTCTCGTGTTGCTTCACCCGTTGTCCAGCTCTGGGTGAAGATCCCACTAACACGCGCTCCTAGTTTAAACTTTGTCGCATTCTCTCCCAAAGCGACAATTTCACCCACACCGTCTGAAATAGGAATGAGAGGCGTGTTTAAATTCGGGTTATAGAACCCGTCAATAACCCCAAGGTCCCGTGAATTAAGCGACACGGCTTTCATTCGAATAAGCACTTCGTTCCGCTTAGGGCTCGGAATCGCACGATCCACTTCTACAATATGATCAAGACCAAAGCCACCTTGAATAACATAAGCTTTCATTGTACATCTCTCCTTACCGAGGAATAGACATATAATAATGCATGATCTACAATCTAGTAAGACGGCACTTTTAGGTGGTTTACGAACTCAAAGGTGCGCAAGGAGGAAAGATAAGTATGAAAACCTCGGACATATCTTTGTCGATTTGCAGCTATACGCATGTGCTTGAGATTATTTCGAATAAATGGACAGCGCTGGTCATTTACGCCCTGGAGGACGGTACTATCCGATACGGGGAGATCAAGAAGCGTATAGAAGGAATATCGCAAAAAATGCTGACTCAAACCTTGAAACAACTGGAACGGGACGGATTAGTCAGTCGAATAGTGACTCCGACGGTTCCGCCGATCGTTGAATATACGTTAACATCACTGGGAGAATCGTTAATTCCGCAGATGAGGATGTTAAAGGAATGGGCTAGGACTCATTATTCTGAGGTCAAGATGGCTAGGGATGAGTATGACGTTAGAGAATATGGAGCAGCCGTGTCGAAGCCGTAACCCTGGAAGGAAACTACGAATCAATATCGAATTTAGAAGCAAAGTCTCAAAACAATTCAAGCACTTTCAGGGGTGATACAGTGTTCGAAATAATTGACGTTAATCAAGAAAATATAGATGAGAAGGGTTTCTTTTGTATGAGAAGCAAACCTAACTCAGAGGGTTATAAACAGAAGCAATCTTGGTTGCTGGAGCGATTTCAAGAAGGACTGCGTCTAAAAGTGCTTGAGGAAAATGGAAAGCCCAAAGGATTTATTGAATACATTCCGAGTGAATATAATTGGAGAGGAATATCTGGAGAAAATTATTATGTAATCCATTGTCTCTGGATTGTAGGGAGGGGGAAAGGCAAGGGATATGGTTCCGCATTGCTTAATGCTTGTTTAAACGATGCGAAGTCTCATAATAAATCGGGTGTTGCCATGGTCACGAGCTCCGAAACTTGGTTATCAGATAAATCATTCTTCATGAAATTTGGCTTTCAATCCGTTGATGTTGCGCCCCCTTGTTTTGAACTGATCATCAATCATTTTGACAATCAACCTTTTCCTCGTTTCAATCACGGTTGGGAGCAGAGGGCAGAACAGTACGCGCAAGGAATAACGATTATCCGAGCGGATCAATGCCCCTACTTTGAAGATGCAGTGAATTCCATATTGGAAGTTGCTGCGGAGCGAGGACTCGAAGTGAAAGTTATACAGCTAGAAAACTGCAAAGAAGCACAGAATGCACCTTCTGCATTTGGCGTTTTCAATGTGTTATTGAATGGTGAACTCATCACATACCATCCGCTGAATAAACGGGAATTGAACAAATTACTGGATAAATACATATAGAAACGAGCGAAGTACAGCTATTACTGGAAGCGACTGCGAACAGGTACCGGCATATCCTGCGAGCATTCCCACCGCACTGTCGAACCCTCATTTTTCAAAGTTGGAACTCTCTGAGGCCCCCGATTGGGAGGTAGACAACCCTCCCCTGTATACTTCTATCCGTTCATAATAAGGAATGTTAGATTAACTGAGCTTCATCTTCCGGTAATCGGAGGGTGTCACACCGAAGCTCTTCTTGAACAAGCGATGGAAATAGGAGCTGCTCGTATAGCCGCTCTTCACCGCAATGTCGACGATGGACCAATCGGTCTTCTCCAAATACTCCTGCGCACGCTCCAGCCGCACATGATTAATGACATCAACGATTGCATTTAATGTCTGCTGCTTATAAACCCTGCTTAAATAGATAGAGGACATATCTAATTCATCGGCAATCCAGTTCAAGCTGAGGTTCGGATTCGCGTATTCTCGTTGAATGAACTCGTTGATCCTGCGAATTAAATCACTTTGTTTCGTCGAGCGCTTCGCTGACAGCTTCATCTGAATGTCATCAAACAGCGAGAAGAAAATTTCATTCACTTCATTAATCGTTTCAAAATGATCCGGCGAAGGAATATGGATGCTGAGGCTCGCCTCAACGTCGAGGCTGTTATTTTTCTGTATCGTAAACAAAATATTGTTGACAGTCATCGTCAAATGCGAGATGGCAAGCTGCACGACATGAATCGGGAACGAAGCCGTCTCCTGCACGATTTCCGCGAACAGCTTCTTCGCTTCCTCCGTCTTGGAAGTCATTAAAGCATCCGTTAATTTCCGTTCACGATCAACCGGAAAATTATACTCCTTCGATTTTAAGTTGATGATGTCCTGTGCGTTAATCAAGCAGCCATGTCCATAAAATAAACGATGCTGCGATGCTTCCTTCACCAGCTTATAGAGATGGGAAAGATGCTGCGCTTGGAATGCTTCCGGACTATAAGTAACGGAGAGGCCAATTTTCAAGTAATCCAGGGACGATTGCTGGATTTGACCGAGCACCGCACGAAGCAGCTCATCATCAGGCTCCTCGGTACCATCGAGTCGATTTAGAAGCATAAGAACATAATCGGCATCCATATCGACCGTTTCCACCCGGTAATGCTTTAGGCCAATCTCACCGCTAATATTCATAATGGCGAATTTATAGGCATGCAGATCATCGCCGCGTGTCTGCTTCAAGGCGGCAAGCTGGTCAATTTTTAGCAGAACGACCCGATACCGTGAGTTGAAATCAAAGGTGATCCCGTTATTGGACAGCTTCTGAAGCTGGGTACTCGTTTGCAGCGATTGCGAGCCTTGGATGAGGCTGCGCAGCATATTTTGCCTGATCGTATAGGAGCTGTTTCGTTTCTCTGTCTCAAGGATATTCATTTTGCTCATGATCAGATGAATAGGACGGTACAGCATCTGTGACAGCAGCCATGAGATGAACAAGCCGATGACCAAAATAGCCGCAGCGATCAAGATCGTCGTATTGCGGATGGAATAGATCGCTTTGGTTACTTGCTTATAAGGCGTAACGCGTACATATTGCCAGTCCAGCGAATCCGGCGAGGTATAGGAGACAAGTGATTTTTTGCCTTCAAAGTCCGCGACGATATAACCAGACTCCTTATTTCTTATTTTATCAATAAGCAAAGAATTATCCTTGTCGCTTAATTGCCTCGGCAGCAGAGTATCGCCTGACAGTAGTCGCTCCTGATTATCCAAGATAAACGATTTCCCCTCGCTGTCGCTCTTATTCACCCCAATGTCCTTGTTGATCCAGGCGGATGAAATGTTAATGATAACAGCGGAATTGATGGTTTGCGTTTTGCCTATGGCATCAAAGCCTAAGTAGGTGTACGCCTTAGTCGGCTGCTCTCCAGCTAAGCTTACCGTTGTATACGTTCTCGGGATTGGCGTGAACGGACGATATTGCTGGAAATTATCGAGTATATCGAGTATCCCCTTATCCGCAAGCTCCTCTTTGCTGAATGTGCCGCTCTCTCCTTGACGGCTGGCAGTATAGAAGAGCCCATTAGCCGAATTGTACACATAAATGGATTCAATAAAAGGCATCGAGCTCAAGTAGTTGTTCAACTCGTTCATCGCAGCGGTCACATCGTAAATGTTAGGCTCCGTATAGAACATCAGCTTGGTGATGGTGAAGGTTCTATACATTTGGAAGGAGAGCGATTGGGCGCTCTCGGTCATGCTGATCACTTCTTTGCTCGTTTGGGTTAAATTGCTTACGTCGGATTGATAAGCTTTCTTCAAATCAATTTGCATATAGGTGAAGAAATAAAATAAGGAGGATACCAATAACGTAAGTACAATGCACAAGGTAATCGTGAACAGCAGCTTGCTGTACAATTTCCCGTTGTTTTTCAAATGAACGGCTGACATGCTATCCCCCCTCTAAGTATGTAAGCTTCGTTAAGGTTAGCGCTGTGATTAAATACATGTAAGCGCTTTCGGATTTAAAATGTCATCGGCCCGAGATCATGCGATTGGTTTGATTAGTTCACTCCCATGGCACTTGATACATTCATCATTATAATCGGCGTTTATCGCTGGGTGCAATGAATCAAATAAATGAAGGTGAAAGAATCTGATATTAGGAAGTGAACAATCCTTACTATAGTGAAATTATTGGCGAAACCGTGCAAGATAGGTGATCATTCGCTGATCAATCCGTTAGCCGCATGGCGTCATGATTGTGCAACAAGCTTAAGGCTATATATTGAAAAACCATGAAATCGCAAGTCTCGAGCAAGGTTCGAGCTGGCGGGTTCATGGTTTTTTTGCGGTTGAATTCAGGTGAGATGGCTTGTTAATGCATAGAAGTTTAAATCGTACACTCGGTCGATTGCTATTTCGTTCACTAACCTTGCTTTCTTACTCTTTTCCAGCACAGGAGGAGGGACGTACAGTGAGAACAGAGCAACAACACTAAAAAAGAACAATACGCTGTGAGAGGAGACATCATCTGGATGTTGAAAAAAAATGGACTGCTCAAGGAACTAGTAACGAACCGTCTACTCTTCCTTATGTTAATGCCAGCGCTAATCTTCTTTATTGTAAACTCGTATGTACCTATGGTGGGCATTTACTACGCCTTCACTCAATTCGACTTCAATACGAGCTTATTCAATAGCCAGTTCGTGGGATTTGACAACTTCAAGTTTCTATGGAAATCCGGGGTTCTCGCAAGGCTTACCTTAAATACGATCGGATACAACATCGTATTTATTCTACTCGGCAACGTACTCGCGATTGCACTTGCCATTCTGCTAAGCGAGCTGCGCTTGCAATGGTTCAAGAAGCTGACGCAATCGATTATGTTTCTGCCGTACTTCGTTTCCTTCGTTATTCTAAGCGTTATCGTGTACAACGTGTTCAACTTCGAAAGCGGATTTCTGAATTCGACGCTGAGGTCTTTCGGATACGAGTCGGTAGACGTCTACAACACACCTTGGGTATGGGTGTTTCTCATTATCATTTTCTACTTGTGGAAAAATATCGGTTACAGCATGGTTATTTATCTAGCATCGATTACCGGGATCAGCGAGGAATATTATGAGGCTGCCAAAATTGACGGTGCGAATATCTTCCAGCGCATTTGGTATATTACGGTTCCGATGCTGAAGACGACATTCGTCATGCTTCTGCTATTCGCACTCGGCAGCATTATGAAAGGCCAGTTCGATTTGTTCTATCAGCTGATCGGCAACAACGGCGTTCTATATAATACGACAGATATTCTCGATACGTATGTGTATCGCTCGCTCAAAGTAACGTTTGATATCGGCATGTCGACGGCAGCAGGACTTTACCAATCGCTATTCGGGTTTGTCCTAATCATGACCGTCAACTACATCATTAAGAAAATCAATGACGAATACGCACTGTTCTAAGCGATCAGCTCACAGAAGGAGGTACCTATGAAAATCAAAGACGACAGTTATATGAAGTGGTTTAGACTAATCGCATTTGTAGTCATTCTGCTTGCAACCATAGCTTGCTTGTTTCCGTTCCTGCTGATCATCTCCGCTTCCTTTACGCAGAACGAGGCGATCATTAGAGATGGCTATCATCTCATCCCGACCGTATTTTCCTTTGAGGGCTACGAGACGGTGTTCCGCTTCCCGAAGCAAGTATTGACTGCATATAGCGTTACGACCTTTACGACGATAATCGGGACGACGCTAGGGCTGTTTCTGATGACGATGGCTGGTTACGTTCTTCAGCGCAAAGATTTCAAATACCGTAATTTTTTCGCCTTCATGATCTATTTCACGACCTTGTTCGGCGGCGGCCTTGTTCCTTGGTATATCCTGATGACCAAGTATTTGAAGCTGACCGATACGCTTACGGTGCTGATTTTCCCAGGCCTCATGACGCCATTCCTTATTATATTGATGAAAAACTTCATTCGCTCCGCAGTACCGGATGAGGTGATCGAATCCGCAAAAATCGATGGAGCAAACGACTTTACCATTTATAGCCGGATCGTGCTGCAGCTGTCGATGCCGGGCATCGCAACGGTTGGTTTGTTCCTTGCGCTTCACTATTGGAACGACTGGTTCACCTCCTCATTGTTCATCAACGATACGACGAAGTACCAGCTGCAATACTACTTGTACAACGTGATTAATGCGATGAGCTTTATTGCGCAAATGGGCTCAGGTACAGGCGTATCGCTAGGCACCGACATGCCGACGGAATCGACCAAGATGGCGATGTCGATCATCGTAACAGGACCAATCCTGTTCTTGTATCCGTTCGTGCAGCGTTATTTTGTCAAAGGATTGACGATTGGTGCGGTTAAAGGTTAGAACTAGACAAGGAGTTTATCATTCCGCGTTTAGCTGACATAAATAAGAACTTATTAAAGGGAGGATTCACATGACAAGGAAAGCAGCAAAAGCCGTCTCCATGTTATTATCGATCATCGTATTTATTACCGTTCTGGCAGCTTGCGCATCGAACAACAATAAAGGAAGCAACACCGCAGACGCAACAAATGCGCCAAAAGAGACAGAGGGCACAACGAATGCGGACGCTGGGAAAAAAACGGGAATTGATACTTCGAAAAAAGTGGAATTGCAATTTTATATGCTAGGTGATGCGCCTAAGGACATTGCTTCAATCCAAGAGCAAATAAACAAAATGGCATTGGAGGATTTGAATGCTACTGTCAAATTCAATTACACGTCTTGGACGGATTGGGATCAAAAGTATAAGCTGCTGCTTGGTTCAGGCCAACAGGTTGACTTGATCTTCACGGCGGAATGGACGCAGTACCAATCGTATGCGAAGAGAGGCGCGTTCCAAGCGCTTGATGAGATTCTTCCGGCAGCTGCGCCTGAGCTGAACTCTTTTGTACCTAAGGATATGTGGGACGCTGTCAAAATCGACGGAAAAATTTACACGGTGCCAGCTACTTACAAAGAGTATGTAACAGACGGCTTTGTATGGCGTGAAGATCTTCGCGAGAAATACAATTTGCCTACGCCGGTTGATCTCGCCACATTCGAGCAATACCTAGATGGCATCAAGAACAACGAGCCAACGATTACGCCGCTTTCGATGAACTCTGACGTAAAAACAAACCTGATGGACCGTTTCAAAGGGATTGCACGCACTCCAATCGGCGCACTTCCTTACGGTATCGGCATCAACTATGCAACACCAAACGATGTATATTCCTACTGGGGCTCGGACGAGCAAAAACAAGATTTGACCGTCTTGAAGCGTTGGCAGGACAACGGCTACATGGTGAAAAACGTGCTTGCCGTCAAAGATACGCTGCAGGATCAGGTTACGAGCGGCAAAGCAGCAGCTATTCTTGGCGACAACCCGACACGCTTCAATGATATGGTGATCAAAATTCAAGCGACTCACCCCGAATGGAAGCTTGGCTACCACCCATTCCCGGAAACAAACGGCATTGCGACACCGGTTCACCCGATCCACAACGGCTTCGCGATTCCAGCTAGCAGCAAAAACGCAGAGCGCGCGCTTGCATTCTATGAGAAGCTTGTTACTGACAAACGCTACAACCTGCTTACGCAATACGGCGTAGAAGGCAAAAACTATGAAGTGAAAGACGGCTATTACTCCATGATCGGCGATGCCAATTCCAACGGCTTCCCTCGCGAGGGCATGAACGGCTGGGCTTGGAGAAACCCGGAGTATATGCTGTTCGACAAAAACTATGACGGCGTGAAAGCGATCTTCGAAAAGCTTGATAAGATCCAAGTGCCGGATAAATTTACGGGCTTCGCCGAAGATTACACGGGTTACCAAGCAGAGAGAGCAGCGCTTGAGCAAGTGGAGAAGCAATATCTGTTCCCACTTAACGCTGGTCTTGTGAAAAACGTAGACGACGGCATGAACACGTTTATGGAGAAAGCGAAGCAAGCTGGTCTTGAGAAAATTCAAGCGGAGTACACGAAACAATGGCAAGCGTATGTAACGGAGCAGGGTATTAAATAAGCGTTTAGGGAGTATTGGTTATTTTCAAATGGCTGAAGCTTTACTATCGGAGATCATTGGGAGACAGATCATTCCTCATAAGAGGGTGATCTGTCTTTTTTACCAGGGCTAATGATCTTCATGCGGGCCACATGGGTCGAAAAAGATAAGTTGCATCAATAGTTCGACAGCTTGAATATCGGCCTCAAAATCTTGCGAATATAATAAGCCATTATCGTCACTGGGGTCCATGAGCTGCGCTTGTTCTGGATGTATTGATCGCTGATCATATAAGTCCGAGTGGAGGGAGGACTCTTCAGACCGAACTTTTCCCACTCCGCCGGATCATTCGAACCTCCGAGCTTTATCAGCATATTCGCCGACTCACTGTTTATTTTATCCGGAATTTGCTCGTAGGCTTGGGTGATTAACGTATGGAATTCGTCGATCGGATTGCGGCTTGCAAGGCTCTCCAAGTGAATGCCTTCGCGTATGTAAGAAGCGTATGCCAGATGGTCTGCCCAGAACTCATCGATATAAAAAAGCCTTACCCGTTGCTCCGAAGGGCTCATCGGCTTCTCGCCTTTCAAAATTCCGAGCCGCTCCTCGTATAGAATTCGCCTTTGATCCTCCACCATATCCGAATAACTGTTCAGTTCTTGACGTATATAGAAGTTTTGGGCCACAGCAACACGCTGAATATGCGAGATTTTGTTGTGGAGTGCCGGATCTTCGATGGCCTCATCTTGCCTAAGACCACGAACTAATTTATCGATGCCGAACCGAAGCATCAACTCGTCTTCCAAGCTTACGAAAAATACAGAAGCTCCCGGGTCCCCTTGGCGGCCAGAACGTCCGCGTAGTTGATTGTCGATCCGCACGCTTTCGTTCACATGCGTACCAATCACGTACAACCCGCCAAGCTTGGCGACATCTTCGGCTTGCGCGGGGTTGACGCCGCCAAGCCGAATGTCGACACCGCGTCCTGCCATATTCGTAGACACCGTCACAGCCCCGATTTCTCCGGCTTTGGCGATGATCTCGGCTTCTTCTGCGTCGTTTTTCGCATTCAGAACATGGCTTGATATGCCGGCGGCGGCTAGTGCCTTCGCCAGTATGTCAGACTCCTCGACGCTTGACGTACCAATGAGAATGGGACGTCCCGTTGTATGTACGGACGAGATTTCTTGTACAAGCGCCTTAAGTTTGGCATCTTTATGAGTATATAGACGGCGAGGATGGTCAATCCGTATGTTTGGCCGGCTTGGCGGAATTTGCACGACCTGCAGGTCATAAATAGCTTCGAATTCCATTGCAGAAGCGTATGCGGTAGCCGTCATTCCGCAAGCCTTCGGATATAGGCTAAGGAAGTGTTGAAGGGTGATCGTCCCGAGAATTTTCCCGCCGGATGTCGACTGCAGCCCTTCTTTAGCCGTAAGCGCGGCTTGCAGCCCGTCCGGCAAATGCCTGTTCTCCGCTACGCGGCCGGTATATTCGTCGATCAGCTCGATTTTCCCGTCCCGGACGATGTAATCGACGTCTTTTTTCAATAAATTTTCTACATGCAGTGCGCAATTTAATGACGATAACAAATGATTATTATGACTTTCGTACAAATTGTCGCATTCCAGCAGCGATTCCACTTTTGCAGAGCCTGCTTCATTTAAGTATACGTTGCGCATGGACTCGTCGAAGTCATAGTGCTCAATGTGCTTGAGCTGCCGAGCCACTTCAGCAAAACGAATGCCGTCATTGCCGGAAGAGCCCGACTCTCCAGCAATGACTAGCGGTACCCGCGCTTCATCGAGAAGCAATGAATCGGCTTCATCGACGATGACGTAGTGGAAAGAACGATGCACGGTATCGGCTTCGTTTAGTGCGATCGTGTCGCGCAAATAATCGAATCCGGCCTCTTTGGCCGTAACATAGGTAACATCCTTGGCGTACGCTTCCCGTTTCTCGGATAGACTCATGCCTGCTTGAACCGAGTTTACCGTTAATCCGAGGAAACGATAGATAGGGCCCATCCACTCCGCATCCCGATTTGACAAATAATCGTTAAAAGTCAGCACATGAACGCCTTTGCCGGTCAGCGCATTTAGATAAGCAGGCATAACAGCAGAGAGCGTTTTTCCTTCACCGGTATGCTGCTCGATCAAATATCTTTCGTGCAGAGCGATGGCAGCGATGATCTGGACATCGTAAGGCTGTAATCCGAGCTTTCTCTTCGCTGCCTCGCAGACTAACGCATAAGCATCGACAAGCAGCTCGTCCAAAGGCGTACCCGACTTTGCTTTTTTTTGAAGCTGGAGGGATTCCGCTTGAAGCTGCCCATCGTCCCATGCTTCCAAATTCCGTTTCCTGATGAGCTCCGCTTTGTCCTGATAGACTTTCAGCCTATTCTGGGTATCTCGGTCTTTGAATTTGTTCAACTTGACGGCTATATTCATAGGAATTTGATCCCTCCTCGGTAGAGATACGCGATTCTATTACTCATCCTCTAACCGTCGTTGATACAAAACAACAGATACAATCGTTAATACAACCGTCCATATCAAAATAATAAGGAGGGGTTGTAATAACTCTCCCATAGTAAAGCCTGTATGGCTTACATCTAGCAAATGCACAAGTTGAACGCTTGGTGTATAGTCCAGTATTTTGAAAATCGGAAAATCACCAAATAGTAAACTTGCAACGGGAGGCGCAGTAAATACCATCGCAGCAGGAATGATAGCTAATGAAGCTTCAAGTACCGTCTTGGAGAATAAACCACAGATCGTCCCGACTGCTGTGTATAGAATAATGGAAAGAATGATTGCTGCCACAAACGCCCATATACTAGCTGGCTCATAGCCCAATATATAGGTAGAAATAGTAAGAGCAACAGCAGACATAACAAAAACTAGAGTGCTTTTACCGATTAGAACATCCATCGTCGTTGCCGGAGTCATCATTAAGGAACGTAGCGTGTTGCGCTCCTTTTCTTCCGCAATCAAGCATGCTTGTGCCATACACGTTAGTAAAATAAACGAAATATTTAGAAGAAAACCGATTGCTCCAGGCAAAGACGGTCCCGCACTACGAAAAAGAAATGCGAAGATAATGGGAACAATCAATATAATGGAGATCGCATAATTGCGTGAAAACTCTTTGTAATCCTTCACAAATATCGCTCGTACACGTTTTAATGAGATACTCATAGTAGCTCACTTCCTGTCATTTTAATAAAGATATCACCTAGACTTGGCTCTTTCGTTTCTAATCGATCAATTAGCCCTCGTTTCATCCAATCGGCTACTTGATCGGCTGTTCTCTCATCGATCGGGAGCTCGTAGGCTTCCCCGTTGATTAGTTCAACACAAACGACGTTTTCCCGATGCTGTTTTTTAAGCTCTTTGGGCGAGCCGATGGTTTGGATTTGTCCTTGATACAATATCGCAACACGATTACATATCAGTTCTGCCTCAGCCATATCATGCGTCGTTAAAAAAATCGTTGTTCCATTCTCATTTAAATAGCGTAACCCTTTATAAATATGTGCTGTGTTTACTGGGTCTAAAGCCGAGGTAGGTTCATCCAGAAATAATAATTCTGGCTCATGTATAATCGCGCATGCCAACAGGACACGCTGACGCATCCCTTTCGATAAGAGAATGACTTTCTTTTTGCGCTCTCCGCTTAAGTTTACAAACTGCAGCACCTTATCGACCGCAGATCTGGGAAGATCATATAATTGGCGATACAGCTCTAGATTTTCCTCAATCGATAATCTCTCATATAGACCACTGTTATCCGTCAAGATGCCAAAGCGCATCTTCTGTGCGGACTGATGCATCCTCTCCGCTGGTTGGTTAAAAACACTTGCCTGTCCACTTGTCGGATTTAATTGTGCCGTTAAAATTTTTATTAATGTCGTTTTTCCTGAACCACTCGGACCTAGGAAACCAAAAATTTCACCTTTCGGAATTGAAAAAGACACATCTGCCAATGCATCCTTATTTCCAAATCTCTTCCGTAAATGTTCGACTTGGATAACAGCCATTAACACCACTTCCTTAGCGTTGATGGCTTAAATATATACAGATTTCATGCTGCCAGCTATCAAAACCCGCCGAAATGTAGCTATTATCGCCTGAATGGTACCATGGAATGCTTGATTGGTCCGACATGACTCCGGAAATTAAAGGTTAAGAAGCGATTTTAATTCCTGCAATTTTGAACGAGATAAGGGAACCACGGCATCTTTACCTGTATGTAATCGCAGGCTGTAGCTATTCTTCGTCCAAGTAATAATTTCTCTTATTTTTTGCAGATTAACGATGTAGGATCGATGACATCTAAAAAATCCGAAATTCACCAATCTCTGCTCGAGCTCAGTTAGCGTCAAAGTACAGTCATAGCTTTCTCCATCCACATGAACAAGAATAGAACCATCTACACTTTCTATAAAATCGATTTCAGGCGGATTAAATAAAATTACTTTGTCTTTTCTTTTTGTAGATATCTTCTGCAAGGTTATATTGGCCTCATCTTGTTTCTGTACCTGCTTATCCTCTTCGGAGTCCCGAATATCCAATGGATGAAATCCAAACTCGTTTAATCGATAAATGACGTCACAGGAAATCATGGCATCCTCTAAATTAGAAGTTAAAATTAATATCTGCTTTTCCTTCGAAAGGTCATCCAGAATCCGTTTAAATTGACGACGATCTTGTTCTTCTAAGTAAAAATAGGGTTCTTCCAGTACAAGTGTAGGCTGATGTGCAAAAAAGACACGCAGTAATGTCACATACATCCTTTTCGATGGGCTTAGATCCTTGATTTTTACCTTCCGTTCTTCTTTTAAAGCTAAATAGTCCATTAACGAAGCGAAATGGTCATTCCTCTCTGTTACTTTGATTAGAAAAGTGATTAGTTCTTCCACCGTTAACCGCATATATTCGTTTTGCCCAGCTCGAAATAAATAATATTGGGAATGATCCACTAATTGATTCATTAAAATCTGCTTGCGCTTCAAGTCCGTTATAATGTCAATCGATTGGTTCACTGTTATATCTAATTCGATCTTCGGTAGAAATAATTCCCCATCATAATAGATTGATTGAAATTGCATGCCATCCTCCTGGTCATTGCTGCTATAGGATATATATAGCAATTATAAGGTTGGGATACTTGTTTGTCAGTTTCTATATATCTCCCATTATGGGGTTAGTATTATATATGGAAATACTATACAGCCAAGCGGAATGTTAAGAAGTAGGGAAAAATGAGATTAAGAGGAGAAAAAATACGACAATTAGGAAGAAAAGTGACGGTTGTGCTGTTGGTAATAATAATGTTGGTTAGTACTACGCAGCAATTTAGTATATGAGAATAAGGCATCGGCTGCTCCTTCATCAGACTTTGCAAGTGGATCAGGAACTGAAATTGACCCATACCTAATTCAAAGAATTGAAATTAACGATAACCAAACTACTAGATACGCAAAGTCTTGTAACGAGTAATCAAGTTCTAGCAACCTCAATCTACGAGATTCTGAAGAACTTTCCGGAGAACTTCAGTAAGCTGGTCACGCTGACCTTCTTATTCGATCCAGCTAAAGTGAAGAAGGATCAAAGGCCAGCTATATTCTACTATGAATTAAAGATGAGGCAGGTACTGGTTAAACAATATCTGCTGTTATATATATGGTTTTTGTTGAGAATCTATGAAAATAGTACTATGAAAGTGCGTTTTTTTAGCATATAATGACAAAATATATGATCTTATATGAATATAGGGGAGACAAGAGAATGAAACTGAAGGGTTGGATTGCGGCATTGGCGCTTTGTACGGTCATTAGCTTGACCGGTGCATTGACTGTAGGAGCGGGGGCATCTTCGGCCGATTTCACTGATTTAAAAGATTTGGACGCTGCAACGAAAGCGAAATTCGATGCATTGATCGCGGTTGGCGTATTCGACGGCGTAGGAGACTCGCAATTCGGGCTGAAGGAAGAAATGAACCGGGCGCAGTTTGCCAAGGTGGCTGCGTTAATCTTCGGACTGGACTCGACAAAGGCACCAAGTACATCTTCGTTTACGGACGTACCTGCTAATCATTACGCACTTTCTTATATTGAAGCGGTTAAAGCTGCGGGAATCACGGACGGCGTTGGAGCCGGTAAATTTGATCCTGCAGGCAAAGTTACGAAGGAACAGCTCGCTGCCTTCCTTGTGAGAGGTCTCGGACAACCTGTCGACGACCAGAAAAAGGGAGACGACACGACCATTTCGGACTGGGCACAAGGATATGTTGCTGCTGCATTGCAGCTTAAACTTTTGAGCAATGATGCGAGTGGCTTGTTCGGCGGTAAAGGAAATGCGACACGTGACCTGCTAGTGCTGTCTTCTTTTGAAGCGGCTAAGCAAGCGGGAAAAATCGTTCTGCCATCGCCGTCACCATCACCGACAGCGACGCCAGTGCCGGTTGTTGTGACACCAGTACCGACGCAGTCGCCGGAATCGACGCAGTCGCCGGAACCGACGCAGTCGCCGGAACCGACGCAGTCGCCGGAACCGACACAGACGCCGGAACCGACACAGACGCCGGAACCGACACAGACGCCGGAACCGACACAGACGCCGGAATCGACACAGACGCCAGAACCGACGCAGACGCCGGAAGCGACGCAGTCGCCAGAACCGACGGAGTCATCAGAACCGACGCAGTCGCCGGATCCAGTGGAAACGCAGCTGCCGATTCCATCGTTTCCTCCGTTCCCAACACCAATAATCCCAATAATCCCAATAATCCCAACACCGTTTGAACCATGAGTGCTCGGCAATTTGGTTGTTAAAGGAATGGATGGCAACTGATTTGACTTTTTGTACCTGAAGCCAGCCACACATTCTGTTAAGAGAAGCTGTTCTGCGTGTGCAGAACAGCTTCTTTATGTCCTTTTAATAAAGGAACAGGAGCCGAGCCTAAGAGGGAAGAAAATATGCAATCTCGTTCTCTCTATCTTGACTTAAAGTACTAGGGTCTTACTCCTTAATCGATCGACCGCCATCAATAACAAGCTCTGCGCCAGTAATGAAGCAAGATTCATCAGAAGCTAGGAACAGTACAGATTTAGCAACATCTACTGGTTTCCCTAATGTGCGTAGCGGAATTTGAGATAATAAGTATTGGTATGCCTCTTCATTGCTTGTATATTGAGCGATCATTGGTGTATCAATAAAGCCTGGGTGTACGGAATTCACACGGATCTTGTCTGGGCCAAGTTGATTAGCTGCCCCTTTTGAAGCCCCATAGGGTGTCAGCATTCCATAACCATTAATCCCAGCGATTGAGGAAATATTTACGATAGAACCTCCGCCAACTTTTTTCATTGCTGGCACAACATGTTTCATCCCTAAGAAATTACTTGTTGCGTTAATATTCATAACGAAATTCCATTCATCTAACGTAATATCCTTCAATTCATGCACTCTACCGGATACTCCCGCATTGTTAACAAGAATATCAATTTTTCCGAACTTTTCTACGCCAGCTTCAATAATAGAAATCCATTGTTGTTCGTCTGTTACATTATGTTTCATTGCAATGGCTATATCACCGTATTGCTCATTGATGTCTTGTACTAATTGATGAATTAATACAACAACGAATTTCACATCAAAAAAACGTGGAAATCTGCGAGCATATGAAACAGTATCGTACTTTCTATAAACATAGGTTTGCAGATAACCATTTTTATCAAAAATTTGCAAATGTATTAAATGAATTATTATTATCCTATCTTAAAAATTCTAGCGTAAGTCAATATTTAAGCTATGGAACCACTGGCTATTTAAATCGGTGGCTAGATAATAATTGTGAAACTCCAATTGAAGAGGTTGCCATCGGTCTTGCAGAGTCAGGTTTGCCGCCTATTCTAAAAGCAATAGAAAAAACACATAAACTGGCATAATATAGAAGAATATTGCTTAGGGAGAGCATTCTTAGCTCCCTCTGTTTGGTTGCTTCCAAGATCTACGCTTTAATCGCCAAGCAATAATTCACATGATCAAATGCTGTTATTTTGTGTGCAGGCTGACTGTCGTTGTAGGCTTGAAACAGCTGTTGCGTAATTTCTTCAGGCGTCAAGTGTTCATAGACACACAGGTTAATCTCTTCCAACATCAGTTCCAGCTCCTTATAGGAATAACTTGCTTGCATAGGTTCTCCCGCTCTCGCAGCCATCATTACCTGCATCTGTGTCCGACTACCTGCTTGAGAAGTAAAGGTTTGCTCATCGGGATAATCAAAGACGATACTGCTTCCTTTCGGGAGCAATGAAGCGATGACAGTTAATAAATGCTTAAAGACATCCTTGGGCAAATAATAGCTGATTCCTAGCAAACTGCTAAAGCTGATTATATTCGGGTTAAAAGAAGGATAGGTCAAGACCTGTCTCTGCCAATCTGGTTCGCTAAAGTCGGCGGAAATGCAGTGCACGTTTGAAGGGACATTCATTTTAAGAACTGATAGACGGTTTTGTTTGTCTGCTGCAGTAGCAGGGTGATCAATTTCAAAGATTTGCAGTTTCGTTGCCCACTCAGGTTGGCGGTATGCGAAGGTGTCGTAACCTGCGGCAAAAATGAGATATTGTCTAGCACCCAGCGAAACTGCAACCTCAAGTGCCTGTTCGGCAAATGCAGCCCTGCCGAGAGGGGATGGAGACAGTTGATTGTCAACAATTCTGCGAAGTGCTTGTTCCATTGAACCAATAAAATCTGGCTGGAACAATGCGATCGCCCGTGACATATTGCTGGCAATATTCGCATATTCTTCATCGGTTAATAGTTGTCTGGCGAGTAGATCATCAAAAATTTTGATCTGATTATGCTCAGCGTGATACGCTCTTGAGAACGCACTGACTAGCGCAGTTAAACTTGAATTTTTCATAATTGTTCACCTCATATCTGTTGTATCACTGAGGAGCTAGCGACTTCAATGCTTGACTTTATTGTAAATTTGTGATATAATTGTAGGGTTTATTTTAGTTAATTCACAATATTGACATATTTAAGAGGTTGGAGACAAAAAGGTCAGGCTGGGGAGGTGTCAACCCATAGCCTGACCTTTTTATGATTTTAGGGTCCTTTTATTCGACACTACTCAGAACCGGGAGACAATTTCCCTTAGCTCTTGGATCATTACGTCCTGATAGGTGCTGCCGGACCGATAAAGATCTCCGATTTCCTTATACGTTTGATTTAGCTTTTCCTCATAATAGGGGCCTTGGTGATCGGGGAAAGACTGCTTGAATCCATCCATAACGGCTTGAATGTAAGCAGGGCGGGCGCCCCACCGACCTAATACGTTGCCGATTTCGTCCAGAAACACGGCTATGGGTTGAGCTCGTCCTCCATTCGTTAGAAAATGGTTCATAGTTTCAAGATGCTCCTCCATAACTAGTACTTCAGTTGGGATACGGGCATGTTCCATGACCCGAAACAGAACTGGAACGTTCCAAATGACATCGGGACACCAGTCCGTACACAGGATGAAGCAAGTTATCTTGGAACGGTCGCCAAGATTGGAGAAAAACTGCTTGTCTTCTTCGCTCCCCCAAGTAAAACCCTTATAAATTTCCCTACAACGAACCTTGGTATTTGTAATCCCATTGAGGGGCATTTGACGCTCTTGCATCGATTCCATGAATTGCTCCTGGAGGATTCCTTTACCGACGACATGCTGTAGGTTTATTTTTTGCTCCATCTGATTATTCGTCTCCCTCACTTATAAGATACTGTGAATATACAGTGAAACTGACCATTAATAAATGGTCAGTTTAGGTTGATTTATAAAGACAGAAGAATATTCATGTTTAGAAGTCGATTAGCTGACAATTGAGCGTGGGCTTGGATGTGATGATGAGAATCCCTATATATTCTAAATTAATGGACTGCTCTGATTGCGTCCATTAATAATAACGATGCCTTACCCAATAAGCTTTTGTTTTTATAGACGATGCCCAAGGGGACTACGGGATTCATATCGTTGAAAGGTCTGATGACCAGAGATCCTTCCAACTCCAGACCACCGTAAATCGGAACAATACCTACGCTGAATGCTTCTTTGACCATTTGTTGAATCACAAAGAAACTTCCAACCTCAATGCAAGGGAAAGGATGCTTGATGGTTTCACGGACTGTCCTTTCCCAAAGCTCCCGATAGATACAAGTAGGTTCTTTGACAAAAACGGTTAGCCCCGCGAGGTCGCTCGCCGCAATGTCAGTTTGATTGGCTAACGGGTGATCCGCTCTCATCATCACTCCTAATTTTTCCTCAATCAGTGGTTCAAACTCTAACATAAAGGCAGCCAATGGGAAGGAGCATATACCGAAATCCAGCTCACCAGCTCGAACCCTCTCTGCGATCGACATGCTTCCGCTCACTTCCATCGTCAACTGCACTTTCGGGTGCGTCGTACAAAAGTCAGCTACGATGGTTGCAAGTCTCTGGCTCGCGATGGGCTCAATAGCTGCGAAGCGAACAGTTCCGCCGTCCCCCGCCGCGATATCGGAAACAGTCTGTCTCATGGATCCAATCGAATTCAGCAGAACGGAAGCCTCTTGGTAGAGCCAGCGGCCGGCTTCGGATACAATAACGCGTTTGCCATCACGTACGAATAAAGAGACGCCTAGATCGGCTTCAAGGCGTTGGATCTGAAGGGTTACCGTTGAGGGAGCATATTGAAGTTCCTCGGCAGCTTTATGAAAATGACCAAGACGCACGCAGGCTTCAAAGGTTTTTAAGGCTCGCAGATCCATTTTTATCACCCTTAGTTTAAGATTTGTGAATAATTCATTCATATAATTCAATTTTACAGAACATTCCTGCAAGAGTACACTTGTTTCAATAAATTATTTTAGGGGGTGATGGGCAATGGGTACGAAATCGGCATTCAGCTGGATCACTCTGTGGGCATCACTTTTGTTTGTCGTCATTCTCGGTTTTTCTCGGCTTTCTTATGGGATGTTCTTGCCTGGGTTACAGAGGGAGCTCGGGGGGGACTATGGTCAATTGGGCATATTGGGCACCGTCAACTTTATCGGGTATTTGGTCGGCACGCTATGTCTTTCTCCTTTGATCTCGCGGTTTCCCGAACGTAAGCCTGTCATCAATCGATTGTCGTGTTTCTTGCTTGGACTGACTATGATCGGCTCGTCATTTAGCCAACATTTCATCCAGCTCGGGTTATGGCGGTTCGCAATCGGCTTGTTCTCGGCTTTCGCGACGGTATTAGTCTTGTCCATTGCGTTGGATGCTGTTCGGCCGACAGAAAGAGGAGTGGCATCCGGTCTGATCTGGTTGGGTGGCTCCGCCGGCATTCTAGTGACGGGATTATTAGCGCCCCTCGCCATCGACCCTTCTCACTTGCAGGGGTGGCGTTATGCTTGGGCGGCAATGGGTGTATTTGGCGTCCTTGCGGCATTCGGTTTTGAGTTCGTCACTGTAAAGCAGGGATCCGCAAAAACACCCTCGTCGGCGGAATCGGTCCCACGAGACCAAGAACACGTGAATGTGTTCCGTCTCTTGTTGAGTCCGAGGAACCTCTTATTCTTAATCGGATCTTATTTCTTCTTCGGGTGGGGATACATTATCTATTTCACATATTTGATTCCCTATCTAGTGGGCAAAGGCATTCCGTCTCTCTATGCCGGATTGATCTGGTCCGCTATTGGGCTTGCGGGGCTATTCAATGGATGGATTGGGGGCAGAGCAATCGACCGTTGGCCCAGCGGGTTTACGCTTGCCTTCGGATTAACCTTGGGGACGCTCGGAGTAATAGGTGTAACCACCAATAATCTATTTGTTACCGCATTGGGTGCAGTCATGATTGGGCTGGTCTCCTTTATTACTCCACCGCTGATGACGACTGCACTTCTTCGGAGACATGTCCCTGATCGCGTCTATGCGACATGCCTAAGCTTAGCTACAGCCTTTTTCGCCTCGGGGCAGATTATCGGCCCTATTGTTGGGGGAGTGGGGGTAGAACGATTCGGTTTGCAATTCGGCGTCGCATCCAGTGCGATCTTTATGGCGATAGCCGCCACATTGGCTGGGTTATATGGACTACAACAAAGAAAGCAGGAGAACCGTCATTTCCCTCTCTGATGCTATAAATTATTTCTTAACGATGACAAAGGTTGTCACCAATAGTGTTTAAGCTAGGGTTAATGGAGATAAGAGTTGAACAAAAAGGAGTGATTTTAAAATGTCGAATACCGGTTATGATAGCTCGGAAACAAGGAAATTCTTTCACTCGGGAAATCTTCGTCTTTCTTACCTTGATTATGGTGGAGATAGCGAACGAGTACTCGTTATGTTGCATGGGTATATGGCTAGTGCAAGATCATTCTCAGAGCTGGCCGTGCGTTTCAAAGATTGGCGGGTTATTTCATTGGATCAACGTGGACACGGTTGGAGCGATCATCCAACTGGGAGAGAATACGCAAGGGAAGATTATGTGGAGGATATTCTGAACCTGATTCAGTCGGAGCTTGGGGGACAATCGGTTACGATTCTAGGGCATTCCTTGGGTGGATTGAATGCTTATCAATTCGCCGCCCGTTATCCTGAATGGGTGAAAAGCGTTATCGTCGAGGATATCGGTACGGAGATTAACGCCGATTTCTCCTTTGCCGACAAGCTTCCCTTCCGATCGGCCTCTTTAAAGGAACTGAGACAATCGCTTGCAAACATAGGACTCCGGGCCATCGATTATTTTGCTGAGAGTGTATTTGAGGATGAATTCGGTTGGGGATACCGAACGGATCTGAAGGGATTGCAAGTATCCGTTCCTCAATCTAATGGGGTCTGGTGGGAGGACTGGTTAGGGTCGAGTTGCCCGATCCTGTTGATTCACGGTGGGAAGAGCTTCATTCTTGGTACCGAACAAGCAAGACGGATGGAAGCAAGAAGGCTTAACACCAAGCTGATCGTGTTCGAACAATGCGGTCACGGTGTCCATTCCGATGATTTAAACGGTTATTATCAGGCGGTAAACGGTTTTCTAATGGAACTTAATTAAGGGGATGGAAAGATGTATGATACAGTCGAAGGTTTTATAGCCGAATGGAAGAATGAAGCCGCATTAACTCAGAAGATGCTGGACGGTTTGACCGATGAATCGCTCTCGCAGCCGGTTTATCCTGAAGGACGCACGTTGGGAAGGATCGCCTGGCACTTCGTTACAAACATTCCAGATTATTTAACGGAATTTGGAGTCTCGGTGGCGAAAGTGCCGAATTTGAACGAAGTGCCGTCTGCAACGGTGATCGCCGATACTTTTCGTACGGTAAGCATAGAGGTAACGAAGGCATTACACGAGCAATGGACGGACTGCACGTTGAAGCAAGTCCAAAAAGCATTCGGAAGAATGGAGTCCAATGCCACGATATTCATGGGATTGATCAAGCACATCGTCCATCATCGAGGCCAAGTTACGGTTTTGATGCGCCAAGCGGGCTTGCCTATACCTGCGGTATATGGTCCTTCGAAGGAAGGTTGGACCCGGCTGGGGGTAATGCCACCGCTTTGAGCGTGAGTCATATCATAGGTATTCCGCATAATTGCAGGATCTCTTATTTGAAAGTCGAAGGCAGCCAATAGGGTGGAGTTGCTTCCGAAGGATACGCTCCATGTGGGCAGGATTGTTCCAGTATATGGTACAGTAAATTGATAATTACCAAGTTGACTTTGGGGAGGGTTGCTTTGAATAAGAACTTGATTATCTACATTATTTTGAACTTAAACAATGAATAAGGAGGTCTCACATATGATCATTACAGTGCAGATGGTGATCGATCGCCTAATTGAACCGGTTGGCCCTCTGGAACGGACAGTCGATATACTGAAGAGCGGAAGCCTGGAGGCAGAGGTCCGTAAAGTGGCTGTTGTGTTCATGGCGACTTATGCAGTAATTAAGCAAGCGGTTGAATCGGATGTCGATCTCATCATCACACATGAGCCGACCTACTACAACCACAAGGATGATGTTGAGTGGCTAACCGGTGGCCTAGTATATGAGAGGAAGCGGATGCTCATCGAGGAGTCTGGTATTGCGATTTTTCGACTGCATGATTATATCCATAATTACAAGCCGGACGGCATTCTAATAGGCATGCTAAAGAAGCTGGAGTGGGAAGCTTACGCAAATTCAGAGGAGTTGAGCCTGCTTACGCTGCCCCCTGATGAGCGGCATACCGTCCGTACACTAGTTACTCATCTGAAAAACAAGCTCAATATCGATAGCATGCTGATAGCCGGTGATCCGGAAATGCCAGTAAGGAATTTCGGACTGATGCCCGGTGCGTCTGGCGGCCATTCGCATATCCAATACTTTGAGAGCAGAAATATTGATCTCCTAATCGTAGGCGAGACAAATGAATGGGAGACGAACGAATATGTGAGAGATGCCATGGATATGGGACTTCCAAAGGCGTTGATTATTACAGGGCATCAGAACAGCGAGGAGGCAGGGATGCAGACAGTTGTGGAGATGGTGCGTGAAGCATTTCCTAAACTTCAAGTGGACTTTATCGCGAGTCCCCCTGCTGTAAAGTTCATTTAAGTGTCAGTCGACGGGTTCAAACCAGCTTCTTGGCCATGGTGGAAGAGTCATTTTGCTGCATATAGGGCGACTTTATTTATCTCAGCGAAGAGGTCGAGCTAATCTTCAAATAAGGGTGCGCATCAGCCAGTATAGTATATGGAGCCGACAATGGCCACATTGTGACATTCACATCCCTGAAACATAAGAAACATAAGTAAAACTAAAGCTGCTTTAAGAAGATATACAATTAGTGTTGTTAATGAATTACGATTTGGATAATTACGAGAAGGCTGCCAGCTTGATTGGCAGCCTTTTTATGCTAACGTTTACGAGTGAGTTGAACAAGGTGACATCAATAAAAAATTCTTGTCGCAGAAGGGTGGCCCTTGGTGTAGATATCTATTAAGAATTCATTAAGATTTGACTATATGAATAATGTTAGGATCATAAAGGACCTTTATCAGAGTGATGGCTATTACAAATTGAATTTTTATTAATTGAACGATCAGAAAGGGGATTCCTAATGTTATTTACTATTAATCGCACTAAATGGCTAACTATTGCGCTCGTATTGTTACTGTTGCTGACTATCTGCTCACCCTTTAGTGTAGCGGCCGAATCGTCACTGTCGCAGGTAAGCCAGGCGGGAACTACTACTTCTGACCTAACGATGAACCAGCAACGCTATGCAGATGTACCAAATACAGCATGGTACGCAGAAGCGGTCAACAGTTGGATTATGCTGGGGATTCTTAAGCCGAAGCAAGGGGATAAACTGAATCCCCAGCTTATTATGACACGCGGCGATTTTGCTAAGTTTCTTGCGATTTCCCTAGATTTGCTCCCCCCAAAAAGCGCCTCAACGTTTAAGGATATGCCTGTTGACGGCGAATTAACCGGTTATGTGGCTGCCCTCCATGATGCGGGGCTTGCAAAAGGTTACCCAGACGGTACATTCCGTCCGAACTTAAAGATTACAAGGGCTGAAGTGGCTAGCTTGATTGTTACAGCCAAGAAGCTGAAGCCAGAGCCGCAAGTCGGTAGTGGGTTCCGTGATGTTCCGCAAAAAAGCTGGTACGCTGGCGCAGTAGGCGCCTTGACGAAAGCAGGTATTGCAAATGGGAAATCGAAGAATAGCTTCGCTCCAAATGCAAATATTGTGCTGGCCGAAGGGATAACTCTGCTTTACCGTTCCTTCTTCAGTCCGTCTATCATTCAAGACATTGGCAAAGACGGCACAATTAAAATCGACGGCCAGACTTATCGCGCGGACGTATCGGTACAAGGCATTTTTCAACCGTCAAACAAAGCTGCTTTGCACAATGCGGCGATTCAGTTCACCTATGTGGGGGACATGATAAAGTCTGTTGAAGGGCTGATTATCGGATACAAAGATGCATTAACCGGAATGGATGCACCTATCATATTTGATGCTCAAGGCAACACCGTCAACGGAACCGTAATTGTGAGCTCCAATCAGGTCGCATTGGCTCACTTGGAAGTTAAAGGGGATTTGAATTTGACCCCGGCAGTTCAGTCGGATTTCTTTGCCTTCAATGTACTCGTTCAAGGAAAAACGGTATTCCTGAAAGATAACGGTCGCCCGAAATCACAGATCACAAATATATGGTTCGAGCATAGCGATCTCGGCCAATTATTCTTATTTAACAGTGCTCTCGTAAAAAAGGTTGATCTCAGTATTAATGCAGACAAGAGTTCCCAAGTAAGCTTCAAGTCAAAGGGAGAAGTCAGCACCTTGGCAGTTACCAACGTAGAAGACATCCAGCAACTTTATATTGCATACTTTAACCGCCCAGCCGACGTCGCGGGCCTCAAATTTTGGGAAGATACGATTAAAGATGGTACTACCGATATTAAGGCTGTCAAAGCCGCCTTCGCGATGAGTGCAGAATATAAGGCTCTATATGCGGGGCTTGGTTCCGACCAAATCATTGACCAAATATACATGAATTTATTTGGGAGAGAACCAGATAAGGGAGGTTTAGCGTTTTGGTCAGCAGCACTGAACAGCTCTGGAACTGGAGGCAATTCAGATCCTGCGAAAGAGGCCTTGGATTCCCAGATAATTAATATTCAAAACATACACGGTGGCAGTTTTATGGCAGGGGTGAATGTCGAACTTGTCATCGATTCGTCCTCTTTGCTTGACGTAGTCACCGTTCAGTCTGGCGTTGGCTTGCAATTTACAAGTCAAAATCCAATCGATACGCTGAACATCGGTGATTTAGATACGGATGACCATACGCCAGCCGGCAGCAGCTCCTTCACCGGTTCAGTGAACATCAGGCAGACGGTCATAAACGACAATGCCGGAGAGGTTAACCTGAATGTGCAGGGGACGATCGGAAGTCTTCTGGTAAATGGAAACAATCTTCAGATTGGTCTGGGAGCCAGCACTTCTATCAATAATCTTATCGTTTCTTCGGGAGTAAATCCTGCATCAATCTTTGTAAATGATAATGACCTTTCTAGAGTAAAGGCTGTTAATGGGCAATCAACAGCACCACCAACAAACACGGGCTCGAACTCGAATCCAAGCCCAAGCCCGGAGCCGAGCCAGAATCCAAATCCGAATCCAAGCCCAAGCCCGGAACCGAGCCAGAATCCAAATCCGAATCCAAGCCCGGAACCGAGTCAGAATCCAAATCCAAATCCAAATCCGAACCCGAACCCGAACCCGAACCCGAACGGAGGTACCTAATCTGACTCGGGCCATAAGGTTATAACCATATGTAAGATAAAAAACACATCACCAAGTGGACTACTTGGTGATGTGTTTTTTATGCCCAGAGTTAATGATTCCTGCTGCAAAGCTCATTTAAGTGTCTATCGATTGTTCCAAACTAGCTTCTTTAGACGAATCGCCCGCAGCCCATCTGGCACTGTTAACGATCCAACGGCCGAAATCCTCATTAAGGAAGGAAGGCAGATGATGCCCGGGAGCTAAGAAAACCACTCGTCCTTTTCCATAATGTCTGGTCCATGCAGCTGGCCAATCCTGATTCTCATGGCGATAGGTGAGTAGAATCTCCATTTCTACAAAAGGATCCAGCTCGAAACGATAAGGCTCTTCATCCATAATGAATCCCTTCAAGCCATCCATCAGCGGGTGCTCGATAGCTGTTGCTTGAAAAGGAAGGGAGGTATAGTCGGGATGCCCAGTAAACTTAGCGCCGATTAATTGGCACAGCTCTGGGCTCTCCTGCATTGAAATACCGTTATGAATGACAAGCAAGCCTCCCCCGTTAGCTACAAATTGCAGTACACCTGCAACCTCTTCCACGGCAAGGGCTTGTTTCCAGTTGTCCCTGTACGAAATGAGCAAATCATACTGGTTTATTGCAGCCTGCATTAATTTCGTTGTATCGTCTGTGGCATTCACCTGTATGGAGTCTCCTAGTATCCCAATCAGCTGCTCCTGAATAGCGTTCAGTGGATGATAGGGTGCATCATGGTTATTTCCTATAAGCAGAGCATGAATTGTCATTTTAATTCAACCTCTCTATTAAGGTGATTGAAGTGTGCTTATTATTAGTGTTTGTGGATAAGCAGCCCTACCAAGGCAGCGTGTTGCCTGCATAATCGATAAGCTCCAGCTTGTCGCCAGAATAATCCGGACGCAAACGATTTTCCACTAGCTCAATAATGTGTTCAGCCGATTCAACGGGGGTTAAGGTCCCCGCAGTATCTAGCTTTCCTTGCATATAGGTCTGCACATGGCCAGGGTGAATCACCATGACCTTGCCGCCTTGTCCGACAATCTGATTATGAATAAGCTGTGACTGCATATTGAGAGCTGCCTTAGACATACAGTAGGCGTACCAGCCCGTCCGCCAGCAGCTTCCGATGCTGCCTGCTTCTGAGGATATATTCACAATTAGCTTGCTGTCGCTGCGCATAATGGATTCGATTAGTCCGTTGGACATTCTTAAGGAGCCAAGCGTATTAACCTTGAACACCTGCTCCATTTCTTCGAAATTCAGTTCATCTTGAATAGATGCCTTAATATCACCAAGAATAGCACCATTATTTATGAGTATATCCAGCTGGTCCGTAGCCGCGTCGACTGCTTCAACCGCAGAGCTTACACTAGCTTTATCACTTATATCCAAAGGAAGCAGGCGAAGACGATCCCCGCTCATTTCGCTAAGCTGCTTCAGCTCTCCGTTATTTTGTATGAACTGTCCGGCGAATACATGATAGCCCCGTGCCAGCAGCAACTTGACCAAACTAAGCCCAACTCCCCGGTCAGCACCGGTTACTAATGCCCATCTAATCTGCAACGAGTTCGCCTCCTATCAAATAAACGGCCTGCGATCTAATACCTTCTTAAGCTGTCTATCCGATTCGATCTGCTCAGGAATAACGGATTGCACAATCGCCAGCGCACATACCGTACCACATAAGGTATGCAGATCCTCGTAGACCTCTTCATCTGGTCCGGCAGCCATCCGTGCTACAAATTGGAGGAATTGCTCGCTGATGTCTTTTACCATAGCTTTACATTCCTTCTCCCGATACTCCGTTTGGTTCATAACACTGAGGAAGCTGTATAGCCAATCTAACTCATAGAAGGAAAAGCTCTCTGTCGACAATGGAAGCTGACCTTCTCCATACAGTCCGAGACATGTATCAACCAGTTTCTCCGGATAACGAATCCTTTTTTTTCGGTAATCCATATTGAATAGATAATGGAACGATCCCGCTAAGTGGTGAAAAAGGGGTGCTCCCTTAACAATAGCAGCCTCTCCCATAATCGCATCTTTTCTCCATAGACCAGTTTCAGGGTCCGCTTGCTCCCATAGCCAATTGAAGTACCATTCCTCCCATTCAGCATTCACAGAGTCGCTTAGCACGAGGGATGCATAGATCCCCGCCCCCTTCTGAGACTCACTCCACGGCTGATCCTGCCAGTTAAGCGTTTCCATGAAGCTAATCAGCTCATCACGTTGCTTCAAAAGTTGGAGCTCTGTGATCGGGTATAGCGGCTTAGCATCCAACAACTCCAACGTAGATACAACAAAAGCCGTACCATGAATGGCATGATGTCCTGCACCCGGAAACATGCCGCTGGTTTCCTCTTGAAAGCCCTGCAGTGTATCAACCCAGTCCTGATGCTCTTGCCCGACTTCTGACAGCTCGCCTAAGGTGTATAGTATAATCGCAGCATCTGCTGTTCCGTACAAATCTATTGCCATCGGATCACTTAGCCTCCGGCGATAACTACCAACTTTTCCTGTTTGATGGGCTTCCAATGAAAGCTTTATCTTGCGGATAAAAGAACTTATATTTACCATTTGCCACTACCTTCGCTTTACTTAAAGTCCATTATTCTTCTGATTATATAGGTGTAAACGTTCTACATATATAGCTGGATAACTTGAGTTCATGGAATAATGTCACTAAAAATGAACAATCCCCGATTGAGAGATTTTCCAATCCAGGGGTATCTAAGTGAGAATTTTACTCGCCAAATGTCTTGCTGCTCTTCTGCCTGAGAAAACAGCGTCGGCTAACGACAAGCCGCTTATATAACTATTCGAGCATATTCCTACAGCCGTTCTGCCTGCAGCATATAAAGCTGAGATCGGTTGACCGGATGTATTCAACACCTCGCCAGTCTGCTCGTCGACCTTCAATCCACCTAGAGTTAACCCTGGTGTTGGGAAGAAAGGTGAATTCTTAATCGACATCTTTACTGCATAAAATGGAGGGCGAATAAGCGGTGTGCAAATTTCTTTTGCCTTATGCATCGGATCTGGTTCCCCTAATGCGATAGCATTGTTATATTGACGAATGGTATCTATTAATGACAATTCATCTACTTTTATTTTTTTTGCTAATTTGGAGAGTGTATCGGCCTTATATGTTCCCATTTTAAACAAATATTGAAGTTGTAAAGCTTGGAAGGATAGAGATTCTTTTAATCCATTACGTTTGGCGGCTTCGAATATTTCTCGGTCAACTATGAGATAACATTCTCCTTGATGATCTTTGATTAATTTCTTCGAGAAGGTAGCTCCATATAAATCTTCGTTTATTATTCGATTTCCCTGTCCATCTACCGCGATCCCGCGAATGAAATCGGAGGGAGGACTAAAAAATCGCCATGCGGATACATTTTGCATATTGTCGGTTGCTCCTCCAGCTGAGATACCTAACCGAATGCCGTTGCCGTTATCATAAATAGTACCTAAAGGCATTAAATCAGCTGCATCTTTAACATCGTACTCAGCTAACATTTCTTTATTGAAAATAAACCCGCCTGCACTTAACACGACGCCATGAGCACGGACTTCATATTGGGCTGCTGCTGATCGCAATATTCTATCTGCCTTTTTACCAGCGTACACTCCAATTGTTTTTATATATTTCCCATAATTATTGCTTAAGTTTGCATAACGTCTATGCTTGGAGTTGTCGAAATTCTGTACGCCTGTGTAACGCAGACCCTTCACTTCGCCATTCTCAATTAGCAGTTCGGTCACTTTGCATAATGGGCGGAAATCGAGGTGTGGCATTTTTTTTGCATAATCCAACAAGGTTTGCATGAGCACTTTACCGGAATCAAGTCCCTTTGCATATACGCGATGCCCTCTAGGTACTGGCCGTGCAGCTTGATTGTACGGATAGCACTTTTCATTCCCAGAGTAATACAAATAGAATTGATCAGAGGGATAGGAGGTTTTATAGGGGCAAATGGTACTTTCGAACTTCACGCCTTTGGCAATTAACCAATTAATTGTTGAAGCGCTTTCATTGCAAAATTGATGTATCATGTCATCTGAGACTAATTGTCCCACTTCACATTTTAAGTAGTTATACATGTTGTCGGCAGAATCGGATACGCCCGCTTCCTTTTGAACAACTGTGCCGCCCCCAGCATAAATTACCCCGCCAGAAATTCCACTTGCACCGCCGCCGTATGTCGCATCAAGCAGCAGTACCTGCAACCCTCTTTCGGCCGCCTCAATGGCTGCACACACTCCTGCCATACCAGCACCTACAACTACCAGATCAACCATTTCCCGATTCATATAATCCCTCCGAAATAATAGTAAAAAACGAATACGGACAAGAAAATCAATCAATAAAAACAGTTTGACACCGTTCATTCTAGTCCATATAATAAAAACATACAAGTGTATGTTTTGAGGAGGAGTTCAGTGGAAACGTTATTTAATGTTAAAGGAAAAGTTGCCATTGTCACAGGCGCAGCGGATGGACTTGGAAGGGCAATTGCACAAACATTTGTCGAGAATGGCATGAAAGTGGTTATTGCAGATATTAATGAGGAAAAAGGAAGCGCTTTAGCTGAAGAGTTAACTCATAATGGCGGTACTGTTGTCTTCGTGAAAACCGATGTAAGCTCCGAAGCGGATATGGAAAATTTAGTAGCGATAACGGTAGAGAAATTCGGGAAGCTAGATGGTATCGTTAATAACGCCGGAATCGCGGCTTCTTATCGTCCTACTCATGAATATACGGTTGAAGAATACGATAGACTGACTGCAATTAATTTGAAGAGTGTCTTCTTAGGCATGAAATATGGCGTCAAAGGTATACTGAAATCAAAATCCACTGGCGGCTTTGTTATCAATGTAGCATCGATGGCCGGGATACTAGGGAATGCAGGGATGGGGCTGTATACAGCATCTAAGCATGGTGTTGTAGGCTATACCAAAACAGCAGCATTAGAGTATGCTATGCATCAAATTACCGTAAATGCGATATGTCCCGGAACATTTAAAACAGGGATCTGGACGGATACGCCGGAGGAGAAAATCCAAGAGGTTGTTGGCTTTTTAAGCGCCAATGGCCGATTAGGTGATCCGAAGGAAGTAGGGTATCTCGCCTTGTTCTTAGCTTCTGATCTATCACGTTTCATTAGCGGTGCAGCTATTCCTATTGATTCCGGTGCCGGGGTAGGAAAAATGATGCCTTTGCCATGGGAAGATACCTCAATACTAGAATAAATGATCGAGCTCCAATCGAGGATTTTACACAAACCACAACAAAGTATAAAATAACTTTAATTAAGGTTATTTTATACTTTTTTTTTTGAAATGAGTGATTTTTAGTGATTACCACAAAAGATAATTTATGTGATTTCGCAATCGGTTTATTCCAAAAGGATGGGTTCGGCAGCATCAGCATCAATATGATCTGTCAACATATCGGTGTGACAAGGGGATCGTTCTATCACCATTTTCAAAGCAAAAATGATTTATTGCTCTATTGGTTTGAAAAACGAATTAAAACGATTGAGTTTAATGAATCCATCGAATCACCAAACGAGAGACTCAAGGAGTATTCCTTGGCTCATGGCAAGATGATTGAACTAATCGGCTATGATTTAATGTACCATGTTTTGATGGCGGAATTTGAATTGGAAGGATTACATTTTCCAACCTATTTTTTACCGCATGAGAAAACAATATCATTGCTTCAAGAAGCGATGGATAGGAATGAAATACAGGGACATGAAAGTATAGAAATATTGATGGATACTTATATTTCTGCAACTATTGGGCTTATCGTTAAATTTAAGCTAGAGCAAGGACGATTTAATTTTGTAGACAAGATGATTCATACGTATGAAACGATTTTTAAAAGTTCTTACACAGATGAAATCACATGAAGCGTTATCTGGATCATAAATAACATCAAATTTCTGAGGTTAATGACATTGTTGTACTTGGAGGGTAGCCGTGTAGTTGGACAGGGTTATCCTCAGGGGTTATCATTTACCTATTTACAAACCGATGGTCGGTATTTATAATGAGAATATACAATTCATGTAAAAGGAGGGTCTTTTTTTTGAAACAAGAGGAACGCAGGCAACAGACGATAAGACGGCTGATGGACACCACCAAGGAATTAATCATGGAAAAAGGATGCCATTCCATCACGATGCAAGACATTATGAACAGGTCGGGTATGTCCAAAGGCGCAATCTTCCACTATGTAAAGAGTAAAAATGAAATTTTTATCTGGGTGCTGCAGGAACGCCTTGAAGAAACAAACGGAAGCTTTATGAAAGAGGTTGAACAGGGTCGCCGAAATTTCGAGGAACCGATGCAGGAAATCAAGGAAAGCATCATTGATTACGAAAATCCGCATAACGTAACGAACAAAGTGTTGATGTACCTGCTTGGCAAAGAAGAAGACCCCATGGTTGCGGAAGCATTGAAGAATTATTATGATCGATCCCTATATTTATCTAAAATGTGGATTGAAACAGGCCAGAGGTACGGAGTAATTCCTGAAACGGTTGATGCGGAGAAAACAGGGGACATGTTCACGCTTATGACATTCGGATTAAGAATTCGTGCAAGTATTCCACAAGCACAGGCGGTTTTCAATGCCCAAGATTTATCTGAGTTTATTAGTGATATTTTGAATGGCAGTAAACAGAGGAAGGGTGAGGGATTGTGAATTTATGGTTAACTTTGCATTTGATTGGCGTCTTATTGATGGTTGGAAATATCATTATGGCGGCATTTTGGAAAATTCGAGCCGATCTGACTAAGAATCCACTAATTATTCATCATGCTGCCAAGAACGTCATGATCGCTGATTATTCTTTTACGATACCCGGCTTGATCCTCATCATTATCTCAGGTGCTGTGATGGCTGGAAAATCCGGTGTCTCATTGTTGGGACTAAACTGGCTTACCCTTTCACTAATCTTATTTGCAATTACCGGGTTGATTTGGTTAGCCATTCTTATTCCGATGCAGTTCAGAATGATCCGATTCAGTGCGGATAGTGTAAAGACAGGCGTGATTTCTGCGGAATATCGACGCGCTTCACGCCAATGGGCTATTTACGGAGTTATGGCTACTATCCTGCCGATCGTCATTCTTTATCTAATGGTGATGAAAGGATTCTAATAGGTATGTATCATTCATATCGGAGGTAATCCTATGGAACCACTAATCGTGCTTATTAGCGTTACTATTGCCATCCTCGTTGCAGGAACAGCGGGAGTAAGACGTCTGAGACCATGGCCTGTTGCACTTCGAGGCGGTGTTGCAGCGATGTTTATTTTGACTGGAACGGTTCATTTCTTTGGGATGCGGGAAGAGCTCATTAGCATGGTACCGTCTTTTCTTCCCTATCCAGGCTTCATCGTGACAATCACCGGTTTGCTTGAGTTGGCAGGAGCTATAGGTGTGCTATGGCGACCCACTGCCGCTTGGGCAGCTGGAGGGCTCTCACTTCTATTAATCTTCATGTTCCCTGCTAATGTATATTATGCCCTTTCAGAACTCGCCACTAAACCGGAAGATGCTTTAATTCCCCGCACCCTGATGCAACTCGTCTTTCTGTCCGCGAGTCTTGCCATCATGATATTCTATCGTCAGCGGTATCATAATACTCCAGCGTCTCTTGCCGAATAGAAAGAGGGGAAAATTGGACGATAATGCAATTCATTTCTTATGCGCATTGTATCGACAATCATGTCCCAAGGATTAAAACTCTGTTGCTCTGTTTCTGATGAAATTTGGCTGATTTGGCTGTCATGGAACTGAAACAACTCTGCTGCAGTAATCGGAGCATCGTCGGCAACATTATAGATTTGGCCATCTATTCCTGATAAGGAACTAGCAAGCATAAGCGCCTGGCTTACATCCGCATGGTGCACCATATGAAGTCGTTTGGCAGGATTCCATCTACGCATGAATGGTAGAAATTCCGCTATATGGGGATCACGTTCACCATAGACAAAAGCAAGCCGTAAAATCCGCAGCCCCAAGCCATGATCGCGGTGTAGGCTCAATAGTACATCTTCAGCCGCAGCCTTGGTTTGAGGATAAGGCAAGGCCGGCTTTAATTCGTCATCTTCACGATGCGGTCTTGAGAGATTCCCTGAACCGTATACCAGATTGGTGCTGGAAAAAACAAACCTTGGTACATCTGCCTTCAAGGCTGCACGAGCTAATGCTATACTGGCATCGAGGTTTGACATTCTGGCGGTGTTCTCGTCTACACCACGGAATTGTGCAGCCAAGTGTACCACGACATCTGTGCCCCGGAGAGCTGCACCCCACTTGTCCTTGTCCAAAAGATCGCCTTCTAAAATTTCAGCCCCTTGCTGGTGAAGCCAATCCGCCTTTGCAGTGTCCCGAACCAATAGTTTGACGTGATGACCACGCTGCAGCAAACGCGGAACAAAGCGGCTTCCTATTTTACCTGTTGCTCCTGTTACGAAAAAGTTCATATCGTAATCCTCCTAAGTTCATGGAATGCTATACTGGCAGTATGACAGAAATTGCAAATGACTTCCTTCCTGCATTTATCGTAGGATTGGCAATGTTAGGATAAGGAGGAGTGACATGAAAAAGGTTTCTTCCAGCATCTCATTAGGTGATTTTCTGCGTTCTCGTCGCGAACGTCTTACTCCAGAGGAGGTAGAGTTACCATCCTATGGACGACGTCGTACGCCTGGGCTCCGAAGGGAAGAAGTAGCTCAGCTTGCTCATATCGGAACATCCTGGTATACCTTTTTGGAACAAGGCAAAAATGTCAATCCATCAGAGGATGTACTTAATAATATAGCAAAAGCGCTGCGCTTGACTGAGGATGAACGTTACCATCTCCATCTGTTGGCAAAACCAGTGAACCAGATAAAAGTAGAAGAACAAGAGCTGAATGTCGGTTTGGAGCGAACGGTGACGGCTCTTGAACCTAATCCTGCATTTATTATGGGAAGAAGTTGGGACTTGCTGCTATGGAACCAATCAGCAGAAACTGTGTTTGGATTACCAGCATTCTCAACTGATAGGCAGCACAAACCTAATTGGTTGAGACGTTTTCTAATGGATCCCTCGCTTAGATTGAAAAATAAGGATTGGGAAGCCAAAGCACAGATCATGATTGCACGTTTTCGTGCGGATTACGCACACAATCCTAATGACGCGAGGTTTAAGAACCTTATTGAGGAATTTATGCAGATCAGCGGGCTGTTCCGCGAGATATGGCCGCGACATGACGTTCAGGTTGTATCAGATTGCCACAAACGGTGGTACGACCCTCGTATCGGAGAGATGGAGTTTGAGCATATAGTCTTGCAGCAGCCGACCGATCCAGAGCTGAAGGTTATGATTTATATGGCTTCAAAGGATACGGCTGCCCGTTTGCAAAGTTATATTGTACAGCGCGGGGGATAAGAAGCTGGAGTAATTGGTGCTCAGATGTGGGGGAATCTGGTAGCGATAGGGGAAGCGCAGAAGGATTAAGTGAAATAACAGTAGGTCAATTGAAGCTCATCACCCACGCGGTGATGGGCTTTTTTGCGTTGTACTCATTAACATTCGAAAGTCGTAAGGGTTCAAGGTGCAATTGTCATAAAAACGACAAGAGGAAAAATGTCCAAACAAATCGAATATTACAAAATATAGTATTTTTCACTTTAGCTTGCGGAGGCCATGATTATGATTAGAGGTACAAACCTACTTATTCCCCCTGCACGTAAATTATTGGTGTCAAGGCCGCGATTGACGCGTAAGCTGGAGGAAGGGATGGAGGCCAAGCTGACTTTGCTGTCCGCCCAAGCCGGCTATGGAAAGACGACAGCGTTAAGTGAATGGGCGAGGCAATGCCGTCATCCGGTTGCCTGGATTTCGCTCGATAAGTACGATAATGATTGGAGCGTGTTTTGGAGCTGCGTCATGGCATCCATACGGGAAAAACTGCCGCGGTTCGGGGAATCGATTGGCTTTCTGCTTGAGCAAGAGTCGGCGGCTTCCATTGATACGTCCATTTCGGCCTTCTTGAATGAGCTAAGCTCGATTAACAGTGATTTCGTTCTTATTCTGGATGACTACCATGTCATTGAGAATGCTCCTGTGAACGAATCGATACGATATATGCTTGAACACCTTCCTCGGCATGTTCATCTCTACATAGCAAGTCGTACGGAATTACCCTTTCCGACAACCAAAATGCTTGCCAAAGGCGAGTTCAATGTCATTCGAATCGAAGATATGCGATTCGAGCTGGAAGAGGGGTTTGTTTTTTTTCGGGAGACGACAGACTTATCGTTAACGAATAAGCAGATAGTTGCGTTGTTTCAACAGACGGAAGGCTGGGTAAGCGGACTTCAGCTTGCGGCTATCTCACTGAAGCGAAGCGGCAATATTGCTGATACGATCCGCCAGTTCAATGGTCGGCAGCGTCATATTTCCGATTATTTATTAGAAGAAGTTTTTGAGCATTTGTCGGAATCCTTGCAGGAATTTCTGCTGGCAACCTCTGTTCTTAACCGCATGAATGGGGAGCTGTGCCTAGCGGTAACTGGCAAAGCTAACAGTCAGGATCTATTGGAGCAGCTGGAACAGCTGAATTTATTTGTTGTTCCGCTAGACGATCAGCGCAATTGGTTCCGTTATCACCATCTATTGTCCGAGTTCTTGCAGCAACTGAGTGCTAGAGAGCATCCAGAGCTGTGGAGACATTCTCATCACCATGCTGCAGCTTGGCATGAGAATAAGGGATTCTATGAAGAGGCGGTAGAGCATTACATCAAAGCGAAGCAGGCAGAGGATGCTGTCCGGCTCATCGACCGCCTTTTACCGGATCTTATGCAATCCAAAGGCAATGTACTTCTGAGATGGATTACTTCCTTGCCGGAGAGCAGCTACGAGCACAATCCGATGTTCGAATTATTCTGGGTCTCCCAATATCTGATGGACGGAGAATGGAGTCAGGGGCTGCACAGGGCAGAGCAAGCGGAAAAGCGATTCGAAGCTATGAGAGCGTTCATTCCTGAGCCTGAATGGAATCAGTTGATCGGCAATCTCTATTATTTATGCGGGATCCTCTCCTATTTGCAGCAGAACCTGCCCCTGACTTCACGATATTTCGAGCTGTCGGAGCAATATTTGCCAGAAGGCAGCAGCTTTCAGAAGATTTCAAGCAAAAGGTATCAAGGGCATGAAGGATTTATGGATCTTCTCTCGTTATCCAACGATCTTCGCGAGGTAGAGCAATTTCTACTGAAATGGATTAAGAAGTGGGAGAATAAAAAAAATTATCCCTTTGTTGGATATCATTATTTGTCCTATTGCTTGCTTCTATATGAGTGGAACCGGTTGGAAGAGGCAGAGCTGTATCTCGGACAAGCGATGATCCGAGAGGATTCGCGGACCAACGTCTGGATTTGGATTCATCTAGGTCTTACTTCATCCAAGCTTCAGAGTGCTCATGGAAGAGAAAGTCAGGCGATGGAATCGCTTAGCCAGCTCGGCTTAAATGTCGACTCGCCCGATCAGCAAGTCATATGGAAGAGAATCAAAGCGGAGCAAGCTCAACTGCTCCTGAGTCAAGGGCAGCATCAAGAGGCATACGATTGGTTGGAACAAAACGGAATGTCGCATATGGACGAGGTTTCGGTCCGCTATTTTGAGGAGTATCTGGTTCTGGTAAGAGTTCTTGCGGCCAATAGCCGGATTGAAGAAGCGAAGCAGTTGCTTGAGCAGTTGGAACGTCTTGCGGAAAAGGAAAATCGTCTGCGAGGCCGAATAAAGCTGAAGATCGTGCAGAGTATGGTGCTTCGGCAATCCGGGCATCCTCGAGAAGCGTTTGCTCCTTTGGGGGTCGCCTTGAGGCTGTCGGAACCGGCGGGTTATATTCGCTGCTTCCTAGATGAAGGCCCGATAATGGTTGAGATGCTGGCCGACCTTCTGGTTGAACAGCAGTTGATTGCTATACCGTTGGTGCCATTGAAATATATCCAACTGCTTCTTGAAGCTGCAGGCGGTAGTCAGTCTAATAAGCCTTTGTCGGAAGGGGCTCTGACCGAGAAGGAAGAGAAGGTGCTTCACTTGCTCGCAGAGGAATTAATTTATAAAGAGATAGCCGTTCAACTGAATATTACGCTGGACACTGTAAAGTTCCATTTGAAGAACATTTATCGCAAATTAGGGGTACGTAATCGGGCGCAAGCGGTTCAACGAGTGAAGCAGCATCTGCATATGGATTGACCATACAAAAAGACTAGACAGTGCCCTTGGGTAATTGTTGAGGGGATTTGCCCCTGTGTTTACATGGAAATACTTGTATGTTAGTATAGTTTCAATTGATAGGGACGGAGGGGTTACGTGTGTTAAACTAATTTTTCGATATTCTTTACACGATGAACGGAATAGTTGTTTAAGGCTATTTTGTGTAAATAGTAATCGAAGAATGGTTTGCCTTCACGGTAACCCTAATTTAGTGATATGCGATTAGTAGGGATAACTCTATCCTCATGTTGCATAGACTGAATATGAAGAAGATGCAATGAACCCTTTATGATCTATCCGGTGACTGGACTACGTGTCTATCTTTGGATAATCATCTTATTGCGTTCATTCTACAATTCTTTTTCGATTACTGTATGCACAGGTGAATGGCCTGTGTTTTTTTATTTTATATAGACATTGGAGGAATTTAACATGAACGAACGATTATTAAAAGTAGATGGAATTGAAATATGTACAGACAGTTTCGGACAACAAGTTAACCCGGCCATTTTGCTGATTATGGGTGCCCAATCCTCAATGATTTGGTGGGAAGAGGAATTCTGTCAACGGTTAGCAGATTCAGGGCGTTTTGTCATTCGGTATGATAACCGCGATGTTGGACGTTCAACAACCTACGAACCTGGTCAACCGAGTTATGCTTTCGAAGATATGGCAGATGATGCCGTTCGAGTATTGGATGCTTATCAGATTGAGAAAGCACATATCGTAGGCATGTCCTTGGGCGGTATGCTGACTCAAATGATAGCTCTACGGCATTCGGAGAGAGTTCTAACCATTACCCTTCTATCAACGTCCAATTTTGCTCCGCATCTTCCCCCGATGGAGGATAGGATTATGGACTTTTTCTCGAATATGGGGGTAATAGATTGGACTAACGAACAATCCGTAGTCGAATTTGCGATTGATAGATCAAGAATCCTAGTAGGTTCAAAGCATTCTTTTGATGAGATAAAAGTTGGCAATTTGGCTAAAAAAGAGTTTACAAGAAGCAGCTCTATGGCCAGCATGAATAATCACGGGTTGCTGACAGGTGGAGAATCCTATCTAGTTAGGACGGGTGAAATAAATGTACCCACTCTGATTATACACGGTACTGAAGATCCCATTATTCCTTACGAACACGGGAAAAATCTTGCTAACGAAATCCCAAGTTCGGTATTACTAACATTGGAAGGTACGGGTCATGAGCTTCATTATGACGACTGGGATTTAGTAATTGATTCTATTGTAAATCACACTTCAATACCGAATTAGTTTAACTCTTTGTAACAATTGCTTAATGAACAAATGCCTGGTTTTGTCAGGGTTACTTTGACGAAGCCGGGCGTTTATCTTTTAGTATAAGAATGATTCACTATATGTCGTACTATATTAGTTGTGGTATATATTGTAATATAGGGAACAAAGATCAAAGGGGAGAGGGATAGCGATGTGGGAACGTAAAGAACTGAAACAAAGAGCCAAGGATGTGCTGCGTACATCGTATTGGAAGGCATTTTTAATTAGTATTTTACTGGCGTTTGTTGGTGGGGGCGGAGGTTCTCCTTCCTTGAACTTTAACTTTGGATCATCTAGTTCTTCAGGTGATTCAGGCTTTTCCGGTATGGATGTGAATTGGGGTTTCCTTCAGCCGTTCCTTGCTATTGCAATATCCATTTTTATTGTTTTCCTTATATTCGCACTTGCATTTCGCATTTTTCTTTGTTTTCCTCTTGAGGTCGGTGCGATGCGGTACTTCAAGCAAGCTGCAGAAAATGATGTGAATCTAAATCATGTTGGCTATGCATTTAACAAGCATAGATATTGGGATATTGTGAAATCCATGCTGTGGAGAGGTTTTCTGAATTTTTTATGGTATCTGCTCCTCATCATCCCTGGATTCGTGAAATTCTACGCCTACAGCATGGTGCCGTTCATTTTGGCAGATAATCCTAATATAGGGTATAGGCGCGCAGTGGATTTAAGCAATCGAATGACACGTGGACATAAATTTCGCATATTCGTGCTCGATTTAAGCTTCCTCGGGTGGATTCTTCTCGGTCTGTTGCTATGCTTTATCGGCGTCCTGTTTGTAATGCCCTATATCAATGCCACGAAGGCGGAGCTTTACCTGGCATTACGTCAAGAGGCACTGGATGAAGGTCTGACTACAGAAGAAGAACTGAGGCTGAATCAGATACCTGTCTTTTAAATTAGAAATAAACCGTTCATAAAAAAACCTCAGTCTCCCCACAGACTGAGGTTTCTTTGATCAACGAATATAAAATTCTTTTTTTATTCTGTCACAGTTTACATCCCTTAACCGTCATACGGGTACCAAACCGAAAGGGATGATTGAGATGCAAAAATATGATGTGGCGATTGTGGGCGGAGGAGTTGCTGGATTAACGGCTGCAGTCTATGCAGCAAAAGCTGGAAAACAAACGATAGTGATTGAAAAGCAGGATCGTTTAGGCGGTCGAGCCATTTCCAATCTGAAAAAAGGGGCTTATTTCAATTTAGGCGGGCATGCCTTATATCATGGAGATGCACTTACAACGTTCCGTGAATTGGGACTAAGCTTGCAAGGAAAGCAGCCTACAACCGACGCATTTGGGATTTGGAAAGGAGAATTACATGCTTTGCCTATGGGAATGGGATCCTTACTCACTACTCCGCTCTTATCTTGGAAGGGGAAAATGGAGTTTGCTGCTTGGTTTATGAAATTTGGAAAACTAAATACGGATTTATATAACCAGATCAGTCTCCGCGAGTGGATTGAAGGAAATATACATGATCCAATGGCACGGAATGTATTCTATTCACTTTTGCGTACTTCAAGTTATGTGATGGCACCTGACTTGCAGGCTGCCGGTCCGGCTTTAAAACAACTTAAAAATGCCCTGCAGGAAGTGTTGTACTTAGACCGAGGCTGGGGCGCAATGATCGATGAATTAAGAAAAAAAGCAGCTGATTACGGCGTGCACTTTTTATCAAAAAGCAAGGTCATTTCTATCGATCATCAGAATGGAATCGTACAACATGTCCTTTGCGAAGACGGGGTGAAGGTAGAAGCGAGTCATATCATCGTCACCACATCGCCTGCCATTGCGCATCAACTGGTGCCGCATGCAGAAACAACTACTCTTCATACTTGGAAAGAACAAGCGATTGAAGTCACGGCTGCTTGTTTGGATGTGGCCTTGCGACGTCTCCCAAAACCGAAACAGCAATTTGTATACGGCATTGATCAAACGGTTTTTCTCACCAATCAATCGCGTGCAGCTTACCTAAGTGAAGATGGAGCACAAGTCGTATGCGTTATTAAGTATCAAGGGAAAGAGACGAATTCAGAAAAAGATTTGCAAGATCTAGAACAAACCTTGGATTTGGTACAACCGGGTTGGCGGAATGAATTAGTCGTAAAACAATACCTGCCTAAGATTACGGTCTGTCATGATTTTATGCATACTAAACGGCAAGAGAATCCTGGGCCTGCTGTCCCTGAAATTAAAGGGTTATATGTGGCAGGGGATTGGGCATCGCATGGTGAATTATTGGTTGATGCTGCAACAGCAAGCGCCAAAAGAGCTATAGAACATATAATCTCGCATGAGGGAATGGAGAGATCCTCCTATAATGAGTACAGAGACATTGTATAAAACCTATCAAAAACCTCTATTTTCATTAGCTTATCGGATGCTGGGGAGTGTCATGGATGCGGAGGATATCGTACAAGAAGCTTTTCTTGCCTATGATCAATTACCCGATTCCGCTGCCATTCAGAATGAAAGAGCGTTCCTATACAAAATCGTGACGAATCGTTGTCTAGACCTTTTGCGCTCATCAGCAAGAAAACGGGAACTGTACGTAGGGCCATGGCTCCCAGAGCCCCTGATCGAAAAGGGAGGTCTGAACAGCGACCCATCTGATGCTTATTTACAACAGGAATCGATTTCTACAGCTTACCTCTTGCTCTTGCAACAACTAAATGCTGTGGAAAGAGCAGTCTTTCTACTTCGTGAGATTTTTAATTATTCGTATGATGATGTTGCTGAAATGATCGGGAAAAGCAGTGAAAATTGCCGTCAGATCTTCCATCGTGCGAAGAAAAGCATCCAATTTGAACCTGTTCAGAACCCATCGATATCGATCGCAGAGGCACAAATCAAGGATTTTGTGAACTCTCTGTTACAAGGAAATACCAACAGATTGCTTGAATTGGTCAGTGAGAACGTCATTTTCTATTCAGATGGCGGAGGCAAAGTAAAAGCGGCTCAAATTCCAATCCTTGGATTTGAGAAAGTCATCGGATTGTCTCGGAATTTGCTCAAAATGTATGAAGGGAAGTATACAGTCACTTTCCTTACCGTAAATGGACTGCCGGGGCTGCGAATATTTTTATCGGATGATATTCAATATATTTATTCTTTTGCTTTTCGCAACAATCAAATTCAAACCATCTACGCTGTATCAAATCCAGATAAATTACAACATTTATAGCGTAATATTATATACATCGCCATGTGGGCTGGATGCCTTGGGTGGTGTATTTTTTTATGCCTTACATCTTTGCAAAGGTTCCTATTACGTTTCGTTCTATTTCTATTTTACTCAATGACTGCTTTAGCACTTACAATGCTTCACATTCAGCTGTTGAATTTTAGGTATATCTTTTTTCTCTTGTTTTTGTGTATAGTAAATTTCTACAGAAATGTAACAGGGAGTGTGGGGTATTGAACAAATTGGGACGTTGGAATACGTTGCGAAACCAGATTTTCCTTGGGTTTATGGTTGTTATGGTACTCGTTCTAGCATCAGTGGGTTTATTTGCTTATGATCAAGTATCCGTTCTGTTGCGTAACAATGCGGAGAAGCATATTCAGCAAACAGCTGTGCAGGCGACGGGTAAACTTGATGAGCTGCTGCGGCAGATCGATACCTTTACCTTGCAGGTGGCGACCAATGCCACGATTCAGAATCTTCTGGAACAAGAAACGGAAGGAAAGAAACTCAGCTTCGATGATCGTCAGTCTCTTCAGAAAGAGGTTCGTATGCAAGAGGCTTATACAACGGGCATTCGTTCCATTGAGCTGTATACAACGGACTATGAAAGACTCTTGCCCCTCACAGACGATAGCTTAATCAGCCGAGTATCGAAGGATTGGATTAGTCGAGCGGACGAGGGCAGAGGGCGGCTTGTATGGCTAGGACTTGATCCTCGTTACCCTGATGTCGTGATTGCGATTCGACATGTCCGATTAATGAACCGATCATTCTCACATGCAGGGTACGTCATGGTGCAAATTGATAAAGCTTTTTTTGAGCTGACAGATGCGGAATCGAGTGCCAGCGCTGATAACAATACGGGTGAAACCATGGGCCTGATCGATGAATCGGGCAGAATCATTTCCTCAGACTTCTCAAGCGAAGTGGATGTGGAAGCGTTGCTCAGTGGCCAAGCAACGATTGCTTTAGGTGGAGAAGAATACTTTGCTGTACAAAAGAAGTCGGAATCAACCGGTTGGAAAATCATCATTTTAACTCCGGTTGCTTATGCAACTGAAGGCATTGCTGTCCTTCGAACGGCGATTATTGTTTCAATTATGGTGGGAGGATTGCTGTTTCTTGTTCTAACCTTTATCTTATCCACTATGATTACACGTCCGATTCTGAACCTGATTAAAGCGATGAGAAATGCTCGATTCGGAACGTTAAGACCCATTCCAGTTACGTCTGCAACGATGGAAATTAATGAGCTTAATAATACGTATAATCAAATGGTTGTTTCTCTGAATGAACTAATAGAGGTTGTGTATCAGAAAGAGATTATTCAGAGCCGTACAGAGCTCAAGGCATTGCAGGCGCAGATTAATCCCCATTTCCTATTCAACACTTTGGAAGCGCTCTATTGGGCACTTGAAGAGAAGGAGGAAGAAGAGCTAGCACATATCGTAGTCGCCATGTCGGGGTTATTCCGGTACGTAATTAGTCGTGCGGACGAGGAAGAGTGGGTTGTAATTGGGGATGAGCTCGATCACGCTGAGCGATATTTGAAAATTATGGGGATGCGAATGGTGGACAGGCTAACATGGCGGATTGAATCAGATGAGGCTTGTCGTTCTGTACCGATTCCGAAGCTGTTAATTCAACCACTCGTAGAGAATGCCATCCTTCACGGGGTAGAACAAAGAATTGGACTAGGTACAGTAATTCTGCGCGTGCAGCCATCTAACCGTTCAGGATATATCAGGATTGAAGTGTCGGATGATGGACCAGGCATGGATCAAGAGAAAATTCGCAGCTTATACCTTTCCATGGAGAAAGGCAATAATCGTTCGGAAAAGGGCAACGGGGTTGGGTTATCCAACGTTGAGAGAAGACTTAGGCTTTATTATCATTCACATACCAATGGGCTTGAGATTGAAAGCGAGGAAGCTAGAGGCACAATAATTACCTTCGAGATACCGAGTGAACATAGGGGGGACTAGACAAGTGAAGACCATATTAATCGTGGATGATGAACCAAGAACTAGGGACGGTGTTCGTAAAGTTCTAGAAGCGTGGTCAGCTGGGCAATATCGAATCATTACAGCATCCAGTGGCGTGGAAGCTTTAGCTTGGCTGAAGGGAAATGACGCTAATCTACTTATTACCGATGTTCGGATGCCGGAGATCGGAGGATTAGATTTAGTCGAGAGAGTGAATAGCATGCCGCACCCGCCAGTCGTTATTATCATATCCGGTCACCCGGAGTTTGATTATGCACAGAAGGCTTTGCAGTTCGGAGTAATCGAGTATTTGCTAAAGCCTCTGGAGAAAACGAAATTAGTTCAAGCTGTCGAGTTGGCAATGAAAAAAGAGGAGAATATTCATCGAATCGAACGGATGGAGCGGTTGGTGGATACTAAGCTTATGAATACTGTACAGCAAGACAAGATTTACAGTCCTCAGGTACAGGAGGCGATTCAATATGTGGACATGCACCTTCATGAGCCGTTATCGATGCGTGATATCGCCGATTACCTGCATATGAACGCCAGCTATTTTAGTGTGTTGTTCAAGGAACAGATCGGGCTTACGTTTACGGAATATATGGCTAGGAGGAGGGTGCAGCGAGCAAAGGAGCTGCTCTCGAATACACGGCTAGCCATTGCAGAAATAGCTGAACAGGTCGGTTATCAGACAGACAAATACTTCGTCAAGGTATTTCGTTCGTTTGAAGGTATTAGTCCAGGACAATATAGGAAGAGCCTCTCTCATTCTGATAAAACAATCCAATAAAAGTAGAACTTTTCCCAATCTGTATGACCTTACGATGCGAGTGACACGTTGATACAATTGACTTGTAACAATTGGAATTCATCCATCAATAGAAAAGGGGTTGTAAAATTGTTCAAGAAAAAATGGATTATTTTATTGTTGACGCTCTGCCTTGCAATAGTCGTATCTGGTTGTGGGGAAAATGCTAACAGTGGTGAGCAAGCTTCTAATGATGGCAAAAATGAAAGCGGAACCAACAAAGTGACGGTTAACTTTATGCATCTGTGGCCAGAGGGTGTATCAGCTGGTCAGAACAAAATCGTTAATCAAATTATTAAGGATTATCAGACAGACAATCCGAACATTACCATCAAGCAAGAGGTATTAGATAACGAACAATATAAAAACAAACTGAAAGTGCTATCGGCCTCTAATCAACTGCCGGATGTAGGTGTTACTTGGGCAGCTGGCTTCATGCAGCCTTACGTAGAGGGCAAACTATTCACACCGGTTGACGATTTGCTGAGTGGCGAATTGAATGGGAAATTCGTAGCGGGTACGACAGAGGCTTACGCCATTGAAGGTAAAACGTATGCGCTTCCACTAGAATTCAACATTGCTCCGGTCTATTACAACAAAACGATATTCGATCAATATAAGCTCGAAGTTCCACAAACCTATGCTCAATTTAAAGAGATTGTGAAAGCGTTATCTGAGAACGGTGTCGCGCCGATCGCATTGGGCAATAAAGACCGTTGGACGGGTTCACTTTGGTATATGTATCTAGCTGACCGCATCGCTGGTCAAGAAACATTAGCTAATGCAATCAGCGGTTCGGCATCATTCGCTGACGAAGGATTACTGAGCGCTGCTGCTGAGGTTCAAACCCTTGTTGACGGCAATGCGTTCGTCAAAGGCTTTAACGGTTTGTCGAACGAAGAAGCGAAATCTGAGTTCTTGAATAACAAAGCGGCTATGTACATGATGGGAACTTGGGAGCTTCCAAACTTCACGACCAATGAAGATATTCCGAAGGAGTTCCGCGACAGTGTTGGATTCTTCAAATTCCCTACGGTTGACGGTGGGAAAGGCAATATCAATAGCTGGGTAGGCGGTCCTGGTGTTGGCTTGTTCGTTGCGGAGAACTCGAAGGTCAAAGCTGAAGCGAAAGCGTTCGTTGAATACTTCGTTGCGAAGTGGGGCGAGCAATCCGTTACGGGAGCTGGTGTTATTCCGGCAACAAAGGTAGATACGGCCACTCTAGAATTGCCTAAGCTCTATATCGACCTATTCAACGAGATGAATCAAGCGAGCAGTATTACCTTGTTCGCAGATGTTCAAATGCAGGCGGATGCAGCTGAAACTCATCTTAATCAAATTCAGTCTCTATTCGGTAAGGCGACGACCCCAGAGAAATTCTCTCAGGAGCATGACGCAGCCATATCCAAAGGCAACTAACGGCTTCAAACGCAGCAAAGAAGGGAATAGGGCTTATCTGGCGACAATCGCCGGATAAGCTTACCTTCCCAGGTTAATGAAGGAAAGGAGTCGGCCAATTTGGATAAGGTCATGTCGAATAAAAAAGTAATCGCCTTGTATGTTTTGCCTGCCTTGCTGCTCATTCTAGCGGTTGTGTATATTCCGATTATTCTAACCGGCTATTATGGCCTGAACAAATGGAATGGGATTGGAGCAATGACGTTTATTGGGTTAGATAATTACCAAGCGCTCATCAAAGACCAAATGTTCTGGAACAGTGCAGGACACTCTCTTCTGCTAGCTCTATTCTCGGCAGTCAGTCTCATTCTATATTTGGCTGTGGCAATGGTACTATCTTCCCGAATCAAGGGTGCGAATCTGTTTCGTAAAATTTATCTCATTCCCATGCTCCTCTCATCGGTTGCGATTGCGCAGCTATGGCTCAAAATCTTTCATCCTACGAATGGTATTTTGAATAGTTTACTGGAATCCATTGGATTTGCTAATCCTCCCGCATGGCTTGCTGAGCCATCAATTGTACTGTTTGCCTTGTTCATTCCGATTCTATGGCAATATGCGGGATTCTATATTTTGATCTATTATGCAGCTCTCAAGAATATCCCGGCCTCGCTCGAAGAGGCAGCGAGGATTGACGGTGCCAATGCTCTGCAAATTGCATGGAAGATCAAGCTTCCACTTGCCATGGAAGTCGTTAAAGTAACAGTCGTATTGGCCGTGGTCGGTTCACTGAAATACTTCGACTTGATTTATGTGATGACAAATGGAGGGCCGAATGGTTCCAGTGAAGTTATGGCGTCCTACATGTATCGTGAGGCATTCAAATCCTATGATTTCGGCTATGGAAGTGCAATTGGATTCTTCTTGCTCGTTATCTGTCTCATTGCTACTTGGATTATCCGCAGATTGACTGCTACGAAAGATACGATTCAATACTCATAAGGAGGGAAGCTTCATGATGTCTGAAACCGCAGGGCAGCTGCAGGGGGGAATGAAGTCCTCTGGAACGGGGATTGGGCACAAAACCGGCTACACTGTATTGTATATCGTGTTAATTGCCGTTGCTGTATTGCAACTATTTCCACTCGTCTGGCTGCTTCTCTTTTCATTGAAAAACAATCAGGAAGTGTTTAATCTTCCACCGTTATCATTGCCGATGAATCCTCGTTGGGAAAATTACGAAAAGGTATGGAGTGCAGGAAACATCGATGTCTATTTCCTGAACAGCGTATGGATTACTATAGCAGCTACAGTGATTACTGTTGTTCTAGGCAGCCTAGTTACCTTCGCCGTCACGCGAATGAAGTGGAAGGGAAGCTCTCTCGTGCTTGGTCTGTTTATGGTGGCGATGATGATTCCCGTCCATTCCACCTTGATCCCGCTGTTCAGCTTATTTAATAAAGTTGGCTTAATTGATCATCCTTTGTCACTCCTATTCTCTTATGTTGCCTTTAATATGCCAATTACGATCATGATCCTACTTGGATTTTATTATGCGTTGCCTCGAGAGGTAGAGGAAGCGGCAATCATCGACGGCTGTTCGGTGAACAGAATGTTCTTCCGTATTGTATTCCCGATGACAAGCTCTGTACTTGCTACGACAGCCATTATTAATATGATTTATAATTGGAATGAGTTTATTTTCGTAAATACCTTCATAAGCTCGGATGTGTATAAGACGTTGACGGTTGGTGTTCAGAACTTTATCGGACAATATACAACCGATTGGGGTGCTATCGGTGCTACGCTTATGATCAGCATTCTGCCGATATTACTTGCATTTCTATTTTTAAGCGACAAAATTGTAGAAGGAATCGCAGCTGGCTCAGTCAAAGGCTGAGTGAATCTAAACAGCTTGTGCTGATTCCTGCCTGCTGCAACCTTAAGAAAGAGGCCTGAATTCCTCCCATTTGGAAGGATTCAGGCCTTTTGACATCAAATATTGATATAAGAAAAGTAGTCGAAATCTGCATGCCTGCCTTCTCCGGATGTATCCTGACATTGCATGCCTACGAAAGCGCCAGTGAAGAAGCCGCCACCTTGGATATAATCATCAGATAGCTTATAGGAATGGAATTTGGCTGGAAGAGTAGTCCAAATCTCGCCGTCATAAGAATAAGCGTAGTGGTACCGATCATTATTCACAGCTACACGCAAATAGACATATTCAACATGCTCCGGTATTTCAATTTCATTGCCTTGAAGTGGCTGAGTGAACGTGAAATTGTCACAAACAACGATCTCAAGTATCCTTCCCTTGTCTTCCTGCCATGAAACTTGGCAAGAGGTCCAGTTCTGGGTGTTGTAGTAATTCACAAGCCCTGCCGATTGTTGGAAAGTAGTAGGGCGAAAAGCTAACTTGGTTTCTGCCGTAAAGTTGAAGTGCTGCCAGCGCCTTGCGATAAAGGCTTGGGTGAATTTAGAGGTGAGTGATTCCTTTCCATACAGCCTTAGATGTCCAGGGTTATCGGTCAAGGAAACGATCTGCTCTCCTAAGGGAATACGCAAGCTTTGGAAATGCGGGTTAAGCTGGTCAGAATTAAATTCGTCCTTCTCGGGATAATCCGCTTCCCAAGGAGCCTCAGCAATTTGGGGTCCTTCAATTTGCATCGAAGGTTGATTACCGCCGACAACATAGGGCCAATCATTACGCCATTCCAAGCGCTGGATCGCTGTCTCTCTGCCTAACGGGCAATAGCCGCGTGGATCAAGCAGAGGCTGATCTTCTCTGGATAATGGCCTGCCCGTTAGATGGACGAGGAACCATTCATCGGTATGGGTCTGAACGATTGACGCATGTCCTGCTTTCTGCAATGGATTGCGAGGTGATGCCCATGAGGAAATCAGTGGATTCTCTGGATGCACCTCATAAGGACCGTACAGGTTTTCTGAACGGGCAAGCGTAGCTGCGTGATCATACTTGGTTCCGCCTTCGGCAGTTAGTAAGTAATAATAGCCGTTTAATTTATAGAGCTGAGGAGCTTCTGTGAGCTTTAAATCCGTTCCTTTGAAAATAACTTCCGCCTTGCCAATGAGCTTGTTCGCACTGACACTATATTCTTGAAGCACGATCCCGTAGAAATTATGATGACCAACTCTATGATCCCATAGCATGTTAACTAAATATTTTTTGCCGTCTTCATCATGATATAGCGAGGGATCGAAGCCGGAGCTGTTCAAATGAATCGGTTCTGACCACTCGCCATCGATCGTGTCACAGGTAACGAGATAGTTATGGCAATCCTTCCACTGTCCTTCAACGACTTTAACATCCGTATAGATGAGCCAGAATACACCGTTGCTATAGGATAGATGCGGTGCCCAGATTCCTCCAGAATCAGGGTTGCCCATCATGTTCAATTGGCTGAGCCGGTTAAGTGGTCTAGCTGCTAAACGCCAGTTTTTCAAATCTCTAGAATGATAGATCCCTACACCTGGAAACCACTCGAAAGTAGAAACGGCAATATAATAGTCCTCTCCGGAGCGGCAAATGCTAGGATCGGGGTTAAAGCCTGTTAATATCGGATTATGAATGGTTGTCATTACGATTCTCCTTCGAAAGGTTATGGTTTGTGTTTAGGTTCATTGTAACAATGATATTTAGCTCATCCTATATCCAGAGCAGGCTGAAATTTACCCAAATCAATCATAGAAATGTTTGGATTCATGAACGAGAAGGAGGAAGTTCAGATGACTATTAATCAAGCGCAGAGAAGAAGAGAGTTTATGCTTCCAGATATGGATTCTAACTTTCGAGTATTTGCAGCGCATTGGCGTACAGTCGATCAGAATTGGAATTATCCGCTCCATAAGGATTCGCTTTTTGAGGTGAATTTTGTGCTGTCAGGTGTTCAGGAGATGACTGTAAATCGGAAATCTTATGTACAAAGGCCTGGGGATCTGATGCTGCTGCTTCCAGGAGATCAGCATGAAAGCAGGGTGCTAGGCGAAGAGGATATGACCTATTATTGTCTGCATTTTGATGTGGATGAACGGTCCTTTCGCGAGCTGCTATGTCGCAATCAAACTTGTTTTCACCCCTCTGGAAGCGAATTGACGAAGTCGATTCGACCAGCGTTGGATAAGTTGATCTCCTTAACATCGGAAGAAGCTGTTGTTCGTGTTGAATCTCGTATGAGTGTTCTATCTGCACTATTTGAGCTGTTTGCTGGCATTAGCGGTACACTCTCCAAGCTGGATCAAGGTGTTGATGGATCTCGAAAGTCGCAGGTAGCGGCACAAATCGCCGCGATGCTGGATCATTCCATTGACGTTGACCATACCTCCTCCGGCAAGGGGGGGACAGTTAGGGAATTGGAGACGATTAAAGCGATAGCAGCAGAGATTGGCTATAGCCCTTCTTCGGTTAATCGTATGTTTACGTCAGTCTTCGGCTTATCACCACGTCAATATTTATCTGCTTTGATGCTGAAGAAGTCGAAGCTATTATTAATGGACCCAAACCTATCCATAGAAGTGATTTCATCGAAGCTTGGCTACCATAATGTGGCCCATTTCAGCAGGCAGTTCAAACGATGGACGGGAGTATCGCCGAGCAATTTCCGAGATCGCTTCCATATGTGACAATAAGTTTTTCTCTTTGTTCTGTCTAAATTGGTTGACCGGCCTGTGAACTTTCTGTAAAATTTTGTTAAGTGCATATTTGAAGGTAAGGGGATGATGTATCAATGATTCATCAGCTTGAATGTCCAGTGGAGACAATCATTCATGTTCTAGGCGGCAAATGGAAACCAATGATTTTATGGCATTTGATACAATCCAATAAGCGATTCAACGATTTGGAAAAGCTTATACCTGATGTTTCTCAAAAAATGCTTTCACAACATCTAAGGGACTTGGAACGAGAGGGCATAATCGATAGAACAGTCTACCCCACCGTCCCTCCAAAAGTAGAATATTCCCTTAGTGAATATGGCAAAACATTGATTCCTGTAGCAGAAGTCATGTGTGCTTGGGGAGAAAACCATAATAAACGGAAATATGAAGAATCTGCTTCTTAAAGCTGGTTCCATTCATTTGTACACTAATTCAAGGCTAATAAGAAAAGCTGCCAAGGGATACTCCTTGGCAGTTTTTGCTATTTACAGTCAATCTTCCTTTAAGATTGTCGTCGTGGACCAACACATGAATCTGCTTATTGCTTACTTTTAAGTAAGGACCCTACATTAAAGTGGGTTCTTATCAAGATTTTCAAACGATGCTAAGCTTGAGTCCAGGAATGAAATATCGGGAGTCAAATAATAAAAGGAGGAGAAAACGATGAAAATTATTGTTTTTGGAGCAACGGGAAATACGGGGAGAAGAGCACTGGAGCAAGGGTGTAAAATGGGACATGAAATGACCGCATTCGTGCGAAACTCTGAGAAGTTTTATGAACAACAAGGTGAGCGTCCCGCAAAACATGTTAAGGTGATCGCGGACGATATGATAAACCCAGTAAGCGTCAGCGAGGCGCTCTCGCATCAAGACGCCGCTATTATTGCTGCCGGACATGCAGGACAAGGAGATGAGTTCGTTCATCTCGTTGATAACATTATAAGCCAATGTGAAAACCACCCAAGTTTTTCTGGGAGGGTATGGGTAATGGGAGGTGCCGGTCTGCTGGATATTCCATATACGGATCTCATTGGCAACAATCTGCCCGGCTTCCCGCCCGCTTATAAAAATCATAACCGGAATTTTGAGCGACTGCTGCAATCTGAGCTCGATTGGTCAATTATGTGTCCGGGAACTATGATTGATTCGATAGAGCCTTCGGTTTCGGTTCATCTGCATGTAACAACGGAAACCTTGCCCATATCCATTCCGAAGACGATTAAGGAATTATCCGAGGCCGATATAGCCGGTTACTTGTTCAGCCGGCTTCAAGAGCTGGAGGTTGCTTATGATGATGTCGTGAAATGCATGCTAGACCAAATCGAACTCGGAGGGCCATTTAATAGAAAAAGGGTCGGACTCGCTTATCAAAGCGGTTTTCTGGGTCGCTAAGGAGCAAAAGGGAGATGATCAGTTTGTTTGGATGGCTCATCGTTTTGCATATATTGGCTGCTATCGCCGTAATCGGTCCCGCTTTCGTGGTACCCGTCATTCGAAGGTCCGCTAGAACCGCTGACCAGTTTCGCTTTGCTTTTGATGTAACGAACAAGCTTGCCATCCTGCCTAAAATTGGTGGAGCCATACTTATTATTACCGGGGTTTGGCTTATGATTATAACCAAGATGGGGTTGTCCCAAATGTGGCTAAATATATCGATCCTTTTATCGTTGCTCATGGTCGCCATGATCGACGGATTGATCGGGCCCCGCATTAAAAAAATCATGCAGATTGTATCTATAAGTCATGGCAAAAGGGATGAAGTACCTGCCGAGCTCGCTCGATTGATGAAGAAGATCGTACCAATCGAATTGGCGTCACAGCTGCTGATGATTGCCATAACCGTGCTTATGGTCCTAAAGCCATTCTAGGGGATTTTCGTTCAGCTTGCAAAAACAAGAAAGAAGTAAACAGATACAGGAATCTTGGAGCTAGCCACAGGTAAACGCACAAATCGAGTAGGCCCATGCAATTGCGCATGGGCCTACTCGATTTGTGCGTTTTGCAATCTTGCTGTCTTATTCCATATCCATGTATCAATTAAAAGGTTTGTGATACATTAAATGCAAATTAATTAATCCTTGAGGGGAATGAAGCAGATATGCATACCGTAATCGAACCCAAAATTCTGTACTTTGGCACCTCTATCGTGCTTATAAGTACAATCAATGAAGACGGCACGCCCAATTTGGCTCCTATGTCGTCTGCCTGGTGGTTCAATCAATCATGTATGCTCGGGTTGAGTAGTAAGTCGCAGACAGTTCAGAATTTGATCCGTGAACATGAGTGTGTGCTTAATCTCCCGTCTATTGACTTGATTCCTGCGGTTGATCGGCTGACTCTGTTAACAGGGCGTAATCCGGTGCCAGAATCCAAAGCAATGAGGGGCTATCAGTATGAAGCAGATAAGTTCGGTGTCGCAGGGCTAACCCAACTTCCGTCACAACTTGTTCGAGCACCGCGTGTCAAAGAATGCCCCGTCCATCTGGAAGCCAAGTTCGTGAAGCTGCATCCATTCGAAGAACCAAGCTCTCTTGTCGCCATTGAAGTACACATTGAAAAAGTTCATATCAAGGATGATCTTCTAATGGATGTAAACTCAAACTATGTCGATCCTTCGAAATGGAATCCGATGATTATGAATTTCTGCGAATATTTCGGCCTCGGCGAGCAGCTGTCAGCATCGAAATTGGCGCCGGTATTCGGACTGGAATCTGTAAAATAGGGCTGCAAACAACAGTGTTGCAGCTTATCCACCCTTTTGGGTGCTACCTTGCATTACTCGTATAGGTATAGGTATAGGAATAGGAATAGGTTTGGGCTGTGACAGGTTGCCGAGGGGCAGGCTGTTACAGCCCTCTTTGGGTTGTGAGTTCATTATGTTGACAACTTTTAAATATCGATATATGATTTACAAGTGATTATGATAATCAATATCAATTAAAGGGGAATAACAATGAGTAAAAAGCTGCTTCTTCCATTTATTATTTTAATTTGTGTCATTATCAGTGCTTGCGGGGTCAATAAAGCGAACAATAATGCATCCGCTCCAAGCAATAGCTCAAGTTCGACTGAACCGGCTGCGACCAAAGCTCCGGCTAATACAGGTACGATTACGTATGAATCCGAGCTCGGTCCAGTAGAAGTGCCGGCTAATCCGCAACGTATCGTCGCTCTGACGAACGCACCGAATGTGCTCTCGTTGGACGGAACGGTCGTTGGCGTAGACGAGTGGACGAACAAAAACCCGCTCTTTACTGAGAAGCTGTCCGGGATAGAAGTTGTATCCGACGAGAGTCTTGAGAAAATTATCGAGCTCGATCCGGATTTGATCATCGCTGGCACAACTAATAAAAATATCGATAAGCTTCAAGAGATCGCACCTACCATTGTCTATACTTGGGGCAAACTGGATTACTTGGCACAACAGCTCGAAATTGGCAAGCTGCTGAACAAGGAGAAGGAAGCGCAAGCTTGGATTGACGATTTCACAAAGCGGGCTGAAGAGGCTGGCGAAGAAATTAAAGCGAAAATCGGCGAGAACGCAACAGTTTCGGTACTCGAGACGGATTCGAAAAGCTTCTATGTATTCGGTAACAACTTTGCGCGCGGAACAGAGATTCTATACCAAGCAATGGGGCTGAACATGCCAGAGAAGGTCAAAACGGACGCAGTTGGACCAGGCTACTACACGCTCTCTACCGAAGTTCTTAGTGAATATGCCGGGGATTATGTTGTGCTCAGCAGAAGCGCTACTGCAGATAACTCTTTCATGCAGTCGGATACTTGGACCAAAATCCCAGCTGTCCAAAACAAGCATGTCATCGAGATTGACACGGAAGCTTCTTCTTACAGCGACCCGACGACACTCGAATATTTGCTTAACAAATTCAAAGAAGGTTTCTTGAAGTAAGATTTACCTTAACGCATGGGCTGATGAAGAAGGCCGAGTTGCCTCTATTGTAATGGAGGCTGTCTCGGTCTTCTTCATGCCCGTTATGATCTTGAAGGAGGAATGGCATTATGAGTGGCAGTCGGAAGGCTAAGTCTTTTGCCCTCAAATTCATCATTAGCTTGGCGATGCTTGTTGTCATGTTCTCGCTCGCTATGCTGCTCGGTGCGAAGGATGTAACTTTGCGCGAGCTTTGGCTAACATTAGCTAACCTAGGCGGGGGCGATGATAAAATCGCGATGCTCAGAGAAATCCGTTTCCCACGGGTAGTAGCGGCCATGCTTGTTGGCGCCGCGCTTGCGGTAGCTGGTGCAATCATGCAGGGCTTGACGCGCAATCCCCTTGCGGACCCCGGGCTTCTTGGTTTAACCGCCGGAGCTAGAGCAGCGCTCGCCCTGGCTGTCGCCTTATTGCCAGCGATGAGTTATGTGGGAATCATACTCGTCTGCTTCATCGGGGCTGCACTTGGCATGTTTCTCGTTATCGGTGTAGGCGCGGTGAAGAAAGGCGGCTTATCTCCTTTCCGGATCGTACTGGCCGGTTCAGCGGTGTCAGCATTTCTGTACGCTGTGTCGGATGGTATCAGTCTCCTATTCAAAACGTCCAAAGAAGTGACGATGTGGACATCAGGAGGATTGATCGGCACGACGTGGGAGCAGGTTCAAGCGATTAGTCCTGTAATCATCGTTGCTATTCTTGTCGCAATGTTGATGTCCAAATCACTCACAATATTAAGCTTGAACGAAGAAGTTGCTGTCGGTTTAGGCGTAATAACAGCGTACGTCAAAGCGGTTTTATACATCATGGTTATTTTGCTAGCTGGGGCAGCTGTCGCACTCGTCGGAAACATGGCGTTCATCGGAATGATGATTCCTCATATCGTAAGAGCGCTGTTCGGGACCGATTATCGCTCAGTCATTCCGATGTCGGCCATCTGGGGAGCGACATTCATGCTGGTGGCGGATATGCTCGGGCGAACGTTAAATGCTCCATTCGAGACGCCGGTTGTGGCAATTATGGCCATACTCGGACTTCCGTTCTTCTTGTTCGTTGTGCGTAAAGGAGTGAAGACACTGTGATGATCTCGAAAGCGAAGGTTCAAAAACAAATTGTTGTCTTCGTGACCCTCCTGTTGCTCGTCGTAGTGACGATTATTGTCGGTATGAGCTTAGGTTCTGGGGCGCTGTCCATCAATCGGCTGTTTCAGACGCTGTTCGGGCATGGCACGACTAAGGAAAATCTAGTACTGTTCTCCATCCGCTTGCCGCGTATCGCCGTGACGCTGTTGGCCGGAATGGCTCTAGCATTGTCCGGCGCAATCCTGCAGGGGATTACGCGGAACGACTTGGCTGATCCAGGCATTATCGGTATCAATGCAGGAGCCGGGGTGGCAATAGCGGTGTTTTTCCTATATGCGCATCTAGATCCGAAGTCATTCGCTTATATGCTTCCAATTGTCGCATTTATAGGAGCGTTAATAACGGCTGCTTTACTCTATTTGTTCTCTTATTCGAGAAAAGAGGGCCTTCAGCCAGTAAAATTGGTACTCGTCGGGGTCGGCTTCGCCTTGGCCTTGTCTGGACTGATGATTGTCCTCATTTCCGGGGCTGATCATCGGAAGGTCGATTTTATCGCACAGTGGCTGGCGGGCAATATTTGGGGTGCGGACTGGCCGTTCGTATGGGCGCTGCTGCCGTGGCTTGTCATCCTGCTTCCGTACACGCTGTACAAATCGAACGTGCTTAACCTGCTGACGATGGACGAAGCGGTTGCCGTTGGAACAGGTGTCTCCGTCAACCGGAACCGACTGCTGCTGCTTGGGACTGCCGTTGCACTTGCTGCTGCGGCGGTATCCGTCACTGGGGGAATCGCGTTCGTCGGCTTGATGGCTCCCCATATCGCCAAGGCAATCGTAGGACGCCGCCACCAGTACTACGTCCCAATCGCCGTTCTAATGGGAGGGTGGCTGCTCTTGTTTGCCGATACCGTTGGGCGCAATCTCATCGATCCGGCTGGCATTCCAGCAGGCATTATGGTCGCGCTCATCGGCGGACCGTACTTCTTGTATCTTCTATTAAAGAAGTAATTGCGGGGATGAGTGCATAACAACATAGGAGTTCGTTATGCGGGCAAGCAATAAAGATCTTAAAATAACAGACCGGCTAAGGAGTTACCTCTGCCGGTCTGTTATTTTTATGCTTAACATTAAAATGAGTCAACAATCGTTTTAGTAGAGAGACTCCGGGTACTTACTTTTCTTAAAAGTGTGAAAAACAGAGATTTCGTAGAATCCTTTCATATTCATCGTAAGTGGAAGCTCAAACTAACAAAATATACTAATATCCTATGTATAGAACTTATTTCAAGATAGTTCTATAGTAGCTCACAAGTGGTTCTATTGTATCAAATTTCCAGAAAAATGAAACCTTAAGTTAATTCAAAGTGTCCCTTAATTATAGATATATTAGATTGAATTATAAACTATTGATCGGGCCTGATCATCACTATTATTTTTACAAGGGTTTATAAAATTGTATGTAGATGTTAAATTATGTTTGTTCCATAAATTTAATAAAGAGGAAATATTATTAAAATTAAAAAATTTTATTGTTGGTTTCATCTTTTATTATTCTAATGTCTACGCAAGTTGCTTTTGCTAGTAACAATCAAAGTGTAATTGGTGCGGGTGACATTGTATCTGCCAAAAAAGCATTCGTTGAGGCGCACAAATTATCTTCCGCGAAACGTGTCGTACTATCAGAACTAGAACTGGAGGAGAGGCAACAAAATATTTTAAACACACTAAATAAAGTAGTTGCAGGAGATTTGCCAAAAACTGAGACTATGGAAAATTTAGAAGGTATGGGTGTATTTGAATTTATCGATCCAAGTGATGAAGAACAGATAATAACTCCATACGCAGCACAACCGGGCGATATAGTAGTAAATCAAGCAACAATTGTATGGGATCAATTCACATCTCAGTGGTATGTTGCTGCAGGTGGTGGTTGGAAAAATAATAACTTCTCGGAGCATGCACCTAGTTTTTCAGCTCCTACAGTTGGGCAAGTGAAAAATGTTGGGAATTTGGATCTTGTTGGATTTGGCTTTTATAATGTAAGTGGTAATTATGGACCAGTTGCAATGCAAGGTGCGGTTGCATATTTATCTGACGGTGAAGGATGGACTTATAATAGTTCCAGTCTTAACCACGGAGATGGACAATTTGGAGTAGCTTTTGACATTCAAGATCAAGTGAAAATTAAAACTGTAAACTATTTAACAGGGCTTATACTTATACCTATTTAGGGAAAAAATTTGGTGTTACAGTAGCTTATAATTCTGAGTTTGTGAATTATAATGGAAAAGTTAAGGGACATTATGCTCATACTTGGAATAGCATTGTTGTGCAAAGTGTAACTTTCAACGCGAGTTCTGCACCTGGGGTTTCGATTACATTCGGAAGTTCGGGACTTGGGTTTAAATCGTTTTCTGATGCAGATAAAGTATTCTAATCTTATGGGAGTTGATCACAACTTTGACTGCTTACTCAAATGAGCCTACTTATCTCTATATTTGGGTTGGAATAATTATTTTGTTTGTGATATCGTGGATTTTGTTTAAGGGAATTAACAGCAGTGACAAACAATACTTTCACTTGTCTATTCATTTAGTTATTATTAGTTTCGTACTATTCTACGTTTATGACAATATATATAAATCAATCCTTATTTTATATATTGCATGGTTTTTCTTAATTCTTTCATTAATTGTATCTTCAACATATTTTTATAAAAAATGATAATCACAGTTTAGGATCTCTTAAAAGAACAGTAACACCCGTTGATATATTTAGAGCGGGAGTTACTGTTTTTTCATGAAAATGATTCTTTGAATGTCTAATCCTAACTCTGAGGTTAAATCGTGCAGTTTAGGATTCGGGCTAATAAAGCGTGCGAATAAATTAAAGGGACCTTTTGGAAGACGATAGGAGTTGCTTTTTAGGCGTTATTCGTGAGTATGGTACTCAGCATGATGATGAATGTCACAAGATCATTACAGACTTTTTTTACTTTAGTTGAAATTCTATAGGCTAACTGACAACAGAGTTTAGTCGATATTAATAGAATACAGCTAGAAGCCCGATTGGTCACAAGCATAGCGAATAGGAATCCCGATAACCTGTTTATTTCAGGAAGAACGATTGACCTTTAAAGTCACTTTAAGCTCATCTAATCTTTCGGTTGCCTCCAACACTTCTTCAAGCTCTTGATCAGATAACGATAAATGATCCGCTTTTTCAATAAAAATGGTCGCAAGATCGTTCTCGTCCATTGAGACTGCGATATCGGCTCGTAATACATAAGCTTTGTAGCGAAGTGTTGCCGATGCCTCTTCTGTTTTCGAGAAAATAAGATCCAGCACTCTGGCTACCTCTGCGGGTTCATCTTTGGCATACGCCAATCGGTACGCAGTCTCGAAAGCATTGGTAAACCTCGACGGATGCACAACAACGTATTGATCATTTCGGATCAGCTTGGAGGAGTCATGTTTCTGACCAATTAACAGACGATTTCCGGCAGGATCGATGAGATTAAATCTTCGGTCTTCTGCAAGATTATTGAGTTTGGTGATTCTTGGGAACCCCTTCGAGGGAACCTTTTGATAAGTCTTTTTTAAATTTTCGCAAAACTCACGATACACGGCATCCACATTAGGAACATTTACATAGCACATGCTGTAAGAGTTGGCTGGATCTAATTGTTTGAGTACGAAAAAATGTAATTCCATAATCCGGTGACGAACGCAAGCGTATAAGTTTGGTTTGGCCTGCCTATAAGTCACTTCAAAGCCTAATGCTTGGTAGAATTCCAACTGTTCGTCTATGGATCTGCAAGGGAAAATAGGGATTGCTGTTCCATTCTGATTTGTTGACAAGTTATCAACCTCCACATCCTAAAGTTCATTCCTTAACCACATTTTCTTTAGTGAAATTAGCTTACCCCCTTATCGTACAACATTCTTGCAAATGCTAAGGTTTAAACAAATTTTTTCTTGTATTACAATAAAAATATTAAAAAACTCGGCATCATGTTTAATGTTGAGTGGAGGTAATGGAAAATGTCTTTTATTAATGGGGTAGAGTTATGTCGCCGTTTTCATTCGGAAGTCGTTGAGCCTGTACTAGCGGATAAGTTCCCTTACTTGCACTACTCATCGGCTTTAATAGGCCCTGGCAGTGAAGTGCTGGGCTATGATACGGAAATGTCAACCGATCATGATTGGGGACCACGAGTATATCTTTTTCTTAACGAAGAAGACTTCGGGTATTCCGAAGAAATAGAAGCAGTTCTGCGTGAGCGAGCGCCAGAACAGTTTTATGGCTTTCCGATTGATGCAAGTATGAGCGTGATTACAACGGTATCAAGATTCATCCAAACCTACTTGGGTGTTAATATAGAGGAACCTATGGAGTCAGTGGATTGGCTGACGTTTCCTTCGCAAGCGCTTCTAGAGATAACCAGAGGAGCGGTTTATAGAGATGATACAGGCCAGTTATCTGTACTACGCACACAATTCAATTATTACCCTCACGATATTTGGCTGTATCTAATGGCATCAAGTTGGCAGCGAATTGGTCAAGAAGAACATCTGATGCTTCGGTCGGGTTTTACAGGTGATGAACTTGGCTCAGCTATTATTGCTTCACGTCTTGTTCGTGATATCATAAACCTCTGCTTTCTATTGGAACGCCAATATGCCCCTTATCCAAAATGGTTTGGTACTGCATTTAATCGTTTGAAATGTTCTGATCAGTTAATGCCTTATCTTTGGGCTGCTCAAACAGCAACGACATGGCGAGATCGTGAGAGCGCATTCAATCTTGCTTATAGGCATGTATCGAGTATACATAATGAATTAGGGATTACTGAAATGCTACCAATTGATGTTTCCTACTTCTATGATCGTCCCTTCAAAGTAATGAATGGAGAAGGAATTGCTAGAATGATTTCCGATCAAATAAAGGGTGCAGATATCCGCCAGTTAGCGGAGAAACGCTTAATTGGCAACATAGATCAGATTACAGACAATACTGATTTCAGAAATATAAATCGTTGGTCTAATGGAGAAGGGGAATATGCGAGAAAGGCACTAAAAAAGCTATTTAAGTCTTTCTAAAAGGAATCAATAATTAAATGTTCAAAATATTCCTTTACGTGAATATTCCATTTGTGGTATATTGTTTTTAGCAAAAGGGAATACAAAGAAGGAGGTACACAGAGCCCAAAATGATATTCGCCATCGAGAGATAGGCGGAAAAATGAAATGGATGGATGATTATTATGAATGCTAGCGTTATGAGTGCATTAGCCGAGCCTACCCGCCTACAGATCGTCGAACTACTGCGTGATAACCCCTTAACGGTAGGGGAGATCGCCGAAAGGCTTCAGCTTCGTCAGCCTCAAGCGTCCAAGCATTTGCGCGTCCTGAGCGAGGCAGGCATCATAGAGGTGCAGGCGGTCGCTAACCGGCGCATATGCAAGCTGCGTCCAGACCCGTTCAAAGAGTTGGATGCTTGGCTGGAATCGTACCGGCGTATGTGGGAAGAACGATACGATCGACTGGACGATTATTTGAAAGAGCTTCAAACCAAGGAAGCAGGACTGGAAGAGTAGAGGTAACTCGGCTTAAAGATACAACAAATTAGAGGAGGATATTAACCATGACAAATCAAAACCAAGCTAACCTATTGGAAGCGAAAATTGACGGAAGTACACTTGTATTAGAACATATTTTCCAAGCGCCTCGCGAGCTTGTATTCAAAACTTTTACAGAATCGGAGCATTTGAAGCAATGGTGGGGACCGAAAGGCTGGACCATTCCAGTATCCAACATGGATTTCCGTCCGGGCGGTTCTTGGCATTATTGCATGAAGTGCGAGGATAAGAATCAGGGTGATTTTTACGGCATGGAGTCGTGGGGCAAGGCGGTATATCATGAAATTACAGCGCCGGAGCAAATTATTTATACGGACTACTTCTCGGATGCGGAAGGCAATCTAGCTGATAATATGCCGGAAACGCTAGTAAGGCTCGATTTCATCGAGGTGGAAGGTAAGACAAAGGTAGTTAATACTGCTAAATATGGTTCACCGGAGGCTTTGCAAACGGTGCTTGATATGGGAATGCTTCAAGGCATTTCGGAAACATGGGATAACCTGAATACGCATCTTGCGAAGCTGCAGAAGAGCAGCTAAGGTTTTGCTGCATAAACTAGAACAAAGGTTACTCTACAGGCAACGCTTGCCTAAGGAGTAACCTTTTTTTGTGATTAAGACAGCACTGTGGACAAGACTTACCCTACTACACTCCCTTTTTCTCATGCTGCAAAAGCCAATTTTTACGTGATAAGCCACCTCCGTAGCCGCCCAGATCGCCATTCGAGTTAATGACACGGTGACAAGGGATCATAATGGCAAGCTGATTTGCGCCGTTAGCCTGAGCTACAGCACGAAAGGCGGTTGGCTTACCAAGTGAATGGGCAATGTCGGAATAGGAACGAGTTTCCCCCGGAGGTATTTTCGTTAATTGCTCCCAGACGCTCTGCTGAAAAGGTGATCCCAACAACGAGACAGGGGTTTTGAACTCGGTTAATGTACCATCAAAATATTCAGTGAGTTCATTTTCAATGGATCGTATCGGCTCCGACATACCAGGGATAATAGCCGATTTCATCCGTTGCCTGAGTCGTTCAACCTCACGCTCTAGGCCTCGGCGATCAACAAATTCTAAGAGAAACAGGGCATTCTCATCACTTATAGCAATCATAGGGCCAAGTCTTGTATCGATCCAAGATGCTTTTAGAACCTTACTATTGTCTAATAAAGTAGGCGCTGCCCCCATAATGCGAGAAAAGGCATCTCTGAAGCCGCTGCTGGATTCATATCCGGTTGATAGCTGAGTATCAATGATCGTTCGACCAGATCTGATGTTCTTCAGTGCAAGTCCCATGCGGCGAGCACGTGCGTATTCAACAAATGTCATGCCAAATCGTTTTTTGAATTGACGACGTGCTGTAGATTCATCAACGGAGAGATCCTTAAAGTCTTGTTCTTTCCATCGTTTTTCAGGATGGCTCTCAACAGCTTCAACAAGCAGACGAACAATGTCTGACACATGATTAGGATGAGATAAAGGACGACATCGTTGACATGGCCGAAAAGAAGCCAGCAGCGCCTCTTGTGCAGTCGCATAAAATTCACAGTTCTCAAGCTTAGGCTTCCGTGCCGGGCAAGTTGGGCGACAGAATACACCAGTTGTCATAACGCCTACGTAAAATACCCCTTCATACTCCGTTCTTTTTTCGACTAATGCACGGTAATATTCTTCGTTTCGTTCGGCAGATATCATTCTTGCACCCTCTATTATTGAATTATGTTCTTATTATAGTCGACTTTGTGTATACGCATAGCCGAAAATCAGGCATCTATTTTTTAAAGCAAGGGGCGCTGCCCTTTCGAGGGAATGGTTCTTAACTCGCAGCAGTATAGTACGAATTGTCAAAGAAGCTCGTCAACTACGGTTGATAAGCTGCTTTTTTTGGGCTATAATAGCGTAAATGATAATGGTTATCAATTAATTTATGTTCCAGTGGTTTTTACCAAGAGGAGGACTCTATGATTCGTCATTTTTTCAGCTATTATCGTCCTTATAAAGGATTGTTTATGCTCGACTTTGGTTGTGCCATTATTGCGGGCTTATTGGAACTGGCATTCCCGATGGCTGTTAATGTGTTTATTGATGACCTGTTGCCAGGAAGCAAGTGGGATCTGATTATCTGGGCCTCTATAGGTCTAGTCGCTCTGTATATGTTGAATACCGGATTGATGTTTATCGTGAATTACTGGGGGCATATGCTCGGTATTAATATTGAGACGGATATGAGACGCAAGCTGTTTGCGCATATACAGAAGCTGTCGTTCCGTTTTTTTGATAATACGAAAACCGGACATTTGATCGGCCGATTAACCAATGATATGAATATGATTGGTGAAATGGCGCATCATGGGCCAGAGGATTTGATGATAGCCATCATGACACTCGTCGGCTCATTCATACTTATGATGTTTATCAATTGGAAGCTAGCTGTGTTGACCTTTATTGTGGTTCCGGCGATTATCTGGGTTGTTATTTACTTCAACAAGAAGATGACGAAAGCGATTCATCAACTATATAGCGATATCGGTGATTTCAACGCAAGAATAGAGGACAATGTAGGTGGAATCCGCGTCGTTAAGGCGTTCTCCAACGAGAAGCATGAGGAAGCGCAATTTGCTGTTCATAACGGGCGGTTCCGTAATACGAAGCTTCGCTCGTACAAGCTGATCGCTAGTAATGGCTCGATCAGCTACATGATGATGCGCTTCGTTACCTTGTTCGTAATGGTGTGCGGAACTTGGTTTGTCATTCAAGGGGAACTTTCCTATGGGCAATTTGTTGGTTTCTTGCTGCTTACTAATGTATTCTTCCGTCCTATCGAGAAGATTAACGCCATTGTGGAGAGCTATCCGCAAGGGTTCGCCGGATTCAAACGTTATGTGGAATTGATGAATACGGAACCGGATGTAGCTGATGCACCGGATGCCAGGGAGCTTGGTGCTTTCAAGCGGGAAATCGAATTCCATAACGTCTCATTCAGTTATGAAGAAGATCGGAAGGTATTGGATCGGGTAAATCTAGTCATTCGCAAAGGAGAAACGGTAGCCTTCGTTGGTCCGTCAGGTGCGGGGAAGACGACGTTATGCAGCTTGCTGCCGCGCTTCTATGAAGTAGAGAGTGGAGCTATCCGTATCGATGGTGTGGATATACGCGAAGTGACGCAAGAATCGCTTCGTAATCAGCTGGGTATTGTGCAGCAGGATGTGTTCTTGTTCGCTGGAACGATACGCGAGAATATCTTGTATGGCAAGCTGGATGCTGACGAAGCTGCAATATGGGAGTCAGCAAGACGAGCTCGACTTGATGATTTTATCCGTTCGCAGGAGCTTGGAATGAATACGGTTATCGGTGAGCGAGGTGTGAAGCTGTCAGGCGGTCAAAAGCAACGGTTGGCCATTGCACGCATGTTCTTGAAAAATCCACCAATTCTCATTCTTGATGAAGCTACATCGGCGCTCGATACGGAGACAGAATTGGCTATCCAGCAATCCCTGGCGGAGCTCTCCAAGGGACGGACGACGTTAGTCATTGCCCATCGCTTGGCTACCATTAAAGATGCCGATCGTATCGTGGTGGTGACGGAACAAGGTATTGAAGAGCAAGGGCATCATAATGAGCTGGTAGGTGCAGGTGGATCATACAGCCGTTTATATGAAGCACAATTCGGTGTGTAACGGTTATCAAAGGTGGGGCATATAGAATCAAGCATTGGCGCACCGTATTTCCTCTATCTGTTGGCTAAGTCGAGAGGAAAAGGATAATTATAATAATAAGGCAGAAAGAAGAGGCCGCTTCTAATGTGGCCTCTTCTTGTTTACTTTATATGGTTCTAGAATGTTCTATCTTCTATCGATTAAGAGCGTTTGAAAATCAAGAACCCATCATCAACCGGAACGGTTTGACCATTAATTGCTGAAGCTTCAGGTGAGAATAAGAATGTCACCACGTCGGCGATTTGCTCCGGCTGAATCAGCTTTTTGCTCAAATGCTGTTCCGCTAGGAATGTCTTGAAGTCATCTCCATCCTTAATGATCGGTGTATCGATAAATCCGGGAGCTACTGCTACGACACGAATGCCGTCCTCTGCAAGCTCAAGCGCAGCGGATTTGGTCATCATAACGACAGCTGCCTTAGCGGCTTGGTAAGCGAAGCTGCCTTTAGCTGCCATATAGCCGAAGATTGAGGCTGTATTGACGATAGTACCTTCAACGCCAAGCTCCTTCATCTTTTTGGAGGCATAATAGATACCAAGGTATACACCAAATTGGTCCACCGAAATGACATGATTAAAGTACTCTGGTGTATGATCTTCAAAGGAACGAACATCGCCAACTCCAGCATTGTTGAATATACCGTCAATGGTACCGTGATTCACGACGGTTTGGTCAATTAGGTTCTGGATATCTTCAGCCTTGGAAACATCAGCACGAATATAAGAAGCTTGTCCGCCTGCTTGTTGAATCATTGCTGCCGTTTCGCGGGCAGTTTCTTCATTGTAATCTGAGGATACGATAATAGCGCCTTCTGATGCCAGCTTCAAGGAAGTGGCACGTCCAATTCCGCTTCCTGCGCCGGTTACGACTAAGACTTTACCTTGCAGTTTCATAATATTCCCTCCGTTTCTTCGAAATATTTATTATTGTCCGACCATACCGCCATCGACTGTATACAAGGATGCTGTTACGAAGGATGCTTCATCTGACAGCAAGAAGTTCATGACAGCAGCTACTTCTTGCGGCTCGCCATAGCGGCCCAGTGGAGTTGCAGATTCATTGGCTGCTTTATAAGCATCCGGCGTACCGGAATTTTCTTCGATTTGACGCATCATGCGAGTATTAATGGTTCCTGGAAGTACAGCATTTACACGAATACCGAGCGGAGCTAGCTCATTAGCTGCTACACGTGTTAATCCAATTACCGCATGTTTGGACATGATATATGGAGACATACCCGGAGCTCCCATCAAGCCTGCAAGTGAAGAGGTATTCAGAATCGCACCTGATTGTTGTTTTTTCATAACTGGAATTACGTAATGCATTCCGAGAAATATTCCGCGAACATTTACGTTATATACCATATCGAGTGCTTTAACACTCTGCTCTTCTATTAGTCCTGCGGGACCTTCAATACCTGCATTGTTAGCAAAATAATCGATGGAACCGAATTTTTCTACCGCTTTGTTCACGTAGTTCTGCACATCTTCTTCCTTCGATACATCTGCTGCAACAGCCAGTGCATTAGATTCGTTCAAGCCCAGCTCTTCGATAACTTGCTGAAGGGCCTCTTCTTTCAAATCCACAAGAACCAAATTTATTTTGCGTTCTGCTAAACGGCGGGCTAGCTCTTTCCCGATTCCGCCTGCTGCACCGGTGATAACGGCTGTTTGAACTTGAGCATCAATCATTGTATATTCGCTTCCTTTGTATAGAGTATAGTTATGCGTATTACATAAGGATTAGTTTGCTTCTAACAACCCTAGATTACTCCCAATATAGTTGTCATTGCAATAATCAAACTTTAAGATATTGTTGCTTAGGTGACAGTTGCCTCACCTTTGTTGATGTTCAATATAGATATTGAACAAGGCTCGCTAGTTTGTTAATAAAGTAAAGATTACTGATCGTTTTTTTGTTCTAGTAATAGGTTAAAATAGACGAGAACTAAGAGGATTGGAGGAAGCAGTCATGAGTGATGAGAAGATGGATCGCAGATCTCGCAGAACAAAGCAGGCGATTCAATCCGCTTTTGTTGATTTAATTCTGGAGAATGGATATGAATCAGTAACGATACAGGAAGTGGCAGACCGGGCTGATTATAATCGCGGCACTTTTTATAAACATTTTCTGGGCAAAGAAGAACTTTTAAATGAGATCAAGGAAGGTTTCTTGCAGGGGATAAGGAATGCGCTGCTTGAACCTTATGTAGGCATGGAACAGGTGGAAGCGACGAAGATTTATCCCTCTGGTCTACAGCTGTTCGAACATATTGAGATGCGTAAAAGGGAGTTCAAAGCACTTCTCTCTGTACATAAAGGAATCAACATGGATTTGTATAGCGCCTTACGCCTATCGATGGTGGAGGATATGCATATGGAGATGGAAGCATCGGATCCTCCGTTGGACTATGAATTGATGTTAAGCTATCGGTTATCTGCTACTGTGGGTGTCATTATGCACTGGGCTAATATGGATTTCAAATACTCTGCTGCCTATATGGCGGACCAGCTTATAGCGCTTGTGAATAGTAAAATTGATTACATAGTGTTTAAAAGAGACATATAGAAGATGAAGAGATGTTGCTTTGTATAGAGACTGCCCTGGTGAATGATCGGGGCAGTCTTTTTGTTTATTCAAGCTTATCTCTATGTCTACCCGCCAGATGTCGCAGTGCGTCCCCGCCTAAAGGCTAGCTTCTAGAACGGACCGAGGACCGTTACGAAAACAGTGGATGATCTTTACAATGTAAATATAGATGAGGAACAGGAAAGGACGATTAAATATGAGAAAATTGTTTCGTTCAACGACGGACAGCAAGCTTACAGGACTTTGCGGAGGAATAGGCCAATACATGGGTGTTGATTCAACGATTATCAGATTAGCGGTTGTCATTGCGTCGTTGTTTAGCTTCGGAGGCGTGGTGCTAGCTTATTTTATCACTACGTTATTTGTCCCAAAGGCTCATCACAATAATTTCAGTTACTAGGACCATTACTTATAAACTTATAAACGACCTCAAGGAGAGATGATGAAATGGGAATTTTTGAACGTGTAGTTAGTATGACGAAGGCAGCGGCGAACGAGATGTTGGACAAGATTGAGAATCCGGTTATGATGCTTAATCATTATTTGAGAGATTTGGACGAGGAAATCGGGAAAGCAGAAGTAGCGTTGGAACAACAACAAGTACAGGAACGTATGCTGCAAGTAAAGCTTAAAGATCTGAATGAGCAGATAGGCTATTACGAAGGAAAAGCAGAGCAAGCTGCAGTCGCGGAACGTGAGGTAGATGCACGTATGGCACTTGAAGCTAAGCTGCTGTATCAGGAGCAGGCAGAAGAAACGACTAGATTGCAACAGCTAGCGAAGCAGGCTGCACTTGATATTGAACAACATGTTCAATCGCTTAAGGAAGAGAAGATCCGACTTCAAGCAAAACGTACGGAGCTAGTCACTCGTGTGCGGCAGACAACTGCAACATCAGGTTATTCATCGGCACAGTCTTTGCAAGGAAGCTCAGCCTCAAGAGGCTTCGAGCGAATTGAAATGAAAGTCATGGAATGGGAAGCGGGGAATGAGCTTGCCAAAGGCTCTTACCATGTAGACGCTGGTCGAGCAGGTATTGATCAGCAGCAAGAGCAACGCAGCGCACGAGTGGATGAAGAGCTGAAACGGCTTATGCAAAAGAAATCGATCAGTTAGTTTTCATATAGAGATTATATTTCAGCAAAACCCTCAGTCTGCTTAGACTGAGGGTTTGTTTATGGGTATGTCTGGACATTATCAGCATTCTATTCAAATATTTGATTCGTTTTCCACCTTAACAGCAATGAATTTTTTTGTAATATTCATCCATTAAACTCTTGATTTAGGATATAATTAGATTCGATGGTTGCATAATTTATTCGCTATGAAACAGATTCACCCTTTTTACTACTCATTGGTAATAAATATAGGGAGGGATGATAGTGTGAATATCGATATCGTTGAAAGACCTGAACTGAAAGCGGCAGTGCTGTGTATTGCTAGGGACGGCAGTCAGGTTAGGAAGGCTTGGAAAGAAGTGCAGTCACTGTTGGGAGATCATCCTAATGTAGTGGATAAGGCTAACGGCTACGTGTTCATACCGGAATGGCAATGGGCAACAGGGGTAACGACATTGTGGGTTGGTGTTGCAGTGAGTAGCTTTGAATCGCTGCCAGACGGTCTGGAGAAATTGACGATCCCAGCGAAGAAGTTTGTGCAAGTCCGGGTGAAGGGTGACCGCAGTTGTATGGAAAAAACGTATAGCGATTTGTTCGAGTGGTTCCGTACTGGACCGTACGAGCGAGACATGTCCGAAGGCTCTTATGGTTATGAGAGGAATGGCTTACACCCGATCAATCCTTTTGAGATTCCAGCAGATGAGATCGACTATTTTGATTTCGATATCTTTGCCCCGATAAAAGAAGTTCAGGGCTAAGAGTATACCCACAAGCAAACACCCCAGTCCATTGAGACTGAGGTTTTTGCTGAAGTATGATTTTATTTGGCAAAGGCGTATTTCTCTCTGAGCTCTCCATATCTATCTACTATGCTTTGATGAATGGAATGCTTATGTGGTATCCCCATATAACGGCTTATGACTTCATGTATGCCAGTCTGCTGCAAGGCTGACTGTAAATTCACAGCCTCTTGATCTTTCTCGTAATCAAACAATAATGCTGCTGCTATAGCAGAGGTGAGATGCTGGACATCCAATCCTAGCTTATGAGCCTGTAAGGTCGGTCTAACCAGTCGGTCATTCAAGGATAGCTTGCGAATCGGAGAACGCCCGACTCTCACGATATTATCGCTTAGACGTGGATTAATGAACCTGTTCATCATTTTATGAATATATTTCTGATGCTTCTTCTCATCCCAATGATACTTAGCCGTTAACATGCTCCCTGTTTCTTGCAGCACTTGAGAAACCTCAGCATTGAGGCGAGAATCATTCATAACCTGCTGAATCGTTTCATAGCCCTCGAGGTAACCGTGATAGGCTGCCGCCGCATGACCCGTGTTGACTGTGAACAGCTTTCGCTCAATGTATGGATTCAGTGAGTCCACATATTTCACGCCTTCAATTTCTGAGAAACCATCAAGCATGGCGGAACGGTCAACTACCCATTCAAAATAAGGCTCCACAGTCACCCTAAGCGGATCTTCATCCTGCTGAAGAGGAACGATACGGTCAACCGCTGTGTCTGGAAAAGCAATGCAATAAGCTGCTCGTTCATGCCATTCGGAAGGCAAATAGTGATAGACCCGTTCCTTCAAAATTGTGCTTCCACCAATCGCATTCTCACATGCAATAATATGGAGAGGATGAAGGTTGCCATTTCTTAAGCGCAGCTCAATTCCCTGGGCTATGGATTCCGCTATTTGCTTCAAAGAGGATAATCCAACAGCCGTTGTGACCATGTCTGCCGCCGCCACCGCTTCCACAACGGCTGCTCGCTTACTCACGCTTATTGCCGTTACATTGTTTACAACCTCTGTATCCCTCGCTTCATTAGCGAGTGTAACGGAATATTTCTTCCTCTGCTGCAACAGTGCCACCTGCTTCTCATTCCGAGCTATGAATGTGACTTCGTACCCCGAATTCGACAGCATTAAGCCGATAAATCCTCTGCCGATATTGCCTGCTCCAAAATGTACAGCCTTCATAGACTGAACCCTCCTTCTCAAGCCGCCGCAAAGCCACTATTTAATTATTTGAATATTCTGATTATTAACAATGCGCAACGGTCATCACAATGTGATACCGCTGCTTTAGAGTTTCAATTTCTGAATAACGAACAATTACAGGCTTCCTACGAGCATTTTGTTGAGATCGATATGGGTTAAGCATTCCCCTTGGTGATAGGTATTTGGCTCATCGAATGACAATAATTTAGTGATGGCATTGGGGACTACGATGCAGTGCATCCCGGCTGCTGCCGCAGCACGCGCTCCGTTAGGGGAATCTTCAATTGCGATTGCTTCACTTGCGTCCACACCTAGTCCTTTCAAGGCTTGAATATATAATTCGGGGTCAGGTTTAACATGAACAACGTCTTCTGAGGTGCGGATACATTCGAAATAATCTCGAATACCCAGTTGATTCAAATATTTCTCTACCCACTTTATTGATGAGCTAGAGGCTAAGCCAATCTTCAATCCTGATTCTTTGGCCAAGTTCAAATATTCTATAATTCCTGGTCGAATCTGTTCTTGATTCATTAAGGCAGAATGCTGGTCATGAACCGATTGTTTGAACAATTGCTTATCGATCGGAAGCTTCAGTTCCGTCATTAAATATTCGTAGGGGTTGAATTGGTGTAAGCTTGTGCCAATACATTGCGAGTATAAATCAAGCGTCAGATCAACGCCATGTTCCTTATAGGCGTCACGGAAAGCGTAGTACCATGCTGTCTCCGTATCTAGAATCGTACCGTCGAAATCAAAAATAATAGCTTTAATCATCAAATCTCTCCTTCACAGGTTCATTTGTTAGGTGCAGCAGTGACAATTCTCAAACTCCCGACTAGGGCTCTATCCCCTCATAATCGAACATAATGATGATGTTCACCTTTCCGCCTCCCTTAGTGAATGGGCTACTGGAGTTGTATGGAATGTAAGATTTCCTAACAAAACCGTAACATTAATTAAAAGTTGAAGTCAAGGGCGCTATCCTGCTTAACCCCATTAATCAGGCATGTTCAAGAGTCTCAGGCAATCTGTGAAACTCCTTGTGGTTGCTGGGTTTATTAGGATATGACAGCCGCTTTAAAATAATCTGAAAATTTTTTTAATTAATATTTATACAAACGCTTACATTTTTATGAACTATCTATTGAAGCCTTTTTTAGACATCAATGAATAATTTTGATTACATAAAAAATTCAAAAAAATAATTGACTCTCACGTATACTGCAGACTTTATAATCTAGATAGAAAGGGGTTATTCCACATGTATACCATAGGACAGCTGTCTAAAAAGACAAATATATCGATAAGAACGCTGCGTTATTATGACGAGCTTGGGCTGCTAAAACCTGCAAGGGTGGCGGATTCGGGCTATAGGTATTATTCGTACGAGGAATTGCGCTTGCTCCAACATATTACCGCCTTGAAAGAACTAGGCTTCACACTGGCTTCCATAAAGGAATTGTTAACTGCAGGTGGCGCGGTTTCACAGGAACTGCGATGGAAATCCTATTTGGATTTCGAGCTTGCAGCGGTTGCAGAGGAAAAGAGACGTCTTGATGAGATGGAAAAGCTGCTGCAAACGGCACGGTATGCGCTTGAAATGAAGGGGGAGCTTGAACCGGAGGACATCTATCTTTTTATCAAAGCGGTGCAATCACCTTTTGGAATTAGAGATTCATTCCTTGCTCAACATTTTACAGATAGAGAAATCAAGATTATTAAGAATCTGCCTGATTTGATCTCGAATGATCCGCGGTCCATGAAGTGGGCGCAATTGATACGGAAGGTCAAGGAGCATTTGCATGAACCGCCTTCTTCGGACATTTCTCAAGAGCTCGCAGCGCAAATTATTGAAGTGTCGATGGAGTGGTTCGAGAAGGATGAGCAGTTGCTTGAGAAATACTGGTCAATGGTTCGCCCTGAAGAAGGGAAGGAGACAAAGGTATATGGTTGGAGGCGATCTCATTGGCAACGGCGTATGCGGTATGGACAGGTATCGGAACTGTCGGAGCCGCAGTTGTTGGTATGATCTTCTTCAAGGAATCGAAAAGCTGGGTTCGGATCGGTTGCATACTTGGTGTTATTTTCTCAGTCGTCGGCTTGAAATTGGTTAGTTAACATAGAATGAACGGACACGAGAGACCTTATTTGTTGTATAGACCTTGTTTGCTGGATTCTCGCGGACACCAGAAACCTTATTTCACACAATTCCATCTGTTTGTGGGCTATTTGGAGCAAATAAGGGTATCTGTGTCCGCGAAAAAGTAATTCGAGGCTAAAATTCACAAATAAGAGCTTCTGAGTCCGCTCAGATGAAATAGAGAACTCAATAGAACGTCAAACTGTCAAAGCGTCGAGAATTGAGCAATGGAACATGGAACATGGAATACTGATTCGGCATATTAGCTGCGATCTGAAGTTAGATCGAGCCAATCCAGCTCTTCTCGGGTCAATTGAATGAGTGAGCCTTCATCGCAAGAGCGAAGCTCCTCCAATGATTGAGCACCGATTAGGGCACAGGTTGGGAAAGGCTGATTGAGCACATAAGCAAGTGCGATTTGAATGGCGGTCACGTTTTTACGTTCGGCAAGCTGCTTAGCTCGCTCGAGTCTTTCCCAGTTGTCATCACTGTAGAACACTCGTACCAGATCGGCATTGTCCCGAATTTCTGGAGAGAATCTTCCGGTGAAGAAGCCTCTAGCCTGGGAGGACCAAGAAAAGAGCGGGATTTGGTTGGATTCATGCCAAGCGCAGGTCTCATCATCTGCGGATACACAGCCGGCCCAAAACGGTTCATTCGCTTTAGCCAAGCTGAAGTTGGGACTGCTGAAGGAAAATCCGATGAGACCATGAGCTGCGGCATAGTCATTGGCTTCTTGAATCCGCTGCCAGCTCCAGTTCGATACCCCGATCGTTCTTACAGCACCTGAAACAATATGCTCGTTTAACGCTTCAATGACTTCGCCGGCAGGAACCGCCGGATTATCGCGATGCAGCGCATACATATCGATGTAGTCGGACTGCAGTCGTTCCAGGCTGCGCGTCAAATCACTGCGAATCGCTTCGCGGCTGACACGAGGGCCGTCCTTATCATGATGAGCACCTTTGGTGAGTATAACCCATTGCTCGCGACTGCCTCTTTCTTTCATGTAACGACCGATGACTTCTTCGCTTTCCCCTCCGCAGTAGATATGAGCAGAATCGATGGAATTGCCGCCGATGGCAAGAAACGCATCCAAGTTAGCGGCAGCTTTATCATAATTATGATGGAAGAAATAGTCCGAGCCTTTCATTAACCGGGATACCGGTTTATCTAATCCTTGTATGGATAAGTAGTCCATTGCAGTTAACCTCCTAAGCTTCGAATGTTATAGTTCAACTCTTGTCCGTTCGCGTGCTGACAATAAGCAGGCATCAATGACTCTCATATTGCGAATGGCATCCGAAGTTGAAAAGGTTAACGGTGTGCCTCCAGTAATGGCGCGAGCTAGATGGTCGGCTTGCTCCGTATAGGCATTCACATACGGTACTTCGATTTCTTTGCGTTCTCCAGAAGTCGTGAGGAAGATGCTGCCGCTTTCAGCCGTTGGTGTAACAAAAGCGGAAGGGAGCTCGATCATCCCTTCGGTACCGAGTACTTCCAGCGGGTTGCGGGAGGCTGCCCACATACCGCAATCAAAGGTCAGGGATACGGAGCCCTCGAATTCAACTAGCCCAGAAGCCATCATGTCCACATCGTCATGCTCAGGAGAGAATAAGGCATTCACGGTTACTGCTTCTGGCTCTTTGCCAAGAAGCAGCCGGGCCGCATTAATTGGATAGCAGCCTACATCGTAGATTGAGCCGCCTCCCCAGTCTTTGCGATAACGGACATTAGTTGTATTAGCTGCATTATTGAAAGTGAATGCACTGCGAATTCCTCGTACTTCACCGATAGCACCGGATCCAATCAAATCTTTTATCATTTGATAGCGAGGGTGATAGCGATACATGAACGCTTCGGAGAGAAGAACGCCTGCTTTGTCTGCTGCTTCAGCCATTTCCGTCGCTTCGCGCTCAGTTAAGGCAAGAGGTTTTTCACATAATATATGCTTGCCCGCCTCAGCTGCTCGGATGGTCCACTCCTTATGCAAATGATTCGGGAGCGGTATATAAATGACATCGATTGAGCTATCTTCCAGAAGTGCTTCATAGCTGTTATAGGTGTTCGGAATGTGGAGCTCTTCCGCGGTCTGTTTGGCCTTCTCCCCGTCGCGGCTCGCTATAGCAGCGACTTCGTTTAATGCAGATAAATGCAAACCAGGAATGACTGCGCGCTTCGCGATTCCAGCACAGCCCATAATGCCCCATTTCAACTTTGTACTCATGTTTTCACCCTCGCTTTTTTTGTGAGTTTATGACTATATTGCGATTATAGGGGATACGAATTAAAATTAAAATGATATTATTTTGCAGAGTATTATAACAATATTGTCATTGAGGTGTTTCTATTGCAGCGACAAAGTCTATTGCTTACGCTCCCTAATATGCCATACTTTTGTTTCCCTGAATCGATCGGCCATTATGAGGATCATCCGGAGCATAATGTGTCGAGGGAAGCGGGTGCTTTGAATAATTTCAACATCCATTATGTCGCTTCCGGCAAAGGTTTTGTCGAACTGGATGGCGTTGTTCACGAGCTGCGCGCGGGGGAGGCAGTTCTCTATTTCCCGCTGCAGAAGCAGCGTTATTACAGCAGTATAGAAGAGCCTTGGGACGTTAGGTGGTTTCACTTTTACGGAGGAAGCGGGCTTCGAGATTATTTGCTGGAGCAAGGATTTCATAAGAGTCCGTTATGGACACTCCGTCAGCCCGCTGTCTGGGAGCAAGCCCACGAGGAGCTGCTGAACGAAGCCGAAACGCATCGAATGCTGCATCCGGCTCATCTCTCCATGCTGACTTATGCAGTACTGACGATATTCGTAGAGCAGGCTGTAGCACTGAATCGAGGGAAGGCATTAACCTCAGGCGACCGCATTATAGAGCTGTTGCCTCTTATGCAGCAGGAAGCGGTAAAACCGTTTATTTTGGATGAATGGGCGGATAGATTGGGCGTTACTCCTTACTATTTCTGCAAGCTGTTCCGAAGTGCTACGAGGATGACACCGATGGATTTCATTACAATTTGTCGTCTTCAGGCTGCGAAACAATGGCTTCTAGAAAGAAAGGATGACAACATCGGACATATAGCTGAAGAGGCCGGTTATCCCAGTGTTAGCTACTTCAACAAACGTTTTATGGAGCATGAAGGGATGACGCCTACAGCGTATCGCAAATTATATGGGATACATGGAAACTCATAATAAAGTGGTAATTTTATGAAGTTTATGATAAAATACCATCCATATAGATGGTGGAGGGATGATATTTGGCTGATACTGAGAAAATAACGATTAATGTGGGACCAGTTGACCTAGGGCAAATTGATTTATTAGTTGATCAAGGATTTTACACAAACCGAACAGACTTCATTAGAATTGCGATACGAAATCAATTGCAAAACCATGCGGCAGAAGTAAAACAATATACGACAGAGAAGTTCTTTGTTATGGGCGTGATGGAGTTTAATCGGGCACAATTAGAGGAGCTTAAAGCCGCAAATAAAATGTTGGATATAAAATTAGTCGGTGCCTTGCTTGTTGCAAATGATGTAACGCCACAACTAGCAGAAGAAACTTTCGGCAAATTGAAATTGTTTGGAATGATGAAAGCGCCTATTGAAGTGAAGCGGATTTTAAATGAAATCATCCAGCGCAAGTAACAGCAATAGGTTCATTTTTCTTCTGGAAAAGGGGATAAACGATGCAAACTCAATGGAAAAAAACGTTCGCGATCATATTTAGCGGACAACTCTTCTCAATATTAACGACCTCTATGGTTCAATTCTCGATTATTTGGCATTTGACGGAAACGACGAAGTCGGCTGTCGTGCTTATGATAGCTGGGCTTGTTGGGTTTCTTCCACAAGCTATATTGGGACCTTTCATAGGCGTATGGCTGGATCGGTGGAACCGTAAACGAACCATGATTATAGCTGACAGTGCGATTGCGTTTTTCAGTCTTGTTTTAGGCTTATATTTTTATTTGGGAGACCCTAGCTTGGGGTTCATTTATCTCATATTAATGGTACGTTCAATTGCATCCTCGTTCCATGCACCAGCATTCCAAGCGGCAATTCCACTCATAGCTCCCGAAGAGCAGTTAACGCGGGTGGCTGGTTGGCAGCAAATGGTTTTCTCATTCTCTAACGTTATCGGACCTGCTCTTGGCATTGCGGTTTATTCGGCAACTTCCCTTGGAGTTGTGTTGTTCTTAGATGTAGCAGGTGCTTTAATAGCAAACATCATGCTCTTGTTTATAAAAATTAATCAACCAAAGGCAGAAAAGCAACAAGCACCTAAATTCTTAGAAGAGTTCAAGCTCGGTTGGCAAGCTTTTATTAAGGTTAAAGCAATTGTGGTAATTACGATTGCTACGGCAATATTCAGCGTGGTGTTTATGCCGCTTGCGACATTGTTTCCGTTTATGACGTTGTCTCATTTTGAACGCGGGGGATACAGCGCAAGTATCGTGGAAGCAGTATTCAGCATTGGAATGATTATCGGTGGACTATTGTTGTCAGTTGCAGCTTCGAAGTGGAAAGATATAACGTATATTTGCTTGAGCTTGGTCGCTATCGGCTTAACCTGCTTAGCAAGCGGAGTCATTAGCAAAGAGTATTTTATTGTATTCCTCATTCTGTCATTCTTGATGGGAGCAGCAGCCCCATTCTTTAATGGTCCATATATGGCGATGATTCAGAGATCGTATGAGCCTGAGCTGCTGGGGCGCGTAATTTCACTTGTTACTAGTGTTATGCTGCTAGCCTCGCCAATCGGATTGCTTCTAGCAGGCCCCATCGTCGATAAGTATGGCGTTCAAGTATGGTTTTTCTGGTCAGGAGTTGTCACCATATTGACCGGAATTATTATGTTCGTTCAATTCAGGCGAATGCAAGTTAACGAAAGCGCTTCTTAATGCTTTTAGCAGAATAAGTGAGAAAAAGTTTAGAACATACAATTTTATTTGTACGAGGACTGTGGTTCCGTTATTTGTCCGATTTTAGTCATTTGAGTGTTTAAGCGGACAGGAGATTCGTTATTGCCTATTAATCGAGTGGATTCAGGGCATTTATGGGGAAATAAACGTTTCTCTGTCCGCATGGATCAAGATATGTAGCTAATCCTTATGAATAACGGATTCTCTGTCCGCTAGTGCAATCACCCATTGCGGGAGAGTGCATCACGGGCAGCGATGATGTCAGGGGTGATGGTCTCCCTGCAAGTATAGACAAGAATAGAGAAAAGGGGCTGTCCTAAGGTCAATTCTGACCTTTGAGACAGCCCTTCGTATTATTAGGTCAACCGAGATTACTGGTTGGCCTTTTTTTTTTGGTCGTTTTATGATGGTGGTAGCCGAGAGAACGTGACAGCCCTTGGGGAGTTACCCCGTACTAAAAACAGTTCTCCACTACCCCC
>JBHGUX010000035.1:0-105016 GCA_048976605.1 Pristimantibacillus sp. | reverse complement strand
TGTTTGGTGGTTGAGTCGACTTCGACGTGGGAACAAGCTCTGTTTGGAGCTTGTTTTCGACCTCTTGGCGCAGCATCCTGGTTAAATGCTCCAAACAAGCTCCATTCGGGGCTTGTTTGGTGGTTGAGTGGACTTCGACGTAGTAACAAGCTCTGTTTGGAGCTTGTTTTCGACCACTTCGCTCAACCCCCTGGTTAAATGCGCCAAACAAGCTCCATTCGGGGCTTGTTTGGTGGTTGAGTGGACTCCAACATGGGAACAAGCTCTGTTTGGAGCTTGTTTTCGACCTCTTGGCGCAGCTTCCTGGTTAAATGCTCCAAACAAGCCCCATTCGGGGCTTGTTTGGCGATTGAGACGACTTCGACTTGGAAACAAGCTCTGTTTGGAGCTTGTTTTCGACCTCTTCGCTCAACCCCCTGGTTAAATGCTCCAAACAAGCTCCATTCGGGGCTTGTTTGGCGATTGAGACGACTTCGACGTGGGAATAATCTCCGTTTGGAGCTTATTCTTAACAATGCTGCGTAGCAACTAGTTATAGCTTGCCGGCTGTGGAGACGTCCGCCGTCAAACGGCAAAAAAACAAATCTAGACAATAAAAAACCCCGCCAACCAGGCAAGCCGGATGGGCGGGATCCAATGATTAGCGATCGCTGCGAGGACGATTACGCAGAAACGCTGGAATTTCTAATTGATCACTTGAAGTATGATTGCCGAACGGCTTCACGTTGTTAGCAGCAGGTGCTGTCGTCGTTGGAGCAGTTGTAGTTGAGCGTGTTTCTGGCTCAGCTTGCGGCTGCGGCGCACGGCGAACAGCTGCGGATGGTTTATGTTCAAATCCAGTAGCAATAACCGTTACCTTGATCTCATCCTTCAAGTCTTCGTCGATAATAGCACCGAAGATCATGTTTACTTCAGGATCAGAAGCAGAAATAACGATTTCAGCCGCTTCATTGACTTCATACAACGACAAGTTGCTGCCGCCTGTAATATTCATAATAACACCGCGTGCTCCATCAATCGAAGTTTCAAGCAATGGGCTCATAATAGCTTTCTTAGCTGCTTCAGCTGCACGATTCTCGCCAGTAGCGATACCGATTCCCATCAAAGCAGATCCACGCTCCGTCATGATCGTCTTAACATCTGCAAAGTCAAGGTTGATAAGACCTGGAACCGCGATAAGATCCGAGATACCTTGTACAGCTTGACGCAATACATTGTCCGCTTCACGGAAAGCTTCAAGCATCGGAGTCTTCTTATCTACGATTTCTAGCAAACGATCATTAGGGATAACGATTAGCGTATCGACTTTCTCTTTCAATGCTTCGATACCAAGCTCAGCTTGAGCTGACCGTTTACGACCCTCGAAAGTGAATGGTCGAGTAACTACACCAACAGTCAATGCGCCGCATTCGCGAGCAATTTCCGCAATAACTGGAGCTGCACCAGTACCAGTACCGCCGCCCATACCTGCTGTTACGAATACCATATCTGAGCCTTTAAGCTGGTTAATCACAAGCTCACGGGACTCTTCAGCAGCTTTCTTGCCGACATCTGGATTAGCGCCAGCGCCTAAACCACGAGTCAGCTTATCGCCAATTTGCAGCTTATGCTCAGACTTCGCCAGGTGAAGTGCCTGTGCATCCGTGTTTACTGTTATAAAATCGACGCCTTTAACGCCGTTCTCAATCATTCGGTTAACAGCGTTGCTCCCGCCGCCACCTACACCTATTACTTTGATTTGTGCAAGTTGCTCCAAATCTAAATCGAATTCCAACATCTTCATTTTCCCCCGATCAAATAAATTCGTTAAACATATTTTTTAACCGTTCGAACATACCGGGTTTAGATGAAGCGGTGGAACCCATCTTGCGGCTAGAAGCTTTCTTCACTGGACCTGCTCCGCGCACCCCCATATACTTCGACACATATTGAATCATTCCTACTCCGCTGCTAAACGCTGGGTCTCGCACGCCAATATAGTCAGGTAAAGCAATACGAACAGTAGACTCCAACTCTGCTTGTGCCAAAGCTAGTGTACCCGGCATAGAAACCGAGCCGCCAGTAAGAACATAGCCATTTACTTTGTCGCCATACCCGAGACGACGGACTTCTTGGCGAACAAGTTGGAAAATTTCCTGCATCCTCGGCTCAATAATACTCGCCAAATCAACTTGGGAAAATTCCTTCTCCACATTGCTGCCCATACGCGTTACTTTGAATTTAACATCTTCAGCGGCGTCGCTAACAAAAGCGCAGCCGTATTTCAATTTAATTTTGTCAGCTTGTTCACTTTGCGTCCGTAGACCATAAGCAATATCATTCGTTACGTACTCTCCGCCGATAGGCAAAGTAGAGGTAGCTACCAATCCACCCTGCTCAAAAATCGTAATTGTGGTGGATCCTGCTCCAATATCAGTAAGTACTGTACCGATTGTTTTCTCATCTTTAGTCAGAGACATTACTCCTGAAGCCAAAGACATTAGAATGACGCCCGAAATACGCAATCCGGCTTTTTCAACACAACGCATTAAATTATGTATCGCCGTTTTAGCACCCGTTACAATCGTAGCTTCAACTTCAAGCCGTACACCGATCATACCGCGCGGATCCGAGATCCCTTCCAGGCCATCAACCAAATATTGCTTAGGGACTAAGTTAATAATTTCACGCTCTGGGGGGAGTGCGACAACTTTAGAAGCTTGAAGAACCCGTTCAATATCTTCCTCACCTATTTCACGATCCTCATTGGATACGGCAACGACGCCATGATTTGTCTGCAGCGCAATATGATTACCCTGAATCCCTACATAGACGTCTGATATTTGAATGCCCACCATTCGTTCTGCATGCTCTACAGCATTGCGAATCGACTGAACGGTTTGGTCAATATCTACAATAGCTCCCTTGCGAATACCCTCCGAGTCGGCAGATCCAACTCCAATAATATTAATGGCTCCGTTATTGACTTCACCAATAATAGCACGAACTTTGGATGTACCGATGTCCAAACTGACGATGATGTCGTTGCTGCTCAACCCGCGGCACCTCCGTTTCAACTAATAAAATATAATACTAAAAAAAGTCAGCATGAAAAACGTCTTTCTACATATTCAACGCAGTTGATATTTTCCCTCTTTTTTCAACAAAATTTTCATTGTTCTTATAATTGTACGATTAGCGATAGCTAACAGCACCTAAGGACGTCCTATGTTCATTCACAAGAAAATAAATCCATGAATAAAATTCTACCATTCTTTGAGTCTATTGAGTAGTCTCTTTTTCATCAGATTCCATATTTTCTGTAGAACTACTATCAAACGGAACATATGTGTCTGCTAAGAGCATCGTTATTTTGCCAGGCTCTTGTGTTTCGATGACTGCATTCAATGCTTCGATCTTGCTAGACAAAACAGAAACAGAGGTTATCACTTCAAATTTCGTCCGCGTATAGATCTTGATGCGATCTGGATACGCTTTCGATGGAAAAGGAATAATCTCCGATAAGTCGGATAGTTGCTTGGCTGAGATCAAACCGAGCTGCTTCGTTAGTGCCACGCGATTCTGATCGCCCTCTTTCCACCCTGACAATACTGGCTTGTCCACCAATACATCATTGCTAAAAGCGGTTACGGTAGATCCGTTAGACAAAATGGCCGTCATTCCACCATCCGGCGCTATTTCAAAAGCCACGACTGGGAACTCCTTGACCGTTATTTTGACAGCACCTGGGAATGTTTTTGCAACTGTTACTTCATTAATTGGCTTCAATGACCGGATACGATTCTCGATTCTTTCTGTTGAAGCACCGAAAAAGGCATCTCCTATCACAATATCCGCTGCTTGTTGAATCTCTTCTTGCGAGGCGTACTGCGATCCTTCTATTTTTATCGTTGATATCTTACTAATGGAAGAATTAAAAAATAGTACGGATAAAAGAACAACAAATAATAAAAATAGAATAAACAGCAGTCTGCGGCCGCCTCTTTTTTTGCGAACCGGCTCTTTTAGTACAGGCATCAGCTTACCCAAACTTGTCCCTTCTTTCCCAAAAAAACATCCGGTCCCCCTCATTGGCGGGAGCCGGTCGTTTCTTTTCTGCTGCGAATCGGCATATTTTAGTTATTAGGTACGGGAGAGTAGCGTGAAATGCGGGCACCTAATCGGCCTAGCATTGTTTCAATTTGATCGTAACCGCGATCAATATGATGGATCTGCTCAACGATCGTTCTCCCATGTGCAGCTAATCCAGCAATGACAAGTGCTGCTCCTGCCCTAAGGTCAGTCGCTTCTACCGTCGCTCCGTATAGCCGCGGGACACCGCGTATGAATGCCGCGTTAAGATCAACCCGGATATCAGCGCCCATTCTTGTTAGCTCATCCACATGCTTCAAACGCCCTTCAAATATCGTTTCCTTTAATATACTAACACCATCAGCAAGCGCAAGTAATACCATAAGCTGAGATTGAAGATCCGTTGGAAAAGCGGGATAAGGAGAGGTGACAATTCGTTCCACCGCCCTAGGGCGTGTTGAACTGCCTACCTTAATTATATCACCGTCAATGACGATTTGAACACCTGCACGACGCAGTACATGAATGAGAGAGGATAAGTGGGCGGGATACGTATTAAGAAGTGTTACTTGACCACGTGTAGCAGCGGCCGCAACCATAATTGTTCCGGTTACAATTCGATCTGGAATAACCTTATACCGGCATGGTGTAAGTGACTGTCCCCCGTCGATCGTAATTGTATCTGTACCAGCCCCTATTATTTTTGCGCCCATTGCATTAAGAAACCGTTGTAAATCTTGAATTTCTGGCTCGCGTGCGGCATTGCTAATCGTCGTGCGGCCTTCCGCCATTACAGCGGCCATCATAATGTTCTCCGTCGCTCCCACGCTTGGAAAAGATAGGTGGATATCAGCGCCGCGCAATTTCTCCGCTCTACAGATAATCCGGTTGCCTATCTCTTCAATTTCCGCTCCAAGCGCCTGCAATCCCTGCAGGTGTAGGTCGATTTTTCGTTCGCCGATTGCACAGCCGCCCGGTTGGTACACTTGTGTTTCTCCGAATTTTGCAAGCAATGGTCCCATTAAGAAAATAGACGAGCGCATCTGTCCCATTAACGATTCCGGCACATGGGAAGTGTGTGCGGTTACTGTATCCAACACAACTGTATCTCCCGTATGCTCGGCGCGGCATCCTAATTCGCGTAAAATGTTTAGCATGACATCGATATCCAGCAGCTTTGGCACATGTTCAATCGTCGTAGTGCCTTCAGCCAGCAAGCTGGCAGCTAATATCGGCAAAGCGGCATTTTTCGCTCCTTGGATAACAATGGATCCTGAGAGAGGTTTCCCGCCTTCAATCACCAATTTGTCCAATGTATCACCTCCGAATTACCGTTCACCCACCACCAATACTTCCGGCACCAATCGAATTCCGAAGCGGTCTTCAACAGTACCTTGGATGTGTGACATAAGGGTGAGAACATCTTCAGCTGTCGCTTGCCCGGTATTTACTATGAAATTGGAATGAAGCTCTGATACTACGGCTCCTCCGAAACGAACACCTTTTAACCCAGCCTCCTGAATAAGCCTTGCGGAATAATCATTCGGCGGATTACGAAACACACTTCCAGCGCATGCCAACTGTAACGGCTGGGTGAGAAGCCGCCGTTCTTTGTGAGCTGCCAGCGCAGTTGTTATTTCCTGGCGGTCTCCAGGAGATAACTCAAAGGTTGCTTCGAGGACCATACCTTTCTTCTCATGAAGAATGGAGTGACGATAGGAAAATTGCATATCCTCTCGTTCGAATCGAACCAATTCCCCTGTCTCCAGCACAATCTCAGCTGATCTAAAAATACGTGACACATCCGATCCATGTGCACCTGCGTTCATATAGACTGCACCGCCTACTGTGCCGGGAATGCCTCCTGCGAATTCTAACCCGCTAAGACTTTCCTTGCCAGTCATGACGGCCAGCTTAATGAACGAGTAACCTGCTCCTGCATGAACAAGCGCCCCATCAAAATGCACATAATCAAGCCCGTCACGCGGTTTGATCACAACACCTCGGATCCCTTTATCGCTCACCAGCATGTTGGAACCGCGACCTAGAATCGTCCACGGAATTTGATGCTTATGAAGCAGTTGGATGGCCGACGTAAGTTGATCTTTGCCATAAGGAATAAAAAGAATATCAGCTGGACCGCCGATTTTCCAAGTTGTATGATTAGCAAGCGGCTCGTTGAACATCATTCGACCAAGGTCAGCTTGTTCTAGTTCCGCAATATATTGTTCCATGTGTCGTACCTCCTTTTGCTTCCTAGGTGAGAGTACAAATTGATCCGCTGCTCGAACCGGTCTTAGCAACCGATTATCATGCTGCGTGTGCGACAACCGACCCCAATGGGTGACGGTCACGATTTATAGAGTATCCTATGCCCAGTGATCGCTGTGTGTGACAATCGCCTACATCGCAGCGCGTCTCATTTCAATACCCCGCCTACTCTTTCATCCCATAACAGGTTAGAGAATCAGGCATTCCATGCCTCTTGGAAGCAATCCGTTATTGGTTTGGATATCATGTTGCCTTGTGCCTTGTCCTGTTGAATATGAATATGTGTTATCTCGAATACCGAGAGATATTGAGCAATATACCTAGTGCTGTAAGCAGCAGGGTCAGTGATGATCCGCCATAGCTAACAAGCGGCAGTGTAATTCCCGTTACAGGCATCATTCCAATAACTACACCGATATTAATTAGTACTTGAACGCCAATAATACCAGTAATCCCGACGGCTAGCAGACTTCCGAACGTATCAGGAGCAGCAATCGCCGTACGTATGCCGCGCCATACAAGAATCATAAACAGCATGATCAACGCTGCTCCGCCGATAAACCCAAGCTCTTCAGAGATGATCGAGAATATAAAATCCGTTTGCGGCTCAGGCAAATAGCTGAACTTCTGTCGACTCATCCCAAGTCCCAATCCAACAAGACCGCCTGGTCCGATTGCATACAACGATTGAATAATTTGATAACCGGAGTCAAGCGGATCCGCCCAAGGATCGAGGAATCCTGTAATTCGTCTGAGACGGTATGGCTCAGCTATAACTAAGCCTACTAATCCAGCAATCCCTCCAAGTGCTAGGGAGGCCAAATGACGCACCTTAGCACCTGCTGTGAATATAAGAATTAGAGCAGCACCCACCATAACCGCACCTGAACCAAGATCAGGCTGCAGCATAATCAGCCCGAACGCCAGTCCCACTAAACCAAGCGGCGGCAGCAGTCCTCTAGTAAATTGAGTAATGGTTTGTTGCTTGTCAGACAACCATTTGGCGAGAAATAAAATCATCGCCAGCTTCATAAATTCAGATGGCTGTATACCGAACGAGCTGATGCCCAGCCAACTGCGCGCACCTCCGCGCACAACGCCGACTCCAGGGATCAGTACGATGACAAGCAGGACGAAGCAGATTAGAAGCGCAGCCTTCGCCCAATTTTTCCAAATCAAATAATTAGCATTCATCGTAAATATTAACGTACCAATACCCAATCCGGCAAACAATAACTGACGTTTCACAAAATAAAACTTATCGCCATGTTCATGAAAAGCGAGCACAGCGCTCGCGCTGTATACCATAATTAATCCGATAGTTAGAATGAGCGCGATTGAGACGATCATCCATACGTCCGGGGTGGACCTGGCTTTGGCCATATCGAACACACCTCTTAGCATGCGTAAGTAGGGACGAGCCCCCTACTTACAAGGTATGCGCCGAATCCTTAAAAATGCGTCCTCGCTGCTCATATGACTTAAACATATCCCAGCTTGCGCATGCAGGAGACAATAGAACAATGTCACCTGGCTCCGCAAGTGCAGCAGCTTGCCGCACAGCTTCTCGCAATGTAGATTCGGCGTCCTCCATAGGTTCGACCAAACGGACATTCGATAAACCTGCCAGCTTCGCGACGGATGCCAGCTTGTTGCGAGTCTCGCCAATAGCAACAAGACCTTTCAGCCGATCACGGAACATAGGCAATAGCTCCATATAATCGGAACCACGATCCAATCCACCTGCCAGAAGAATAAGCGGTGCACTCAACGAACCGACAGACATCGTTGTAGCGATCGGATTTGTTGCTTTGGAATCATTGTAATATTTAACGCCATTCACTTCGCCTACATATTCAAGCCTATGCTCTACGCCTTTGAAATCACGCAATGTAGAAAGCATGCTTGCCGGCGATGCTCCTGCAGCTAAGCACGCTGCGATCGCTGCAAGCGCATTAGCGGCGTTGTGACGGCCCGGAATGCCTAATTCATCTACTGCTATTATAACCGTCTCTGCGCCGTTCTCTTGGCGCCATACGATATTTCTTCTTCTTTCCTTCCCTTCCCCCTCGTTTTCACGAGAGAATGGCGGCTCGATACAAATGCCTTGCTCTAGACGCTCATATAGGGAAAACGGGAAGAGCTTCGCAGACACCTGCTCTGCAACTCGTCTGCATTCCGCATCATCCCAATTGATTACAGCGATATCTTCAGCTGTTTGATTAGCAAACAATTTTGTTTTGGAAGCGATATAGTCATCCATTCCGCCATGGTAATCCAAATGTGTTTCAACAACATTCAACAGCAACGCAATATTCGGACGAAACGATGCCGTACCTTTTAATTGAAAGCTGCTAAGCTCCGCCACTATCCAATTGCTCTCATTCGCCTCAGTAGCTGCTTCGCATAGCGGGCGGCCAATATTTCCTGCAACAATTGGGTTAAGTCCAGAAGCGTCAAGCAATTCGCCAATCCATGTAGTTGTGGTCGTTTTGCCATTAGAGCCTGTAATCCCAATAATAGGCGCTGGAGACAGCCAATAAGCAACCTCAACCTCGGTAACGACCTCAACGCCTAACTCCAATGCTCGCTGAACTGGACCAGCGGAATATGGAATGCCAGGGTTTTTAATAAGCAACGAAGTCTCATCTGTCATTAAGTCATCCGGATGATAACCGCATACAACAGAAATGCCCAAAGCGATTAACTCATCCGCTTCGGGACATAATTGACGCTCCTTTTGATCATTAACAACGACTTTTGCTCCAAGAGCATGAAACACTTTCGCAACACTCACGCCGCTCCTTGCTAATCCTAATACAACGACGCGGCGCTCCCGGTATGATTCCGGATGATTCATATCTACAACCCCTTATGTTAAGCGACCTATTAACCAATCGCTATGTAGTCAAATGTGTAGGCGGGGGAATCTGATGATTCCCCAAACCTTTTAGAAAACTCCAGCAAGAAGTAGACCGATGGCTGCTAGCATTAGTCCTACGAACCAGAACATAGAAACGACACGCCATTCGGACCAGCCTGATAATTCAAAGTGATGGTGAATCGGACTCATCTTGAATATGCGCTTGCCGCGCAGCTTGAACGAGCCAACCTGTAAAATAACCGACAGCATCTCGATTACAAATACCCCGCCGATCACCACTAGGAGCAGCTCCGTCTTCGTCAGTATCGCAACAGCGGCTATACCGCCTCCAATACCGAGGGAGCCGGTATCCCCCATAAATACCTTGGCAGGATAAGCATTAAAGATTAAGAATCCAAGTACTGCGCCGATCATTGCCGCGGAGAACACAGCAGACTCATACGCAGACGCTTGCACAGCTACGATCGTGAAAGCACCAAAAGCAATAGCGCTTGTACCCGACAGCAAGCCGTCGAGACCATCGGTGAAGTTCACCGCATTGCTGGCCCCAAACATAATAATAACGACAAATGGATAATAAAACCAGCCTAGATCAAAGCCCCATGCTGTACCTGGAACTGTAATTGCTGTGCTGTGATTCATATTGTATAGTTGTGCGCATACGATGATGGAGAACAGAAGTTGTCCAAACAGCTTTTGTCTTGCAGTCAAACCAAGCGATCTTTTAAATACAATTTTAATATAATCATCTAGAAATCCAATAAGTCCAAATCCGAGCGAAGCTGTTAGCAGCACCCAAAAATCGGCAGTTTTATCCGAAAACTTCAGGAATGAAATGAGCAGCGCCAATATAATAATAATGCCGCCCATCGTGGGTGTGCCATTTTTCTTCAAATGAGATTGCGGACCATCTGTCCGTACCTGTTGCCCGAACTTCATTCGCCTCAGCAGCGGAATGAACAATGGTCCTAACAGAACCGATATTAGAAAAGAAGCTCCTAATGAAAACAAAATGACCATCATGTCCATTTCCTCACCTCGCTTCCAAAGTTTGGACAATTTGTTCCATGCGCATACCTCTTGAACCTTTAACCAATACCAGATCACCTGGCTCTAACTGCTCTTTCAACCACACTGCAAGCTCTTCTTTATCCTCAAAATGAATGACGCACTGCTCCTCTGCCCAATTAGGGAACTGAGATTTGGCACCTTCTGAGGTGTTCTCGGACAACTTCCCGAGCGTTATAACCGCATCTGCCTTATTAGGAGTAATATAGGCACCGACTTCATAATGAAGTGCCGCTTCCTCTGGTCCAAGCTCCAGCATGTCGCCTAGCACAATCCATTTCCTTCGGAATCCAGTTAGCTGCTCAACCAAATCAACAGCAGCACGGACAGCTGTAGGATTCGCATTATAGGCATCATTGAGAATCATCGCCCCGTTATAAGCTTGAACCGGCTGAATACGCATCCCCGTCAGCTCTAGACCTAACAGACCTTGGCTGATTTGCTCTTCCGAAATGCCTAAACGCCGACCAATTGCAATTGCGGCCAAAGCGTTGCTCACATTATGTTGTCCTGGCACAGGAATATGGTATGCCACCGAATGTTCAATGCCGCCTTTTCTTCTAACATGAAAAGCTGATGATACTGCTCCTATAGTAATATTCGCAGCTATCCAGTCATTTCCGTCCTCAAGACCAAAGGTTTGCAGTTCCAAGCCTTCAGGTAAGCTCCTATTCTTCAGTTCAGCATCAATCAATGGCTCATCGCCGTTGTAGAGCAGAAGACCGCCGCTATGAAGACCTTGGGCAATTTCTAGCTTTGCCTTAGCAATGCCTTCACGAGAACCAAGCTGCAACAAATGTGCATCACCAATATTCGTAATAACGGCAATATCCGGCTTAGCGATGTTCGTTAACAGCTCGATTTCACCAAAGCCGCTCATTCCCATCTCCAGAACTGCGGCATCTGTATCTTCAGCCAGCTGCAGCACCGTTAACGGCAGACCAATATGATTATTAAGATTGCCTTCTGTTTTGTGCACATTAAGTGTCGTGCCCAGTACAGCAGCAACCATATCCTTCGTAGTCGTCTTGCCATTGCTGCCCGTTATGCCGATCACTCGCACATATAATTCATCACGATAAGACGATGCAAGTCGTTGCAGCGCCGTCAGCGTATTTTTCACGAACAGGAGCGGTGCTTCTGCAAGCTCTTCGGGTACCTCACGTCCTGTTTCCCACAATGCGGCAGCAGCTCCGTCCTGCAACGCTTGCTGCACATAGTGATGACCGTCGAACTGATCGCCGACAAGCGGAATGAACAGTTGTCTTGCCTTCACACGGCGTGAATCCGTTCCGACTCCTTCAATCTGAACCGCGGCATCGCGTTTATTCCATTTGGCGCCGCACATACTGGCTATTTGCTCCACTGTACGATTAATCAATGTAATAATCCCCTTATCGCTTCTTTCGCCACTAAACGATCATCAAAGGAATGGGTGACATCTCCAATAATTTGATACGTTTCATGACCTTTCCCCGCAATCAATACTACATCGCCAGAGCTTGCCATTTCAACCGCTTTTTCAATAGCAGCGCGGCGATCCACCAACAATTCATAACTTTTCGGCTTCATTTCATCTGTTGTCAATCCAGCTTCTATATCTTTCAGAATGAGTCCGGGATCTTCCGATCGCGGATTATCCGAAGTAATAATGACATAATCGGCGTATTTCGCAGCGATTGCTCCCATCAACGGACGTTTTGTCCGATCACGATCGCCGCCACAGCCGAATACACAAATAATTCGGGGTGCGGCTAATTCTTTTACGGCACGCAGCACATTATCGAGCCCGTCTGGCGTATGAGCATAATCGACGATGACTGCAAAGTCTTGACCGGCATTAACCGACTCTACTCGGCCAGGAACACCGGGAACAGCCTCTATGCTCGCTCTAACTTGCTCAATCGTAATACCTTCAATAAGCGCTGCCGTGATCGCCGCCAATGCATTGTACACGTTAAATTTGCCAACCATTTGCAGTTGAATGTCGGTATCTCCGCGGAAGGTATGCACATGGAAGGATGTCCCTTGCCCAGTAATTCTAATGTTCGATGCTCTTACATCCGCTTCGTTATCGATTCCGTACGTGATAACTTCAACAGCGGCAAGCTTAGCGAACTCTTCAGAAGCAGCATCATCAGCATTAAGCACTGCGAATGAACGCTCCTGTTCGTCAGCAGGAAAATCATTCCCTAGCCTTGAGAAGAACAATCCTTTCGCTGCTGCGTAGTTTTCCATCGTTCCATGATAGTCCAAATGATCCTGCGTTAGATTGGTAAATATCGCGGTCCGGAATCGACAGCCTTTCACACGCCCTTGATCCAGCGCATGAGAAGAAACCTCCATTGCGCAATACGTTGTACCGGCTTCTCTCATCTCGGATAAATACCTTTGCAGTTGCAAAGATTCAGGCGTTGTACCCGACATCGGGATCGATTGACCCCCGTATCTCATCTCCACCGTCCCAATCACGCCTGCTGCCTTATCATTGTCATTCAGGATCCGCTCAATCAAATAGGTTGTAGTCGTCTTGCCGTTCGTCCCGGTAACTCCGATCAATTTCATCGAATGACCGGGATGGTTATAATAATGATCCGCAAGCACTGACATGGCCAATCTGCTGTCCTTCACAATCAATTGCGGCACGGCGATAGCCAGCTTGTGCTCAACAACCAATGCGACAGCCCCTCGTTCCACTGCCTGCTGCGCAAATTGGTGCCCGTCAACGGTATGACCCGGCAGGCAAATAAATAGATTACCCGCCTTGACCTGGCGTGAGTCCGTCTCCAGCCCTGTCAACTCTGTCTTACCAGAGCCTTCTATTCGTGCCGTAATTAGTAGTTCGGCCAGTTCACTTAATCGCATGTTGTGTGCCTCCTAGGTCCTCGTTAAAGTATGTATGTTGTTACGTATCATTATAGTCAATGGGAATGTAAACTATCATCCTCCGCGCCCAAATAAATTCGGATTGTCGAGCCCTTCTCAACCCTGGAACCAGCGGCTGGCGCTTGACGAATAACGGTATTGCCTGAGCCGGCAGATGACAAGTTAAAGCTCATATTCATATCTTCATAAATATCCGATACGGTTTTGCCAACCAAGTTAGGAACGACCACGATCGGTGTTTCATCAGGTTTATACGTTTTGCCAATTTGTGTATCACGCGCCGGAACTTGCAAAATCGATAGAGAATCTTCCAATATCGTGCGCACGATCGGCGCAGCGACCACTCCGCCGAATTGAATGCCCTGTGGATTATCAACGGCTACATAGACGACAATCTGCGGATCATCCGCTGGTGCGAATCCTACAAAGGATACAATATGCTCATTTGGTGAATAACGTCCGTTTACAACTTTCTGTGCCGTTCCTGTCTTACCGCCAACCCGATATCCATCGATAAAGGCATTGCGGCCTGTTCCTTTAGCCACAACACTTTCTAATGCCTCGCGAACCTGTTTGGACGTTGCTTCTGATATCACCTGGCGTACGACTTCGGGTTCCGTTTTACTCACAACAGCACCAGTCTCAGGATTAATCCACCCCTTTGTCACATGCGGTTTATACAAGGTTCCGCCATTAATGGCTGCCGAGACAGCGGTTATCTGTTGAATTGGGGTAACGGATACGCCTTGACCGAATGCGGTAGTGGCGAGCTCCACTGGTCCTACTTGACTCATCTTGAACATAATCCCGTTCTCTTCTCCATTGATATCGATACCTGTTTTCTTACCAAAGCCGAAGTTCTTAATATAATCAAAAAGTTTCTCTTTGCCAAGCCTTTGTCCGAGAGTCACAAACCCCGGATTGCATGAATTTTCCACAACTTCTAGAAAAGTTTGACTTCCATGCCCGCCCTTCTTCCAGCATCGAAGCCTTGCTCCGCCAACCTCTATCGCGCCAGGGTCAAAAAAGTATTCATTTTGCAAATTAACTTTATTTTCCTCAATTGCAGCTGCTAATGTAATAATTTTAAATGTGGATCCCGGCTCATAAGTCATCCAGATTGGTAGATTGCGATTGTAAACCTCTGCCGCTACTTCTTTATATTTATCGGGCTCATAGGTAGGACGGCTAGCCATGCCAAGCACTTCGCCATTCTTCGGGTTCATGGCAATAGCGATAATATTATCCGCCTGCAGCAGTGTCATCGCTTGGTCCAGTTCACGTTCCATTACAGACTGGATCCCCTTGTCGATGGTCAGCTGCATCGTCAGCCCTTCCTCCGGCTCTACGTAAGTGTCGGAGGAATTCGGCATTTGCCGCCCGCTTGCATCGGATAGAAACGATACATTGCCTTGTATTCCAGTAAGCTCATCGTTGTACTTCGATTCAACACCAGTCAGCCCTTGATTATCAATACCAGTAAAACCAAGCACATGAGCGGCTAAATTTCCAAATGGATAAAATCGCTTGTTATCCTCGGCAACTACAATACCCGTCAAATTCAGATCTCGCACCTGCTGCGATTTCTCCAGCGTCATTTTCCGGCCGCCTGGCTTCAACTGTACCAACATGGTTTTCTTCGTATTAATTTTGTTATACAACTGTTCTGGCGACATGTCCAATAATGGAGCAAGTGTATTGGCTACTGCCTGCTTGTCTTTAATTTGGACAGGGATTGCCCATACGGTAGGAGAACTCACATTATAAGCAAGCTTCACACCGTTGCGATCCCAGATTTCCCCACGCTTAGCCATGTAAGGAATATCACGACGCCAAGAGTTTTCCGCTTTTGCAGACAGCTCTTCCCCTTGCCATAATTGCACATAAGCCAACCTGACGCCAAGAGCTCCAAATGCAATCAATCCAAATATCAACACCATAAACAGCCGACGACGCACCGTTACATTAGATACTTTCATAACTCGTTCCTCCCCCGCCTTCTCCTTCGGCAGAGCGTACACTGACGCTCATTCCCAGCCTATTCAGGACAAGGGGGGGATAGAACATGTTGATTTATTCCGTATTCGCCGCTTCCGCTTGATCATCGCTGTCAGCCGCCGATGCATCTGTACTGTCTTCTGTTGCATCACTGGATCCTAACGGCGGCTCAAGGATTAATCGTAAAACACGCTCTCCGTTCTTCATCTCTTCTTTTTGTTCAACAACGTAGCCTTCACCTTCTATAAGCAGGCGTATATCAAGCACCGAAGCAATCTCTAATGCATCTCTTAATGCTACTCCAGTCAAATCGGGAACCTTCAGCTTATCCCGTTGCTCGGTTATCAAATAAATTTTCTGGGTCGGATGAATCGTATGACCAGCGGCTGGAATCTGTTGCACAATGGTTGTTCCTTCGCCGACCATTTCATACGATAAGGCAAGCTCCTTCAGCTTGGCTTTCGCTAGCGATACCTTTAAATCTTTCATGTCAGGAACCTGCACGGTTACTTCTTTCTTCGTCTCGGGATCTGTTTCCGTAATGTTCGGGGCTACTCCCATGTGACGAAGTGATTTGTACACGATATCTTTGAAGGCAGGGGCAGCAACTGTACCGCCTCCGGAAATTGTATCCGGTTCATCAACGATAATGTAAAGCACAATTTTCGGATCTTCTACAGGGGCATAACCGATAAAGGATACGACGAATTTATTTTTCGAATACCCTTTAGAGCCGCTGACAACTTTCTGTGCAGTACCTGTCTTGCCAGCTACCCGATATCCTTCAATATAGGCATTTTTCCCGGTACCGATCTTCTGATCAGATACAACCTGCTCCAAATATTCCCCTACTTTTTTTGAGGTGTCCTCGGATATGACTTGACGCATAAATTTCGGATCGTAAGTCTGGGTCGTCTTCGTAACGGGATCATACATCTCTTTCACAATTTGCGGTTGAAGCAGCTTGCCCCCATTCGCAACAGCGGCAACGGCTGCTACCTGTTGAATAGCCGTCACACTTACTGGACCTTGTCCGAATGAAGCACTCGCTATATTATGTGGGATGGATTGATTAATATTAATAACGCCAGGCAATTCGCCTGCTAATGAGATCCCCGTCTTCTGACCAAAGCCAAATCGATTAATATATTCGACTAGCTTCTGTCCGCCTAGCTTTTCCAACCCTAGTTTAACGAACGCTACGTTACTAGAGTGCTTCAACCCATCAAGATAACTAATCTTACCCCAGCCTACTTTATTGCTATCTCTAACCGTATCTCCATGTATATTAATACTCCCTGACTGATAAATCTCATCCGCTTTAAAGAGACCTTCTTCTACCGCTGCTGCTAGAGTAATAATCTTAAAGGTTGAACCTGGTTCATAGAGAGATTTAATCGCATGATTATAAGCATTATCGTAATCTTTCTCATAATTATTCGGGTTGAAAGTAGGCCAATTCGCCATAGCTAATATTTCCATCGTATTCGGATCAGCTGCGACTGCGGTTATACTTTTCGGACTATATTTATCACTAATTTCTTTGATCGCTTCTTCAACATAGCGCTGAATCTCGGTATCGATGGTTAGTGTTATATCCTGACCGTCCTTAGCTGGCTGATAGTCCACATCACCCGTAGCAAGCTGAACGCGCCTGCCATCTTTCTCGAATAGCATTCTACCGTCTTCACCTGTAAGCTCTTCATTAAAATAAGATTCAATGCCCGTCTGTGCTTCTCCATCTTTCGTTACGTAGCCCAGAAGCTGAGCAGCCAATGAACTCCGCGGATAGTATCGTTTCTTTTCATCTATCAAATAGATTCCGACATCTTTATTCTTAACATCTTCCTTCTCCGCAAGCTCTGTACGGAACTCTTTGATCTTATCTGCAGTTGTTTTATCAATCTTATAGCCTTCTTTACGGATTTCCCTTTGTGGATAGAACTCACCAGACTCTTTCTTAGCAGTCACCAGCTTGCGAAGCTCGCTCTCTGGTTTTCCTAACAGCTCGTGAAGACCTTTGACCACTTCATCTTCAATTTTCAGTGAATCGATCAGCTTAGGATTTACCGCCACTGTATAGGCGAGCGCATCCATCGCCAGCACATTGCCGTTCCGATCCGTAATTGTCCCCCTCTTCGCTACGAACTTTTCTTCAGCCGCCCATCTCGTTTTGGCATCGTTATACCAAAAATCACCTTTAACAACTTGCACCCAATAGATTCTGCTTATAAGAACAAGAAAAAGGAGGGTTATTATCCCTCCAAACAGCAGTGTGCGAAGTTTAATTCGTTTCACCATATGCGTCACCTATTCGCCCTTAGTGGATTGTGCGTCATCTGGGACATGTATCGAAATACCAGGCTGTTCTGTACTAGTCATTCCTTGTTTGGCAGCCAGGTCTTTAACTCGACTTGGATCACTGAGCGTTTCCACTTGTTTTTTCATTTCTTTAAGTTCAATATTGATCGCTTCATATTCATTTGTAACCTGCTTGATTTGCACACTCATATCATAGATTTGCGCATAGCGATTAATAATAACGCCTGCAACGAGGACACAGATTACAATAGTGAAAATGAACAACAGCTTCTCTTGCATCGGAATGGACTTCCGTTTGACCACAACATGTCTGGTTTCTCTAATAACCGGTTTCTTCTCTGGCTTTCGTTTGGGTTGCATTGCCAGATTACCATTGATATAGGCCAACGGATGAACCTCCTCTAAGTCACAATTTTTCTGCGATACGCAGCTTGGCCGAACGAGAGCGCTGATTAAATTCCAGCTCCTGCTCGCTTGGAACAATTGGCTTGCGGTTTACTAACCGCAGCGTTCCTGTGCCGCCGCAGACACACATTGGGAAGTCGGGCGGACAAGTGCATTTTTCAATATATTTCGCAAATAATTGTTTGCAGATCCTATCTTCAAGCGAATGGAACGTAATAACTGCAGCTCTGCCTCCAGAACGAAGGCATCTTACCGTCTGCTCCAACGCATCTTCCTCTGCACGAAGTTCATCATTAACCGCAATTCTGAAAGCTTGGAAGGAACGTTTGGCCGGATGTCCTCCAGTACGCCTTTTGGCGGCAGGTATTCCGGTTTTGATTAGTTCCGCCAACTCTCCTGTCGTTTCGATCGGTGCTTTATCACGAGCTTGAATGATTTTACGAGCGATTGATCTTGCAAACTTCTCTTCACCATAGTGGGATAAAATGCGTGATATCTCGCGCTCTTCCCAGCTATTGACGATGTCATAAGCAGTGAGTGCTCCATCTTGATCCATTCTCATGTCCAGCGGTGCATCATGATTATAGCTAAAGCCTCGCTCAGCTTCGTCTAGTTGCGGGCTTGATACGCCTAGATCGAATAAAATACCGTCAACTTGCGGTACTCCATCCTCTATCGGCACATCGCACGTAAGCAGCAATTCTTCCAAATAGCGGAAGTTACCTTTGACAAGCGTTACTTTATCCATATAGGGAGCAAGTCTAATACGTGCGTTATTCAGCGCCGAATCATCTTGGTCAAAAGCGATTAGTCGCCCTCCATCGCCTAATTGGGATGCAATGCGTTCACTGTGACCCGCACCCCCTAGCGTGCAGTCGACGTAGATGCCGTCCGGCTTGATTGCCAAGCCGTCAACCGCTTCTTCCATGAGTACTGTAATATGCTGAAACACGCCTTTATCCTCCCATTCTTGTTGTCCAGTTTAGAAATTGAAATCAAAATCAACCAATTTCTCTGCAATTTCATTAAAGGTTTGTTCGGATTGCTCATAATAGCCATCCCATGTTTCCTTGCTCCAGATTTCCACGCGGCTAGACACACCTAGCACCATGCAATCCTTATCCAGCTTCGCATATTCACGAAGATGAGCCGGTAAGTTTACCCTTCCCTGTTTGTCCAGTTCACATTCCGTCGCCCCAGAAAAGAAAAACCGAGTAAACGCACGAGCATCCGACTTCATTAGCGGCAATGACTTAAGCTTCTGCTCCAACAAGCTCCACTCGCTTTGTGGATAGACGAACAAACAGTTATCGAGACCGCGAGTCGCGACAAATGAGGATCCCAGTGAATCACGGAATTTGGATGGAATGATAATGCGGCCTTTCTCATCGACGCTATGTTGATATTCGCCCATAAACATGAGATTGCCTCCACCCCTTCCCCCAAATTCTCCACTTTGCCCCACTTTTCCCCACTAACATAGACAAGTTCGCCACCTAAAATAAAAATCCTGCTACAGGAGCAGGATTTTTCGAAATTATTTGATGATATTAATTTTTAAAGCAATGGATCCTGTTGATTTTCATTATTTTCAGCCTTTTCTTGTCCTAATGCATCAGACTGCGGTTTAATTATCGGCGTTATTGGTCTGCGCTTATGACGACGCATGAGCCAATATATCGGCAGCCCAATAATGGCTAAACATAATAATACAGGCAAAGCACCAGATAAAAAGATCAGCAGCCCTTGAAGAACGACTAGCAAAGTATCCACACTTCCGTTCATAGCAGTAGACATTTTCGAGCCGAGTGCCTTGTTCTCATCTAAAGCTGCCGTTGCATTAGAGGGCTGATACATTCTTAACTCAACCGTCGAAAAAGCTACGTTGCGATCCAAATAACGAATGCGGCCCTTCAGCACTTCAATTTCCTCTTGAACTTCAGATAATTGCTGTGAGAACTTTACAAGATCATCTGCCTTTTGCGCTTTGTCCATGAATCCCAGCAGTCTTTCCTCCACAATCTGTTTTGCTTTCAAGCGAGATTCGAGATCGACATATTCCTCCGTCACGTCTGTCGCTCCTACCTGACGTTCGAATCGCTTATGCTCTATTCCCTCCAGCCTTTCAATAAAAGCCATGAATCCGACAGAGGGTACTTTGATAGTGTAAGTCGAACCCTTCTCGTTCTTATACTGACCATCTTGAAATTGTAAAATGTAGCCGCCGCTTTGATGAATGGCATTACGCAGCTCCGTTACCGCTGTATCGTAATTGCCTACTTCCATCGTCAATTCCGCTTTGTAGATTAGCTTCTGATTAAACCCGCTATCTGCTCCACTCGAATCGGACGGTGCAATATCCCCTATTCCTCCATCGCTGTTGCCGCCACCAGATGGTAGAGCCGTTTCAGCTTTTGCAGCCTCAGTTGAGCCACTTTCACCCCTTACTTCCGACGCAGACGAATCCTCGCTTTTAGTAGAGCTGGCTGAGTTATTATTGTCCGAGGATGAACAACCAGCTGAAACGAGCAAAATAATGAACATCATAAATAATAATAGATACCCTCTTTTTGTATACTGCATCTCTAATCCCCCTTACATTTTTATCCTCTAGACGCAAAGGATATCCAGAAGTTGCAACAGGGATCACGAGATTATGCTAATAGAGTCACAATTAACTCCGACATTAACCTCGACGTTCGATCATCTCGATCTAATAATGGGTTGAGCTCAACAAATTCGGCGGAGGCAATCAATCCTGAACGATTGAAAACTTCCAGTGCGATCCGTGCATCATGCGCACTAATACCGCCGTCAACCTTTGTTCCTGTGCCAGGTGCAGCTTCTGGATCGAGGCTGTCAATGTCAAAGCTGAGATGAACGCTATCTGCTTCCTCTCCAGCAATTCGCAGTGCTTCTTCCGCTATCGTCTCGATACCTAATCGTTTTATATCCTCCATACCAAAACAGTGAATACCCGCTATGTCAATAAGCTGCCTCTCTGCAGGATCCAATTGTCTGCCTCCTATAATGACCGTTCTGCTTGGTTTAACAGGCATCGTCCCTGGCATGATCTCGTATAAAGCCAGCTTAGTTTGGCCGAGTGCTACTGCTAGCGAAATACCGTGCATATTACCAGAAGGGGTCGATGCCTCCGTATTCAAATCAGCATGTGCATCGAACCAAATAATTCCCATATTGCGGTAAAATGCCGTCAAACCTGCGAGTGAACCAATTGCAATGCTATGATCGCCTCCAATAATAAGTGGAAAATAACCTTCTGCCACCGCCGTGTATACTTCATCCGCAAGAGACCTGCTGACGTTAATCACTTCTAGAAGATGCTTCATTCTATTGGATTGGATGACTGAAGAAGTAGTATCTATATTTATAACCGACTCGACTGTCGTTGCCTTTATCGGATCATAACCAAGTTGCTCAATCTGCCTAATCAAACCATTTCTCAATAATTGATCTGGACCTAATTCACTTCCTGACTGACCTGCTCCGAGACCGAATGGAACGGATAATAAAGCGATTTGCTTCGTTCTCATCATGATGATGTCCTCCTAGCTGAACACTTCCTCAATTCGCATCATAGCCCAGTCCAGTTCCTCCGTCGTGATCGTTAAGGGCGGCGTGAAACGGATTGTCGTGTAATGAGTTTCTTTGCACAGCAAGCCCAGTTGAAAAAATGCCTCACAATACGCTCGAGCTCCAACCTTCAACTGCATGCCAATGAGCAAGCCTCTTCCTCTCACCTCAACGATATCTTCATGATGCAGAGCTTCAAGTCTCCGCTTAAAATAATTCCCCTGCTGTTCCGCTCTCTCTGCTAACCGCTCCTCTGTAAGCACCTTAAGCGAAGCAATCGCTACGGCACAAGCTAACGGATTACCGCCAAATGTTGATCCGTGTGAACCTGGACCAAATACACCAAGCACTTCATCATCAGCAGCTACAGCTGAAATCGGCAGAACGCCTCCACCCAGCGCTTTGCCTACTATATAGATATCTGGCACGACGCCTTCCCAATCGCAAGCAAATCGCTTGCCTGTTCTACCGAATCCGGTCTGGATTTCATCCGCAATAAACAGGATTCGTTCACTTGCACATAGATCGAATGCTTGTTTCAAGAAACCGTCAGGCGGCTGAATAACCCCTGCCTCACCCTGTATCGGCTCAATCAATAGCGCAGCTGTGTTAGGCGTAATTGCTTTGCCCAGTGCTTCTAGATCCCCATAAGGGATCACTTTAAATCCAGGCGTGAACGGACCAAATCCAGCACGGTATTCATCTTCGGTAGAGAAAGAAGTTATCGTAATCGTCCGACCATGGAAATTGCCGTCACAAACGATAATCTCCGCCTCACCGGCAGGCACACCCTTTACTTGATATGCCCAGCGTCGAGCCGCCTTCAACGCGGTTTCTACCGCTTCTGCCCCTGTATTCATCGCCAGTATTTTGGATTTCCCCGTATAAGCAGCTAGCTTCTTAGACAACAGCCCAAGCTGCTCGCTGTGAAAAGCTCTGGAGGTGAGCGTTACCTTATCGGCCTGCTCCTTGAGTGCTTGAATAATTACGGGATGTCGATGGCCATGATTTAATGCCGAGTAAGCACTTAACATGTCTAAGTAACGACGGCCTTCTGGATCCTCCACCCACACACCTTCTGCATGAGCAATAACAACAGGAAGCGGACTATAATTCCGAGCACCGAAAAATTCCATCAGTCTGATCGTTTCAACGGAACTGCTCATTAGAAATCCCTCCTTTATCCATTGTACGGTGGTTGGTGCGCGTCCCATGACCGCAAAAAAAAGAGCGTGGCCTTGTGGCCCGCTCTTGTCTTTTGCGCTGATTGAATTTGATGGTGGGGATTAGGACTAGGGGATGAGGGATAAGGGCAGATCGTTGGGACGGGGAAGCTCCTTACGGCCGCTGTTGTACTTCCTTTTGCTTCGAACTATTATCCCAATGCAGCAAAAGGAAGCACAAAGGCGGTCGCTGCGCTCCTACAGGAGATTCCCCTTTCCCAACTCACCAACCATGGCCAAAACCAAAAACCAAAAACCTAAACCTTAAAACAATAAACCTTCATTTTTTCACGAAAAATGTTTTTTGCTTGGGATATAGGCTATTAAATAATCGACCGCTTGTTCTGCGGTCGATTATTTATTCGATTTTTAGGAGCTTTCCTTTCGTAATAACAATGATAGCAACCCTTCTAAATGACCTTCATTATGCTCCAACCAGTTATCTCGCTCAATTAGTTGATTTGCAATATAGGCAAAAGCCTTAGAATTGTTCTTACCTGCCCCGTATTGTCCGATATATATGTGTAAGACAGCAATATGGTACAAACGGGTCAAAGTGCGAAGTTGCCTCAATTCCTCAGATGAGCAGGTCCGAAACACTGCATACCCTTCAATAAACGCTGCCGCCATTTCAAGCGAGCCACCAGACATCTGGAGAACATGATTTAGGCTAATCACGAATTCCAAAAATGAGATATCGACCGCAAGGAAATCAAAATCCAAGACCCCCGTAATACTGCGTTCTACGGATAATAAGTTGAAGACCAATAAGTCGTGATGGACCAGCTGTCGGGGCAATGACAGTAAAGCTTCATAATTTGTCTCAACAGAAATCAGTGCTTCGTTATAATAATGTTGTTGCTCGTCTGTAACTGGAAAGGGCGGGCGTTCCCAGAAAGAAGCTATACTTTCCACACTAGCAAGAGGATGTAGCCGATACAGATCAGTAAATGGGATTCCATCGTATTTAATATCCATCGGTCTTTCATATTCACTTAGTCTCGTGCTGACTTCACCAACGACACGACTAAATAAGTGTGCATCATTAGGAGTTTGAAGCGGTGGGACTGTTCCCTGAATATAAGATACAACTACACCCATTGTCCCGTCTGATAATGTCACAGACAAGTCTCCATTCTGCGTTGACAGAAACGACGGGATATGAAACGAAAGAGTCGAGTGTAGCAAAAATGATGTCACTTCCATTTCTAAGTGCAAGCTTTCTACGGACTTGGTATAACGGTCATAATGACGAGCTACGTATCTTTGATCTTTTACCGTTACGAAACAGGTTGTATTAGTTAGCCCGAAGGGCACGGGTTCGGTATTTACAATTTCTAGAGGAAAATAATGTTCGATAATTGATCGCAATGCATGTGTCATAAAAAGTGACCCCTCCTATTCCAAAACAGCCATACTTTGTTTGTTGGAGATGTTCAGTTCGCTTGCCTAACCTTACCATATACTCATAAAATTTAGCCAAGATAAAAGAAAAACGGAAGCCTTTTGGTTGGCTTCCGTTTTTTAATTAAATATATTTTAATTTTCGTTCCAGCTGTCGAGATACGCGATTTGATCTTCGGTTAGCTTATCAATGGTGATGTTAAGGGAGTCTAGCTTGAAGCGGGCAACCTGTTCGTCTAGTGCGTAAGGGACGTTAACGACCGCTGTTCCAATGGAGGCATACGCTTCATTGACGTATTTCAAACCGAGAGCTTGAAGAGCGAATGTCGTGTCCATAATCTCTGCAGGATGGCCATCGCCAGCTGCTAGATTGACAAGACGTCCTTCTGCCAGCACATAGATGCTGCGGCCGTCCTTCAGTTTGTACTCTTCGATATTTTTACGAACGGTACGAATTTCCGATGACATTGCTGCTAGCTCAGGTTTGTTGAACTCTACGTCGAAGTGGCCTGCGTTAGACAAGATAGCTCCGTTTTTCATTACTTCATAATGCTCTGCGCGAATGCAATCGCGGTTACCTGTTACAGTAATGAAGAATTCGCCTACTTTCGCTGCTTCGATCATCGGCAGCACCGTGAAGCCGTCCATATAAGCTTCTACTGCTTTAATAGCATCAACTTCTGTTACGACAACGTTAGCGCCTAGACCTTTCGCCCGCATTGCAACACCTTTACCGCACCAGCCGTAGCCTACAACGACAACAGTCTTACCAGCTACAACCAAATTCGTCGTCCTGTTGATGCCGTCGAATACTGATTGGCCTGTACCGTAGCGATTATCAAACAAATATTTGCAGAACGCGTCATTAACAGCGACCATCGGGAATTGCAGGGTGCCATCCTTTTCCATCGCCTTCAAGCGAATAATACCTGTCGTCGTTTCTTCAGCGCCGCCGCGAATGTTCTCGCGAAGATCTTCCCGCTCCGTATGAAGAACAGTTACAAGATCACCGCCATCATCGATGATGAGGTCTGGTTTCGACTCCAGTGATTTAATTAGCAATTCCTTATATTCCTGCGGATCAGGATTATACTTAGCGAATACGGTAATACCGTCTTCTACTAATGCTGCACAGATGTCATCTTGAGTAGACAGTGGATTGCTCCCCGTAATGGTTACATCCGCTCCGCCCGCTTTAACTACTTTAGCCAAATAAGCTGTTTTGGCCTCCAAGTGAAGTGAGATCGTAACTTTAAGACCTTTGAACGGCAATTCTTGTTCGAATTGCTTGCGAATACGGTTCAATACCGGCATATGTGCGCTCGCCCAGTCAATTTTCAGATGACCTTCCGGTGCCAAAGCAATATCACGAATAACACTATTTTCAATCGAACTCATCTTATTTCCTCCCAAGTTCCCTATTATAAATATACGAGTTGATGACCGCCGCTGCGATTATACGGCACTTCCAGAAGTTTTTCCAACCATGCTGTATTGTACCGGTTCCAATAGGCAGTCATGTTAAGCACTCTTTCTTGCGGTTTACCCGATGGCCAAAGCGATAGCGCAATCCGATCAAGTTGTCGTATAGATGCTTCATATTGTTTGCTGAACGCATCTTTTGTCTTCGACTCCAAATACTCGATTTGTTCAACTATTTTTTGACGATTGGTCTCCCCTAGCTTAGCAAGCCCAGGCTGCACGGATGAGGCTAGCTCTAGAAGCGGACCGTACATATCATTAAACGATTGTTTTACCGTTGCAAAACGTTCGTCTATCGACAGCTGATCCTGTTCCATAAGCCATTGCTGCTTTCTATCTTCGAATCTTAGCACAACGTCATCGAATGACAGATCATACTTTAACATATGCTTCGCAATCGTACCTTCGACCAAAGTGAAGGACATTCGCGGGATTACAATCGGCATCTCCATGCCGAGCTTCCGGAATGCATCCCCTGTTAACGCCCAATAAGCAATTTCTCCGGCACCAAGCACGGCTCCAAGTACTGGTAAAATATAATCCTGCATTAATGGCCTCGTCAACACATTATTGCTTAGCTGCCAAGGCTGTTCATCCGCAATAGCAAGCAATTGCTCCTTCGTAAATGAAACATTGCCCTTACGGTCTTGATATTGTCCTTCCAGCTTATGCAGCAAGGTCCGTTCGTCGCCTTTCGATTGTTGAAAAACGAATAAATTGGCGCTCCCCGGTACAACATCAGCTTGCAGTTTATAGCCATACTCCTGCACTTTATCTGCAGCGCCCGCATAAGCTTGTTCCAGCTCATCATTACGTTCAATGATGTTGCGGAACATTGGCGCCTCCAGCTTACGTAGCTCGGGATCATCTGCATCAAGCAGAACAAGCCCTTCTTTGCTGAACAAATAACTAAGAACGCCTGCAAATAAATCCGATAAAGAACGAGACTGCTCTGCACGTTGAGCAAGCTGTTCCAGCAAGAGAGGTTTAAACTCTGAATGAGGCAAGGCTTGCTCAAGCTCTTCAAGCAACCCGCTCCACACATCAGAATCGATCCCAGTACGGCTAACCGAGGTCCGCGCTCCATCAGGGCGTTGTACCACTAATTTGCGAAGCTCCTGCTCAGCATTCAATACATACGTATGATTAGCTTCATCCCAGTCATGATCTTCACCGGCAATCCAAAATATTGGAACTACTTTCCTGCCAAGCAAAGTTGAAGCATACTTAGCAGCTCCAATTATGGATACAGCTTTATGTATAACCATTAATGGACCTGTCCACAAACCTGCTTGTTGTCCTCCAACGATAACCTGAGCACCCTCAGCGATAGCAATGATTGATTGAAGCGCCTCTGGCGACGCATTAAGCCCACTGTTATATCGTTTCAGTACATCAGCTACTGCAACTGGATTCGCACGGTTCTCTGCAGTCTCATCCAACCGTTTCATCCTTTTAACCCAATCATGCTCTCGTTCTGGATGATAGCCGAATAACGAGTCAACATTCGCATCAGTTCGATGGATATATGCCTCTGTCAGCGGCTGAGCACCCGGTAATTTATATTGTTCTGTCGTCATAGCGCAGCAAGGACCTCCTGAATTAATCCCTTATTTTAAAACCGTTACTAACAATTTAATTGTACACAAAGGATAAGCTGCACGTCAAAAAGAAAAACAGCCTTCCAGAAGAAAGACTGTTTTTATGAGTGCGATCAAATCAATCTTTTGAGCTGCCTTACCCAGCCATAAAAATAGACTTGGTTATTGCTATGCACATTAGTGGAATGTAAAGGATAGCCATTGCAAAAAATCCCATCCGCCATATGGCTCGAAATATTCGTTTAACATCAACACTTCCGCGTTTGCGGAACTGAGCATTGCCCAGCAGTCCCCCGCCGATTAGCATAATTAGTACAATGCCATACAAACCAAATGAGCTATTAAATAAGTTATTCATCAAATAGGCTACACAACCAATTAATAAAGCTGTAGTTACGTCCATTGCGAGTCGAATCGCTTTTTTACGATCTCTAGTGTAGGCCTTGTAACCATAAAAAATAAGGAAGAACGGAATGATAGGTAGGACGGCCAAACCAGCATATGTATATCTTAAGCTTTCCCATAGCCATGCCATCTTCATTGCTCCTCTCCATGCTAGTTTATTGTTAATTGGCTTACCATTACACTTACTGCGTCGTTGAGCGGCGAGGGAATAGCTCTTCTCCTAGCGATTGATGATATCCCTTCATTAATCCATTGTATTTCCGTTGGGCGACCTGCCCTTACATCACTAAGCATAGAAGATACATTATTGGCAGTTGCCTCGCATAATTCCACTATAATCTTCCAGCCATTAGGATTGGGATTCATTCCAGCTGCAATCAATATGGCTGAAGTCTCCTCATATAGAGCTTTCATTAATCGTTCACGCATTGGATGTTTCGGAAGTTCTCCATTAGTTACATCAAATAAAGCAGTCAGTGGATTAATTACCGCATTAGACAATAGTTTTTGGTAAATTCTATCATTCATCTCATTCGACAGAAATGTATTGAATCCTGCCAATTGCAGTGCATTTAGCAACAATTTTTGGGGGTTTTCTGCATTTTCATCCTTCTTGCTCTCTTTTTCATCCATTTGGCCGAACCAAAGCTGTCCAATTCCTGTATGTTGAACGGTATTAGCATCAAGACGCTTTGCCCCTTCAGTCGTCACACCAGCGAGCAGTTCATATTGCGGCAAGGCATGGGCCAGCTTTTCCAAATGACCAATCCCGTTCTGCAAGCATAAAAGTGACGCGCCTTGACCTCCAAGCTTGCCCAGCAATTGCATCAGTTCTTCGGTAATATGACTCTGCTTTACCGTCAAAATGATCCAATGCGCTGCAAGCTCAGGCATCTGCTTTGCTTCGAGAATGGATAAGCATTCACTATTAACTTTAACTCTATGCTCTTCATGATCAAGCAGCCGTATCCCCTCGGTTCGCAGAATGGAGGCCTGACTCTCTGTCCTCGTCCATACCGTTATTTCTATTCCGGCTTGCGCAAGCTTAGCTGCGTGAAGCAGCCCAAGCGCTCCACCGCCGACAATATCAATCTTCAATCTATTCCCCTCAGTTCCCTATGTAAATGAGTAATAACTCTGCTCCTATTTCAACAATTTCATAAATATGGATACCTCTATCTATAGCATACCTAAATCTTACCATTCTCGCAAAGACAGTTAATGATTTCCCTAACTGCAAACATGCAGTTACGATAGCTGGAAGACGTAATAAATAAGCGCACTAACTGCAGCTGTACAGGTATTTCCGGCCATTCCGAGGTTTAGATTAATTCAGATGTAGTTATGCACTTAGTTACCCGAATCTAGCTCTAGCTCTGAAAATTAACTGTACCCTGATAAACACAAACGTCCTGCCGCATCAAGTGCGGCAGGACGTTTACTCTTTCACTATTCGATACGTTCCAAATTCCCATTCGCATCCATCTTAAATCTCGGTTTCGCTTCTTCCTCATGCGTCAGTACCGCCAACCGGCGAGCCCGGTCCATAATTTGAATCAATGTTTTGTAATCATCATTGACGGCCCGGTAATCCGTTTGTGCACTATTGACTTCTTTAGACAATCTCTCATTCTGGTCACGCAATCGTTCAAGCTGCTCATCTTTTTCTCTGAGCTCTTTCTCGAATGATTTGATTTGGCGGTTAATGTCCTGGTAAGTCGATTTGAACTGCCGCAAGAAGCGGATAACCGAATCGACGGACAAACCCTCTTCTGATGTAGTCACATCTGATCTAAATGATCTTTCATCTGATTCGAAGACTGCTGCTAATGAAGAAACATGCGGTGTTGCAACAATCGCTTGTTTTTTCAGGTAGTTGCGCTTCTGGCGTTGTTGCTTAGCAATTTGTATAGCATCTTCATAACGTTTGCGGACACAGCTGTTCCAGCGGAATCCGCATGCTGCGGAAGTCCGTCCTATTCGTTCGCCGACCTCCTCAAACGCTGCTAACTGGGTACTGCCCTCGCGAATATGGCGTAGTGTGACTTCGGCGAGAATAAGATCATCGTCCGGACTCCACGCATCTTGTCTAACTGCTGTCATGCAACCAAAACCTCCTAACGTAAAGGCGCTTACTTTATCTCTATGCCCTTGGTAGAGTTCATAGAATCTATTGGATACTAATTTGTATAACCAAATTTTTGATGGCTCATACATAATTAATCCGATTAATGCGCAAACTCATAAAGAAAGGTCAATATTGACATAAAAAATTACTATTTCTGTTTACACTCTCAACTGCAAACGTTATAATGGTCAATAGAAAATCGGGTCGTAGCGAAAGGGGGAAGTTTTCATGGCACGTATGTATCGAGTACTCGGCTTTTGGACTCTGGTGATCGGATTAATGGCATTTGCGGGTCACATGACGGAATTCGCACTTCTATTTTTCGCCCAAACGATCGCTTTCGTATTTTTAGGTTACCTTAATTTTTCCGAAAGAACGTACATAGTCATGTTCTGGGGTTATATGATCGTTTCGTTCATTGGCTTCACTTACTGGTCAGTGTTCAAAATGGGTATGCCTGTCTAAAAAACAAAAACGGTGCAGTTCCTTAAAAGGGGCTGCACCGTTTTTATTTGTCCAATATCATAACTTTGAACGTCTCACTCATTCCATCACTAAGCAGCAGCTGCCGAATTGCTCGATTCCTTTTAGACGTTTGACTGAACGGATCGGATGCATCATGGCTCTGGAGCAAATCAAACACCCCATAATCAACTAAAAACTGCTTTTGCGTATTGAAATAGCTAACAGTCCATCCCGCATCCTCTGCTGCTCGTCGCACGAAGGTGAAAGGCACATGCGCTGTTATATCTTGCTGCCCTATTCTTATAAAAGGATGGTCCGAGGCTTTATGCTCCCAATAGCACATCAAAGTTCCCTTCATCCGATGGTCAGCTGTATACTCCTCCGCCTCGTGACCATAATCAATCAGAATGATTCTGCCCTTGTCTAAAATTTGTCCAAGCTCCTCTATCCACTCACCCGCAACAAGGTTGATTTCAGTCTGCTGACCCTCTAGCAATGTAATACCATCCCGTTCCAGCAGAACTGCTATTCTTGAGTCTGACAGAGGCATATGTACATAATAAAATCCATCCTCTATTGTCCCCGCTACCCCAAGCTCCTTAATCTCCCCGTTAACCTTTACAATCCGGTGTACAGGAAAAGCATCAAGCAGCTCGTTTGCAATAATAACGGTTGGATGATGCAACCATATTCGCTCATGATGCAATGCCTGGTCTGATGTAAGGAATAAAGTGGATCCCTGTGTTGATCTAACGCTATTCCTAATAAATGCTTCACTATGCAATTGTTCGAATGCGAGGCTTGCCGCCTGTAAATGTGAAGGATGATCTTCTACTAGGATTTGCTGCAGCTGGATCCTTCCCTCATTGTCACAGGCATGTTTATCCCACACGTCTTTTAACTGCACTGAGAACCTCCCAGTGCCTGCCCCCCACTCAATGACACTAATAGCTGTCGCACTCATTTGACGACCGTATTCAGCCATACAGACAGCCATACACTCTGCCATTACGTTACCGACCCCTGAACTTGTGTAAAAGTCTCCTGCACGACCAACACGTACAGCGCCTGAACGGTAATACCCTTGCTCGTTATCATAGAGACACAGGCTCATGTACTGTTTGAATGTCATACAGCGAACGAATTGCTGCTTCCCTTCTTTATCGAGATGCCAGCCTACTGTTTCCTGCTTGGCAATGGCATCTGCGATTCGCTTTGCAAGCTTGTTTGCTGTCATTACACTGATCATCCTTTTCTACGTGCAATCATTTTCCTTTATCCTATAAACTGTTCATCCTTTTCCCGATGTAAGATATAATAGATTAATTCATCGCATACAATGATAGCTGTACAGGCTAAGTTAGAAAGGAGGCTGCAAGTGGCACAGTGGACCATCTCCAGGAAACTCATCATAGTCTTCATTACAATTATTGCCCTTATAGTATTAAAGCTTCCAGTCATGGCTGAGCCGCAGCCTGCGGAAGATGAACATATTAAAAAACTGTTAGAAAAAAGTTTGTCTGTTGTAGAAATCGATAAAGAAATAGAACGAATTAAGGCTCAGAAGCTAGTGTTGGAAGAAGATATGACTCAGACAAGAATGATGCTTGTCAGCCAAGAGGAGCAAATTGCCGATAAACGTGAAGCAGCCGGAAAAGTGCTGCGTGCTTATTATATGGGTGATCGAAATATTCTGCTTCAAGCACTGCTTTCCTTCGACTCCTTACCGGATCTGTTCGCCATGCTCGATTACATCGATATTATAATTGCACAAGATAAATTAGCTATAACTACATATAAGGAGCATTATCGCAATCTGAAAACCAGTTTCTCGAAGCTTGAGGATAAAAAGAAAGAGCTATTATCCATCGAAAGTCGACTGCATATTCAAAGGGATCGCGTACTCGCTCTAGAACAGCAGATTGATACTGAGCTGGCTGGTCGTTCCGATGGTGATCGACTTCGTCTCATGATGCAAGAACTGACGACCTATTGGGAAACTGCTGGTCTTGGTGAGGTTAAATTATATTTCGGCGCTTTATCGAAAGCGATGCAGCAGCTTCCAACTTGGATACAGGATAATAAGGAGTATCTCGAAATCGATGGTTTTAACTATACCATCCGTGTACCTCAGGATGCATTAAACCTCTTTCTGAGAGAGCAGGATGAACGTTTCAAGACCTTCTCATTCGTATTCGAGGACGGTAAAGTGACTGCTCAAGGCGAGCGAGACGGAATGGAGTTAAGTATAACGGGTCATTATACGGTTGAGAACGAACCAGAAAACGGAATTATTTTTCATGTAGATGAACTGTTATTTAACGGCTTTGCCTTACCTGATACGACTCGACAAACACTCGAAGATCAATTCGATCTTGGATTTTATCCCAGCCTCATTATCTCATTTCTGCAAGCAACTTCAGTCGAAACGAAGGATGGAGAGCTTATTATCAAGCTAAGTGTTAAGCTCTAAGGTCAGGAATGAGCTTGTATGGATGCAATAAACATTTCCATATCGATAGTTTCACTCAAATATTGCTGCCATAGCTTCTCCCAACTTAATCGTCTAACTTGCCATCCTGGATCTGGAGGCAAATCCAGCGGTTCATCATTAAGCACAGGCAGCCACCATACAGGCGGTTTCTCGGAGCTACTTTCCGAGAAGCCGCCGTTTGCACTATACAAGGAGTTTTTCGCAGGCAGCGTACCAAATAACCGATAACTTTGCTCCTGCTCGATTACATTCGTCATCTCCTTGATCCATGTGATAGCTTCCTCTTCCACTATTGAGCTTGAAGATACCACGTAGCTGCGGCTATCCAGCCATACATGCTGAATCTGTGAGCTATCAATGACAAGCTTCTCTCGTTCATGTTTAGGCAGCTTTTTATAAGAAGACCATGGGACTATAGCAGATAACAGCTGCTTCTGCTCCATCTCCGTCCCTATCGACAAACTTCTAGACCAATCTGTTCCTTCCGGTTGCGGCAAACTAGCTGAGGAAGCGATCCACCTCAGCCTATCATTCCGTGTTTCAGCAGGATTAGTGTGCATATAGACAGATTTCTGCTCATCATCAGATGACCAAATATCCAGCCAGACAAGTAGCTCATTCAAATCAGAACCGAACTGAACAGCTTTGGCTTCATTGGCGACACCCGCAATATTGTTCACAAGTAAATTGAAATCGTCCCAATCATCCGGAGGCTGTATAAAATCCCCTAAGGTAAGCAATGATTTATTCCATACCAAAATAAGAGGATCAGTATCATTAGGAATCCCCCACAAATAACTGTTCCACTTTAACGGTGCGAGCAATCTAGCCGGTTGCTCCGACAAAGTATCTACGGTGTTCAATCGATCGGCTGGTCTTAAGAATCCTTTTACAGCAAACTCCCTAACCCATCCACTGTTCATCAGCATAACATCAGAGGCAGATCCAATCTCGAATTGATCCTTCCACAAGGAATAGGCTTCTTGTGTAGATTCTGTGTTCGTCAATTGCACGGTCACATTGTCATATTTCATCATGTAGCGATTATTAGCTTCCCTAAGTCGCTCAAATTCATCGCTCGTCATGGAAACGTTTACATTAATTGCTTTTAATTGTTGATCATCACGCTCATTAATTGTTGGAAGAACATCGACCTTATCAATCTCATCACTGGAAGATGTCGGGTTAGAATCACTCATATTAAGAATAAATAAGAAGGTAGATAGCAACACTGCACCACCAATAACGAGCAAATATTTCCTCGTAGACACCATCTTCTCCCTTTCCGGTCCCGCTATTGTTTCTCCAAAATTATAATAACAATATTTTCTAGTGTTGTCCAAGCTTGCTTAATAGCGTATGATTTGAAAAAAACAATATAAGTCGGAGGATAATTAAATAATGCAATCCGTCATCGGTATTCAATTGCTAGTTCCGCCACATAAATCCCCGGTTCTTAAGGACCAAATCACACAAGCTATTAAAGAACGATTCACCATCATCGACCAAGACAGTCAGGTACTATTCTTAACCATAGATACTGATGCCAGCTCCATTAAAGAGCTTATCGATCCCTATGGATCAGAAGCAGTTATCGGTTCATGGCTGCAGCTTGATGAGGAGTGGGAAGAAGGCCGCATGTTCAGTGATTATGGATTAACTACCCCTACTGGAAATCGCTACCTAGATCTAGACCTGGCAGCTATCTGGACAATCGAAGCCATAGATATAACAAGTGAGCCAGGACTCGCATGGCTGCAAGCGGATGAATTCATCCTTGCTCAAATACAAGCTGACGGTCAACGCCTCGCGGCGTTCGACCGTCAGCTTGAGCAGCTATTAGAAAAAACAGCGGCGGCATACGGTTGTCGCATGCAATATATGACTTAGATTTGCTTGATGCGGCTTCCAGCTAGCTCGCTAGAGTAAATCAGCAGCAAGCTGAGCAAGCTTGGAGCGTTCACCTTTCTCCAATGTCATATGCCCGCTAAGTCCTTCATTCTTGAAATGCTCGACGATATGGGTTAATCCATTACTGATGGAATCTAGATACGGATGATCAATCTGCTCTGGATCACCCATCAGTATTATTTTACTGCCTTCGCCTACTCGTGAAACGATCGTCTTCACTTCATGTTTAGTCAAGTTTTGTGCTTCATCAATGATGATAAACTGCCCCGGGATTGACCGTCCTCGAATATAGGTTAACGCTTCGACCTGAATACTTCCAAGCCCCATCAGAATTTTATCGATATCACCAGACTTCTTCGTATCGAATAAATATTCCAAATTATCATAAATCGGCTGCATCCATGGACGCAGCTTCTCCTCTTTCTCGCCAGGCAAGTATCCGATATCCTTCCCCATCGGTACAACAGGTCTAGCTATCAGCAATTTCTTGTATTTATGCTCATCCTCGACTTTAAGCAGGCCTGCAGCAAGCGCTAATAGCGTCTTACCAGTCCCTGCCTTCCCAGTAAGGGTAACAAGTGGTATGTCATCGTTCAGCAGCAGCTCGAGCGCCATACGCTGCTGTGCATTCCGCGCCGTAATCCCCCATACAGGATCATTGCTTAGAAAAAGAGGTTCAAGCTTCTCGCCATCTTGGTTTACCTTGAGCAGTGCCGACTTTGATGTACCCAACTCATCCCGCAAAATAACGAACTCATTGGGTTGCAGCCTGCTGCCTAGTTGCAAGCTTTTCACAGATAGAAAACGGTACGTGTAAAACTCGTCTATAACTGAAGGGTGTACAAATAAGGTTCCATATCCTGTATAGAAATCTGAAGTGGATATCGTTCGATCTGATAAATAATCCTGTGCCATTAAGCCGAGCACATCGGCTTTTATTCTAACGAGTACATCCTTGCTGACCAGCACGACGCTGCTCGTTTCCTGTCTCTCCAATTGCTCCAAATGATAATTTAATGCGACTGCCAATATACGATTATCATTGGACATATCACCGAACATTTCTTGTACCCGAATGAAGCTTCGGTGATTAAGCTCTACCTTCAATAACCCGCCGCCAGGCAGCGGAATTCCTTCGTGAAGATGACCTTCCTCACGCATCCGATCAAGCAGCCTTGAGATCGAGCGCGCATTGCGCCCTAATTCATCTGCGAGTCTCTTCTTAGAATCGATTTCTTCTAGTACCACTGCGGGGATGATAACCTCGTTATCATCAAAGGCAAAGATCGATTGCGGATCATGAAGCAGTACGTTGGTGTCGAGCACGAATATTTTTTTCATGAAAACCCTCCCGACGTGGTCATTCAATAGAAAGGCATACATAGCCATACTTGGCTGCGGGTACACTACAGATGGACAGACGATCTGCATTAGAAAAACGAGGTGGCGAACATGTACAAATGGCTAGTAGCGTCAATCGCGATAGCTTTAATAGCGGTAGGCTGTGGCACCGTCGCGCGGAATGAGACATCACCCTCTCCACAAAATAATGGCACTGTTCGCGCGCAGCAAAATGAACCTGTAAAAAAAGAAATAAAAAATTCAAGAGAAGTCGCCTTGCATCTCGAGCAATTAGCCAAAGGTGTTCAAGGGGTAACGAATGCACATTGCGTGGTGTTCGGCAATACGGCCGTTGTCGGTATTGACGTTGACAGCAAGCTGGATCGTTCCCGTGTGGGTACGATTAAATATTCGGTAGCTGAGGCTTTCCACAAAGACCCCTACGGCGTTGATGCTATCGTAACCGCAGATATTGATTTGTCGCAGCGGTTGAACGAAATCGGAGCAGACATTAGACGCGGTAAACCCATAACGGGATTTGCTGAAGAGATGGCCGACATCATGGGCCGCGTCGTTCCGCAGTTACCTCGTGAAGTACTTCCTCAGCAGCCAGAAGCCAAGCAACAAGCTCCAACCAGCAACATGAACAACAGATAACCGCCTTCTTATTACTGGAGAGTGGTACACAAAAAGCCTAGTGATATCATCACTAGGCTTTCATCATGGCAGCGACAGACACTTGTCCTTCTGGTACGCTGCTGCTTGATTATGATAAGTAGTTGCGAACACATCAGAATTCACCGCGAAGTCAGCGGCAAATCTACAACGTAAAGTAATCGGCAAAGCTTGACGCCATGGTCCGGATTGTACGTTAAAGAGTTTGGTCATCCGCATGACCTCCTTCTGACAGGAATCAAATCGGTATCCGCACCCTTATTATATCCATTATTGGATGGTCAGTCTATGGCTATTCAGCCATTTTTGCTTGAAGGGCAGCACGAGCTGCTTCGAGCTTCGCTTCATCCAAATAAACATAAGGACTTTTCCAGGTTCCTTCGAGCGGTATGAATTGAATATCCGAACTACTGATTCCGAAATAGGTACTGATCATATTTTGAATTTCCTTGGACGGCATAGTCATTTGAATATTATCGCCTACTGCGTCGATGACATTACCAAGCTTCGAAATACCACCAACCGATTTCATTTTATCAATAATCGCCGCTACTACTTCAGTCTCCCGTTTGTTACGGTCGAAATCACTAGACATATTTTTGCCGTCATTTGATTTGCGATAACGAATGAAATCAAGCGCTTTGTCGCCATCGAGAACCTGAAGACCCTTCTGCAAATCGATATCCGTGCCATCGATCGAATCCTTGTACTTCATTCTCATATCGACATCGACCTCTACGCCGCCTAGTGCATCCACCACATCAATGAACCCTGCAAAGTTAATGACTGCCGTATATTTCGTATCAATACCAAAATATTTGCTCATCAATTCGTTCATTGCACGCTTCGCATCCGCTTCAGCTGGTTCTTTTGCATCCTTGGCAGACTTGCCGTTATCCATCTCTTTCTCCTGTGCTTGCCGGAAAAAAGCATTATAATGACCATTCGCCTTTCGTTGCGCATAGCCGTCAACTTCCATCAGCGTGTCTCGCGGAATCGATACAACTGTAGCAGACTTCGTATTCGGGTTGAATGCAGCGACCATCATAACATCCGTATTCATCCCACCAGCCTTAGCCCGATAATCGAGTCCCAGCAACACCATTCCGACCGATTTCTTCTTAACTGACTCAGCTACCGGAATAGGCTTCTCTGTTTCAGCACCAATATTGTCGATGGCCTCCGTTGTCTTCCAAGCGAGATAGCCTAGGAATAATGCAACTAGTATAAGTACGGCAAACAAAAGCCACAATATCGTACGCAACACACGCCGTTTTTTGGGCTTCTTCGGAGACTTTGGCGTTTTGTGAGGCGCATTGGATGTGGCCTGTTTACGTGCTCCGCTTCTCGGAGGCAATGAAGTCGAACCCTGGGTCATCGTTGGTCACCTACAGATCAGTTATATTTCGGATTCGAACGAATATCAGTCAGCAGCTGTTCTGCCGCCTCTCGCGGATATAGCTGCAGCTTAACGCTGCCGTTCCGCTCGTAGCTGATATACACCATCGTCTCATCCGTCTTCTTAATATGTAATTCGGATATACCGTGATCCTCCGTCAATACTTGCACGAAGAAATCACGGGTATCCGCTGCTGCATTGTCTTCAGGTCGGCCATCGGCAACGATTTGAATCTGCAGCCAATTGAACAAAGCGTCGTCAAACGTCATTTGCTCGGATCAACTTCCTTCACGGAGCTAACACCAGCCCGCTTGTCTTTCCATTTGTCGTATAGTTGACGGCCGCGCAGCATGAGCATCATGAGCACGGCAATCCCCATACATTGAATGATCGGAAGCTTATCGATTTGCAAAATCATTAATACGAACGCCCCGAATATCATAACCACATAGACAAGAATCTCCTTCAAAATCGGAAGCTTCTCACTATTGGCCCGGAACACTTTATTGAAAATATAAATGGTAAAACCAAGAATCAGAAAATAGGAAACGACGGGATGCTCGCTTAACCATTGCTGCATGCCATGAACCCCCTAATAGCCTGTCGGCAATTAAACGCTCGCTTGTGCTGTTTTGCGGTGTTTCTCAGCACGTTCGCGCTCGCTCTTATTCAAGATTTTTTTACGAAGACGAATCGACTTCGGTGTAATTTCGCAATACTCATCATCATTCAAATACTCAAGAGCTTGCTCAAGAGAGAACAAACGAGGAGTTTTCAATTTAACGGTATCGTCCTTACCAGCAGAACGGATGTTGTTCAGTTGTTTCTCTTTACAGATATTAACGATGATGTCGTTCTCGCGCGTATGCTCGCCAACGATCATACCTTCATAAATTTCTGTACCTGGCTCCAAGAACTGGATACCGCGATCCTCAACGCCCATCATACCGTACATTGTAGTCGTACCAGTCTCACTCGCAACAAGTACACCCTGATGACGTCCGCCGACACTAGCTCCAGCGAGTGGACCATAGCTGTCAAATGCGTTGTTCATAATGCCGTAACCGCGTGTAAGCGTAAGGAATGCTGTACGGTAGCCGATCAAACCGCGTGCTGGAATGATGAATTCAAGGCGAACTTGACCGTTGCCGTGATTGATCATGTTGACCATTTCAGCTTTGCGAGTTCCTAGACTTTCCATAACAGCGCCCATGCTCTCTTCCGGCGTGTCAATTAGCAGACGCTCGTAAGGCTCGCATTTTACACCATCGATCAGTTTAACGATAACTTCAGGCTTGGATACTTGAAGCTCAAATCCTTCACGACGCATGTTCTCAATCAGGATACCAAGGTGAAGCTCACCGCGTCCTGATACAACAAATGCATCTGGACTATCCGTTTCGTCAACACGCAAGGCAACATCAGTCTCAAGCTCTTTGAACAGACGCTCACGCAGCTTACGGGAAGTTACCCATTTGCCTTCACGACCCGCAAACGGGCTGTTATTAACGATGAAAGTCATTTGCAAAGTAGGCTCATCGATTTTGAGAACTGGCAATGCTTCTGGTTTAGCTGGATCAGCGATCGTCTCACCGATATTGATTTCTCTGATACCTGCGATTGCGACGATATCGCCTGCGCCTGCTTCTTCGATTTCAATACGCTTCAAACCTTGGAAGCCAAATAGTTTCTCGATACGAGCTTGTTTCACTTTACCTTCGCGGTCAATAACGGCAACCGATTGTCCTTGACGAACGATACCACGGTTAACGCGACCAACTGCGATACGGCCCAGGTACTCGTTATAATCAAGCAATGTAACTAGATATTGAAGGGGCTCATCTGTTTTTTCAGTAGGGTGAGGAATTGTGCTCACGATAGTCTCGTAGAGATCCATCATGTTCTCTTCTTGCTTGTCAGGGTCAAGACTTGAAGTACCCATCAATGCAGAGGCGTATACGACAGGGAATTCCAATTGCTCATCGTTAGCTCCAAGCTCAATGAACAGATCTAGAACTTCATCGATAACTTCAGAAGGTCTTGCATTCGGACGGTCGATTTTGTTAACAACAACAATCGGCGTTACATCGCTTTCCAAAGCTTTGCGCAATACGAATTTCGTTTGCGGCATACAGCCTTCAAATGCATCAACGACAAGAACTACACCGTCAACCATTTTCATAATACGCTCTACTTCACCGCCGAAGTCTGCATGTCCAGGAGTATCAAGGATGTTAATCAAGTAATCTTTGTAATTGATAGCTGTGTTTTTTGCCAAGATTGTAATACCGCGTTCACGTTCCAAGTCTCCGGAATCCATCGCACGCTCTTGTACAGCTTCGTGTTCTCTAAATGTGCCTGACTGCTGAAGCAGTTTGTCAACCAATGTTGTTTTCCCGTGGTCAACGTGGGCGATAATCGCAATGTTCCGGATGTTCTCTCTTGCTTGCATAACTTGTAATCCACTCCATTTTTCTAATTTTTTCTTTCTGTTGCTGTCTTAACGACGACAATCCAACCATAAACATTCAAACTACCAACGCACACGTCTGCCGAACATCATCCATGCTCCAGCGGCAATTAATACAATTGCGATGGCATAAATCCCCCAGCTCCATAAAAGTACTGACAGCAGAATTACGGCGGATGACGCAGCAAGCGCAATAGACGCCGTAAGTACAACACGCGGACGAGAAGAACCGAACAAATAATATTCATACAGGCCTACAGCGATGCCGAATATAAACAGCGGCCATAAATATTTTATGTTGTCCCATCCAAAGATGTTGCAAATCATAAACAGCAGTGCATAGACCGTCAGTATTCCCCCAGGGACAAGAACGACCGCTGGAAATAATCTGCCGAAATAAAACACATGCAGCAGAATCCCCGGAATGAGAACGAGCATCGGCCAAAAAACAGCCCCCAGAAAACTGAATACACCAAGTTTGCCCAGTAAAATAACGACCCCAGCTAGTAACACAATAATTCCAGCGGAATATTTGTTATTAGACATTCGCCTTCCGCTCCTTACAACGTCGATCGCAGCTAATGACGAAAGACGACAGTTTTTATCTTTACTAGTTTAATGGAAGAGCGGTAAAAATACCAGCGGGAACAGAAGGAACATCGTAAAAAAAATACCGTTCACGGGAAACAGTGTGAACGGTTTGTGAAATTTATGGTATAAAAGCCAGTTTATACTCTCTTTTTCAACAATCCTAATACGATTACAATCGGTACGCAAAACAGAGGAATAGCTTGCACGGCCGTTGCAGAATCGTGAAATAGCAAGCGGCTCATCCCTGGATCATGCACGAGCATGCCTCCTGCCGCATAACCGAGTAATCCTGCTCCAATGTAGACGAGCGGTGGAAACTTTTGCAAGAGTGTTCCCAATACTTGGCTGCCCCAAATAATCATCGGTATGCTTAACGCAATTCCGAGTAAAATAAGGACGGGTTCTCCTTCTGCTACTGCTGCTATTGCAAGAACATTGTCGAGACTCATTACGAAATCAGCAACAACGATCGTCCATATGGCCTGCGATAGCGTTTTTGCTTTATAGACCTTATGGATTTCACCGCCTCCGCCCGCATCTGCAAGGAGCTTCACCGCAATATACAGCAGCAGTATAGCGCCAATCGCCTGCAAGTAAGGAATTTTCAACAACGAGATAGCGGCTAATGTAAGCAGGCAACGCAATCCAACTGCAGCCATCGCCCCCCACCAGACCGCTTTTTTCCGTTGGGCTGGCGGTAAATGTTGGCTGGCCAATGCGATTACTACGGCGTTATCTCCACTAAGCAGTAAATTAATAAGCATAATTTCAAAAAAAGTAATTAAGCTGTCCAAATTTCGTTCGCCCCCTCCTTACCACCTGTATGTCCAAGCTCATCGGAATAGTCCGAAAAAATTTTTGAATCCTTATCCAAAGTTGTGCGTAGATAGTGTAGGGTTTATGAAATACAAGCAAGAGAGAGAGAGGAGGGACAAGCAAATTATGGATATTTCATCAGTTGATTTTTGGTTCGCTCTACTCAATATCGTATTTATCGATCTTATATTAGCAGGTGATAATGCTATTGTTATCGGTATGGCAGCCCGCAATTTACCCGCTCATTTGCAGAAGAAAGCGGTATTATGGGGTACTGCAGGTGCGATCGGTATTCGGATCATCGCTACTGTTGTAGTCGTTCAACTCCTCGAATTACCATGGCTTCATTTGGCAGGAGGATTACTACTTGTATGGATTGCTTATAAGCTTCTCATTCAAGAAGATAGTCACGGCGATATTAAAGCGGGAAATACGTTGTGGCAGTCGATTCAAACCATCATCATCGCCGATGCGGCAATGGGTATTGACAACGTAATCGCAGTTGCCGGAGCTTCACACGGTAATTTTGTACTCGTTATATTGGGTCTTCTGATTAGCGTGCCGGTTATCGTATGGGGAAGTACTTTATTTATTAAACTTATTAATAAATATACATGGATCATCTACCTCGGGTCTGGTGTACTTGCTTTCACAGCAGCAAAAATGATCACGCAAGAAAAATGGTTCAAAGAATTCTTCCATGACAATCAACCGATCTACTGGTTATTCATTGTTGTAGTGGTTTTATTGGTCATTGCAGCAGGATTACTAACCAACAAACGCAAACAAGCAAAAGCAGCACTAGTACAAAAAAGCAGAGAATCCCATTAATATGGGATCTCTGCTTTTCTTTTTTAGAACCAATGTTCTTCTCCCGCTGTGTTCTCGGAATCATCGGGTGTAATAATCATAACTTCGGTACCTTCTACTGCTTCTTCAATTAGACGGTTCAACTCTTTAATGGCTGACTCCGTTCGTTCCACGATATTTAAATTGGGGTTAGTCGTGGGTGACTTCGGTGAAAATATCGTACAACAATCTTCATAAGGAAGAATGGAAATATTAAAAGTACCAATTCGCTCCGCCTCGTTAATGATTTCTTGCTTATCCATCATAATTAGTGGTTTTAATAACGGAAGTTCAGTTGCACGTCCAATTACATTCATACTAGACAGCGTCTGACTAGCTACCTGACCAAGGCTTTCCCCCGTCACAATTCCACCAGCATCCTGTTTCTCCGCTATACGTTCTGTAATACGCAGCATGGCTCGTCTCATTAGCGTAATCATATAGTTTTCCTGCTGTGCCTCAACCAAAGTCGTCTGGATGTCTGTAAATGGCACCAAATGCAGTTTAAACGGTGCTCCAGCGTAATAAGAAAGCCTTCTTGCTAAATCAATAACCTTTTCCTTCGCTTTATCACTAGTAAATGGATAGCTGTGAAAATGAACCGCTTCAATCTCCAGTCCCTTGCGCATCGCCATCCAACCAGCTACTGGGCTATCAATCCCGCCGGATAATAGCAACATAGCTTTTCCATTCGAACCAAAGGGAAAGCCCCCCGCTCCAAACACTACTTCACTAAACACATAAGCGGCTTCCTGCTGTATATCCACTCGAAGATCCACCTCTGGCTCTCGAACATTCACTTTAAGTCCAGGCATCGCCCGCAGTACATGCGATCCTACAAGATGATTCATCTCTTGTGAATTATGAGCGAATGTTTTCCATCCACGTTTCGCACTTACTTTAAAGGTTTCCGGTTCTTTATCCAGTGACTGCATGAGTGCTAGTGCTGCTTCTTGAATAACTTCAAGCTTCGGCTCCACACTCACAACTGGACTAAATGACCAGATACCGAATATATCCTTGATACGCTCGGCAATCGGTTCATACGGTTCTCCGTTTAATGATACAGCCAAACGACCAAACGTCTTGACATACGCTAACCGCTCGAATGAACGAAGAGACAATTGCAGTTGTTGCAGCATCCGCTTCTCAAACTGAGAACGATTACGTCCCTTCATGTTGAGATCGCCGTAACGAATGAGTATCTTATCATAATTAATGTCCACGTTTACTTCATGCTCCTCTCTAGCGGTCTCAGCTTCGCCACAGTCGCCCGCAACGCAAGACCAAGTCTTTCTATATCTTGTTCCGTATGCTCATCTCCAAAGCTTATTCTAACGCCTCCTGTTGCTCGTTCCATACCTACACCCATCGCCAGCAACACACGGCTTGGCTTGTCGTCCTTGGATGAGCAAGCGGATTTCGTAGAGGCAATTACACCCTGTTCCTCCAACATATGGACAATCACTTCCGGCTTCATACCAGGATAAGAGAAATGGACGATATGCGGCGCCATAACGGAATGCTCTCCGCCATTGATACACAGCTCTGGCATGTTATCTATCTCAGCTACAAGCTGCTTACGGAGAGCATACATTCGCTCACTCCGTTTCTTCTCCGATTGCATCGCCATCCGCAAAGCTTTAGCCGATGCAACGATACCCGGCACATTTTGGGTACCCGCACGCATGGAGCGTTCTTGCAAGCCTCCTGATTGAAGAGGGTACAGCTTTATAGATTCCCGCACGTACAAATAACCGATCCCTTTCGGACCGCGAAGCTTATGAGCGGAACCGGTTAACAAGTCGATTCCCCACTCTTTCAAATGAATCGGCAGTTTACCGACACTTTGAACCGCATCTACATGGAATAGGATTCGTGGATACTTTTTCAATAATTGACCAATTTCTGCTAAAGGTTGAATAGCTCCTACTTCGTTATTGACATGCATAATGCTGACCAGCAACGTTTCGTCCGTTATAGCAAGCTGCAACTGCTCAGGATCAACATGTCCCGTTTCATTAACAGGCAAATAAGTAACCCGATATCCTTCCTGCTCTAGCTGCTTAAAGGCATCATAGACAGAAGCATGCTCTACCTGAGTCGTAATGAGATGGTTGCCGCGGCTTCTATACTGTTTGGCTGCACCTTTAATTGCAAGATTGTTGCTCTCCGTTCCACCAGAAGTGAACAGCCACTCCTCTGCCTTCACACCGAACATCTCACCAAGAAGAGTACGTGATCTCAGAATGAGCTTGTCTGCTTCTGCTCCTGCACGATGAAGAGATGAGGGGTTCGCATAATGTACCTTCATCACTTCTGCCAACGTATTAATCACTTCGTCATAAGGTGGAGTTGAAGCACAGTGATCGAAATAAAGCATAACGTACATCACCTTCTTCTTCCCTAATAAAATAAAAAGATCAACGAAGGCAGCCGCAACCAGCGGCTTGCTAATCGTGATCTGTATTTGAGCGATCTTTTAGTAGCTTGCTTGTTGTACCTTTGTCACATACCGCTGTGTTTCCTGTGGCAACAGCGCCATCTTAGCTTGCAGCTCATTATCTGTAGAAATACCAAGACGATCAATCCGTCCAGGTCCAGCATTGTAAGCAGCTAGTGCTACTTGCTGATTACCGTTGTATTTATTAAGCAGATATGATAAATATTTAGTGCCCCCGTCAATATTTTGCTGCGGGTTAAGCGAATCGGTTACACCGAGACCGCGAGCTGTAGCATCCATTAACTGCATAAGACCTTTAGCACCTGCAGATGATACTGCATCTGCATTAAAACCAGACTCGGTTTGGATAACTCCTCTAATTAACTTTGGATCGACGCCATACTTAGCGGAAGCTTGTGCAATGAGCATCTCATAGTCCGTAGAGCCAGTCGTTGCAGCCGTATTCAATGCCGCTGTGTCAAAGGTGCTCGGCAAGTTAGAAAGTAATGCGAGAGCCTCAGCTGTTGAACCAGTACTGTTGTTTGGATCCGTCGAAACATCCTTCATATATTGAGACAGAACCGTATCAAATAAGGATGCCTGTCCATTGCCGCTCTTCATAGTAAGCGGATTTGAATTGGCTTGAAAATCCAGGCTGGGCGCCAGCTGTAATTGAATGATCTGTTTAGTCATGCGCGGATCGATACTCATAAATACCTCCCAGTGTCGTTAACATTCCAATAAAAAACTTAGGTTATAAATGATGTATCGGCTTTTATTGTACATGTTTTTACCCCCTTCGACTAGTCCGCCAAAGAAAAGTGTTTCTGAAAGAAGCTTCGGACAGCTTTAATATAACCTCCTGGATCAGTCAAATAGGCTAGACCATGACCCGCACCAGGAACAATATGTAGCTCTTTCTCACTGTTGCATTGCTCATATAAGCGATTGACCATTTCTGTTGGTACAAAAGCATCTTGATCACCATGTATAAACAAGATGGGCTTTGTTGCTTTTGCCACCTGTTTTAATGCGGATGCTTCCGCAAAGCTGTATCCCGCGCGATATCGGCATAATACACTGGTGAGCATCACAAACGGAAAAGAAGGCAGCTTAAACATCCGCTTCAATTGATAACGGAGCTGATCCTCCACCGTTGTATACGCACAGTCCGATACGATGGCTTTGACCGCTGCAGGCAGCTGTTCCCCGCTGGTCATTAATACTGCAGCTCCGCCCATCGACACCCCATGCAACCCAATTTGTTCATTGGCACCCTTGCGGTCTATAACATAATCAATCCACTTCAAATAATCCTTGCGATCATGCCAACCAAACCCTATATAGTTGCCTTCACTTTCACCATGTCCCCTATTGTCCGGCATCAGAACATTGTAGCCAAAGTGCTCATGATACATTCTCGCTAATGAATCCATTAACATCCCATGTCCACTATAACCATGCGCAATAATGATCGTAATAGAGGAAAGCTGAGCCGCTGGTAACCAATGCCCTCTTAATTTAAGATCGTCATAGGATTGCAAGGAAACCTTCTCTATATCTTGCTGTTGCAGCCAGGATTCCTCTTCAACAGGCATTTCCACTAAATCGGCATGTCCAGTCAAAAAATCTTTGCTTTTTCTTGAGATAGCCAAATTATAAAAATAAAAGCATCCGACAGTTAATATAACGACTGCAATTAGGAGCAAGCATCCGATAATAATAGCAACAATGTGCATGTTCATCTGACCCCTTTAGTACTTCTGTCTGCTTCTTCAATATTAGAATAGTATTCCAGTAATATCAATGACTCATCCATCTATGCCTAATCCTTAGAAAAACAACCCTGGACGTAGTCCAGGGCTGCCTGATTCCTTACTTATACACCTTCACACGTGTATCAATTGGCTGGAATTCTTTATCTCCAGGCTGTGATATTGGCTTGCCAAATGGCATTTGTGACATTAGACGCCAGGAATCTGGAACATTCCAGGTCTTCTTCACTTGTTCATCAATAAGTGGATTATAATGCTGAAGAGACGCACCTAGACCTTCGTTCTCAAGCAAGGTCCAAACTACGAACTGCAGCATGCCTGAGGATTGATCCGACCATTTTGGAAAATTATCTGCATAGGCAGGGAAACCCTTTTGCAGACCCTCGACAACAGCATTATCCTCGAAAAACAGCACAGTGCCATAACCGCTTTTGAAAGCACTCATTTTCTCTTCGGTAGGACCGAAACTCTCTGCAGGAACGACTGCTCTTAATGTTTCTGTCGTAATATCCCATAATTGATCATGCTTATCCCCCAGGAGCACAAGAACTCTAGAGCTTTGAGAGTTGAAGGATGATGGCGTAAAGTTAACTGCATCTTGCACAAGCTTCACAATTTGATCATCCGAAATAACCTGATCTTTATTAATTCCATAATAAGAGCGTCGTGCTTTAACGGCTTCCAAGAATGATTTGGTCATGTTGTGGTTACCTCCAGTTGTAGTCTGTTCAAGCACTTCGCTCTTATTAAGCCCAAGTTGCGTTCCTTGTATCAAATATAATTTAAGGAAGTTTACTCTCCTCTGTTTCCACTTCCTTGCCTGCTGCCGCCCACTTTCCGTTAATCCAAGTAATGAGGAAGGAGATTCCTCCAAGTACAAGCAGCACTACAACTTTGTACAAGCTTTCTTTGCCGCTCAAATCCATGAATATTGCTTTGATGGCGGTCAACACAAGCACAGATGCCCCAAACCAGCGGAATAAGGATTGTTGACGATATGCGCCCCATAAAATAAGAATAAGTGCGTATATGCCCCATGATAATGTCAGGCTAAGATTCAAATAGAGGCTAGGTGCATCCACAAAATATTCGGTGAATATATTTTCAATTTGACGAGTAAGCAGTCCGCCTACAATTAAGTGTGACAGCAGTGCATAAACATTGGACATAACACGATTGGCGGATTGGGTGAACGATGGCATACTGACACGCATCGAGAAATAGAAACCTAACCCTGCAAGCAGGAACCAAGCCATTGCACTCCAGTTCAAAAATGGAATATAGGTGCCGAACCATTCACCACGCGGCGTACTCCACGTTACAATGTACCAGTAAAACCCAACAATAAACCAGATTCCAAGTGAAAATATCGTCAATAAGATCCATCTTTTATATTGACCGATTAATGCTAATGCAACTGCTACTCCACCCCATACAAGTACACTAACTAGAGGTTGTATTTCCATTCCGCTTCCAGCTTGGTTGACGGCGAGCAGCACAAGCAAGAAACCGACCGACCAATACACAGCAGAAGCGACTTCAATTTTATCAAGCAATCTATTTATTAAAGTTCCGCACACGATGTAGATAACGCCAATGAAGGCTAAAGGATAACCATAATGAATATCGCCATTCAATAGGAGCAGCGCCCAGAAACCGAACATAACACCATTAACTAAACTGAGATATAAATTCAAACCGTCAAAGTAAAGCTTATTCATCCAAGATGAAACTAAAAGTCCGATCTGATAAAACAAGAATGCAGCTAGAGCGTAACGGAAAGGCATACTCCACATTCCATCCATGTCTGGGGTGAACTGGAAGAAATATACGATATACATCAACCAACTGCCGATAAAAGATGCCGTTCTTAATTCACTCCAGCCTTTGACAATACTCATAAACAGGAATGCAGAATTCATGACGAGCAAATAGAGGAATAGAGTGAAGACTTGATCCGTCTCCGGCCGCATAAGCAACGGCGACAGCAAACCTCCTGCAAGTGCAATGTTCATTACAAGTCTAGAATCAAAGCGGTATGCGTAATAAGTTAATGCTGCTGTAACAGCCGCCATACCAAGCAATACCGTCATTGAATCCCATAATCGATAGTAAATACCAGAGAAGGCGAAGGTTGCGTACAAGATCGAAGCACCAAGACCAAGAACAATCTGACCAGTTACCGCCCATTTCTGTTTGCCTGCCAGCTTTAGCCCGATGATGCTAAGACCAGCACCAATAAGCAGCCCGACACCAATTTTCATCCAATCGGTAATCCAGCCCTGATCGATGGTGTACTTGAATAGTGTAACAAAAGCTGTAAGTACGAATAACACGCCTAGCAATGATGTCCAATGTTTACGCAATAAATTGTACATAGAAAATGACCTCCAAATCGTATACCCTCTTAATTTCCTTGCGATAACTCCAACTTGCGAAACCATTGCATTAGACCTAACAAAAGCAAACATAACAATAAGACAACTAACTCCAGCTGCAGCAAATACCAAGGCCATGGAGCAAGCATGTCTAGCAACGATGCCGTAGATGGTTTACGAGCAAGGAACATAAAATTTGTATCTGCCCAATAATTCGTTATCGCTGCAGGTACAGCCAAAACATGCAACCACAGAAAGGCTCGCAGCAAGGACCTAATATTGGGTCTGTAGCTTTCAACCGCAGCTGTGTAAACACAGGCCGCAATAATGCCAAGATGAGCAATAAAGAAGTTGAAGTAACGAAAATGCGGGAAGCTTACATCCAAATTAGGAGTCAATAATGCTTGTAATGCTCCTAATATGCCGAGAAAGAATACGATGTCATTTAGTTTACGATTTCTCGTCAGCAGTAATGCCGCAGAGAGCAGAACCATTAAGCTGCAAAGCTGAAAAGGAAATGAATGGAGCCCCCAATTATCAGACACAACGTACCAGATTTGGAGCGAAAGCTCACAGCACACCAGCAAACCGGCCATTACATATCTGAACAAAACATGGATTCGAGGTCGTCGCAGCCGTTCTCGAAAAAGGATAATAGCTGAGCACACTACCCCCGTCGCGACTAGCGCCGCAATATGAGCCTGCGAGCCTATTTCAAATGCCATTCTCGATCCCTCGCTTATAGAAACGATTGTAACCCTACCTCTATTCTAGAAAATTAGGGCAAAAAAAATAGTACCAACTTTACCTGGTACCATCCTTTTCTTTATTCTCTTTGTCGAATAAGCCCATCGCCTTCACTTGACTCGCTGCCTCTTTGGAGCCGCTGAACTGCAATTTTTTCAAAATATTATTGATATGATTCTTTACGGTTCGAATCGATACGACCAGCTTCTCCGCGATTTGCGACTGTGAGTAGCCTTCATCGATTAATTCTAATAATTGCAGCTCCGACGGTGTAATTTGATCACTTACCTTTTTCACTTCGAACTCGCGTTCGAGCCTTTTGAGCCTGCGAAATTCCTCTCTCATCTGTTCTGCCGCAACAGGGCTGATCGATGAATGGCGCTTCGCTGCTGCGCGAATCGCGTCCGGCAAAGACTCAAAGTCTGATTTGATCTGATAATCGATTGCACCAGCTTGAAAGGCTCGAAGAATAAGTTCCTTCTCTTCCATCGAAGTGAGCATAATAACTCTGGCTCCTGTGGCAACAGCGGTTGCTTCAGCTAACCGGATACCCTCTGGCTGACCGTTAAGCATGATATCCATCAAGATAACATCGACGGGAGCATGCTGCTCTAGAAGCGCATTCTCTACATCCATAGGGTTTGCAGCTGTAAAGCTAATGTCGATGTCCGCTTGCGCACCGAGATAGGCTGTCAGTCCACGAAGCCAATCCGCATCATCCTCCACGATCCATACGGCTATCTTATCCATGTGCTTCCGTCTCCTTCGCCTTGTCGGGTACTGCTAAGCTGCTAGCAGCTGAACTAATGAATTTAGCGCGTATCATTCGTTTCTTGAATACCATCAATACGGCTGTTCCTTCATCAAGCATACTATACATTTGCAACGTCCCGCCATGCTTCCTCATCACATTATAAGCGTAAGGCAAGCCAAGCCCGAAGTTAATGTCACTACCGCTTTTCGTTGTATAGAACGGTTCAACAGCCTTAAGGAGTTGTGTTTTATTCATGCCCGGCCCGTTGTCCTTCATTTCAATAATAAGCTCCTGCTTTGTCTCTTTCATGCTTACAGCCAGCTGACCCCCATCTTTCATTGCTTCTATTGCATTGGAGATGACATTCGACATCGCTTCCCCAACCTGGGCCCGGTCCAGTCGACTGCTCCAACCATCAACGATTGACAGCTTTAATTCAACACCAGCTTTAGACAGTATTAGATCAAAGGATTTCACCGTTTCCTCGATTACTTGGCCCATATCTACATTTTTCACACGCAGCACAAGATCCTCTGTCCGCTGATGAACTCGATTAATCATCTCTTGGATATGCCTAGAAGTTGTAAGCATCGTTTCTACATCAGCGAGCAGTTCCGGCTGGTCAGTCGATATCGCGTAGGCTTTCATCTTCTCGCCGAACAATCGCATTTTACCAACATCGTTTTTGATTGCATGATTCAGAATAGCTGTCCCGGAAGTAACTGCCCGCAAGGTTGAGTCGAGTTTTCTTCGATCGATTAGAATTCTTACACCCATAAATCCATAGGTAAATAATCCAACAAAAAAAACAATAACACCAATTCCCACGAACCATGTATTGTATACCCACATTCTTAGAAAGCCCATGCTTGGCAGCACGTAGCTCATCATCATTGTGAATAATACCGGAGGAAGGACGGCAAAGCAAACGATCCAGTGTTTCCTTGCTTGTGTTGTATAACCTGGGCTTTTCATTAGCACATTGATTGCACCAAGCAATAAATACGGCACTGCCCACCAGACGACAACCAAATAACTAATTGGATATTTCTCGTCATAGCCAGGAGTAAATAATAAACATAAAGCGATCGGAATAAAGAGCAGCAACGGCAAAATGGTTTGGTACTTGGTTAACCAGCGAACTGGGCGATAAGCGATTGAGAAGAGCAAGACTGTATATGGCAGGCCGTAATAGGAAACCAATGAAGCAGCCGCTTGCAACATGTAGAGCAATTGCTCTGCCGCCGCATTCGTATAAACTTTCGCTATGTAAGGTATAATTTGTCCATCCACCACTGCTGCAAGCGCTCCTGATCCACCTGTAAAGGCTACCCCGCTTAATCGGCGAATAGCTGGCGACCGTGGATCTGACAGAATGAGAATGAGCGCAATTGACCAAAGTGCAATTAATACGAAGATCATGCAAGTAGCTCCTTCTAACTATCTCATTGTACCTATTACCTTATAGTGGTTTTCCTGTTTCCGTCAACCATTAGAATAAAAAACGGGATCATCCTACGACTAGGACGATCCCGTATCTATAAAACATGTCGTGGATTATTCCGATACAGTAATCGTAATCGGTGAATATTCGCCGATTACGGTTTGTCCATGTACGGACACGCTGCCTTCAGGTGTTAAATCCTTCTCAGTCATAATACCGAGAGCAACGGTGAATTGATTAAACTTCACCGGCACATTTCTTTCACGACGAACCTCTCTGCCATTCACATAAAAGACGACTTCATCCTCGGAGCGGTTGTACGTAATTTTGTATGTGTTAAATTCTCTAGCCTGGAAATCTGTATCCTCTTTAAACACACAGAAAAATCTCGTTTTATCCGTCTCCGGCACTGATACACCCGGGAACGGCAGTACGGCGTATACACTTGCATATTTATCATTGCCAGCAAAGAAATCAAGCGCTCCGCCCGTTGTAAAGTCCAACAAATTCAACGACACATAACCATCATATAAATCATCAGGCGCAGTATTCTGGGTACGAGCACGGATTTGCAGCTCAAAGCTAATTTCTCCTGTTTCCGGCACTTCAACTGGCTTAGCTGAATAATACATATGCTTCGCATTATCAAGAATCTGAATTTGGTCATTGCTGCGGCTGAGTGGTGCACGAACATATAAAATCCCATTACGAACAATTACGACCGCATTCGGCTCGCGATACTGCCAGAACGAACCATCAGGCAGTGGAAAACCACCAATTGTCCAAACTTCGCCTTCATTCAAAATCGTATCAAAGCTTCCTAATGTCCATTGTTTACCCATCGTTCCCATCCTCTTTTCTCTATGTTGAATAATAATTAGATTAGACCTTGAATCAATAATACAAGGATCAAGATTAGTCCGCAGCGATTCGTCGCTTTAAGTGCTCCACCCATTAATGGCAAATAGGCAACCGATTCATTATGTTCCTTCAATCTGCCATACACCCTATATGCCGGCAGTGCTGTTGGTAGAGCAAGGAGGGCATAGATCGGCAATGCTCCAAATAGGATACAAACAAGTAGTGATACATAAGCTAGGATGAGCAGCCAGCGGGAGAAAATCAGCGCTTTTTTCTCTCCCCAGACGACAACAAGTGTCTTCTTGCCTGCTTCTCTATCCGCCTTCCAATGAAGGAAATGATGATTAAACAAAATAAGGGTTGTCAGTAATCCAATCGGAAGCGACAGTAGAAACGCCCGATAGTCCAAGTGTGAACTTTGTACATAATAGGCTCCCGCAACGGGGAGAATACCGAATGCAACTAAGATGGCAAGTTCACTGTAGCCTTTGCCACGGTAACCAAATCTTAGCGGAGGTGCGACGTAGAAGTAGGCAATTAACGCACCAAGAATACCGAATACCAACACGATCCAGCCGCTAGTAATCGCTAGAATAATACCGCAAATGGCTGCTATGCCGAATAGTCCCCATGTAACAGCGGCAAAAACTTTAATATTCCATGTTCCGTTAGTTAAAAAACCAGAGTTCGTCGATATCGCACCTTCTGTAGACTTGGCCGCATCATCTGTTCCACTGTAGTAATCCCATAAGTCGTTAATCATATTCGAGAACAGATGCACAGCCCCTGAACCGATTAAGGTTAATAAAAATAGTCCCAGATGGAATTTCCCGTCCCATACATAGGAGCCAAGCGCACCGAGTGCGACTGGAATAAGCATGACCGGGAGCACTCTAATTCGAGCAGCTTTCATGAATTGCTTGACTATACCCATCCCTTTTTTTCAACTCCTCTGCTATCTTTCTCTTGTTGGTTACAAAGCTCGTTCCATACTGCTCCACTCCTAATTGAACCACTTTGAGCAAACGAACGTCAACTGAAAGAAAAGGTGGAATGAAACAAAAAATAACAAAAAAACTCTCAAACCTAAAGGCTTGAGAGTTCGTCTTCCACTATTCGCTATTACACACAAGTGCTGCTATTGCAATTTTTTATTCAATAACTTTATCATCAAGTATACCAATAGAGCGGCGACACCAGCCTCTATTAATGTAGTTCCCCACATTTGCAAATCATTAATGCCGAGATCATAAGTTAGAAAGTAGTCCATGCTCGTATCATCAATTGTCGCACTGCCTTCTACAATAGAAGAAGAGGAAGAAGGGAATAAAATATCTTCCAACCATGTTACAACAACATGAATGAGGAAAAACACGCCAATTCCAAGCCAGATTCCGCCACTCTTACTGCGAATAGATCTTGCAACGGTAATACTGAACAATACGGTCACCGAGAAGTAAAGCATCATCATTGTGATGATAAGCAGCCCTTTTAGAATACCAAGGCTCTCTTCTTTCAAGATGGAATATATATTTAAATCAAGATCTATGATCGAACTAAATATCATTCCATGAACAAAAATAGCAATAAGAAGTACGAGAAAAGCTGCGACTCCAAACAGCAGTGGTGAGAAAATGGTAGACAATGCGGATACCGGAAGCAGCCGTCGATTATAGGCGGTTATATTCGTATCATACGTTTTCCACATCGTGATAAACAGTTTCACACCTGCACCTATAAGCCCTGCAACACCAAGCCCGTAAATAAGACCTTCATGCCAATTATTCCATTGACCAATTACAATTAACATTACTTCAACAACTAATAGAATAACTGCCGTAGCCAGCAAACCATTAGCGTTACGTTTCCAATCATACTTCAGCAATTTCAGCATTCTGCATACACCTCTTTAAATTGCTCTTCTACACTTCTGCCATACTTCATTCGAATGGTATCCACTTCTTCTTGTAGAAGGATCTCACCATTTTTGATAAAAATAACTTCATCAAAGATTCGTTCAATATCACGCACCAAATGGGTTGAGATAATCAAGCAGCTTTCCGGATTATAGTACTGAACGATTGCATCAAGTATTTTACCTCTTGCTACTGGATCTACCCCGCCTATTGGCTCATCGAGCAAGTATAGCTTGGCATTGCGTGAGAGTGCTAATGTCAGCTGCAGCCGCTCATTCATTCCTTTGGATAAGGTGGTAACTCGGTCATTTTCTTTCACATTCATGAATTCCAGCATCTCTCTCGCCTTTATTTCATCAAAATCTGAATAAAAGTCACGTTGAAAGTTAATCGCGTCCCGAACGCGCATCCATGACTCTGTCAACGGTCGGTCAGGCATGAAAGAGGTCACTGCCTTCGTATGAACTCCAATCGGCTGACCGTCAATGCTAATCGCTCCTGAGGAGGGATGCGTCAAGCCGGCTGCGAGTTTCATTATTGTGGTCTTCCCGCTTCCATTGCTGCCGAGCAGACCAATGATCTTACCTTTCTCGGCATTAATCGTTACGGCATTCAACGCCTGCTTAGAGCCATAAGATTTAGATACTGCTGTTAATTGCAATACTTTATTCACTTCGCTGTCCCCTCCACATTGTTATTGACATTACCCTTTACCGCATCGGCAACGATTGTAATGATATCGTTCTCTTCAAAACCTAACTCTCTCATCCCTTGGACAAAGCGGTCTAACAAATCGCCCGCCATCTCTTTCTTAATTTGCATAATCGTCGACTCCTCGCTTGTTACATATCTTCCCAGCCCTCGTTTTGTTTCTACGATGCCTTCTCTTTCAAGCTCTTGAAAGGTCCGTTGAATCGTATTGGGGTTAATCTGTAGTTCGGCAGCCAGATCACGCACTGACTCGATTTTATCGCCGGGCTTCAAAGTGCCCACAATAATTTGTCTCTTCATATAGTTCATAATTTGCAAGTAAATAGGCTGATTGTTATCGAATTCAATGGTCACAATAGGTCATTCTCCTTTCTTGCTGCAATTGGACACACGGTTTTGTTTTGTATCATTCATTCTGCTCCGTCTCGCTCAGTGTGTTAGTGTATTGGTGTGTTAGTTACATAGTACACTAGTAAGCAAATGTTGTAAAGGGGTTTCTACTAAAATTTTCAAATGATTATAAATTTGGACAATACTGCACCTTATTCGCAAACAAAATGCCCAGAATAGAGGCATGCAGCACCTCTGTTCTGGGCATTAACAGCTCTATACAACTAAGCTGAATTTATTAAGTTTGATGAACCAATTCTAGCTTTCCTGCACTGGAGCAGTCAACAATCGCATTGCCTTCTTTTGAAATATAGGAATAGAAAATAAGCATAAAAGAGTAATTCCTATAATAACGACAAACAATATTCCTCGAATGTCATCTAAGAACAACATGAGGGACAACAGGACACATCTCATTGTAACGAGCAAGCATTCCCTCCACACTAGAAAAGCCGCTTGCTGTCCCGGCGACAGCGGTTGAATACAGCGGAACAATTGCGCAGTCCAGATCATTCCGAAGAAGAACATCCCGATTGTCGTAAGCAGATTGGAAATAATCAGGATCGGTTTATAGGGCATCAGAACGATGAGAAAACCTGATCCAAGCAGCAAGGTTCCGAACCAAAGCCACTTGCTCTCGTCCAGCTTTATTTTCCGGAACAGTAGTAAACCAACAAAGCTCGAAGCGGTATATAACATGTTGAGAAGTGCGATCAACGTTTTGTCTTCTGTAATGGTAAAGGTAAAAATTAACGTAAACAAATTCTGAAACTGCAAAAACGCACCACCTGCTAGAATCGATAGCAGCAGCCATTTGGAGCCTGGTCTAGCAAACACATTCCTCCAGCTCAGCTGCTTCAAGAAGCTTCCCTCATCAGCGGTAAATTGTGGCAAAGCAATTCTGGGCATGGTGAAGGAAAACACTAACATTATAGTTAGAAATACCAGCATGAGCGCAAACGAACTATTATAACCAAAGTATTGAATAACGATCGCTGACATCAGCGGTACAAGAACGGTCAGTGATTGCGTAATCAGACCGGTAATCGCAAAAAACGGCGCGAAATCTTTGCCCTTCCCATATAGGGCAACACTTAAATTGAGTGCCGCAGACTGGATGCCGTACATTCCCCCAACAAAGAGACCGATCCATGTGATCCACAAAATACGCACATCAGAATGAAGAAAGGTCAGCAGCAGAAAAGCGATAGCACCGGAAGCAGCCGAAAGTCCAAGCAACAATCGAATGGTAAACCTAGTTAGCAAAGCGGCACCAGTAGTAAACGCTATCCCCCAGCTTATATACATAATCATATTAAATAGGGATAGTTCAAAAATCGATTGTTCGAATTCCCAAATATACAAATTAACGAATATACCAATAAAGATAAAAATAATGGAGCTAATCGCACTCATTGTTATCAATCGTCGTAGTTCTTGTGTCAGTAGAAGCACCCTCTAGTCCTAATAAGTATTAGGTCAATTATATAGTTGGCAGCTCCTTTAGCGGGGGTGCAATTTCTCTATTTTATGGGATAAAAATATCTCCATAAATTAAAAAAGCTGCTTGAGAGAAACCCCATAAGGACATTCTCTCAAGCAGCCTAAACCTGCAGCTTCCTATATGAGATTAAACATCCAGTGATCCGCGAGCGATCAAATGCTGATACCAATAATAACTGCTCTTCGGTGTTCGTTCCAGCGTATCGAAATCGATATGTACGAGTCCGAAAGGCTTCGTATAGCCAAACGCCCATTCGAAATTATCCATCAAGGACCACACCATATAGCCTCGCAGATCAACGCCGGACTGCAATGCCCGGTGCATCGCCAGTATATGCTTCTCTAGAAACTTAATTCGCGACTCATCCTGCACTTTGCCATCAAGCTTCTCGGCTTCGTAGCAAGCACCATTCTCCGTAATATAGATCGGAATAGTACCGTACTCCTTCGTAATCCAAGTCAATACATGGTAGAAGCCATCCGCGTAAATATTCCAATCAAAATCCGTTTTCTCATACCCGATGCTGATTTCTTCACTATCATAGAGATCATTGCCAGGCCGATGACGGATAAGACTGCCTGTGTAGTAATTAATACCGAGAAAGTCGATTGGCTGGCTGATCGTTTCCATGTCGCCTTGTTCGATTTTGACAACGAATCCTTTACTCTTATACCAATCAACAACCTCTTGAGGATATTCACCCTTCAATACTGGCGAAAGAAACCATTCATTAAAGGAAGCGTTACGCAGCAAAGCGGTCTGTACATCCTTTTTATTCGAGCTATATGGTTCTCTCCATTCCGTATTCGGAGCATAGCCAATTTCACCAACAATGCCGAGTTCTCTAAACCGTTTCACCGTCTGTCCATGTGCAACCAGAATATGATGAGCAACGTCAAGCGCTGCTTGCAAATCCTGCTTACCTGGTGCATGAGCACCGATGTAGTTAGACAAGATCGAGATACACCATGGCTCATTCAACGTAATCCATTTTTTCACTTTGCCGTTAAGCCTGATGAATACCGTTTCTGCATATTTCACAAAAGCGTCTATCGTATCACGGTTTTCCCAGCCGCCGTTATCTTGGAGACTTTGAGGCAAGTCCCAATGATATAAGGTCACGAATGGTTCAATACCGTTAGCCAGCAGTTTATCAATCAACTCTTCATAATAAGCAAGCCCTGCCGTATTCAGCTCGCCCCTGCCTTGCGGGAATAGACGCGGCCACGCAATAGAGAATCGATATACGCGGACACCAAGCTGCTTAAGCAAATGTATGTCCTCATCAATCCGGTGATAACTGTCGCAAGCAATATCTCCCGTATGTCCATTCAGCACCTTACCAGGTGTTTTGGAAAAAGTATCCCATATACTCGCCCCGCGGCCATCTTCCTCGAAGGCGCCTTCGATTTGATAAGCCGCAGTGGCCGTACCCCATAAAAAATGATTAGGAAATTGAATGTTTGGCAAGAAAAGCCCTCCCTGTTCATTGAATTGATGCAGCTAATTCATTCTGTATAAGAATAAAAGATACTCAGAACCTCATGCTACTCCCTCAATGACCTAACTAACGGCAGGATGACTTTCTGCGCCCTTGCTTCTTCTTACACCTTGAAGACAGCCGCTTTCTCTTTCAAATTACAGGATGATGTCTTCAATTGCTCAGCCAAACCTTGCAATTGATCCGAGACACTATATTGCTCCTGAGACATCGTGCTCATATTTTCCATTTTGCCATTTACATCTGAGGAGGTTTCTAGAAGCTTGTCTACTGCAGTCACGATATGAGTCATGCCTGACGTTATTTCACTAATAGCCGTTGAAATCTCTCCAACTTGACCGGATAATGCACTGCTTTGACGCTCAAGACCCTTGAACATATCGCTAGCTGTAACTGAAGCTTCTTTAGTAGTAGAAATCACTTGGGCAAAAGCACCCAAACGTTGTGAGCTTGCAGCGACATCGTTTTGTATTTGCTTAAGTTCTTTCGTAATATTTTTGGATATCATATCTGTTTGTCCAGAAAGCTTGCGAATTTCTTCAGCCACCACTGCAAATCCTCTGCCATGTTCTCCTGCACGAGCAGATTCAATTGATGCATTAAGTGAAAGCAAATTCGTCTGTGTGTTCAAATCTTGAATGCCTTCTAGGAACTTCGCTACATTGCCGTATCGTTCTGTAATACGATCGAATGCCTCTGTCACACGTTCGAATTGCTCTACGGTCTGATTCACCATTTGTACGACACCTTCCATGTCCTGTGAACCAACTCTTGAAGATTGTTCCATCTGCTGCATATCACTGTTGATGTAATCACTTGAAGCAGCAATTTCTTGCGAGCTTGCCGATATTTGTTCCGTTACAGCAGAGATGGATGAAGCATCGTCATATTGGGAGAGTAGAATCTTTCTTCCAAGCTCGACTTGACCTTTTACTTGTTCAGAAGCAGTCCGGTTACGCTCAACCATATCTCCCATATTCATCGAAGCAATAAGCACCGACTGGCTGACATCTAGTGTCGATTTAATCGTATCCCGCAAATTATCCCCCATATCGGATAACGAGCGATCAATATCACCGAACTCATCATATCGAACGAGCTTATTGTTATAGGTAAAGTCACTATTTTTGTATGCGTTAATCCGCCCCATAATACCAAGCAAGCCTCTCTTAATGTCTCTATTAAGCGATGAAGACATCAAGTAAGGAAGGACAGCCAGCAACAACACATTAATAATGACAATAATATTAGAAGTTGACAGACTTTTGTTAAGTCGTGCTTCAGTTGTAGCCACGTCTGTATTCAATCTTTCTTCAATATTAGCATTTCCGTAACTTAAAGTAACCGTGTAGACACGGATTAAGCTTTGAACGCGCAAAGCTTTCGCTTCAGCAGATAGTTGATTATTTTCCAAATTCACTTCCTTTAGTGATGTATACGCCAGCTCATACACTTTCACTTGATTGGAGTAAGCAAGTTCATCCTCACCAGCTGGATATTTCCGGTCAATTATCTCAAATGTAGTTAATAGATGTTCAAACATTCCAGGCATAGCGTCAATGTTCTCTTTAATGGTTCCAAAGTCACCTTCTTGATTCTGTATGGAATCAATCATTAAGAGCATCGTTCTCAGCACCAAGTCGGATACTTGTTTGTATTCTCTTTCAGCATTAGCTAGTTCATTCGAATCTTTAACTGCATTAGCTACCGACAGGTTTTGTGTATAGATAAATATACCTGCTCCTACGTTACAAAGGGTGATCACCGAAGTGATCAACAATAATTTCACCCCAATTTTCTGTTTTTTGATTAGCATAGCCAGTTGACTTGGCCATTTCTTCACTTGAATCATCTGTTGTCTCTCTCCTTTTTGTCTCTTACTAGAAAAAAAAAAGAGCTATCCGACCACAGATGGGCGGATAGCTGCATATAGCTCTATTCTCCTGTATCTGGTGGTCTGGCAGCCCTAGTTCCAACCTTAGGCCCATAACTTTGCGTCCTTACCTTTCGATAAGTTTGCCATTTTCAGTTGTTTTCGACTATATTCGACATGACTATAGTTTAGGGCATTTTTTACCACTTGTAAATTAAAAAATGGGGCAAGCCGCCTATAATGGAATCCACTCCCTTATCGTTCGTTATTAATCACAATCTATCTGCAACAGAATAGTTTGAATCGTTATCTTAGACAGGTATAATAGGTTAATATGCTTACGAGGTAATTGTGTGAAGCAAACACTGGAGGAAATGAACTAATGGACTTTCGATTAGATTTAATTGAGAATAAGGTTGAGTTTTTTGAGGCTTACGATCTTCGGACGTTGGAGCTTAGAATTGACCAGCAAATCGAGAATAATAAGGCGTTGATGCTTGATGTATATTCCGTCCGTCATCATGCCGTATTTAATCCGAATTCAGGAAAAATGCATTACAGCGCTGTCGTTCATTTCAAAGCAAAACGCTAACAAAAAAAAATTAAAAAAGGGGTTGCGCTTTTGCTAGAGTATATGGCATAATATCTCTTGTGCCTGTAACATACTTCGCCGGTGTAGCTCAGTTGGTAGAGCAACTGACTTGTAATCAGTAGGTCGGGGGTTCGAATCCTCTCGCCGGCACCATCTTTTTTACGGGACGTAGCTCAGCTTGGTAGAGCACCTGGTTTGGGACCAGGGGGTCGCATGTTCAAATCGTGTCGTCCCGACCATAGAGCAAATTTCGAAGCTTGATTAATCAGGCTTTTTTTGTTGTCTACATATAGCTTTTCAATGAAGGTGCTCTGCGAAATTTCGTATGTTGTTCGAAAGAATAAGCTAACTTGATCAGCTCTGGCTCACAATATGCCCGAGAGGTAAAGGTTACTCCAAATGGTACACCCTCCGCTGTATAGCCTGCAGACACGACAATTGCCGGATACCCTGCACGCGATGTAATTCTCGCACCGAAGTCAGCTGGAAATAGCAAGGCATCTAGCTGATGCTCCTTCATTGTCTCATCAATTCCTTCTACTTGACATAACTGCAAATCCGTAGCACGATCGTTAATATAGTTGGTTTCCGTCAAATTTCCCGAGCTTGTATACTCGGCTTGGATCAACGTGCTTTGCCCATATTTCAAAGTCTCCATCGGATGATCATGATTAAATTCAATAATGTCTTTCAAGGAACGAATAGGAGCTCCCGGTCCAAGCTTTGCTAGATAAGCATTAATAGCTGACTTAAACTCATTAAGCACCACAGAAGAATACACAATCTGACGAGCTGTCTTGATGTCAGCAGGATCAACAATAACAGCCCCCTGCTGTTCCATGATACGAACAGCGTTATTAAATATAGCTAGCTGCTCCTCTGTTAACTCTTCGAAGAAATAATCACGCGGAATACCAATCCGAGCGCCTCTTAAACCATCAGCCACCAAATAAGGTGTGTAATCCTCCTTCTTACGCCAAATACCTGATCCCATCGCAGCATCATTCTCGTCATGCTGAACAAGACTGTTCAATAATAGAACGGCATCTGTCACGGTTCTTGCCATCGGACCTGCTGTATCTTGACTATGAGAAAGAGGTAAAATGCCTGATCTGCTTATTAAGCCTACCGTTGGTTTTATTCCCACTGTGGAGCTTAAATTACAAGGATTCAGAATCGAGCCTGAGGTTTCCGTCCCGACCGACACGGTGCAGAAATTACAGGCAACCGCAACACCGGATCCAGCACTAGAGCCCCCGGTTGGCGTCGATATATGATAGGGATTAAGAACTTGTCCACCGCGAGAGCTATAACCAGAAGGCATGCCGCTCGTCATAAAATTAGCGAATTCCGTCATATTAGCTTTGCCAAGAATGACAGCACCTGCTTCTCTCAGCCGCTTAACGATAAAAGCATCATCATCGGCATAACTATTCGCAAGTGATAGTGATCCTGCGCTTGTATGCATTTTATCGCCGGTATTAATGTTATCCTTCAATAAAATAGGAATACCGTGCAGCGGTCCTCTCGGACCTTGCGCTGCCCGTTCACTGTCTAACGCATCGGCAATAAACAAGGCATCTGGGTTAATCTCAAGGACAGAATTAACGGTAAGACCACTTTTGTCATGCGAAGCAATTCTAGCGAGATAAGACAGCACCAGCTGTTTGGACGTCAGTTCACCGGATGCTAACGCGGCTTGAATGTTAGGAATCGTTGCTTCTACAAGTTCAAAGCTCATATAGTTCCTCCGCTCTCCCGAATCTTTCTCTATCTCTGCAATCATAGCTAATATATTACAATTCAGCAACGGAATCCCACAGGCCATTATTCCAATCGTACAGTGAGACTATACTTCCTCTGATAACGCTCGCTTTGCAAGACCTAGTAGAACGATATCGTCCATCGGCGGGTTATGCAACCCAGCACGCACATCCCGGTACATCCTCTCCAGCGGCAGCTTACGGGATAGACTTGCTCCTCCTACTATACGCATGGCTATATCAACAATTCGAATAGCCGAATTAGTTGCGATATACTTCACGAGTCCAAGCTCCTGCTTCAAGGCAGATCGACCAGCAACATCATGATCCCACCGATCTGCTACACTATAGAGCAAGGTTCTTGCCGTTATTAGTTCTGATTCCATTTCGCCTATCTGCCGCTGAATAAGCGGCAAATCTGATATCGGACCAGGAAGACTATTCGGCCGATATTCTCTTGCATATTTCACAGCAAAACTACGAGCCGCATAGGCAATTCCGAGATAACAGGCTGGAATATGCAGCAGCACTCCGCTATATTCGATATGCTTGGACTTTGGCGCTATTGCCGCTCCGTCTAATGTTTCTCCGTTCGGCACAAATACATCATCTAATATGAGGTCATGACTTCCCGTTGCCCTCATGCCAATAGTGTCCCAAGTCTCCTCGATTCGAACACCAGGACCCATACGCACGAGAAATTCGCCAATTCGCTGTTCTTCTGCAATTGTTGCTGTCAACGTGAAATGATTCAATATTGGACTAAGTGTACTATAGGTTTTGCGACCGTTAATAAGCCAGCCGCCTTCAGTCCGTACCGCAGTTGTCTCTGGCATACCCCCTCTGCTAGGACTGCCAGTTGCACGCTCACTGGCGAATTGATTAATCATTTCACCCTCTTCCACAACTTTCTTACAAAAGCTAGCAAATAGAGGCTCTGGCCAAGAGCGGGTAAGACGTAATTGCATGGTCTGTCCCAAATGCCAGCCAACGGCTAATGCTGTCGAACCATCACCACGAGCCAAATGATCCTGTGCAAGCACCATTTCATAAAGGGATGCTTCCTCCCCCCCATATTGCGCCGGAACGGTTAGCTTTAAATAACCAGCTTCTCGCATATCTGTGAAATTATCAAAGGGAAAAGCTCCCTCTTCGTCATGCTTTGAGGAACGATCAGCAAATACATACGCTAGTCGATCCGCTCTAGCCGCTATTTCCTCTTCTCGCTTATTACGAATAAAAGGATCCGTCACACCGCTCTTCCTGTTCATGCTCATCAATACGTTGCCCCTTCCATCAAACTCCAGCTGATTATGTAAAAAGGAGCCGGGCGTCGCCGGGCTCCTGCTTCTTCACTCCTAGTATACCTACATCTAATATTATTGAGAAGTGAAACAAAAAAATCTTCATCGCCCTTGTTAGGACGATGAAGATATAGGATAGAAAAGTTCTTATTTTGCAGTAACGCCGCCATCAACAGGCAATTCAACACCTGTAATGTAAGAAGAATCATCAGAAGCAAGGAACAATACTGCTTTAGCCACTTCAACTGCTTGTCCAACGCGCGGCAATGCAGTTTGAGAAAGGAACCACTGAAGCATCTTCTCAATATGCTCTGCGCTCATTGGAGTTTCAATGAAGCCTGGGTGAATGGAGTTGACACGAATATTGAATTTACCATAATCAACAGCAGCCGCTTTAGACAGCATACGAACTGCACCTTTGGAAGCTGTATAAGCACCTGCGCCGCTGCCGCCAGTAAGACCAGCAATGGAAGAAATATTAACAATTGAGCCGCCTTCGTTTTCTTTCATAACTGGAACTACATGCTTCATACCAAGGAATACGCTGCTCACATTGATATTCATTACTTTATTCCATTGATCTACACTTGTATCCAGCAAGTTAACCGCCATAGAAATACCTGCGTTGTTAACAAGAACATCAATTTTACCGTATTTGGCTACAGTTGCTTCTACAACTTTGACCCATTCTTCCTCGGAAGCAACATTATGTGCAATTGCAAACGCTTCTCCGCCAGCAGCCTCAATCTCTTTCACTACAGCCTGTACACCTGCTTCATTAATATCAGATGCAACTACTTTTGCTCCTTCTGAAGCTAGAAGCAAGGCTTCCTCGCGTCCCATACCGCTGCCTGCACCTGTTACAATTGCTACTTTATTATCTAAACGTCCCATCTTGATATCTCTCCTTTTGTTATGATACAGTCCTCGTGATACAGTAAAACACTATGGTACTCGCGTAATAAATTAAATATGAAAACATAGTGATGATAGTCATTATATCACAGCAATAAGCATTATATCACCGTAGTGATAAAAACTCAATTCTTGTTGTGAACAGGAGAGAGTAACGATATAATACAGATATTCTTATTACCCAGTAGACGGAAGGACACGACGCTTAATATGGATCCAAAAGAGAGATACGAACAAGAAAGACTAGACAGCAAGCAGCAGCGCTATATGCAAATTATTGAAGTTGCCCAAGCTGTTTTTATTAGAAAAGGAATCGAGAAAACCACGATGCAGCAGATCGCGGCTGAAGCAAATATCGGGATTGCAACTGTATTTAGATATTTCCCACAGAAACAAAAATTGATAACAGCAGTAGCTACTAAAAAAACAGAAAACACACTAGATTTGTTTCAGAATATCGCTGCAATGCCGATTACATGCCTAGAGAAACTTGAGCAACTATTTGATTATTTCATCTCACATATTGATCTCAATAACGAAAGCATCAAATTTTTAGAGGACTTTGAAAGTTATGCTGCACACATTGCAGAGCCGTTAGATGGTGCCGAGCAGTTGAATGAAATGCATCATAATGTTGCACAGGTATTCTTCCAAATTATCGAAGAAGGTATTAAAGATGGCTCCATTCGACAAGATGTTGATGTATATGAAACTTTAACTACTCTAATCAATGCTTTTGGTAACTTTGCGAGAAAGCTCACCTTACAGAGCAACATTCCCTATTACATCTCCAAAGTTAAACCTACACAGCAGCTAACGATCATTAAGAAAATTTTTCTTGATTACTTGAAGCCTTGATCTCCACAATGAAAAAGACCATTTATGTGTTCTCATCCGTGATTCTTTTATTCGTTGCCTTTTGTGCATACAATATTTGGTCATTTAGCGACAATAATGAGCTAGTCAAGTCAGATGCAGCAATTGTTCTAGGCGCAGCAGTATGGGGTGATTCACCTTCGCCAGTGCTGCGAGAAAGAATCAACCATGCGATATGGCTGTACGAACAAGGCTATGTTGACAAGATTATTTTCACAGGTGGCAAAGGTCGTGGTGATCAGCATACGGAATCTGAAGTGTCGAAGGCCTATGCGCTTCAGCATAGCGTATCGGCTGATGATATCTTGATCGAGTCGGAATCTACTATTACAGTGGAGAACTTGGAGAATGCTCATGCTATTGGACAAGAGAATGGGTTCAGGAGCTATACAATTGTCAGCGATCCTTTGCATATGAAACGTTCAATTGCTATTGGTAAGCATTTGGGAATGGAAGTGTATTCCTCCCCCACTCCAAGTTCGGCTTATCAAAGCACGAAGACGAAGCTACCCTTCTTATTACGTGAAATGTTCTTCTATGGAGGATATATATTAGGTTTTCGTTGAACAAACAGAAAAGGTTTCAAGTTCTCTGGAGAGATACCCACTTTGAACAGAAATGTTGGTAAACATGAAAAAATAGTGGTATAGGAGAGCTAGTCCTGTACCGCTATTTTTCTATTTCGGTCTATGGTTGCTTGCTTCATAAGTCCAAGTAAGCGTAATTCTCTTCATTTTTACGAAATTTTGAGACAGCTTTTTGACAATAGAGGAACTCTGTTCCTCTATCGTCCGTGCATCACACGATTATCTTATAATAGCGGATGCACGATCCTTTAATTTATCTCATTGATCGTATTTCTAGTAATTATAGTCCTATAGCGGAACTCCGTTCCTTTATGGCTAGCGACTTTCATGATATGACAGAAATAGAGGAATGGAGTTCCCTTATTATGATGCGGTTCGGGTTCGGAACCACAAAGCTTATTTCATCCCCTGTTAACCCGAACAAAACAAAACTAGGGGGATCCCAAAAGGTAATTAAACCTTATGGGATCCCCTAGTTTTTATTGGCCATCAATTCGGTCGTCATGATCTTCCCATCTTTTCGAATACGCCTTATTCGTAATCCAGAAAGTTATCCAAGATAAAATAATAACGATAATAGCTGAAACAACCCATACAATAACCGGCACTTGCATCTTTGAACCCCTCCTCACCGATAAATGGAATATTAATTGTACCTTCCTTAGCTGCTTCAACACACCATCCATTTACTATGTTTTATAACCCTCCATCATTATTTGATCGTCATGTATTCGGCAATAATTAGACAGGATTATGGCATTACTAATGTTATGATAGATAAAAACGAATCAAGGTGATTATAGTTATGTGGAAACCTGATCGATCTAATAAATTGCCGCTATACCAACAAATCGCGGATAATATAGAAAAAAGAATTGCATACGGTGAATTTCCCCCAGGCAGCTTGCTTCCTTCCGAACGTAAGCTAGCGGCTCAGTTAGATGTGAACCGGAGCACCATTATTCTTGCCTACGAGGAACTTCGTACAATTGGGATAATCGAGAGCCGTTCAGGCGGCGGAACCCGAGTAAGTACTAATAAATGGGGAGCTACACCCGTACATACGATGAATTGGCACAGGTATGTTGAAGGCGGAAATTTCCTTCCCAACGTCCCTTTCCTTCGTCGCATCAGGGAAGCACTTCAACATAATGATCAGTTGATTGATTTTGCCAGCGGTGATCTAGCCTCGGAATTATTACCTAATAAAGAAATTAGAATTCTTTTGGACGAGCAGCCCTTCTCCGAGCACTTAAGCTATGACAATCCTCAAGGCTATATCCCGTTAAGAGAAGCTCTTGTTTCCTTCCTGAAGGACTATCGGGGTATTCATACAACAGACTCATCTATTCTCATCACTTCAGGATCTCAACAATCACTGTATTTAATTACGCAATGCTTGCTTGTTCCTGGAGATGCAGTCGCAATAGAAGATCCTTCCTACTACTACTCGTTGCCTATGTTTCAATCGGCCGGGTTACGCTTATTTCGGTTGCCAGTCGATGACAAAGGCATTCAACCCGAGGATGTCAAAGCATTATACAAAAAGCATCGTATAAAAATGATCTTTATTAATCCAAATTTTCAAAATCCAACTGGCATAACCATTGATCCAGAGAGGCGCAGCCAATTGTTGGACGTCGCAGGTTCTCTAGGAATACCTATTGTCGAAGATGATCCATTCAGCTTAACTTCCTATGATGGAGCAGCTCCTATGCCGTTAAAAGCTTATGATGAGCTTGGCTCGGTCATTCATATCGGTTCACTGTCGAAAACAGTTGCTTCGGGTCTAAGAATAGGTTGGATGGTTGCCCCTAATTCGGTTGTCAGTCGCCTTGCAGATGCAAGACAGCAAATGGATTTCGGACTTAGTGTCATCCCGCAGCGGATTGCAACCCAGTTTCTTCAGTCTTCCTATTTTGATCCTCATATTGACCGGTTGCGCATGAATCTCATATTCAAGAGGGATTTGCTTATTGATACTTTAAATAAAGAGCTTCCTGAGTCGATTGAGTTTACTATTCCCCAAGGGGGTCTACATCTATGGTGTAAAGTTATCCCTGCTTTCAGTGAAAGCAAGCTGCTGGAGGAATGCATAAGAAGGGGATTGGTGTTTGTACCAGGAAGTGTGTATGGCTCTGATACGGATTATGTTCGTTTCAACTTTGCAAAGCCGAGAATAGAAGAAATCCGTCCTGGAATAGCCAAATTTGCGGAAGCCCTTCGAGCAAGCCTTATCTAAACAAAAGAATAATGGATGGTTTAAGCAAAGAAAAATTGGATGGTTACAGATCATTCATTAATCGTTACAGTGGTAGCAGAAAGGGGGTTCAACATGGATTACATCATTATGCTTAGTGTATTATTCCTTGGCGGCATCATCTATATCCTCATTACTGGAGCAAAAATTCTCAGTGACGACGATGAAATTCAGGAAAACATAAAAAAAGAACTTTCTAATTCTCATTAATTAGAAATTGTTCGTATAGACACAAATTGTTCTAATATACAAAAGACACATTATAGATAGTGTACCTGACAAGCTGACGCCGAGATTCACTACACGGCATCAGCTTGTTTATTTCGTATTGGTCATCCCTCACTTACCTTCATTCCTTTACCCTCACCTAACACTTTCATTGTGATTAAGCCAATAGCTAAACTCCAGACAGGTGCGGAAATTCCTAGTATAGCAAAGTCCGATACCGCAATAATAAAGGTAAAGACAGTAGAATAACGGTATAACGACTTTGAAAAAGCAGACTGCATGCTTTGAATAAATATGCCCATTAACGAAAATCCTGTAATAATCAGGAGAAAAGAATGAGGAATTATTTTCAGAAAAGCGATCACTTTCCAAGCCATCACCCCAAACATCATCACAAGGATGCCCGATACGACAGCTGCTAAGTATCTTTTTTCTTTGGAGCCAGCCTCTTCACTACTGCAAAGCATGGTCATCATTCCACCTATATTAACAGAATGACCGCCAAACCAGCCGATGAGGGAAGTCGCTATGCCGGTTGTCGCTATCGTTTTCTTCGCAGAAGGCTCGTAGCCATTCTTTCTAAGCGCCGCTAAGGCGACAAATATATCATTACTTAATACGAGCAGTGACAGCGGTAGAGCTAATGAGATCAAATTGCTCCACGAAAAAGCTGGAGTAACGATATGCGGTATAGCAAACGGGATATCTTCTAGCTTAGGAAAATCATAATTGATCCATAGGGACAGCATTCCCATACCTATTACGCCTAATATCGGAGGGCATTTCTTGAATATCTTAGGAACTAGAAAAAAGCCAATCACAGCCATTATTCCGACAAAAGGGATATCCTGAATAGCAGGGATGATTTGTATAATATGGTTAAATATCAAGCCTGCAAGCATGGCGTCCATTAATGGCTTAGGGAGTAAAGTTAGAATCCTGTCTGCTAGACCAGTTAAACCTACAACAGCTATAATAATTCCTGACATAATGGCTGCACCCGCCAGTTCTTCTATGGAGAAATAGGCGACAGAAGTACTCAAAAAGGCCACTGCTGTTATGGAATGTGCCCCGCCGAAAGGGATTTTATAGTAAATAGACAAGACTAAATTGAGAAGTCCTCCAATAAAATAAACAGAAAATAACCAGGAGATAAGCTCTAAATGGCTAAACCCCGCTTTTTCAGCGCTGTTGACGATAAGAACTGCTCCACCGGTACAGGCTAGCAAGGCTGATAATAAACCGGTTAGTACGTGATGGGCTTGAAGCTTCAAGTTGTTTTATCCCCCTCGATGATTTCAATACATAACATCGCATCAACTAGAATGATATACGCGATATTCGCTTTTGTAACCCTCCAAACTTACAATAGCAATCCCATCCAATACCCCAATCTATTATATCGATGGTAGAATATACAAATAGGAGAAGATATTAATAAAACTGCGAGAATGGTGGGCGTACAGTGGGATCTATTTTCAAGAGCGAGGCAACTGAGCAGGAATACTATACTTATTATGATAAAACCTTAGAAAATTTCGGGTTGGAATACACCTCTCATTATGTTCAGACAAGTTTCGGCGACACCCATGTACTATGCTTTGGTGATCCAGACAAGAAGCCATTAGTGCTACTTCATGGTATGACCATGAGCAGTACGATGTGGTACCCCAATATGAAGTCGTTGTCCCAAGAACGTTGTGTATATGCTATTGATGTCATAGGTGACTTTGGTAAAAGCAAACCTGCGGGTGCGATCAAGAGTAAATCAGCAGCTGCAGAATGGCTTCTTGAAGTGTTGAACGCTCTACAGTTGAATACTGTGGATTTGGCAGGTCACTCGATGGGCGGGTTCTTAGCAATGAATTTTGCACTTGTCCATCCAGCACATGTTTCAACACTGTTGTTATATGCTCCCGCTGGAACCTTCCATAAAATTAGCATGAAATTTTTCTTAAAAATCTATCCTGCCTTATTATTTCATACGGAGAAATGGATCGACAATGCTTTTATGTGGTTTTCAGGAAAAGGAGAGCCTCTTCCTCCTGTATTTCGCTCTCAAGTCATCTCTGGTTATAGCCATGCGAAACCTCAGTTGCAATTAATGCCCTCTGTTTTCTCCAAAGAGGATTTCAACAACTTTCAGGTGGCTACATTACTGCTTATCGGTGACAAAGAAGTGATCTATCCACACCAGAAGGCTCTCTCAGCGGCGAAAAAATGGATTCCTAACCTTGAAGCCCATCTAATCGCTGGAGCAAGTCACTCATTAACGATGGAGCATGCGGAGATCGTGAACGAGATTACTCTTGATTTTCTACAAAGAGGATAAGTATTTAGCGGCAGTAAAAAGGGCTCTTTATGATATACACATATAGTTATGCCAATATGATTCTCCCCTATTTACCACACTAAACGTACAGTTATATCCCATTTATCCCGCCTCGTTCACCCTGCTAACTGCGTTCGTACAGTTAAATTTGCTTGATTCACTCAAAATGAGCCATCCTAGCCGATTGAGATGTACGCCTGCAGTTAGAGGATGGTTTTCGACGATATATGGCTCATTTAACTGTACTGACGCATTTAATAACTCTTAATCAATTCAATCAATTCATTTCAATCAGCACACTCTCGAAGCATAAAAAAACCGGCTGTTTATAACAGCCGGACCAGTATCCCTGAATAATTAATCTCGATTCCATTAATCTAATAGTGCGCCATTCTGACGCAGATGCTGCTGCAGTTCGCTAACGGATACATTTTGCGGTGTAATATTATGCATGACTGCAAGTGCGGCGGCTGTTCCTGCTGCCTGTCCCGTTGCCATACAGCTCGGAGACAATCTCGTTGTGCCTAACGCCTCATGTGAAGTCGAGATGCATCTTCCGCCCACAATTAAATTGTTGATCTTTTGAGGAAGCAAACATCGATAAGGGATATCATAAGCACCATCCCCTTTGATCCATGAAACGTCTACATTATTCCCAGACGGGGCATGTACATCGATGGGATACCCGCTCCGAGCAATGACATCGTCAAACCTCTTCCCCTCCACAACATCCTGCATGGCTAGTGTATATTGTCCATCAATTCTTCGACTCTCACGAATCCCGATCTGTGCGCCTACCTGCGAGATGGATGCTGTTTCAAACCCCGGTAAAGATCTCTTCATAAAATCAGCTACCATTAATACCTGCTTGCGTCCTAACTCCTCTGCTAACGTAAGATCTTCGACATTGGTTCCGTCCAACCCTTGAATACGTGTCATATTTACCAGTACTTCATCGGCCTCTGGTCCGCTGAAGAATAGCACTTGGTCCCGCTTAATAGGGAGATCCGCTTCCTTCCAATGCTTATAAAATCCTTGAACAGCAGATAAATATAATTCAGGCAGTTCATCAAACGGCGTTTTTCTGTAAAATTCATCGGGGTGCTCAATGATATACGATTTAACCTTAGCTAGATCGACACCTCGCATGCGAAACTTCATCGTCATCGGCTGTGTCAAATGATCACCTTCTCGACCTTGAAGTACAGGTGCCCCAGATAAGTAAGCTAGATCTGCATCACCCGAGGTATCAATGAAGATACGCCCTCTAAGCTCAATTCGCCCGGATTTGGTAGTTAATGTTACCCCTTCGATATGGTTATCCTTCACCAAAACGGTATCAACAAAGCTGTGAAACAGTAAGCGCACTCCCGCTTCCTTCAACATGTCTACTGCAAGTACTTTGTAAACCTCCGGATGGAAAGGAGTGATGGTATGTACGAAACCGCATGTATCACGTACATGTCCAGGTGAAGCATGCAAAGCAGTTAATCGGTCCACCATTTCTTGAGCGGTCCCCTTAATGACCTGCTTTCCTTCTGTCGTATGGAAGGTCATCCACGGATATACTAGGGCTGCTGTCGACATTCCTCCAGCAAAGCCATAACGTTCGATCAGTACGGTCTTCGCGCCACCGCGGCCTGCTGCTAATGCAGCATGTATGCCTGCTGGACCTGCTCCGACTACAACAACATCGGCTTCTATTATGGATTCAATATGATTTGTCATGTGAGTTAACTTCCTTTCTATATCCTACTTCAATCCAGTTAACGCAACGCCTTCAATAAATTTTTTCTGAGCAAAGAAGAAAACAATCAACAGTGGTACGGTTGCCATTACAGAAGCCGCCATAAGTAATTGCCATTCGGTACCTGCAGTATCTGTGAATAGTTTTAGACCGACGGGAAGTGTAAATAAATGATTAGAGCTAATAAAAATAAGCGGATCAAAGTAGTTATCCCAGCTGTGCAGGAATGTAAAAATAGCTAATGTTGCCAAGGTGGGTCCAGATAAGGGAAGCATGATACGCCAGAACGTCGTCCAAGGTGAACACCCATCAATCTTTGCCGCTTCATCCAATTCCTTGGGCACTGTAATAAAAAATTGACGAAGAAGAAAAACACCGAACATTCCACCCGCACCTAGCATCGGGGGCACAATAAGCGGAAAATGGGTATCGGTTAAATGAAGCTTCGTAAACCATATAAACATAGGAATCGCTGTAACTTCAGTTGGGATCATCATGCCAGTTAGCAATACAAGAAATATGATAGGTCTTAAAGCAAAGTGAAGCTTAGCAAAGGCATATCCCGCCAGAGCGGCAAAAATACAGGTTCCTGCAGTAACAAGGACTGCTATATATGCACTATTTAAGAAATAAAGAGGAAACTCCGGCTGGCTTTTGAACACATCTGAGAAGTTTGACCATACGAAGGGATCCGGCCACCATTGCGGCGGGAACATGAAGATTTTCGTCTGCTCTTTAAGTGCCGTGGTTACCATCCAGAGAAATGGAAATAGAACGAGTAAAGATATGACGGATAACACCAAATATACAGGCAGATTTTTTAATATAGCCAGCTGTTTACTCTTCATGATGCACCCACCTTTTTCTCAAATTCCATTGCAGAATAGTCAATACGAGCACAAGAAAAAACAAAATGAAAGCAATCGCAGATGCGTACCCGAAATCAAATATTTTAAACGCTTGCTGGTAGATATAATACACAAGAACGTAAGTGCTCGTACCTGGACCGCCATCAGTCATGACCTGTATTTGCGAGAATACCTTCAATGAGCCAATTAGAGTTAGGATCAGCGCTAGAAAAAGCGAAGGTGAAATCATCGGTAACGTAACACTCGTAAACATTTTAGATTTGGAGGCCCCGTCTATCTTTGCGGCTTCATAATACATTTTGGGCACATCTTGCAGCGCAGCAAGAAAAATGACCATATTTAATCCTACATTCTTTAATACGCTTACTAGAATGACCACAGGCATTGCCAATTGAAAATCATATAACCAAGCTGGACCCTGTATATGAAGCAGCTTTAATAATTCATTGATAAGGCCTGAATCTGTTGCGAAAATATATTTCCAAGCAATCGCCCACACCACAATCGATGTCACTACAGGCGTGAAAATAGCGGTTCGAAATAATCCTATTCCCGGTATTTTTCGATTAAGCAGCAACGCTAGTCCTAAAGCTAAGCTAAGATTTAATGGAATCAGCCCTGCAGAGAAATAAAGAGTTTGCCCAACTGATTTCCAAAAAAGCGGATCCTCGCTAAACGCCTTTTTATAATTATCGAGGCCTATAAAAGTCGAGGTGTGAAGCAAAGAGTAATCGGTAAAGCTCATTATAAAAGCACCCACAATGGGAACGAATAAAAACAAAATATATCCGAGTACCATCGGTGAAATAAAGAGCCAAGCAAACCAATTTTCAGAATGATTCAGACGGCTTTTTTTACGTTTCCCAACTGTTATCTGAACACTATTATTTTCTGCCTGAGCATTCTTTATATCTATACTATTCACGGCGTTGTATCCTTTCTTAGGCGTACTGTTTCACTTTTCATACAAAATCCTCGCCAAGCGATCAGCTTTAGCGAGGATTATAGCTGCTTAGCTCATCACTTTAACAAAGGTGAAATGGATTCATCTGCTTTTTTCAATACCTCTTGCACGGATGCTGATTGCGAATATAAATAATCAAGTACCGTTTTCATATTCGAATCAATTTTTGCCCAATCTTTGAAGCTTGGCAATGTTCTCGCAGCAGCCATTTGATCAATTACAGCCAGCTTCATGCTCTCTGGAGAAGGACCTTGATTTAAGAAACCGTCTGACTCAAGTACAGATTTGCGACTAGGCACAAAATATTGCGAAGTGATTGCCATGTTCTCTGGAGCTGTAATAAACTTCAGGAACTCAATTGCCTCATTAGGATGGTCCGTATCTTTGGAAATTGTAACAGCGGCATACCCTAGCGTTGTTCCAGGTCCATTTGGTCCAGCCGGTAGAGGCGCAATATCCCATTCAAAATCTTTAATCGCTTTTGCTTTCCCCATATAACTGAACAGCTCTTTTTGCATCGCTATTTTACCTGAATCAAAGGTCGTTTGATCACCCGGCTTTGGATGAACAGCATCTTTAAAAATCATATCAGAGAACAATTGCAATGCTTGCTCACCTTGAGTCGAGTTAAGTGTATATTCGGTACCTTCTTTGTTAATTAATTCAGCTCCATACGCATTAAAGACCGTTTGCAACGTATCCGGCCAATTCTCCCAACCATTACGAACTAAATTAGTGCCATATATGCCTTTAGTAGAATCCGTAAGTGCTTTTGCTGCCTTCAAATATTCGTCATAATTCCACTTACCCTGTGTGTATAGCTCTGTTGGTGTTGCTAAACCTTTCTCTTTGAACAAGGTTTTATTGTAATAGATCATAGACGGCGGTGTAGAGAATGGAACACCGTACTTGCTGCCATCCTTAGTTAACAATTCAAGGGCGGAAGGAATAATATCGGAGAAATTATAAGCTGCATCTGATTCTAGAGCAGAAATATCCAGCAAGGCATTGGTTGAAATAAATTGAGGGATCATCCTTTCGGCTAACCATGCAATATCCGGTGCAGTTCTCGAGGCCTGCATAATCGTCAACTTTTGCTGATAGTCGGCAAACGGAATGACCATAATGTCTACATGAATGTTCGGGTTCTTCTCATTAAATTTCACGATCATATCTTCATACATCTGTTTATGCGTGTCATTTCCCCATATACTAAACTTTAAAGTAACATCCTTTTGCGGTGCTGTCGTTGACTCTGGAGCTGTTGTTGTTTGGTTTTTATTATTGTTGACCTCCGTTTTATTACTGCTGCAGCCCGCGATCAGAACCATAATGAACAGCAGTGACAACATCATTATTACACCCTTTTTCATAGCTGTTTCCCCTTTATTTTTTTTTGAAACCACTTTTTTAAAGCGTTTTCATATCCTGATTATATAAAAGAAAAACAATCCGTTATAATGACCTAATGTTCAGAAAAGGTTCGAATTGTATTGATTCTTTTAAACCTCCGTTGTTTATTGGTGATGATCACGGTATTCCGTAGGTGTAAATCCAACCACTTGTTTAAACACCGACATAAAATATTTGTTGTTTGGGTATCCTGCGAGCCTCGAAATATCCAGAATTTTAAGCTGTGTATGCTTTAACAAGCCTTTTGCTTTCTCCATTCGGCACTGAGTTACGTATTCAGAAAGATTTACACCTGTTTCCGTTTTGAATAGTACCGATAAATAGCGATGATTCAGGTTTACTTGATCGGCTAAGTATTGTAATGAAATATCCTGTTCCAGCCGCAATGCAATGATTTCCTTTATTTTACGAATGATTTGGCGTTCCTTCACCTCATCTATAGCCACTGCGTTCGTCGTATTTGCAGATAGAATCTCTACGCCGGCTTGTTGCTCACTAGGTATCAGTTTATTTCCTTTTAGCTTATTCGTTAACTTTTGAATGACCTGCGTCAGCTCAACTCGATCCAATGGCTTAAGCAAATAATCGGTTACTTCGTATCGCAGCGCTTCTCTAACGAATGTAAAATCACTGTATCCGCTAATAATGACAACTGGCATCGAAGGATTCTGTTCCTTCAAACGCTTCATCAGATCGATCCCATTCATATCCTTCATCCTAATATCCGTGATGACGATTTCTGTAACATTCGTCTTCAGCCATTCTAACGCTTCTAAACCGTTCGATACTTCACCTACTACCTGACAACCGCCAATCACATTCTCAAGCAGCTTGCGAAATCGTGAACGAAGATTGGTTTCATCCTCAACAAGTAAAATTTGAAGCATAAGTTATTACTCCTCCTCGAAGTGTAGTGGCAAACGTAGAGTTAATTGCACCCCTCTATTATTCGTTCTATGAATAAAAAGACCATAGCCCTCTCCATACAGCAAATGCAAACGCCGATGAACGTTGCGCATCGCAAACTCTTTCTTCTTGTCACCAAACCGCTGCTTAATCGATTCATCCTGCTCGGCATACATATGCTTCTCAACATACGCCAACCGTTCAACACTCATGCCAGCGCCATCATCCTCAATGACAATTAATAGATCATCCTTATCCATTCTAGTCTTGATCGTCACCGTGACTGGTTCATCCATAAGAGCATGTTCAATCACATTTTCAATTAACGGCTGAAGGATAAGCTTCGGAATTAGTAAGTAATCATGCCCGATTTCAATATCAAATTCTGTTTTCAGATTAATTCCTAAGCGTGTCGACTGGATCTCTAAATAAGCTTTCACAAATGAAATCTCATCTCGCAGAAAAACATACTTGTCCTTCCTATCCACCGTATACCTCAATAGACGCCCCAAATTGACAACCACATCCGATACCTCGAATTGATTGGATTGTAATGCAAGTGAATTAATAGACTCCAGCGTATTATAGATAAAATGGGGATTAATCTGGCTCTGCAACGCGTAGAATTCCGCTTCTTGTTCTCTCAGCTTACTCTCGTATACCTCTTTAACTAGTCTTTCAATTTCTGAGACCATAATATTAAATCCGAAAGTAAGCTGACCGATTTCATCATAGGTAGTTACAACTGCCCGTTCGCCAAAATCACCTTTTTGCACTTTTTTCATCTTCGTTTGAAGATGTCTTATCGGTTTAACCAATCTTCCAGAAGCAATTCCCGCTAAGAAATAAGCGAGTAGAATAGCACCTAGCGAAATGAAAAGAGTAGAGCGAGTTAATTGACGTGCACCTACCTTCAGATCATCCTGCGGGATAAGTACCGTTACCTGCATGCCTGTGTAGTCTGATTGCTTGGTCGCTGCAATAAAGGTTTCCCCTTCAATCGTTATTTTTGGTCCAGACGCGATCAGATCTGACTTACCCTGCAGCGGATATAGAAGCTGATCTTGATGATCCGAGATATAGATATGACTATTTCGACTAAAGCTGGCTGAACCGAGAATTTTCTCGAAGCCCATCTCAGACAAATCAATTTTCACAATTCCGAGCTGTTCATTCGTAACGGTTGCTCGGACAACTCTTGCAATTGAAATAACCTCTCTATTCTGGCCAATATAATAACTTGCTTCATGCGGCGGGATAATGACAAGATCGCCATCCGCTGCAATAACAGCTTCCATCCATTCATTCGCAGAATACTCCCAATGCTGCGCAATACTTTCTTGTAAATTACTGAATATCGTACCGTCATTGGCGAATATCGCAATGCTTTGCATCTCGCTGCGATCGATAGCAAGCGACGAAATCATGAGGTTCATTTTCGCCGCTTCTTCTGATTTCACGAAATTACCCTCTGTACTTGGAGATAAATGAGCCTTTAGAATGCCAATGACATTATTATCGTAATAGGGGGCTAAAGTTAATCTGTCCATATCTTTCATATAGCGATCCAAATTAATCGTAATCTGATCGATGATCTGCTCTGTATATGCCATTGCATCATCCTCTACATTCCGCGAATACTGCTTGTAAGTAATGAAACCAATAAGAAAAAAGGGGATTGTGATCAGTAATAATAACAAAATAATAAATTTCATCCGAAGTGATAAAAACAATCTTTTTGATTTCAAAACCAGATCCCACCTATCCTAATAAATCAAATCAGAATTACATTCTAGTTCAAATCAATACAATTCAAACCTTTTCTGAACATTAAGTCATTAACCCATACCCTACTATTCATTACAATTAAAAGAAAGCGATTACAAAAAATTAAAGGAGAGTGTCTAAATGCTTATGAAGTCCGTTAAGCTGTGGCTCTGTTTTATCTTGATACTAGGAATAGCTGCTGTTAATCATGCTCCAACAGCATCTGCCCTAGCTGGGTTTCCCACATTTAATTATGGAGGCGTTGTTCTAAACCCTGCTAATCTGAATTATAATCCGACAGGTGAAATTATTTTCCCTTCCATTATTAAAGCTTCGGATCATATTGCGAATCCCTTGGCAACGTATTATATGTATTATGCTCCCCATGACGCACCCGGCGGGATTAGTATGGCTTACTCTAACTCCATTAACGGTCCTTGGACAGAATATGTCGCAAATCCGCGAATATCCAATAACTGGTCACCCTATTATAATGTAACACATGTTTCTTCGCCTTATATGTTCTGGAATGATGTTGAAAATAAATATTACATGTACTACCATGGCGAGAATACAACTATGCGAATTGCTACTTCCACGGATGGCATCAATTTCACATACAATAAAGTAGCCTTAACCACAAGTAATTTTAGCGGATTAACGGAAACCTCTTATGCCAAAGTGTTCGAATATACGATTCCGTCTAAAAACAACAAATATATTATGCTCTTAATGGGGAATCAAACGAATAATACAAGACATATCTATCTAGCTTGGTCTAATGACGGGTTAAATTGGACCACCCAACAGGCTCCGCTAATCTCACCTAATGCGGCTGAAGGAACTAATCTTTCTGGCCCTACCTTCTTCCCTTGGAATGGAAAATACTATGTTGCTTATCACGCCTCCTCCGGCAATATCCATATTACTGAAGTAGGAGCAAACTTTGATCTACAGAATCATTTGGGGGTATTATATGATTCTGATGCTGTCTTCGATCGAGGAAGAGCAGCTTCACCAAACTTCATAACAATAGGAGATACACTGTACATGTTTTATGAGCAAGGTCCGAGGTTAGGCGGCCAGATCGCCTATGCAAGAACCGTCCTAAATACACCTTGGAATATATTTAGCGACAATATGAGCAACTACGCCTCTGGGTGGTCGACTACTGGAAATGGCAGCTTCGTACAATATAACAACGATGTCAATATCATTGATACAGGAACAGCCACCGGCAACTATGCTTATATTACCAAAGATAATATCAGTACTCCCTCAGAGGCATTCACATTTGAAGTTAGAGCTAAAGTAAATGCTGCGGGTACACGCAATGAAATTACTGCACGAAACGCAAATTATCAGATCGGGCTTTATTTAACTTACGGAACTTCAGGGACAGCACAAAACAAAGCTTCCAGCCCGACAAAAAGCTTCACTTTAGATACTACCGTCTATCACAATTATCGAGTTGTCGTGCAATCCAACTATACCTATGATTTATATGTCGATGGGATTCTTAGATGGAACGGAGCAACCAGCCTAGGATCAGGCACGAATATATTCAAAATTGGCGGAGATACACCAACAACCGCTAATATGAGTATCGATCAGGTTTATATGGGTATCGGTCTGCTATTACCGAACTAACTAGCTAGAACTATCACAGGTGATCCTTATGATTCTCCCTATTTGCCCCACTAACTGCGTACGTACAGTTATAACCCATTTATCTCTCCTCGTTCACCCTGCTAACTGCGTATGTACAGTTAGATTTGCTTGATTCACTCAAAATGAGCCATCCTAGCCGATTTAGATGTACGCCTGCAGTTAGAGGACGGTTTCTTGGATGATATAGGCTCATTTAACTGTACTGATGCATTTAGCATCTCTTCTTGTCCTATTCAATCAATGCCCACTATCTCTATAAAACATTTCCCAATAACCCTCCGTCTACTTTCATTATGGAACTTTTGGGCGGGAGAATAAAAAAAATGAAAAAAAGATATAAAATTCTAACCATCATATGTGCCGCAATCGTATTATTCATAGGATACAATCGATATTTTTTCACATTCAACCATTTGAAAGCAGACTATTATGAATCACCTGTTGAATCTCCTGAAGGCACATATTCTGCTAAAGCCTATTACGTCTATTATGGCGGAGCTGCCGGTGGAGTTAATGTAGCAGTAGACATCATAAACAATAAGGATAACAACGCAAAGGGAAAAACAATTTATTATGCTGATGCACAGAGACAGGTCTATCTCGAATGGAAGGATGAGGAGACGATCTATATCCGTAACGAAGCTTATGAATACCCTCAGTCTAGCAGAAGTATTGAACTCAATATAAACAAAGAAATCTATCATGATACTGGATTAGCTTGTGATAGTTGGCTACTGAAAGGTGACTATGAGGCTTGCTATGAAAAAGACTAGAACGCCTGATATTGGCGTCCTAGTCTTTTTTCTTTTAATATATTTCAACATGCATTAGCAACAAACTTAATTACACTTACTATACCCGCAATTGCTGCACTGCTTGCATCCCTCAACATTCAGCAGCGAAGCTGATCCACAGGAAGGGCATAAATCACGCGATGTTACTTCACCGTGCTTATGACTCTCTCCACCATTGACTGGTAAACCAGCCGCTGCCGCTGACGTTGTCGCTGAACCGAGCACCGGCTTTGAAGGAGTCTCAACAGCAGCTGCCTGCTCATTAGTCGCTTCAATATGAATCTCCAGCGCCTTCGCTACCGCATCAGCGATCGACTCGACACGATTCACTCCGAACCCAATGGCACCTGAACCGCCGATGCCTTTTAAGTGCTTGATCAGCAGCTTCACTTTGTTGCCATGATCTCCATAGCGTAAGAATAAGGAACATACACGCCCTAGCGCTTCCGCCATAGCGAATACATCGGAACCCGCCTTGCCCACATTCAAGAAAATCTCGCCTGGAATGCCATTTAGATCATTAATAGTAATATAAGCCATTCCGAACGGTGTGTTTACTTTGTAGGTTGCACCGCGCAGCATTTGTGGTCGACGTTTGTACTCCTTGTCGAACACTTGCTCCGCATGCGGAGTTACATCAGCATTCAAATGGCTGTTAAGCGATTCGATTGCTTCATCTTCTGCCTCTTCCACTATATCGGTTGAAGCCGCTTCGCTAGTCACTTCAGGCTCTGCCGCCTTGTCGTCTTTCTTCGTAGACAGTACTTGCACATCACGGCTGCCGTCACGATAGATTGTCACACCTTTACAGCCAAGATCGAACGCCATTTCATAAAGCTCTTTCGTTTCTTCAACAGTGAAATCATTGGGACAATTCGCTGTCTTCGAGATCGAGCTGTCCACCCAACGTTGAATCGCCGCTTGTACACGAATATGATCCTTCGCCGATAGACTCATCGAGGTTACAAAATAATCCGGCAGTTCTTCCCCAGGATGAGCATCCTGCCATTCTTGTGCAATAGGCACAAGCTGCTTATCGAAGCCAAGTCGACTTTGACGGAAATATTCAAAGGCAAAGTAGGGCTCAATTCCAGTCGATGTTCCTACCATCGTTCCAGTACTGCCTGTAGGCGCCTGTGTAATAACCGTAACATTACGGATACCGCACTTTTCAACTGCTTCGCCTACTTCTGGGAACTCCTCAACGATGTTGCGCATGAACCCGCTTTGCAGGAATTTATCCGCTTCGAACGCCTCGAAGGATCCTTTCTCCGCCGCAATTTCGGTCGATGCCAGATAAGCTTCACGAGCAATGAATCCGTACAGCTTATCTAGAAATTCCAATGATTCTGGGCTTCCGTAACGAATGCCAAGCTTAATCATTAGTTCAGCAAGGCCCATCGTGCCAAGTCCAACACGACGCTCGCGTTTTTGATTCTTTTCATTTTCTTCAAAATGGTATGGGGTTGTATCAATAACATTATCTAAGAAGCGAACCGACCAGCGAGTTACTTTCGCCAGCTCCTGCCAATCTACCGCGTGCAGTTCTTTATCGTAGAACTTAGATAAATTTATCGCTGATAGGTTGCATACGCCCCAGCCTGGCAGTCCTTGCTCTCCACAAGGATTCGTACATATAATCGGATTGAAATACCAGCTGTTCGACATTTGATTGTAGTATTCCATGAATACAACACCTGGCTCAGCCGATTTCCAAGCCGATTCAATTATCGTATGCCAAATCTCACGAGCACGGACGGTCTTGTATGGAATGATCCTTTTGCCAAGCTGTCGCCATGCTTCTAGATCTCCGTTCCATAGCTCATCATATTCTGGATCCTTCGTGTCAGGGAACACAAGCTCCCAATCCAAATCCTCTTTCACTGCTTTCATGAAATCATTACTGACGCATACGGATAAGTTCGCATTCGTCACTTGCCCCATTGTCTGCTTCACTGTAATGAAATCCATAACATCGGGATGCCAGTCATTAATCATGAGCATCAAGGCACCTCTTCGGCTGCCGCCTTGCTCAATCAAGCCTGTTGTATAGCTGAAGAGTCCGCCCCATGACACAGCACCGCTGGATGAACCGTTTACTCCTGCAACAATGGCTCGGCGTGGCCGCAGCGATGAGAGATTAATGCCTACGCCGCCTCCGCGCGCCATAATTTCGGTCATCTCTGACAATGTCGTCATAATTCCGCCGCGGCTATCCTTCGGAGACGGGATGACATAGCAGTTAAACAGGGTTAATTCCTCACTAGCACCTGCCCCGGCTGCGATTCTACCCCCAGGTACGAGCTTCCAATCATCCAGTATATATCGAAAGCGTTCAGTCCACGCTTGGCGTTTCTCTTCGGTGTCTTCAATCTTAGCCATTGCTCCAGCTAAGCGATTCCACATTTCCTCGGGCGTCTTCTCAATGGTCAGAGTAAGCTTCTCTACATTAGAAGTTACTGTATCACCATTCCGAAGCCTTACTTTAACTTCTTGACCCTCTCGTGCGATTACTTCGCCAACTTCTTTGGCTGGAAATTTAGGATCATCCTTCGTAAGTACCAATACGACATCTCCAACTTTGGTAACGTTCGTATCAGCGTTTTTCCAAGCATATCGATCCAAAAATATTTTCTCACTTAATCCTTCTAAACGCTTATTATTCGTCGTTTCCACCCGTGCAACAGCCTCCCAATTACCCTCAAACTACTTAAAGGATGTATGTTTTATTATGCCCTGGCAACAATATATTGTGTCTAAACCTTATTATACTATACTAGATCTTGTGAAACACCCTCCATTTTACCGATATTCGCCAATAACTTCCGCTTACATCCCTTCAATCTTCGATTAGCTTGTCCTTTCGCTTATTTCGACTGTTTCTTACTAAGACTGCTTGAAAAAGGTCATACTAAAAATAACTATCTCTTTTTCGCTCGAAAGGAGCTGCTCTATTGTCTTCCACTACTCCTAATCAGCCTACTGACTCAGCTGCAAGTACAACCTTATTCACGCGCAAGCTTCATCCGCTTGTTGATTTGCAATGCGATCGGTCTTGGTTCGAAGAACTACAAAATCGGGTATCCAAAAATGGCCCATGGGATGATTGGACGTTATATCAACTCTCGATGGAGGCAGAACAGGCGAAGCGGATCGATAGCTTTGAACAATTGCAATGCTTGCGTACATTACCCGCATTCGAACCTATGCCCCATCAAATTAGTACCGCGCGTAAAGTGCTTCATGATATGGGAGGCAGAGCGATTTTAGCTGATGAAGTTGGCCTAGGTAAAACGATCGAAGCGGGTCTTGTACTGAAGGAATACATGGTACGCGGACTCGTTCGTCGAGTTCTCATTCTTGTACCCGCTTCGCTAGTATTGCAATGGGTCCGTGAGCTCAATCAGAAGTTCGGCATATCAGCAGTTGCGCAAAAGAAAGAGCATTCTTGGCATTACGACGTCGTCGTTGCTTCCATCGATACAGCCAAGCGTGATCCTCATCGCGAGCTGGTGCTTGGTCATGACTATGACATGATTATTATTGATGAAGCTCATAAGCTCAAAAACAAAAAAACGACCAATTATCAATTCGCCCTTCAGCTGCGTAAAAAATATTGTTTGTTGTTGACCGCAACTCCTATTCAAAACGATCTTGATGAGCTGTTCAATCTCATCACCTTGCTGAAGCCTGGTCAATTAGGCGGTCAAAGCGATTTCGCCGCCAACTTTGTCGTTGATAAACGACTGCCGAAGAATGAGGAACAGCTGCAGGATGCCTTATCTGGCGTTATGATCCGCAATCGACGCGGGGACGGCGGCATTTCGTTCACCAAACGTATTGTAAAAAACATTCCGCTGGTCTTATCTCCAGATGAGAAAGCACTTTATGATGCTGTAACTAGCTTCGTACGTGAGCGATACGATGAAAGCGGCGGTGATCTCACGAGTATGCTCTCTCTCGTCACGCTTCAGCGAGAAGTATGCAGCAGTCGTGATGCTGTATTCGTCACATTAGTCAATCTCTTCAAGAAGACGGCTGAGGATTCACCTATGCGACCGAAAATATGGGAGCTAGTTAACTTCATTAAGCAAATTCAATCCAATACGAAAGCAGAAAAAGCGATGGAGCTCGTTCAACAAATGAACGAGAAGGTGATTATATTTACAGAGTACAGAGCAACGCAGGAGTATTTGCTCCAGTTCTTCCGCACGCATAATATTGTAGCGGTCCCCTATCGAGGCGGAATGGGACGCGGCAAGAAGGACTGGATGATGGATCTGTTTCGCGGCCGCGCACAAGTTCTCATCGCAACTGAGGCTGGGGGCGAAGGTATCAATCTACAATTCTGCCACCATATGATCAACTTCGATTTGCCTTGGAATCCAATGCGGGTAGAGCAGCGAATCGGCCGCGTTCATCGGCTCGGACAAACAGAAGATGTTAAAATCTATAACCTCTGCACCTTAGGCACGATTGAAGAGCATATCGTTCACTTGCTTCACGAGAAGATCAATCTGTTCGAGCTTGTTATTGGGGAGTTGGATCATATATTGGAGAAATTCGAGAAGGGCGAAGGTTCCCTTGAACAACAACTTGCTCGGATGCTGCTAGAATCCGGAGGCAGCAACGTCGACTTGCGTGCACAAATTAATGATCTTGGTTCATCGATTGTCAAACTGCGTCAAGAAGTTAGTCCAAGTGATAATGTTGAACCTGCTATTTTAACGCAAATGACGGCTTTAGGTCAGACGATCGAGGTACGTCCATGAATGAGAAGCAAATACACAAATTTGTACAACGATACCTAGAAGCGACACAATGTGCGATTCTTGAAAAATCTCCTGCTCACTTTACCGTTAAGCTGTCTCCATCAGCAGACCGTGAACTAACGAACCGTCCTTTCTATTGGAGCTTTGTCGATCGTACAAGTACTGAACCGGAAACGATGACTTTTCTGTTTGTAACCGACAAACAGAAATATGATGCATCAACTGTAGCTCCTGATCCTCCAACTGCCGGACAGTCCGCAACGGACGCTGCGCTCGGAAGGTCCTTTGGCTTCGTGCAAAATAACTTATCCTCTGCTGGTATTCGGATGCCGCGTGAAGATTTGTATTTCGGTTCGCGTAAGCTAGAACAGTTATTCAGTGCCGCCAGGTCACTTGGTACTTATGTAAATTTGTTTCAAGAACCGGATAAGCGGGCGAATAATCCATTCCATTCTTCCCCCTATACCGCTTGGCTTGGCGTAAATATGCGTGTGGAGTTTGCTTGTGATCGCAAGCGAGAAGAAATTCATAGCTATGGCATTTCACTTGCAACTGGTCAAATAGTAGAACAGTTCCACGACCGTCTGCAAGCGCTAAAGTTAACGCCGCGATTGCCCGCGAACGTCCATATAACGAAGAATGGCATTTCATTAACAAAAGCGCTTGGCATTGTAGAGCAATCGCTTGAACGCAAATTGAAAACCTATGATTATAATTGGGCTGAAGAGGCCTCTGCTCGGCTGAAAGAGGAGCTTGAACGTATTCAATCCTATTACAAGCCGTTGGTAAGCGGGGCTGAGGAAGAGGCGAAGCAGCAAATTGAAGAGCAATACATGCAGCGAGAAGCGGAAATTAAGTGGCAATATGAGCCTCGCGTGACGGCTTCCGCCATTAACTGCGGCATTTTCCACCTAGAGGGTATTGATTAGAGGAGATCAGACGGAATTCGCAGTTAAGCGCCAAAAATAACAAGTGACCAACTGTCACGCCTGCGACATATTCTAACAGCCTTCTAAGGGCTTGTCCGATATACTGGTCGTGTAAACCAATTACAGGTGAAAATCCTGTGGTTAACACGGCCTGCATTTATGTAATACGGCATAGCAGACTTTGACCACGTACTTTATAGAAAGGACGGATGAAAATGCGTAAATGGATGAGCCATATTATTAGTGTGACCATAGTCGCCACGGTTCTATTAACTGCCTCCGGCGTACACGCTGAGCAAGCACAATCAAATCCGACTAATTCCCCCCTCGCTTCCAACCATGACCATTTACTGAAATCGAATATTTCAGGTTGGGTCTCAGAAATCGCCAAGCAGCCCTCCTTTGAATCATGGAAAAACGCCAAGTTCGACGTTACTCCGCTCGGACCTGGGACACATAGTTGGCTGGCAATTGTACAAGGAAGTAAGGGTGTTCTCGGCTATTTGGTCATACAAGCTTTGGAGGATGGTGGATTCGTCCTTGGGGAATACGGGCTAGGCTCCTATTTGTATAATGAAACAACACTGCTTCAATCCATGAAGCAGCTTGAACTTATCCCTTCCAAATCGAAGAGCGAAATTTTGTATGTACATCCTTTATTGGCAGTTTGGAAAATTAATAGCGAATGGTATATTGATGCAATGAGCGGAGAATTGCTACCTCTTGATAAGAAGGTTTTGAACGCAGCAATGACTAATGAACAACAATTCAAATCAGTTGGATTGTCCTCTGGCAGGAAATTAAAGAGCTCGTTATCCAACCCTTCCTTCGGTCCTTATGCAAAGCTCCCTTGGGTTGTAGATAAACCCATGCAAGTAAGCTCTACAAATTCTTACAAAGCAGTCTCCTCGGCTCTAGATGCTAAGAAACAGCTGCGTTATACTGTTGAACGCTACAATGAGCAAATGCTGTATGTTTGGTCAGTGACCGGCTACCACAATTGGGATGAGACAGCATTTGTTGCATTAGAAACAAACGAGCTCGGCGAGAGCCGCCGGTACATTCCATTGCAGCTGCTTACTGAGCTCGGACAGTTTTATTATTAATTTTTACGGCTTCTCCACCATAACATCACACTAATCGGACCTAATCCGAACCAACGCGTTAGCCAGTGCTCTCTGAGCGCTTTGGCTGACGCTTTGTTTTGTTTGCGTTCATCCCTAGGTGTCTCTATATAGTTGACGAGCTCAACAGTCACATATTTAATTAGATCATTTCCGCTGGCCATACCAATCACCTCGTTTTTTTGTGTTATTAAAGTTTGCCCGCTTCATACTAATCATAAACGTGTATGAGTTTTCCTCCTTTGAGCCACGCTAACGATAGAAAAATTGCAATGCGCAAAAAGCACTTTTAGGGAGGAAGCTCAGTTGTTCAAAATAATTCCGATCTTCATCGCTTTATTTCTCTGCTTGCCTTTCTATGCTGCAGCGGCTCCTGATGAGGTACTACAAACAGAGTCACCTGAAGGAGATTGGACCATGCCTTCAGCTACTGTATTAATCGATGCCGGGCACGGCGGTATTGATGGCGGCGCTTCTGCACAATCTATTCTGGAGAAAGACATCAACCTTGCCATTGCCCAGAAGCTTTATTTATTGCTCAACAGTCAGGGCGTGCCCGCTGTCTTGAATCGTACTGGAGATTATGCTCTAAGTGATGATAACCGATGGCATATTAGTCGATCTCGTCATCGTCGTGATTTGTCGCAGCGAAGGCAACTAACGGAAGAGATCGGAACCGAATTACTCGTTAGTCTACATGTCAATGCAACTAAAAACCGTTCAAAGTCTGGACCACTCGTTCTTCATCAAGAAAACGGCGAATCGGCTTTATTGGCCTTTTGTATCCAAGATACATTGAACCGCCAACAACAAAAGGCATTCTACCCAAGGGAAGGAAAACCGTTCTATCTGCTAAGACGGGTAGAGCAGCCTGCCGTCATTGTAGAAATGGGTTTTATAAGCAACGCCAACGATCGAGAGATGTTGACAGATCCGCGCCAACAGCTTCAAATCGCAGAGGCCATTGCTTCAGGAATTCGGCAATATAAATGGATCACCCGATGAAGATCGCAGCATACTAGATAACTTAACGAATTGCACATTGAAATTCGATTGCATTTGGGGAATCGTCTGCTTTAATACAGCAGCGGTCTTCAAGCCTGGAGCGCCGACATGACCAATTGCAATACAGCTGTCATTCGATTCCAAATGCTTTCGTATTTCACCAATCTGTTTCGTAATATGCTGCTCAGTAATTACATCATCAAGAAATAGATCATTGGACAGAAGCGATACCTTCAACTCTTTCGTTACCTTAGGAAGGATTGTTTTATGTGTAGTGCGACTATCAAGAAAAAACAATCCTCGTTCCTTGCATACAGTTAGGATGATATGCATAATTCGTTCATCTGCTGTTATTTTGGAACCCATATGATTATTCATACCGATTGCAAACGGCACATCATCAATAGCATCCTCAACACGTTTGCGGATTTCGGCATCGCTTAAGTCAGCCGTAATAGCTCCTGGACCAAGCCATTTCCTCGACCCTCTATTCGGTTCCATAGGCATATGGACAATAACGTCATGACCAAGGCTATGCGCTACTTCAGCGTCACGCTTCGTAGTAGTCATAAATGGTATGACTGCTACTGTGATTTTCACTGGAAGCCGCAGCATCTCCTCCGTTCCGGTCATTTTATTGCCGAAATCATCAATCACGATTGCAACCTGGCGAGCGGGTTCTGCCGATTCAGCTTGAGCAGCCATAATTTTTGCCATCCCGCTTCCTGCTAAACCAGTGAATAATACCGTCATTATTGCAATGAACTTCAACAACAAGCTGTTCATTCGATCCAACACTCCTCATATGCTTGCTCCTGCCTGCAAGCGGCTTAATCATCTCCTTCATTGTTTGTCCAAACGAGGAAAAATATGCTCATGTTCCCTGCTTATCCGAAGAAAGGACAAGCACATGCATCCACTTCCGTGATTTGAACCGCTTCAAGCCCCATAAGAATCGAACAACCTCCTCGAGGGAAAGAAATAAATAGACAAGAATTAAAGATTGCTTAAAGTAAAAGGATAACAACAACCCTAATGGCACTCCGATCAGCCAAGCAGCACTTGATTCCATTACAAATACAAATTTGCTGTCGCCACCGCTTTGAAGAATGCCGCCCGCTATAATCATATTGGATACCTTGACCCACAATAATGCCGCAAACACCCATATGATGAGTATTCCAAGACGACTAGCCGAATCAGAGATATGATAGATCGACATGTAATATGGGGCAATAATTGCGATTAAAGCTCCCGATAGAAGAGAAATAATAAAGCCCATCCAAATAAAACGACGTGCGAATTGGAAAGCTTCCTCTCTCTCCCCTGCTCCTAAACGATGACCAATCATTACTCCCGCAGCACCTGCCAAGCCTGATAGCAAGCCAATACTAAGACCCTGCAATGGGAAAGTTGCAGTCATCGCGGTCATTTCAACCGTTCCCATTCGACTGTAGATGACTGCATAAGCAGCTTCTCCTAGAACCCATATCAGCTCTGTTAATACAATCGGATAGGCCGTTATCGTGAAAAGCCGAGCCATCGGCTTCGAGAAGGTGAACAATCGCTGCAAGCCCACAGCTCCAGGCAATTTATATCGATAAACAATCCCAATAATTAGAATACACTCAATCATTCTAGCTATAACAGTCGCATAGGCAGAACCTTCTAAGCCTAATCTTGGGAAGCCATAATGGCCGAATATGAGTACATAATTGATACCAATATGAATGACCACAACGAATAGACTCACATACATGGGTGCTTTCACATGCCCTGTACTGCGGAGAATGGCGGAATAGATCATGGTCAGCATCGTTGGCACATAGCTAATAGCAACAATCTTGATAAATCGATATCCTTCTTCAATAAGCGTTGCATCCTTGGTGAATACTGCAAGAAGCAATCGCGGATTAAAGAAAACGATTAAACTAAATAAGATCGACAGCAGGCAGCCAACCAACAAACCTAATCCGAGCAGCTCCGTTATGCTTTTCGTATCTTTATTCCCCCAGAATTGTGCAGTAAATATGGATACAGCTGTCGATAATCCCGCTAATACGACTGCGATAATAGCGTAAATTTTACTCGCTATTCCTACAGAAGCTACGGCAGCATCTCCGAGCTGCCCTACCATAATCTGATCCGTCAAATAGAGAACAGACATAATCAGGCTTTGAGCTGCAATAGGTACAGCAATTTTGAACATATTCGTGTAAAAGTTCTGTGATTTCTCCATTTTGGCCTCCTCTTGGCTATGTTCTTAAACAAAAAAAAGGCACAACCTCGTATTTCCGAGGTTGTACCTGTCGGTAACATTGCCTTTTATTTGGGTCATGCCATTTCATAATCGTTATCGTAATGGAATATAGATAATTTTGTCAACCAGTGAAATACTCGTACAGCCCCAAACGAGATATTGCTAGATATACCCATAAACAACCCTGAAAATGGAAGGAAACGTGACCATATATCCTCAAAACGGTTAAAAATCGCTGAAAATGCCGTTTGCAAGCGCTTTAGCGGCATCATATAATAAGGGCGTTACGAAGATGGCGTATACGACAAACGACAATATGAAGGCCATGTTACCTTTAGGGGTACAACCTCGGCACACTTTATGTGGCAGAGAGGTTGTGCCTCTTTTTGTTGTCCAAGCGCCTGCTTAAGTAATCAGTGAAAAAGAAGGGTGGTTTTTTAAGATGAAGAGTAAATGGGGTTTGCAAATCTTAAGTCTTCTCTTAGTTGTTGCACTTACGGCTTGCTCAGGAAGCACGAATACGCCTAACGCACCAACTACCAACAACACGAATACGCCTGCAGAAAGCACAAGTAGTCCTGCAGATACAGAAGAAGTTAAATTAAAGCCAGAGGCTGGAGCCAAGCTGGTTGTATGGGAGGCGCAAGAACAGCAAGCATATATGCAAGAAGTCGGCAAAGCATTCGAGAAGGAATATGGTGTCCCTGTAACAGTAGAGGTTGTCGCGGGCGGCGATCAAGGCGCTCGATTAACGACAGATGGTCCATCCAAGACTGCTGCAGATATTTTAACTATGCCTCATGATCAGATCGGGCTTGCTGTCAAAGCTGGTTTGATTCTGCCCAATGATATGTTCGAAGAGGAAACACGCAGCAACTCGGTTGAAGCTTCCATTGTCGCTTCTTCCTTTGATGGTATTTTATATGGTTATCCGAAATCAGTAGAGACTTATGCGATGCTGTATAACAAAGATTTACTTCCTGAAGCACCGAAGACATGGGAAGAGGTTATTGCCTTCTCTGAAGGGTTCACGGACCCGAGCCAGAAGAAATACGGCATCATGTGGGAATTTGTTGGTTTCTACATGTATCCATTCATCGGCAGTTATGGCGGTTATATATTCGGAGACAACAATACGAACCCCGATGATATTGGATTGAATAAGGGTGAGGTTTACCAAGGATTCGAATTTCTCAGATCACTCAAATCCATCCTGCCGCTTAATGCTGGAGATGTGACGTATGATGTCAAAACACAATTGTTCCAAGATGGCAAGCTCGCACTTAACATCGATGGTCCATGGTCCGTCGCTGCCTTCAAAGACAAGGTCAATTTCGGCGTCGCACCACTTCCTAAGTTTCCAAATGGTCAAGATGCGATCTCCTTCTCAGGTGTGAAATCCTATTACGTCAATTCTTACTCCAACTATCCTGAAGCAGCTAGATTATTCGCCAACTTCGCCAGTAGCAAGGAAAACCAATTATTGAATTATACAATGACTGGTGCCATCCCGGCGAACAAAGAAGCCGGCGATGATCCGTTAATCAAGAGTGACCCCATTACGAGCGGTTTCTTCCAGCAATTCAATAATTCGGTGCCGATGGCTTCAATCCCAGGGGTAGATCTTGTATGGGAAAGTCTAAGAGCGACATCCATTGCCATCTGGGATGATCCAAGTTTAGATATTAAGAGTACGCTGGACAACATGGTGAAATCGATTGATGAGGGCATTAAAGCAAGATAGCCCCTTCTTTACGATTAGAGCCAGCAAGGCGGGAATGAATGATCGGAGACGGTCATTCATTTCGCTATGAGAGGAAGTATTGTAATTACAGCATCCAACAAGCAGAAACGGCTTCGCCTCCTTTGGAGGCGGAGCATCGTTTCGCGGTGAAATAGAAGCGTATTTATTAAGCAAAACATATAAATTCTTATATTTTGAAGAAAGGAGGATCCTCCTCCATGTCCATCAAAGCTAAAAGTGTTGTATTGTCCATCGTGCTCGCTGGTCTTGGCCAAATGTACAATCGACAATGGATCAAGGGATTATTATTCCTTGCAATCGGATTAACGGGTCTCTATTTGTTCTTCTTTGAACTATACGATTATTTAACCGGCCTCATCACATTAGGGGAACAGCCTAGCGGATTCGCCAAAGTGGGGAAATTAACCCGAATGGTTGAAGGCGATCATTCCATTTTTCTTATGGTGAAAGGGTTGGTCGCTCTACTGGCGGCTTTACTTCTAATTGGCTTCTACGCTCTAAACATTCGGGATGCTTATAAGGTAGGTGCAGCCAAAGAGCAAGGAAAAGTACCTCTTACCTTCCAGCAATCAATGAAGTCAATTGGAAATAAGCATTTTGCCTATATCGTGTTGCTCATTCCATTAATCGCTATTTCTTTCCTAACGATACTCCCTTTGATATTCTCTATACTGCTCGCCTTTACCAACTATGCAGATCCTATTCTGCCGCCTGCCCATCTGCTTGACTGGGTAGCCTTCACAAACTTCTGGAAAATGTTCACCATGAATATTTGGAGCAACACCTTTATCGGTGTTCTGAAGTGGACGATTATATGGGCGGTTTTTGCAACTATAACTACTTACATCGGCGGTATCCTTGTTGCTTCGCTCATTCATCAAAAAGGGCTTCGATTCAAAAAGTTTTGGCGCACCGCATTAATCATTCCGTTTGCGATCCCCAATATGGTTTCATTGCTCGTCATGAGAAATATGTTCAACAATCAATTTGGACCGATTAATGGATATTTGCAATTTTTCGGACTTAAAGGATTGCCTTGGTTAACTGATCCCTTCTGGGCGAAAGTAACGGTCATTCTCGTTAATATGTGGATGGGAATCCCAATCACGATGATTTTGGCTTTCGGGGTATTAACAACCATTCCAAGGGATCTTTATGAAGCGGCAGAAGTTGATGGCTCTGGCTCATTCCAGAAATTCCGATTCATTACATTGCCAATGGTTCTTTTCGCCACCGCTCCTATTCTTATTATGCAATTCGCGGGCAATATCAACAATTTCAATGTCATCTACTTGCTGACGAATGGCGAGCCGCTTAATGTCAATTATCAGTTCGCCGGACATACGGATTTGCTTGTTACCTGGTTATATAAGCTTGCCTTGAATCAATCTCAATTCAGCTTCGCATCTGTAATCGGTATCCTTATCTTCATCATTGTCGCATCCTTCTCCATCTGGAGTTATACGAGGACACGTTCCTACAAAGAGGAGGATATGATCCAATGAAACTAACCTCGACCAGATGGAAGCTTGGCTCTAGTTATGTCATCTTATCGATATTAACCTTTATTAGTATTTTCCCAGCATTATGGATCATCATGTCCTCTCTAAAAACAGGAAACAGTCTCTACAGCGATACCTTCATTCCGAAGGAAATTACTTTAAGTCATTATCGAGATCTATTCGAGAAGACGATGTATCCCACTTGGTTTCTCAATACACTGAAAGTAGCTATTGGATCTACGGTGCTGGGTACCATCCTGTTGTTGCTTTCCTCTTATGCAATCTCACGGTTTCGATTCTTTGGCAGAAAAACGACACTCAAGGTGTTCCTTGTTCTCCAAATGTTCCCTGGCTTTATGGCAATGATCGCCATCTTTATCTTGCTTAATTCAATGGGGCTTCTTAATTCGCATTGGGCGCTTATTCTTGTCTACAGCACAGGCTCCATCATTACGAATGTGTTTGTGGCCAAAGGCTTCTTCGATACGATTCCTAAAAGTCTTGAGGATGCCGCTCGCATCGATGGCGCAAGTCATCTCCGAGTATTTCTCTGGGTCATTGTCCCCCTCTCTACCCCAATGCTGACTTATGCAAGCTTAATGATCTTCAACGGTGCTTTCATTGACTTCATATTCGCTGATTTGATCTTGCGAACGGAAGATACACGAACATTGGCAGTCGGATTATTTCGAATGGTCAGCCAACGTAACTCAACAGAGTTTACGATGTTCGCATCTGGTGCTGTGCTCGTAGCAGTTCCTGTCACTTTGTTATTCCTCTTCCTTCAACGTTACTTGGTCGAAGGATTAACTGCTGGAGCGACGAAGGGATAGTAAAGTTGCGTATTCATGCCGTGCATGCTGACATTCAAGCTGCGCATGCAATGAGGCTGCGCATTCTGACAACAGAGGAACTCCGTTCCTCTATTGTCTGTGCGCCATACATTAATGTATTATAGCGGATGCTCGTTCTTCTATTTTTCCAAATAGGCTGCTATTCCAATGATTATTGAAATATAGCGGAACTCTGCTCCTTTATTGCCGACGAAATAGGTGATATGACAAAATAGAAGACTCCAGTTCCGCTATTCTAATGGGTTCACCAACCGAACTAAACAACAAAAAAAGGGTCGTCCCAAGGTGTACTAAACCTTATGGGGCAACCCTTTTTCTCTGAGTTCCTATTCGTGCAGGAGACTATATTCTAGTCTTGATATCGGTTGTAACCTGCTGAAGCGTCATGGAGGCCAGCTTATTCTCCATCGCCAGCTGTGCTTCTGTGAAGGCATTTTCCAGTGAATACTGGATGTTTTTCCCTACTGGACAATCTGGGTTGGGCTTCTCATGAATAGCGAACAGCTCCTCATGCCCTTCTGATTGCACTGCTCGGTATATATCAAGCAACGTAATTTGATCGACCGGACGAGCAAGGGTTGCGCCAGCAACACCGGGACTAGTAATTACTAATCCTGCTTTATTCAACATCCCCATAATGCGTCTGATCACGACGGCATTCGTATTCACGCTGCCGGCAATTAATTCTGACGTTACACGGCTCTCTTTGTCTATCTCTAGCAAAGATAAAATATGAACAGCTACTGCGAATCGATTGCTGGTCAACCTCTACACCCCCTTGTATCAAACATACACTGATTTCCAATTGTGAATTTTCTATTCTAACATGTGACGATTATAGTTACAACCTTGCGGAATGTCAATTGACGAAGGTTACTTTATTGTCTGCCAAAGAAGCAATACGAGCAAGTGATTCTACCCGATAACCTAGATCAAGCAGCTTTTGTCTGCCTGGTTGGAATGATTTCTCGATAACGATACCCATACCTACTACAGAAGCACCTGATTGCTCAACAATTTTCGCCATCCCAATAGCGGCATCACCATTGGCGAGAAAATCATCAATAATAAGCACTCGATCAGCAGCGTTAATAAATTTGCGGGAAACAGTTACTTCACTTTCTTCTTGTTTAGTGAAGGAGAACACTTTTTCCGTATATAAATCATCACGTAAAGTCAGCGATTTACGTTTGCGAGCGAATAAAAGCGGCACTTCCAGTCTCATTGCAGCCATTACAGCGGGTGCTATGCCAGACGATTCAATCGTCATTACTTTCGTCACTCCGCTCTCAGCGAACATTGCAGCGAATGTTGTGCCGATCTCCATCATAAGCTGCGGATCTATTTGATGATTAAGAAATGAATCCACCTTCAGCACTTGATTATTTAACACAATACCTTCTTGAATGACCTTCTGCTTCAAGCTTTCCATGACGTAAACTCTCTCCTCCAAAAAATCTTATCTAATCCTGACACAATCCTATAGAGGATGATATCATATTTTCTCTTATCATAACACATGCGGTCGTGGCGGAATTGCAGACGGGTTAGAAAGTTCTAGCGGTAACAGCCTGGAGCGAAACCTCGAGTTATCCAATTGATACACATGATTTCCGTCGTACAAGAGCATTGCATAAGTGAATTTGTCATGCAACGCTCAATGTAGTTTTCCAGAATACCCCATATCGATCCACGGCTTCCTAAAGTTCATGCTTCCAGTCCCGCCAAATCTATGTCCAATAAAACCAAAGGAGTTCAAATTAAAAAGCTGCCCGAATTATTATTCGGACAGCCCAAGAACCTCTATTGCAAATCATTAATCGAATAAATCACCAAATACATCAAGCACTGTCTTCTTCTTTTTATAAGGGTGACCATGTTTCCCGTATTGCCCTTGACCATATTTGTTATGCTTGTCATATCCGTTCCCGTATTGTGGCGGTTGCGAACCGTAACCTTGTTGCGGCGGCTGTTGACCGTAATTCGGCTGATTCGAATAGGGCTGTTGATTCGTATACGGCTGCTGGTTAACAGTAGGCGGTACTTGTGCCGCTCTAGCATAGTCACTGGATTGCTGTTCCAAACGTCCATACTCTTCCTGCAGCTCATGTACCCCTTTCATTAACTTATCCAACTCACCGCGATCAAGCCATACTCCTTTGCAATCGGGACAAATATCAATTAAGACACCATCTTTCTCCACTTCGCGCATCCTTGCATTTTCACAGATTGGACATTTCATAGGATGATCCCCCTATCTGAATTAGAGTAGCTATTATGATCCATTATACTATAATACGCTCCCGCGTTCATCTGCAGCAGGCTCGAACCTATATGTCCGACTAAGCTTAACTACGCGGCGGTTCTTCCTGCGAAGAACGACGGATGTGTCATCCCATGCCACCACAATTCCAATTACATCATTCATTTCCATCTCATCACGAACAGCTCGTACTAATTCGCCGCTGATTCGATACTGATCCAATTGTTCCTCGCTTATCAATCCCTTAACCTCCTGATTGCTCCTCTTAAGCAAGCTGTTATGTCCCTATTTATAAAAAAACCTCAATAACTTAGATAAGTTTATTGAGGTTTTTGGTTATCCAGTTGTCAGTCGCTTATATCGTTAACCTACATGCTCTTTGGAATCATTCGTTTCGTACCACTCATCAAGCACCTTCGAGGACATTACACGACTTGCAATATATTCCGCTTGCTTTTCCGTGAATTGTTCACGCCACTCTATTTCGAGCTCGTCGCTTAATTTAACGATCGTTAACAGCTCAGACCAAGCAACGTAACGTTTGTACCAGAAAAACTGTGGGTGTTCAATCATATAAGGATACAAATCGTCGAATTCCGTATGCTTACAATCCAACGCACGTTCAAAATGAACCTTTGCGTCGCCTAATTTCACATTCATAAAATCAGCAGATAATTTCCCCATAGCTTCTGCCTCCTCTCGGTCACTTACGTATTATTATATGCTATATTTCCGAACGGGAAAAGAGCATATGCACTGGAACATATTACTCAAACGTAATTTGCCCGTCCGCAAGCGATGAAATATTGACCAATGATTCAATCCGTATGCCTTGCTCTCGAAGTGTTCTCGCACCTGCTTGGAATGATTTCTCGACTACGATTCCGAGTCCGACCAGTTCTGCACCAGATCGCTCAATAATTTTTATAAGTCCGCGCGCGGCATCACCGTTAGCGATAATGTCATCAATGAATAATACCTTATCATCCTTGGAGAGAAACTGCTTGGATACCATAATATCCGTCACCATTCCTTTTGTAAAAGAAGGTACGCGTTCGGTATAAGCATCTCCATCTGCTATAAGTGTTTTTTTGCGACGAGCAAAAACGAGCGGTACTCCAAGCACATAGGCTGCAGCAAACGCCGATGGTATACCCGATGATTCAATCGTTATCACTTTCGTTATTTGTTCGTTAGCATATCGACGAGCAAATTCATGTCCCATTTCCATTGTCAGCGCAGGATCGACCTGGTGGTTGATCAAAGAATCCAGCCTTAGTACATCGTTTGAGAGTACCGATGCTTGTTGTAAAATCCGTTCTTTTAAAATTTCCATGTATTCAATTCCCTCCACCAAAATCCCTTTTCGATAACTTACCATACGAAGGGCGAACAACGCAACCCGTATTCATTGTTTGAATCGAACTAAAACGTAGAGATAACAACCATTCAACGGGATTCTTTTTATATAAAAACAGTTGTAAATCAGAAACTTTTTCCAATTATTTACGTCTATATCTATAGAGTAAATACTGAGCGACATAACCCAAAATAGGGAGAGCTGATCCTAATGAGCAAATTACGAACAAAACGATATAATGCTGCAAAAATGGCTGCCGTTCTTACCTTCTCTCTGCTTGCCGCAGGCTGTCAAACCGGTTCCGGTCCTGAATCTGTCACTACGCTTAGCAACGAAAATGTGAACCAAGCTGAAGTTACATATCCGCAAGGAAACACTCCGCAGAAATCTTATTTGGAAGACCGCAATAAGCTCAAACCAGATCCAGAAATTCCGATCGTTAATACGGCCGAAGGTTCTGACCATAAAGGCGACGCTGTTGCTGAATCCACCAATGGCGGCAAAGCAGCGGCTACAACTCAGAACGAAGAGCCGCAATGGGATGCTTCCAAACCGATCTTGCTTGGTGCTTCCATTGGAGAATCCAATGCAGAGATGAAAAAGCGATTCGGTACATCGAGTGATATTTACACACTTGAGGATGACACAGACCCGATCGAGGTTCATGAATACAAAGGATTTGCTATCGGCCTTAATAATAAAAATAAAATTCAATACATTGAAGTATATGATTCTGCCGTCTCCACTGGATTAAGCGGACTTCGTGTCGGCGATAAGCCAGATACCGCTGTTAAAGTGTTAGGTAAACCAAAAACTCAAAATAGTTATATTATTACGTATGAAGGAAAAGGTACACTATTAAAAATTGATCTCGACCCTGATCGGAATAAAATTGTTTCTATTAAGTTATTAGCCCAGGCTGCGAAGACTTAAATATCAACTTTCAGTTAGCTCCAACCCGTTAACCATAGAACAAAGAGACCGCATATTAATATCGGGAAAGTTAGTATCAGACCATATTTGGTATATTCTTTCCATGACAGCGTTATGCCGCCTTGTCGCACAAGCTGCATCCACAACAGTGTAGCAAGCGAACCGATTGGCGTTAACTTCGCACCAACTGATGTGCCCAGCAAGCTCGCATAAGGCAAATAATCCGGTCCGTTTACTTGAACGATAGCCAGTGATGAGATTAATACCGCTGGCAAGTTGTTGATGACAGATGCCAAGAGAGCGAATAAAACGCCTGAACCGAGAATGCCAATTAGACTACTATGTTCAGTCGTCTGTGCAATCAAATCAGGGAACCAAGCTGTTGCTCCGTGGATATGCAGACTATATACGATAAGGTTCATCGATAATGCAAATACAATAATAAGCCATGGGGCGCGCAATACCGTTTGTTTGAGCGGGGCGCGCCCCGCTGCCGCTGAAGTAACCCACTGAATGGCTGCCCCTCCTAATGCCACCGCAGATGCCGGTATTCCGAATCTCTCCGATACTAAGTAACCAACCATCATTAAAACGATAATTAGCCAGGATAGTCGGAACAAGCGCCGATCTCCAATGGCTGTATGAGGTTTAGGAAATAGGTATGGCGAATGCTCGTTGTTTTCCTCAGATTGAATTTTTTTTCGGAAATACATAGTCATCACGAATACAGTTGCCCCTATTGCCGCTAGTCCCGGAAGCAACATATGGGACGCATATAAACCAAAAGGAATGTCGAAGAAATCTGCCGTTAATAGATTAGTAAGATTACTCATCATAAGAGGTGCGCTTGCTGTATCTGCCATAAAGCCGATACCTAACAGATACGCTAGCCTTCCTCCGCGAGATAATCGCAGCAGCGCCGTAACCTCAAGCACAATCGGCACCATAATGAGAATCGTCCCATCGTTATTGAAGAATATCGTAATCGCCGCCGCAAGCAGCGATAATAAAGCAAATAGCAGCAACCTGCGATGATGATAGCGCTGAACAAGATGGAGTGCAGCCCAACGAAAGAAGCCATTATGATCCAACAGCGAGGTAAAAATCATAACGCCAATTAATGAAAATGTAGCATTCCATACAAAACCCCAAATGTAAGCCGCATCCTCAAGAATCAACAGTTGCAGTGCGAACAGCACTCCTGCGCCTGCCAATGCTGTAAAAGCTTCGTGTAAACCTTTTGGCTTACTAATAATAAGAGCAAGTGCCGAGATAAATATAAGGATAGATATGAACATAGCCATGATGAATAAGAACCGCCTTCAGTTGCAATATGAAATGAACTTGCTGTCATGCTTGTCTTCTACCATGCATACCTTTTTATATAGAAGGTTCATCGAACGGAGGACGAGCACTCATGCTGAAACGTACAGGAAAGGTGCTGCAGATCGCATCGACCTATATGGGCACCATTGTAGGCGCCGGGTTTGCTACCGGGCAAGAAATTTTACAGTTTTTTACCCGATTTGGTTATTGGGGCACACTGACAATTGCACTGGCTACCGCTATGTTTATTTGGCTTGGCAGCAAAATGATGCTCATATCCAGTGAAATCAAAGCTAAGTCCTATGAAGACTTAAACAAAGCACTGTTCGGTGAAAAATATGGCCTCTGGATCAGCCATTTCATGCTTGTCGTGTTGCTAGGTGTAACTGCCGTCATGTTGGCCGGTGCAGGCACTATTTTTTATGAGAACTGGAACATCTCCTATCAAAGCGGCCTTCTTATTACGATAGTTGCTTGTTATTTCTTATTGCGCAAAGGGATGAACGCGATTTTAACAGTCAATGCCATAGTCGTCCCGCTTATGTTGCTGTTCACCGTCTTCGTTATGATCGATACCTTCCACACACCAGGTGCAGGACGGTTCATCACACTGCCGACTGATCATACGATATGGGCAGCATGGGCAGCACCATTTCTCTATACGGCTTTTAACCTCTCAATGGCTCAAGCCGTGCTTGTACCGCTTGGGGCAGAAATCCAAGACCGCAAGGTCATCGTAGTCGGCTCATGGGTTGGCGGCATTGGTATTGGTTTCATGCTGCTTGCCGGTCATATTGCACTATCCGTGCATATGCCTGGGATACAGCAATATGCCATTCCTATGGGGGGCATCGCAAGACAACTAGGCGCTACCATGCAGTTCATCTATGTATTTCTAATATTCGCCGAAATCTTTACAACTTTAATCGCCGATATTTATGGTCTTACTCTGCAATTACAAGAACGACTGAAATGGTCTCGGTCGATCATTACGATTATCATATTAGCTTTCTGTTTCTTTGCAAGCCAAATCGGCTTCGGCTTGTTATTGTCCACCCTATATCCATTATTCGGATTAATCAGTCTGGGATGGCTCGTCTTAATCATTCGTAAGAAAATGACGAAAAGCAGTGTTTGAAAGAGCTGATGGTGCGTTAAGTGCGATTGGACTGTATGCAAAATTCAGAACATAGCAGACCTTTAGAACTACATAAAATAAGAAGAGTTACTGAGATTGAAAGCTACTGGCGTCTGCTGGGCATTTCGTACAGCATCGATTGGGGCAGCTGCTCCTTCAGAACATCGCGTATATGCTCATGACAAGTGAAGAGAATCAATTGTCTCTTTACTGCTATGCTCGCCAGAAGCTCTGCTGCTGCTCTAAGACGTGTTCGGTCGAAGTTCACGAACAAATCGTCAAGCAGCAGCGGCAAATTAGCACTCTGAGCTGCCTCCACTGCAAGTGCTAATCTCATCGCCAAATATACTTGCTCCGCTGTTCCTCTGCTTAACATGACACTGTCGATTATTCGCTGTTCCGCGGACTCCAAGCGAATAGAAGGATCCCCCGGTGTCGTAAGCACTCGAGTATATCTGCCCTCTGTCAGCTGATTGACATAGCCGCTCGCCAAGCGAAGCACGACGGGTTGTCTCTCCTCTTCATAAATTCTCTTAGTCGCATGAATAAGTCCCGCACTTACAGATAGTATTGCATATCGTTCCGCATCTTGCTCCAGCTGTGCGATTGTCATTTCCTTCGCAGCAAGCAGCTCACGATGCTCATCTTCTTGCAGCAAATGATCAAGCCGCTGCCGCAATCTTCCTCTTGTATCCAGCTTGTCCAGCCGTTCTTGTTCAGCTGCGGATGCTAGTGAGGCAGCTTCCTGGCGAAGTGCTATGAGCTCATCTTCATCATGGTTAAGTAACAGCTGCTCCAGCTCTTCAATTCGCTTGTCAGTCATTCCAGCTGACAGTTCAATCGTCAGCTTATTGTGTTCCATATCGATCGCGGACAATCTGCCGCGATCTTGGAGGGCTGCCACGAAGACAGCCTCGGTTGGCATCGCCGCTGCTTGCAGCAAAGCGGCGATTTCCATGTTGAGTTCGATGAGGCGGCTCTCGGCCGCCGTGATCGAATGGTGGAGCTCTTGAAGCCGCTCATCGAGGCGAGCGGCTTCTGCATGCGCCGCGGCTAGCCGGCGCATCTCTGTCTGCAGCAGCAGGAGCGCAAGCGACGGGTCTGCGCTGCTCTTGTGTGCCGCCTCAGGGAAGGCGGCGCATAGCTCGGCCGCCTGCTTCTGGAAGGCGGCGAGTTGGGACTCCGCAGCGGCTTTCTTCGCCGCGCGGCGGTCTCGTTGCTGCAGCCGCTGCATCGCTTGCTCGGCGAGATCGAATACTTCAAGCGTTGCATCAGGCGACATTGCCTGCGGCAGCGCCAATGCTTCGAGCCAGCCGCGCCATTGCCTTGCGGCTGCGGCTCGTTGCTGTGCCGCCGCTTGCGAAGCCTCGCGGCGCTCATGCGTCAGCGCTTGCAGTCGCGACAGTCTGCGCGACAGCTCCAAGCGGCTGGCTTGCAGCCGCTCACTGCTCTGCAGCTCTTCCAGCCGTACGTCTACTGCAGCGCGCAGCTGCTCTCGCGCAAGTGCCGCCGCTCGCGCATGCTCGGGCGCATTCGCCCGCGCTTGCCGCGGCTCCGCCAGCAGCGCTGCGGCTGCTTCCGCCGGCGCGTGCACCAGCGCGGCCAGCGCCGCCGCTACTGCGCGCTGCTCCCGCTGCGGCGACATCGCTGCGCCGCCGCGCGAGCGCTGCCGCGGCTTGTGCCCGCGGCGCCCGCGCATCCATGCTTGCGCAGCTAACGCTAGCGCAAGCCCGCCCAGCGCCGCCGC
>JBHGUX010000034.1:0-93127 GCA_048976605.1 Pristimantibacillus sp. | reverse complement strand
ATAGATTAGTTAGCATGTTTTCGGGTATAGTAGTCATTGAGTAGGGCTCCTTCTTGGTGATGTCGTAATCCCGAGGATACCCTACTTTTTTTGTGCCTGCCTAGGCTCCAAATCTTGGTACACAAACTATTGTACGCCGTCATCCAAAGTCCAAACAAGCTCAGAACGGAGCTTGTTTGGCATCAACTTATTTGTTACTACACATCAGAAGTACGAACAAGCTCCATTTAGAGCTTAATCTCACTTTGACGTCGATCCATTGTCCAAACAAGCTCAGAACGGAGCTTGTTTGGCATCAACTTATTAGTTACTACACACCAGAAGTACGAACAAGCTCCATTCAGAGCTTAATCCCACTTTGGCGTCGATCCATTGTCCTTTATCTTTTCCCAGCACTTCGCAATTCGCTGTATTCCTTCCGTTATTTCATCCTCATTAAGATGTGAAAAACCGAACAGCGCTGTTGGCTGTGCCAGCTTCAAATCCTCTTGCTCCCTCCAAAAGCGCTCCCCTCCACTCCAACTAACACCATCAGACTGACAGGTGAGCCGCAGCCGATCGTAATCAGCAGAATCACCAATCCAATAAGCGAATTGATGCAATCCTGCGTCGGATGGAACGAAGCGAAACAAGCCTCCAAGCAGACGACCAGCTTCCTCGCGAAAGCGAAGCAGACGGCGTCCGTACAATCGGCGTTGCCTTCGCAAATGCCGAGTATATTGCCCGCTAACCATAAATGTCGCCAACGCCCTCTGCTCCGCTATGCTGCTGGGATGAGGCTCCAGCAAAAATTTGGCTCGGCGCATTGGCTCTCTCAATGATTCTGGCACAACAGCATAGCCAAGCCTCAGTCCGGCGTACATCGTTTTGGAGAAAGTGCCCACGTAGATGACTCGTCCATCTCGATCCAATGCCTTAAGCGGTTCGGCAGGGCGTCCCCCCCAACGAAATTCACTGTCATAATCATCTTCTATGATGACAGCACCTCTATTCGATGCCCATTCCAGCAGCTGTGTTCTCCGTTCTGGCGACAGCTGCACACCGGTGGGGAATTGCCTGCTGGACGTTACAAATAACAGCTTCGCCTGCCAATCCTCTGGAATCATACCGTAATCATCCACCTGACCATCTATGATTACTCCACCAGCAGCCTCTATTGCACGGCTAATGCCTCCGTAACATGGATTTTCAGCAACTACGCGATCATTTGGTTCAATGAGCAGCATGGAGAGCAAAGCAATTGCATACATAGAACCACTCGTTATAAAGATATCGTCCGGATCTGCCATAATCCCACGCTCACGCCGAAGCTCATGCATGATGGCTTCTCTAAGGGGTCGATGCCCCTCAATTGAGAGGTCATCTCCTTTCTCGGGTTTCATTGCATCACGAACCTGTTCGAACATGACTGTTTTCCATTCATCCAATGGGAAGGAACCCTCATCGACAAGCCCTGCGTTGAAGTGAATTCCCACAGCATCCTGAGGCTTCATCACTGCTGTTCCACCTTTTGAAACCGGCTGAAGACGTTGTGCCCAAGAGGATAAGGCAATCTGCACTCCAGCAGTATTTTGCGCTGAATAGATGTCCGGTTGTCGATATGCAACGAATGTACCGCTTCCCCTCTCACTACGAACGAATCCTTCCGCATAGAGCATGTCATAAGCCTGATTGACCGAGCCTCGTGACATGTCAAAGGATTCTGCTAAATTGCGGCTGGCAGGGAGCCGTTCTCCGTCATTAAGCAAGCCGTCTATAATTAATTCCCGCAAAGCTAAGAACAAAGCTTCAGCTTTACGTCCTGTTTCACCATAATAACGCTCATAACGTATTCGACAGCTTTGCTCCATCGTCATTTCACCTTCTCTGCAATTGGTTCAGTAAATCTACACTATATTGGATCTTTTTATATGTCAATATTCCAATTATGCTGTAGTTAAACAATCAATGAAAGGCGAGGGAAATCGTTATGCGTAGAAAAGAATTTGAAACCGAGAACTCTGCGGAGACGGAACAATTTTTGCAGGAAATGAGCTTTGGTTTTCTCGGGACGGTAACAGAGGAAGGGTTTCCTTCTATAACTCCGCTTAACTATGTGTTTTGCAATAACGCCATTTACTTTCACGGCAGCCGTATCGGTGAGAAGATGACCAGCCTTAAAGCAGAATCACGCGTCACCTTCTGTGTCGCTAAGGAATATGCCATCATTCCGTCTTATTTCACTGATCCTATACTGGCTTGTCCGGCAACCGCTTATTTCAAATCGGTTCTTATTACGGGTACTGCAACAGTCGTAGAAGATATAGCGGAGAAAGCGACTGCGCTTCAAGCAATGATGGTGAAGCTTCAGCCTGAAGGCGGGCATAAGCCTATAGAAGCGGATGATCGTGAATATCGCGGACGCTTAAAGGGAGTAGCCGTCGTCAAGATCGAACCGCTGCGAATAACGGGGAAATTCAAATTTGGTCAGAACCTCAGCGAGGAGAAGAAAGTGCCTGTCATCGAAGGTCTTCTACAACGTGGGGCAGAATATGATGCGGAGACGGTTGAACTTATGCGTCAATATTGCCCTCATCATCGGGAACTTTAAACAATTGACAAAAAAACCTTTCGTTTGCGCCATCCAAGTGACGGTGCAACGAAAGGTTTTATCGAATTTCTGATGGACTGCGGCCCGTATATTGCTTGAATTGTCTACTGAAAAAGAATATATCTCGGTAACCCAGCGCATCCGCTACCTCTGTTACATTCATTCCTGCATGCATGAGCAAATGCTGCGCTCGTTCTATTCGAGTTTGAATCATGTAGGTTTGCACCGACATGCCAATCATCTCTTTGAATTTCATCGAGAAATAACGCGGCGAAAGCTGTGCGCGCATCGCTAGATCCTCTACCCGATGAGGAATACCAGGGTTTTGTTTCACATAATTCGCTATTTCATGTATCGCCTCGGTCAGCTGATTGCTGTCCTTCTTCTCCACAGGAGTCTGTCGATCTCCACGCAGCAAATGAATCATAAGCTGCTTGAGAACCAGCACCGCTTCCTCCTCGGCAGCATACGTTTTCACTAGAAAAAGTCGTACATAACGAGACAACATATATTCAAAATCTACCGTATCACTTAATTCGCGATATCGTTCAGGTATTTCTTCCACCGGATATTTTGTATCAAAATGAATGTAGGTCAGCACAAGCGGTTTCTGAGGATTATGGGTCGCGCTCGTATGGTCACCTGGTCGGAACAGAAAGCAGCTGCCTTTGCCAACCGTATAATGGTTGCCATTAACCTCCACTACTCCTTCACCGCTCCATACATAAAATAAATCAAAATTGGCCATCGGCTTTTCACGACGCAACCACTTCCAGCCCGGCTCACATACGATTTTGGCAATAGGCGGAAGCAGAACAAATGATTCCGAAGATAATTGTCGCATATGTAACCTCCCACAATATTTGCAAAGCAATCCTCTCAAAAGCAAAAATAATGTCAGCTTATATATCATGAATCCTATCCCGTCATCATACAACAGCCAGAAACTTCTTCGCAAGCTTAGGATATGGACATTCTCACAAAATTACGAAAATTTTCAGTTGTAAATGGTGGGATAGAGTAAAAAATGTTATAATAGCACCCGACAAGCGGAATTTGTAGAGCTCAGAATAACTGCAAAGACCGTTTCGTAAACAAGTAATGAAAAGCAACTTATAAAACTATGAAATGATTTTTCGGAAGGATGGAATGAAGTCCATGAACCCACTTGCACAGCAGTTGAATGAGACGTTAGAAGCGGAGAGCCCGAACGTCTATGCGATGTTGTCCGCTTTAGGAAAAGCTATTTATTTCCCGAAAGAAGGCATATTAAGCCAATCGGCTGAAGCGAAAGCAAAAGCCAAGAAATTTAATGCTACTATCGGAATTGCAATAGAAGACGGTCAACCGATGCACCTGAAAGTGATTCAAGACACATTGACTGCTTATAATCCGAAGGATTTATATGAATATGCACCGCCTGCCGGCAAGCCTGATCTTCGCTCCGCATGGCGTACGAAGATGGTGAAAGAAAATCCATCTATCGAGGGCAAGAGCTTTAGCAACCCTGTTGTAACCAACGCTTTGACCCATGGTCTCAGCATCGTATCAGACCTGTTCGCTGATGTAGGCGATGCAGTCATTATTCCAAATAAAAACTGGGAAAACTACGAGCTTACATTCGGTATCCGCCGTGGTGCTGAAATTGTAGAATACCCTCTTTATAATGATCAGAACCGATTCAATAGTGCTGGTCTTCGTGAAGCATTAATGGCTCAGAAAAACAAAGGTAAAGCGATTGTTATTCTTAACTTCCCGAACAACCCGACTGGCTATACACCAGGCGTAGAAGAAGGCAATGAAATTATCGCTGTTATTCGTGAAGCTGCTGAAGCAGGAATTAATGTCGTTGCCGTAACGGATGATGCTTACTTTGGTCTATTCTTCGAAGACTCCGTTCATGAGTCCTTGTTCGGCAAGCTTGCTGATTTGCATCCGCGCGTATTGCCAATCAAAGTTGATGGCGCAACTAAAGAAGAATATGTTTGGGGCTTCCGCGTTGGTTTTATTACGTATGCATCGGCTTCTGAGAAAGTACTGAACGCATTGGAACAAAAAACGATGGGGATTATTCGTGCTACTATTTCCAGCGGTCCTCACCCATCGCAAACTTTTGTACTTCGCGCCCTCCAATCTCCAGAGTTCGAAGAGCAGAAAGCTCAGAAATACGATGTGATGAAGAGTCGTGCCAATTGTGTCAAATCTCTGCTCGACAGCGGTCGTTATGGCGATGTATGGGAATACTACCCGTTCAACTCTGGCTACTTTATGTGCCTGAAATTGAGCAAGGTATCGGCAGAATCCGTTCGGATGCGTCTATTGGACGAATATGGAATTGGAACGATTGCCCTTGGCGACACCGACTTGCGTGTAGCGTTCTCTTGCATTGAGGAACCACATCTCGAAGAATTATTTGATACTATTTATAAAGCTGTTACAGAATTAAGCTAATTTCATACCTTCAATAACCAGGAAAAAGCATCCTAATCACAGATTACAAATCCGTGATTAGGATGCTTTTCTATTTTCCAATCAATTAGTATAACAAGCTTATTCTTCATCCGCTTCTGATACCATTTTACGCTTCAGCCTGCTTGGACGAATAAAGAAAATATATAAAATGCTGAGAATTAACGCAGCTGCTGCCGGTATGCTATAACCCGTCAGCATTAGAGTCAGTCCCGCTGGTAGCCATACCAGTACGGCTACAATCAACAATGCCCATCTATCTACTAATATGATACTTTTGGTTCGTTGTGAGTCTGGCAAAGGATAGACATGACGCCATACAGAGAAGCTGTGAATTTGACGCAAGCCCCCTAGTTGAACAGAGACGATGAGAACAGACACCATATACACACCAGCGGCTCCCCAACCTTCTAGCCAATGAGCTTCCGCGAACCAATACACAATAAGCGCACTCAGTAGAATCAGCCGAATAAGAATACCGCCCATCTCCGTACGAATGACCGAACTTGTATACAAATAGACGAACGTATTCCGATTGCGATAAGGGATCAGTGTAAGCAGCCAAGACATATATTTTCTGGAGGCTGTACGAGATGGCAATGTTGGAACATCAATAAACAGGCCGAAGAACAAGTAAAATCTTCTTCTCGTATTCGCTTCTTCCTGAATCAGCCTTTCCCACGGGAAGGAAAGACGACTGGGCAGCCTGTACAGCATTGCAAATAAGCAACTAATAAGCACGATAAATAACGCAGCTTGCCAAGGTGTACGCAACAGTACGATAGCCCATGCAATACCAGTAGCCACCCATCGGAGCAGTCTTAGTACAATTCGCATATTAGGCCAAGCAAGTTGCCGTTCTCTCCATCCTCCCCAGTTATTCCCTATTCGAAGAAGTATCGCGAATACAACAAGCATCCATCCATTTGCCAGACCTGGTCCTTGCTTGTAGATCGGCCAGTATAAGAGCAATAGGAGTGCTCCTAATACAGAAGTCATAATCCTGCTTCTGCGGAAAGAGCGTTGCATGTAGGTATCCATACTCGCCTCTTTCGGCATATGAAATACAATATCTGCAGCCGTCAGCCAGGTTCGAAGCGGAGTCCAACATAATAATGGCAACATTACTGCTACTCCTACCAAGGTTACAGGGAAATCGGGCGATACGCCACGAAGCAGCTTTATGTAGCCGAGTGCAGAAGATATGAATATCAAAGACAGGAATAATGAGAAACCGCTTTGTCCCATATAGCCAAAATAAGGAATAGTCTCCTTGCGGAACTCACGTGCCCGCTTCATCCAGATGGCTTCTAGTGAACGGTCTGACGCCATCATTGCTTGTCTCCTGCTACCAGCCTGTAGAACGCTTCCTCCAGAGCACCTCCGCGTGTCTCAACCCCTGCTGTCTGACACACCTCTTCAAGCGTACCAAGCGCTACAACATGCCCATGATGCATAACGATAAAGCGATCACAATAAGCCTCAACAGTTCCTAATATATGCGAGCTCATTAGAATTGCCGATCCTTTCCTTTTCACCTCTACAAGACGGTCCAGCAAAGAACGAATGCCTAATGGATCGAGTCCCAGAAAAGGTTCATCAATAATGTAAAGCGGAGGTTCTGACAATAAGGCATTCATGATCATTACCTTCTGTTTCATCCCTTTAGATAAGTGAGAGGCGAATGCCGAACGTTTGGCAGTCATTTGAAATTCATTGAGTAAATGGTCTTTCCTCTGCTCAAATTGCTCATCTGCTACATCATAAGCCATACCTGTTAATCGCAGATGCTCTTCAACCGTTAATTCATCGAAAAGCACTGGTGTTTCGGGCACATAAGCAAAGGCTGAGCGATACCGCTCGGTATCCTCCTCTAATGTAACTCCGCCAACTTTAATACCGCCTTGCTGCGGATTCATTAACCCAAGTATATGTTTAATCGTCGTGCTTTTCCCTGCACCATTTAGTCCTATCAATCCAACCATTTCCCCTGCACGAATCTCGAATGAAATATCGTGCAGCACGGGACGCCGAGGACTATACCCGCCGGTTAACCCTGCCACTTGCAATATTGGTTCTGTCATACATCCACCTTCAATTGTCATAGATTATTTCTCTACTACCAGCATACCGAATAATCCCACAAAATTCAAAAAAAGCGCCTTATCCCGATCCTTTGCGGCCACAGAATCCGTTATTCTAGCTATTTACTCTCTTTGAGCATTCTTGCGGACACCAGTTCCGCTATTAACTTCACTAAGACTAATTCCGACGTTTTTCACCCAAATAACGGCTCTGGTGTCCGCTCACACTCCAAATCAACAAAAAAACAGTAAATAACGGCTCCTGTGTCCGCTCCGCTCAGCTCTTCCATCCTATTAGCAAGTTACCCCACAGAATCCCACTTCCCTTTCCCGTCACTATGCCAACAATTAGATCCAGAAATCAAAAAGGAAGCATGAACGTTTTCCGTCCATACTCCCTCTCATTATCTATCAAAGGATGTGCTGAATTATTGTTGCTCATCTTGATAGTACATATATATTTTCCAACTATTATCTTGCATTTTCTTCAGTAAATATTGACCATCGGTTGCGATGGTTTCGAGGTCGTGCTCATTATCAATAGTAATGCTTGTTTTGTAGCTTCCACCCTTGGACTCAATTACGGCAAAGCGATCTGTTTTATTCAACACAGTAAGTGTTTGATCCGTGAGCTTCTCCATACCTACTTCATATCCTTCTTCTACAAGCGCGAGAAGTTCCTGTGTGGTGAATTGGTTAATTGCTAAGTAGTATCCCGAATAAAAAAGCGGCTGTACCTCTTCCAATTTCTCATAAGTTTTGTCTTTATAAATCTGGTTTTCCTTCTCTTCTGAGTCCAAGACGGCGCTTAAGAGTACTTCGTCCTCGGGTAATTCACTGTCTTGCAAATCTAATGCGCGCTGTAACATGACTACAGCTTCAGCTCTTTTGGCATTAGCGAGAGGTTTAAATTCCGTTGCACTAGCTCCTCGAACAATGCCAACTTGACTTGCTTGTGTAATGAATCGCTTAGCGTAGTAATCGGGTACATCCGAGAATGTCATCGTTGGACCTACAAATTGAACGGAGGAGGAAAAAGCTCTCTAGTCTTTTAAGAGAACAGCAGAATGGACCTGCCTAGCATAGTGGTTATATATGGGTATACCCTCTCTCATCTCGAGAGAGGGTACACGTTCTAAAGCAAGTTTGGGTAGAATGCTTTTAGTTTTCTAGAGTGAATTGCAGAAAGGGGTAAGGGTGTAGCTCCCGGAAGAGCAACGCGTTTGTCCGTTCTATTCCACATTTAAAATATATGATCAAGAATAGAACGGACAACAGCAGCTGGAGGGAGTTACACCCGTCCCCTAATCTGCTACCCCACTCTATTACTAAGTGCTCTACTAAAACTTCTCTACCGAATCACAATCGACTTGACCGTCCCGTTTTCGCCTTTCACCTCAACAACCTGACCATTCGTTAATTGACCAGCGTTGCCGACAATCGTTACATTCGCATCGATATTGTAAATAAGCGAATACGTTACATCATTAACTTTTTTCGTAATCGAAATGGTTGCCAGTTTGCCCTCTGCGTTAACGGTTACTGTATTCACCACGCCCGTTTCCGCAAAAGAAACCGTATCCGATACTGCTTTAGTTACTTCGATGAATACGACTCGGTTTTGATAAGTGCGGACAAGTACTTCATCGCCTGCTTTCAATGCATTTACAGCTGCTTTCTTATCATTCCGGAAAATAAATACGTTAGGATCCAGATTCAGTGTTACTTCCGACTTATCAGCTTTAACAACTGTAATTTGATTGCCAGAAACTGCGACCTTCAGATTACCTACAATTGCCTTAGCATCGTTATCAGGCAGTTCACTATCTGTGCGATCCAGCAGCGCTGCAAGCTCTGCTCTCGTTACAGGTTGATTAGGACGGAAAGTATTATCGTTATATCCAGTAATAATTCCCTTTTTCAATGCCAATGCAACATAACCTACCGAACCCGCCGGAATATTTTTAGCATCCTTAAAGTCTAGCTTTGTATTATTCAAAGCTTTTGCTTCATCTTCGAGTTTAAGCGCTTTAATAAGTATGGTAGCTGCCCACAGTCGCGACGCATTTGTTTGAGGTTTTACTTCTGTATCTGTCTCCGCGAACAAATCATTCTCTAGCGCTACTGCGACGTATCCGACAGCCCAGCTGTACTTTTTCTCGATTAATTGACTATCTTTGAAGTTAAGCTCCGTATTCATCTCTGCCTCTGATTCAGCCTGAGCACGAAGTCCCATCAAGCGAACTGCAGCCACTAACGTCTCAATTCGAGATATTTTTTGGTTTGGCTTGAATGTACCATCCTCATAGCCTGTAAATACACCCTTCGAGGAAAGACGCATGATATATTCAGTTGCCCATTTCAGTTCATCCTCATCCTCGAACTTCCATGTAGCTTTGTCATCATCATCATCGTCATCATCTTTGTCATTTCTGCTATCATGTTTATCTTCTTTACGATCATCATCTTTATCATGTTTATTGTCATGTGCGAACGCTGATGTTCCTCCACCTGCTAACATTAACAAGGCCATTCCAGTTATCACAGTCTTTTTCCATATCGGTTGATTCGTCAAAAAAGCCACTCTCCCTTATTACGATTTGCGGAATTATCTTCCGTCTCTACCTTCGCCTATACGTTTCGTTGAAGGTTTATCGCTTTGGGAGGGTGGCTTTCAAAAAAATATTTTTATTCTTTATTCTCTTCCTTGGCTTCGCGTTTTGCCTTTAGCCATTTCGGAGCACCTTTATCCTTCTTAGCACGTTGTCGTTCCTGTCTTGGTTTCACCTGTGAAGCTGCTTTCGCAGGCTTAGGTTTATCCGTTGTAGCATTACGCTTAGCTTCCGGTTCACTTGTCACATTAGTGCGTACAGCAGCATCCTTAGCTGTTCTAAGGATTTGCTCTGCTGTAGTTGCATTCGCTGTTTTCTTAGGCGTATCCTTCAATGCTACTCGCTTCTCATCTGTGACTCGTTTCACTTCTGCCTGTTCCTGCTTGCCTGCACGACCATAATAAGCGTTGCTCTTGCCAATCTCATCAGGAGAAACCAATTTCCCTTTGAACATAGCCTTCTCTGGGAATTCGATACCAAGCTGCTTGCGGAATTTCTCCATGATGAACTGCTCTTGCGGTGTAACGATCGAAATAACCGTTCCTGAGCGTCCCATCCGTCCAGTTCTACCTGCGCGATGCACATAATGGTCGGCATCAATAGGCGGATCTAAGTTTATGACTAGCGGCAGTCCTTCAATATCCAGCCCGCGTGCCGCAACATCTGTTGCTAACAGAAGTTGGCAGCGACCATCACGGAACCGAGCCAGCGTAGCTGCACGGCGTTGCTTATCTGCATCTCCATACAGCGCTTCTACAGTGAACCCTTCGTAGCTAAGCTTCGATTCCCAATTCGAAATGTTATCTGTCGTATTAAGAAACAACAGCGCTGACTGTGGATTCAGCAATCGAATAATACGACGTGCTGTATCGGTTTTATCCCGTTTATCGCTTATCAAATAATAATTATCAATTGTCTCCGACACACGATGCTCTGGAGCAATCTGAATACGAACTGGATCGGTCATCCAACGTCCTTCGAATCTCGCCATTTGATCCGGATAGGTAGCCGAGAAAAACGTAATTTGACGCGCTTTGTTCATACCATGAAGAATCGTCTCCACTTCACGTGTAGAACCAAGCTCGAACACTTGATCCGCCTCATCAATCGTAACGAAACGGACGTCATGCAGCTTCAATTTGCGCAGCTTCAATAACTCATGTATGCGTCCTGGAGTTCCGATAGCAAGATGAGGGCGAAGCTTGAGCTTCTCTACTTGACGCTTTAATGCTGCGCCTCCTATCAACTGTTGCACTCGCAGATTCAGCGGCTCTGCATAAATCTCCGCCACGCGAACGATTTGCATCGCAAGCTCCTGAGTTGGTGCAAGAATAACGCCTTGCAGCGACGGTGAAGCAGCGTTCATCTGCTGCAGCATCGGCAGCAAATACGCCAATGTCTTGCCTGTACCGGTTTGCGATCTTGCCGATACATCATGTCCTTGAAGCAGAATTGGTATAGCATCGGCTTGGATCGCCGTCGGTTCAGTAATGCCATTGTCTGCAAGCTTTAATCCAAGCTGCTCATTAATACCTAGTTCATTCCATGTTTGCTTACTCATTCTTATTTCCTCTCTTGTTTAAACCACTATTTTCGATTAAACCAGCTGCCGAATATGCGGTCAGCTAAGCGTGGGAACAGCTGATAAAGCTTAATGCCTGCGGAAGCAGCTACGGGCAGATCAAGCTCAGCTTTCTGGCGTTCAATAACACGTACTATCGATTTGGCGACATATTCCGGCTTCATCATGAACCAACTTACATTTTTCACATAAGAACCTGAAGGATCAGCAACAGTGAAGAATGGCGTATCAATCGGTCCAGGATTAACTGCCGACACAATGATACCTTTATTCTTAAGCTCCATCCTGAGCGAATTGGTAAAGCCAAGCACAGCATGTTTAGTAGCTGAATAGCCAGTCGACTTCGAAGAACCAATCTTACCAGCCATGGAGGCGATATTAACAATATGTCCAGTGCCCTGCTTCAGCATATAAGGCACAACTGCTTTCGTGCAACGCACGATTCCCATATAGTTAGTGTCCATCATTTGCTCGAAGCTCTCTACTGGCGCATCTTCGAAGGATTCGAATTTACCGAACCCAGCATTATTTAATAAAATGTCGATTTTACCATATTTCGCAATGATAGTGTCGACAATTTGCTGCACCTGTTGCATATCTGTAACATCCATTTGATAAACTGCACAGCTACCGCCTATTTCAGCAGCGCTCTCATGAAGCTTGGTTAAATTACGCCCTGTCAACACTGGAATTGCACCGTGTTCAGACAGCAGCTTAGCCGTTAAAGCTCCAATGCCGCTAGAAGCTCCTGATATAAGCACAACTTTCCCCTTTAACATCCAACATCACCCATATCAATTTTACTTGATCATGACTCCATAAGCAAAAAAAAAGCCCCCAAAGGAGCCGTTTCTGTGCTACGATGCGACTAATACCTGAATGTCCAACTGTCCAATCCCATCCATAATGAGTGGAATGGTCAGTGCTTGACTAGCAGAGAATCCTGCCAGTTGAGCAGAATGAATCACTTTAGGCGGTGAAATCTCAACTTTCACTCCTTGGTTCGACAACATCGTGCTTGCATTTCCACTAATCATATTACTGAGCTCAGAGATCGCGCTACGTCCGATATCATCCATTTCGGAGATAGCGAAACCGCCCATCATGGCTGACACAATTTTGAGAGCCACTTCTTCACTGAGTCCGAATATAATGTCACCGTTCATTTGACCGTTTAATTCTATTTGAACCCAAATATAATTTTCAACGAATTTGATATCCTTCAAACTAAGCTGTCCGGTAGATGGACGGATCTGAATAACTTGTTCAATTACGAGCTTTGCGGATTCAAGAAACGGATTAATATAATCTGCCTTCATTTAGAGGAAACGCTCCTTTTCGACAAAATTCGCGCAAGGTCTACTATAATTTCTAATTATACTTAAATATGTAGGACAAGTATACTAATATTAGCATTAATGAATCTTTAGTCCTATGTAAAGAGTCGCGCTTTCCATCCCATATATGAAGCAAAATGGAGGATCTTGTCATGCCGAACGTTTGGACTCATTTTATTTTCGGTCAAATAGTACTGGATAAACTCGGAGAACAAGACCTAATTCACTTAGATAAACAACGTCGTATATTTAATATGGGCTGTCAAGGTCCTGACTTCTTATTGTATCATCGTTTTCTCCCTTGGATGAGAAAGTCAGCAATGAACCGTCTTGGAACGGAAATGCATCAGATTAACTGCGGTCCAGTCATTATGGAATTACTTGATTCAGTAAAGGGAAGATCTGCTGAGGTTGTACAAACTGATCCATCCATTATTTATGCGATAGGATTTGTATTACATCATGTGCTGGATCGTCATTTGCATCCATTTGTATTTAGCAGATCTGGATTCTGCAAGTGGGATCATCAGCGTTATGAAATTATGATCGATACGTTAATCGCCCGCAAGCTGCGTGGTATTGAAACGTGGAAAACACCCGTATGGAAAGAAATTGCAATAGGCGGTCCGCTTCCTGCCCCTATACTAGATGCATTCCAGCTCATCGCTCGCAATCATTACCCTGAATTAGCATCCCAAATTCGCCGAGAGGACTGGAATGCTGCTAATCGTGATATGATCAGAGCCCAGCGGTTATTTCATGATCCTACTGGCATTAAACGAGCACTAACGATCGGACAAATCGAACCATTTGTCTTTCATCGCGAAGTTCTATTTGATGTGTTAAACGAAGCTAACCTTCCCTGGATTGACCCTACCGATAAGCAAATTGATCATCATGACAATGCATGGACACTCTGGGATCAAGCCATGAGTGATTCAATTTCCATCCTACGAACCATTCTGGAATGGTTAAGAAATACGAGCAACGACTTATTATCTATTGAAAAGCAGCTGGAGCTGCGCCAGTCCATTGAAGAGCAAATTGGCAATTTCTCTTATGATTCAGGTCTGCCATGTGATTCTGGTGCATCGATTCGTTATTCCGATCCTATTTGGCCAGGTGTGAATAAAAAAGAAGCGCCTTTAACTTACTAGACGCCTCATCTTTATATTATATAGCTTGCTGCTTACTATCCTTTCGGTATCGCAATCGGAGCAGGCGCAGCCTTTCGTACAGCACATCCACTTGCTTATCCTTAACTCCATCGGCTCCATACACTTGTTGCAGCACCGGCTTCAAATAACGATCTCCGGCTTGCCGGAATGTCTCCCATATTAGCTCTTGCTCCGTTTCGGGGATATCCGCCAATTCCCGTGTTATGAGCGGTTCGAAATCATAACCTTCTGTTTCCAGCTGTTCGATTCGATCCATGATTTCACGTCGAGACAAATCTAATTCCGATTGAAGCTGCTCAAGTGTTCCCCCTTGCCCTACGAAGCTAAGTATTTTTCTTTTCTGCTGTTGACGATCCATATCGTTCTTATACTTCATTTCCTTCTGCTTATACAGCCATTGAGTAAATGCCTTAAGATCAATCTTGTCAGCTACCCATTGCAATGGAAAATTAGTGGAGCGACTATACTTATTCGTAATTTCCAACACCTCTAACCCATACGCTTGATGCTTGCTTTCCCCCCATCCAGGTATTTGCAGCAGCTCCTCTGAAGTAAAAGGCATATAAGCACTGATCATCCACAAAATTCTGTTCGTAGCAATGAGATAAGCTGATTTCTTCGCTGAGACTGCAATTCCGCGACGCCATTCACGCAGCGCTTCGAAGAGCTCCTTATTCGCATTGAGCTCTCCATAACATTGAAGCATCGGCAGGAGACCACTGGCTGCATTGCGTCTGTCCTCCAGCATCCCGTCAATGACTGGTTTATATCCTTCACCCATTTTGACTGCTACACCATGCCGGAAAGCAATAATTAACTCTTCCCATGAGATACCTTCAAACCACGTGCTAGGTGTTCCTGTCCCCTCCACCCACATAACGGCCCAAATACCTTCTCTTTCACAAATGGATAGCTGCGCGCTGCTGATCTCCCCGTCTGTCGAATGCATGTCGAACGTATTCAAGAAAACGATTTGCATCCTTGCTTCACTCCTCTGAATAATGTAGAGCGAATAAGTGAACGACAAAAAGCACCCCTCCTGCTGTAGGCAAGAGAGGTGCTTCCTCAACGATCATTCATTCGATTACATTTAATCTAGCATAATGATCTCTTTATTACAAGCGTTTTCTTGGTGTATAATGATCGAAACGAGTGGAGTGGAGGGCTTTACAACATGCTATTGCCTGATTTTGATTTTATGTCCGATACAACCGAAGAAACTTCAACAAGATTTGTGACATTCATCGTTCCCAGCATGAAGCGCTTTGACCTTGCTATTACAGGCACAAATCGATTTTACGGGAAAAAGCTCGTTACCGATCTGCAATCTGGCCGTACAGCAATTATTGGTCCTGACGATCTAGAGGAAGAGGGTTACCTGGAATTCACCTTTAAGATAACGGAGGAAGAAGCAGCTGACCTTGCCCAATTTTTATATTTCGTGGTAGGCACGGTGCATTTTACCGATTAGAAAAGGACATACTGAAATGGCAAACGATAACTTACAACCATTTCAGGAGGCGAGTGTGGGGTGGATCGGTTTATTGACGAAGAACGCAGCGAGTATACAGATTTAGCCACAGTGGAATCGCAACGCAATGACCTTATTCCAGAAGAATTCCCAGAAGGTCCTTACGGATCGGATATTGTAGCAGAATCTCTAGGTAAGAGCACGCCTTGGCGTATCGATCAAAGGTCATCTAGACGGTTCTCCTACGAGAATCGTAGTTTGCCTCAAGATTTGGATCGGCACTATCCCGGTGACGATCATTTCATAGAACTTCCTGACGCATTGGATGAACCTTAGCAATAAGCAATGCCCTTACCGCTCCGCCACATTAGGCGAAGCAGTAAGGGCATTATTCTTTATTACCACTTCGGATTATTGCTGAACAATAACGCATTGCTAATCTGACGGCTAGGAGTCGTTACATTTTTCCCTTTTACGAATAATCCTGAGGAAGCTCCACCATCGAGGTTCATCGCTTGATAGGCTCCAAGACCTAGCATGATGTAACCCCATTGTTTAATCGTTGCTCCGGGAACGGTCGCTAGTATAATGGTCCCGTCTTTCTTGATTGCAATACCGCTGCGAGCACCGCCATCCGTCAATATTTTGGCACTGCTGAAACCTTCTTTGGCTGGATCAACCGCTAGTTTTCCATCTTTAACTAATCGAGGTCCAGCCTCAATTGCGGTATGAACATCACTCCACGGTATTTCCTGTCCCGCTGCGTTCGTATATGTGATCTTGTAATCAACAAGAGTGCCTACCTTAAACCGATTTGCGAGTTTCTCCTCTGATCCGTTAAATACGAGGACATACCCGTCCTTCGGTATATCCGCATTATTATTCTTCCCAACCTTCGTCACAACGCCTTTTCGCACCGTAACTGCCGATCCGTAGCTAAATCCAACTTTAGCACCGCGTTTTGGCGTGTACATCACAGCCGATGCAATGCCCTTAGTTGGCGTGCGATTGATGAAATAGACATACCAATTGTTCGGATGATTATATGAACCGTTCGTTGCCCCTTTTATCTTAATACGGAGTGTGTCCATAACTGACGTTCCGTCCCATTTGAAGCCAACACTTGTTCCGGTATTTCCTATATGCTCAACAATGCCGTCACTAATTACTGTTCCATACGGATCAGGAACACCCCCGTAAGCTTCGAAATAGGTCCCGTTGATCGCCACATCTGCACGATAGGATTTGGCAATATCCAATAAGGACTGGACTGCACCTACTTTACGCCCAGATAGACCTGCTGTTACAGGCATTCCTTTCGGAATCGTCACGGTTTGCACCGAATAGACTTTGCCAGATACTTTAACCTTCTTCACAGCTTGAGTCACTTGAAAGCTCGAGGCAGCTGCTTTAACTGTTACGGGAAGCTTTAATTTCCCTTCATAACCTTGCTTTGTTACACTAATCCATATATTTGTCGTACCAGTGGATACTGGAATGACAACCCCATCACTATTTACTCGTGCTACTGCACTATTGCCCGATTCAAAGTTGACTTTGACGGAGGTTGAGAGCTTTAGCTTGTCCGCTAGCGGAAGCCTCTTATCAAGCGATAGTACTACGTTCGCTGTTGGATACGTGATGACCACTTGCTGCTTAGTCGCCTCGGCAGCTGCTGAACGATGCATACTAGTATCTGGTCCGATCATAGACACTGATAAAAGCATTGTAGCAGCCGTTACTGTAACTGCTGCTCGTTTGAATTTGTACCCCCAAGATGTCTTCATTGATTGATTAATCCTCCCTGAATAAAAAATCATTACCCAAATGTTTATATCGACGAATTTAGTCCAGTTATGTACAGCTTGCGAAGAGAATTTCTTGTCCTTAGTAACATTTAACCACCATCTGTATTCAATCAAACAAACAATGCTGTTGCATCGACATCCTGCAACAGCATTGTTGGCCTATTTCATTATGACTCAATCAATGAGAGGTCCATTTCCCCAAGACTTCCTTCTACCCTTCCGCCTTCTTTCCTCCAGTACTCAATACCGCCAATCATTTCTTTCACTTGAAAACCAAGAGCGCTTAATCTAACAGCAGCTTTCGTAGCTGCGTTACACGCTGGGCTCCAACAGTAGACGACAATCACTTTCTCTTTTGCAAATAAAGCAGTTGACTCTTCATTAATGAGACGATATGGCAAAGAACGGGAGCCGTAAATATGACATTCCGCGTATGCTTTAGGAGAGCGTACATCCACCAAAATAAACTCCTCTACACCCCGCTCCATGTCGAGCATAACGTCTGAGACATCTGTCTCCATAGAGAGCTTATTCAAGTAATGCTGATAGATATCACTGGGTAGCGCTGCAGGAGTTTCAAGAACAAGTGAACCAAAATTTTGATTTTCCATATTGGATACCTCCGATTGAAATCATGATTGCATAGTATAGCATCGCGGCTGCTTGTTAGTAATTTACCATGATTCTCATGTACGGAGTTATCGATAGTTTTCGAATGGAACTATCAATAATTTTGATCATTACTCCCAGAGAAGAGCTTCAAAAAATCTTGCAATGGCTCTGACAGCCACTTTCTTTTAGCATAAATAAGCTGTGTATAAAATTTAAGATCAGGATGCTGCAGATGAGAAGCGACCAATTGCCCCTTCTTGATTTCCGCTTCAACCACAATCCGTGGCAATAAGGCTATGCCTAATCCATAGGTGACACATTGTTTGATTGCTTCCAAATTCCCGAACTCGCATGATATTTTGACATTAACTTGGCTCGCATCCAGCACTTTAAGCAACATAGCTCTATACGTGCAGCCTTCTTCGGTTAAGATCAAAGACTCATTATTCAATTCATGAATATGGATTGCCGGCATTTCATGAATCTTGTGATTCGGATGAGCGATAATAACTAGCTCTTCTTCCCTCAAAGCTACCGTTTCAATATCCGGATGATGGAGCGGAGGATCCAAAATAAATCCCATATCAAGAATACCATCTTTAACTGATTCTATAATATAAGGCTCGTTAGCTGGCTGGATAATCAAATTAATATCCGGATAATCCTTGCGAAAGGACTGAAAAAAGGGCGGCAAATAAAAAGCAGCTAACGTGTCAATTGTACCTATAGTCAGGGCTCCTGCAGATGGTTTGGAAACAACCTCCTTAGACTCCCTGTGCAGCCTCGTAATCTCATCCGCATAGTGTACAAGAGATTCTCCGGCTAGCGTTAGTTTCATTCTTCTTCCATACCGTTCAAAAAGAATAACGCCATAAGCTTCTTCTAATCTCTGAATCTGTGTTGTCACGCTGGATTGTGCATAACCTAACTCTTTAGCTGCACGAGTGTAGCTTCCCCACTTCACTACTTCACGAAATGTCTGCAAATAAATGAGCTCCAAAGTCAAGACACCTTCCTTAAAACCCATTTATTAATACGTTGAATCATCTATCAAACAAGAGAATAAGTACTCTCTAACAGTTTAACGAGTCCGCCAAACTCCAGTTCATCAAATTTTCTAGTTGTTGCTTCCTTGCGCAAGTTCCATGAGCACTCACTGAGCTCGCATTTCACTGGCACATCGACTCTGATCGTTGCTAAATCTCTAGATAAATGAAGCATATCTATATTCGCTTCGATCTTCGTTCTTACACCCTTTGGCAGCTTATCTAAATTTTCCAAGACACCTTCAACAGACTGATATTCAAGAAGCAATTTCAAGGCAATCTTTTCGCCAATTCCTTTTACCCCCGGATAATTATCACTGGTATCTCCCATAAACCCCTTCAAGTCAATGACTTGAAGCGGTGTAAGCTGTTTTTCAGCCATTAACGCTTCTAAATCATAAATAGCATAGTTTAATTTCCCTTTTTTCATAATGACAGTCTTGACACGCTCGTTGACCAATTGCAGCATGTCATGATCCCCAGTCAAAATATAAACCTCTGAGTCCATGCTAAGCTGATTAGCCAATGTACCTATGCAATCATCCGCCTCATAACCTGCAAGTCCGATATTCGGTATACCCATCTCGGCTACTACTTCCTTAACGAGATCGAACTGTGGTATGAGCTCTTCAGGGGCAGAAGGTCGGTTTCCTTTGTAATTACTATACTGCTCTGTTCGAAAGGTTTTGCTGCCCATATCCCAACAACAAATAACATGAGTAGGTTCAAACGTATTAATGGCATCAAACAAATATTGAACAAAACCATAAACAGCATTTGTAGGCAACCCAGCACTCGTCTTTCTAATGTATCCTGTATAGGATGTCGCATAGAAAGCTCTAAAAAGCACAGCCATGCCGTCTACGATCATTACTTTATTCTGATTCAACAAGGTATTCTCTCCAATCCAAACATAGTATATCTATTCTATCACTTTTAGGTCGATGTCTCTATGGTAGACTGCTGGTCCCAAAGGTTGGAAAATTATGATTAATCCAAGTAATAATCGAGATTTATATGAGGAGATAAGCTATAATCTAGTTATATTTAACCATATAATATGTACATGCCTATCTTTCAACATAATCATGGAGGCTCACTGACTCGTGCAATCTAAATTACTCTTATTGTTGGATTGCAATTTTGATGCATTAACTGCAGAATTGCAAAAGGAAATCTATCTTGAGTTTTATAATATGGCTTATAGCATTGTATCTTATATGGTTGGAGAACATCAGGCCACCGAAGATATCATTCAAGAATCTTTTATGAAAGTTATTACTGGAGTACCTAGTCTTAAGCTTAAAAGCAATTTGAAGGGCTGGATGAAAGTCGTAATCAAAAACATGACTTACAATTATTTGAGGAAAAGAAAACGAAACCAACATGATATCGATATTGAGAGTGTATTTATGAATAATATTGATTACTCCACCTCTTTAGCGACTATCGAGAAAGAAGTAGAGCTCAAAGTGTTAACTGAAATGATAAATAGCTACATAACCGAATTAAAACCCGAATATCGCGCCTTGTTGGAGCTGCGATGGAAACATGATTTGAGCTATAGAGAAATAGCAGTACAATTGGAGACTACAGAAGATTCCGTTAAAACTAAATTATTCCGAGCAAGAGAGGCAGTAAAGAAAAGAGTTATTAAAGAATGGGGTGAGCCTCATGGAAAAAGATAAATTCGATCAAATTTTTGATGAGGCATTCGATGAGGCCGCTAAAAACCTTTCTGTGCCAGATCCCACGGCGTCTTGGAATCGAATTGAAGGCAAATTAAAGCGGAGATCTAAGCGAAAAACTTGGCTTCATATTTTTCCATATCTGGTTGCGTCATTTATTCTAGGAGCTGCAATATTCGGTACACCGGATACTTCTAAGGCATTTAGTCCCATATTCAAAAGCATGAACTCCATTAAAGATAATGTGGTTAGTTTTATATTTGGTACATTCGATACGACGAATACAACAGCTAAAACGGCACCGCCGCCTGATGCTTCTGAGGCTAACGAAGCAGGCTCTGATCTTACCCTTGATCAAGTCACAGAACGCCAGTACAGCTCATGGGAGGATGTCACTCAACAAAAGGCATTCACACCACTTTCAATTGCTTATATCCCAGATGGATTTGTACAATCTGATGTCATGTTATTTTTCCGACCTATGCAGGAGACCGCATCTAAAGCTGTATTGTTGCTTACTAACGAAGCAAATGAACGATTGCTGCTTACGTTGAATATGCTTGAGAGCAGTGAACAGATTACTTCCAACAATGAGCTTAATAATGGAACTGCTGAGACGATTACTATTAATGGCTCGGAAGTGTATCTCTTCAGCACTTCAGACCAATTAAAAAACCTTGAATACCTATATAAAAATATTCATATTTCGCTTTCCGGAAGTTTAAGCAAAGAGGAATTAATAAAGATTGTTTCAAATATAAAGTAAAGTAAAGGGAAGGCGCTAAGCCTTCCCTTTACTTTATACATTAACTTGCTAAGAATGAATTGGAATACATGATTCCTTGTTCGTAGACAGAACCGTTACTAATCCAATGAGTCGTACGCGTTCTGAAGTAATAACCAGACTCTGTTGTCTTCGTTACTTCACCTGTGAAATACCATTTATTTGTTCCTGAAAGTGTTGTAGTGGTTCCTACGTCTATCCACGCAGAGCCTGTCCATTTTTGTAAATTAACCGTTCCTCCAATGGAAGCAACTGTTGACTTCGCTACTGTATCTACCGTGATGGTTGCCGTTCCATCTGAATTAACACCAATCTTGACACTTCCCTGCTCTAGGTAGGTATTAGTGGAATCAAAGAATCCCATTGGTTGAATGACCATTGGAGGAGGCGAAGTTAAAGCACCATCTTGTGATGCACCATACGAGGCTGTTGCAGGCAATATTAAAATAAAAATAAAGATGAAGACAAACATGTACTTCGTTGTTTTTTTCATTTACTTCAATCCCTTCTACTATTTTTTTATGGTTTCCTATTATTAAACACTCAAAATTAAATTTAGTTGCAAATTATGACAATTTTTTTCAATAAAAAAAGCATCGCTATTGATTGTGCGACGCTTTCCCATAAAAATTAATTATTTATTTCATCAAAACTCTCCGCGAATAAATTTACCAATCCTTCTTGCAGCCTCAATGAGCCGTTCCTCATCTTCCACTAGAGCAATTCTGACATATCCTTCACCTTCACTGCCAAAGGCTTCCCCTGGTACAACAACGACACCGGTTTGTTTGAGCATTTCCTGGGAAATTCGACGAGAATTCCAACTATCTGACATATTCCATTGCATATTCGGCAATGAAGCCCATAGGAACATCGTTGCCTTAGGCTTGGTCACTTCCCAGCCTTCTGCACGAAGTGCCTCAATAAATGAATCACGTCTCCGCTCATACAATCGTCCGGCCTTTGGCAAAGCTGCATCACTCATCGCTTCTTCAAGAGCAACAATACCGGCTTCTTGTACAGCACCAAATACGCCGTAATCAATATTTTCCTTCAGTTCCCGCAAAGCGCCAACTGCCTGTCTGTTGCCTGCTAGAAATCCAATTCGACAGCCTGCCATATTGAAGCTCTTAGACAAGGAGTGAAATTCAACAGCGCCCTCCAATGCCCCAGACACTTCAAGAATACTAGGTGGTTCATAGCCGTCAAAAGCCATTTCTGAATAAGCAGCATCATGCACAACTAATACACCATGCTCTCTTGCCTTATTCAATACTCGTTCGAAGAAAGCTAAGTCCGCTACTGCCGATACCGGATTGCCTGGAAAGTTAAGCAGAATAAATTTCGCTCTTATCCAAGTCTCCTCCGACACAGCATCTAGATCAGGAAGGAAACCATTCTCCTTTTTCAACGGCATTAAGACGGGTTCGACCCCAGCAAGAGCTAACGCAGCAGTATAGATTGGATAACCTGGATCAGGTACCAATACTACATCTCCCGCATTGCACAAAGCTATGGCAAGATGAGCTAATCCATCTTGTGAGCCCATCAATGAAACAAGCTCCTCATCCACATTCAACTCTACCCCGAAACGGAATTTCATCCATTTGGCTGCTTGCTGACGGAAAGCAATACTGCCCCGTGAACCGGGATAAGCATAAACATCATCACGAAGCACAGCTTCGCTTAGCGCTTTTCTAACAGCAGCGCTTGGCGGCTTATCGGGACTTCCAATTCCCAAATCAATAATGTCCAACCCTGATCTTGCAGCTTCCTGTTTCCACTGTGCAACCTCAGCGAAAATAGATGAGCCTAACTGCGATAATCGGTCAGAACGCCATTGTTTCACTGACATCTCCTGTTCACCCATTCCATACTTGTTCATATTGCTCTTCTTTATAACCAACTGTCACTTTACTCCCGTCCGTTACGATTGGACGCTTAATCAACATGCCGTTCGATGCAAGCAGAGCTAGCTGCTCTGCTTCTGACATTGCTCCCAGCTTGTCCTTTAGACCAAGAGCTTTGTACACATCACCTGATGTATTAAAAAACTTCTTCAGATCCAAGCCGCTATTCATTACGATCTGCTTCAGGTCTTCCACAGTAGGAGTTGCCTCCACAATATGTATCAGCTCAACCTCATTGCCTTTCGCTTGCAGCGACTTCACTGCCGTACGACATGTGCCGCATTTTGGGTATTGATACATGGTTAATTTGTTCATTCAATGATGTCCTCCTACTATCTCTCCAAGTAAATTTCTAAATTAAATGATCATTTTCACGCAATACTTGTTCCAAACGAATGAACTCAGGAGGCAGCTCCGCAGTCCATTCCATCCATTCCTTCGTAATAGGATGAGTAAGGCCTAAAGTCTCTGCATGCAGTGCCTGCCTGCCAACTACTTCTTCACAGAGCTCTATTCGACCTGAACCAGGTCCATACATACTGTCTCCAATTAATGGACAGCCAATATGTTTCATATGTACACGAATTTGATGTGTTCTTCCCGTCTCTAATCGTAGACGAACCAACGAAGCAATCCCATTGCTAAATACTGAACCCGTCTCATAATGAGTAATTGAAGGGTAGCCCTCAGGCGTAACGATCCGAATATGAGGTTCAGCTGGATTACGGTCAATCGGTTCATTTACCGTTCCGGCTTCAGGAGAGGGCTTCCCATACACATAAGCAAGGTAACGCTTCATGATCGTCCCAGCTTGGAGCTGCTCAGACAGTTGTTGATGAATGTACGGAGTTTTAGCAATAGCCACCAGTCCCGAAGTATCCTCATCTAGTCGATGAACCGGCCGAAACCGTATGCGTTCACCCTTCACTTGCCAATGATGCACAACTCCGTTTGCTAACGTACCTGTATAGTGTCCATGTGTAGGATGAACGACAATTCCGGCTGGCTTATTAATAATGAGCAAATCATCATCCTCAAATACTATATTTAAAGGCATCGTCTCCGGCAATATATCATCTGAAGTTTCCTTTTCCATCCGGATTACAACTTGGTCGCCTTGAACGACTTTATGAGTCGTATAAGCTCTATTTCCGTTGACGGTTATACCATGCTCAGTCAGCTTCAATCGAGACAACAGCGTACGTGACACACCTAGTCTCCGTTCAAGCACCGTACGAACCTGCCAGCCATGTTCAATTGGACCGACATCTACTGACAACGGTTTGTAATATTCGTCATAACTATTCGCCATTATTTACCGCTCTTGCGGAACACCTCCGCACTCCTTACATATTCCGTATCCGGCACACCTAGTCTCGCATTCGCAACTCTTGCAGCTGCAAAGAAAAAGTCGGACAGGCGATTCAAATATTTGCATACTTCTGGATTTGCAGGATGTTCAGCAGCTAGAGTAACAACTCGCCTCTCTGCACGTCTGCATACGGTACGGCATACATGCAGCTGTGCCGATAACATGCTTCCGCCAGGCAATATAAACCGAGTAATTTCTGGAGCTTCCGCCGTATACTGATCAATAACGTCTTCAAGTTTTGCTGCTGGCTCTGCAGTTACTTTCAACGGCGCTCCAGGCATGGCATAGGCTAAATCTGAACCACAATCAAATAGCTCCTGTTGGATGTCAACCAGCAGCGCAGCCATCTCTGCAAGTACCTCATGCTTATCCGCCTCCGCAGCAGCCTGACCAACGAATGAATTTAATTCATCTATTGTTCCGTAAGCTTCTACACGGTTGTCATCCTTACGAACTCTACCGCCGATTAACGAGGTCTCGCCCTTATCTCCGCCTCTAGTGTATAATTTCATGGCCCGTTCAGCCCCTTCGTATTTAATCATAACGACCATAATTGCTCCCTATACTATACCATAAATCACCTGGATTCGATGGATACGAACTTCGTTCCTTTTTACAAAAAATCAGCAGGCAAGGGATAGCCCTCGCCTGCTGATTGCGCTTTGTTGTACTACTTCAGTTTATGAACAAAGTTCCCGATTCGATCTAGCGCTTCAGTAAGCTGTAGAATAGATGTCGCATAGGAGCAGCGAATATGTCCTTCCCCACCGAGACCAAACACATCACCTGGAACAGCTGCTACATTGGCTTCCTCCAACAGTCGTTGCGCGAACTGCTCTGAGGTCAAGCCGGTAGATTGAATCGACGGGAATGCGTAGAACGCACCCTCTGGCTCATGACATTCCAGACCAATATCACGAAACCCTTTCACAACCAGACGTCGCCGCTGGTTATAGGATTCCATCATACGATCCTTCTCTTCCAATCCATGAGGGGTCAACGCTTCAAGCGCAGCGTATTGTCCCATAATAGGCGCACACATTACTGTGTATTGATGGATCTTAAGCATAGCAGCGATAAGATCAGTATGACCGCAAGCATAACCCATACGCCAGCCGGTCATTGCGAATGCTTTCGAGAATCCGCTCACTAAGATCGTTCTGTCCTTCATTCCGGGTATTGCGGCGAAGCTAACATGCTTAGAGCCGTAAGTCAGCTCTGCATAAATTTCATCAGAAATAACGATAAGATCATTCTCTTCCACTACTTTTGCAATGGGAAGCCAATCTTCGTATGTCATTATGCCGCCTGTCGGGTTGCTCGGATAACATAAAATAAGTACTTTGGAACGGGGTGTGATTACTGCTCTAAGCGATTCTGCCTTCAGCTTAAAGTTATCCTTTGCAAAAGTCTCAATTCCTACAGCAACACCTCCACTAAGGGAAGTTATTGGTGAATACGAGATATAGCATGGCTCAGGTATTAATATTTCGTCGCCAGGTGTAATCAACGCACGCAAGGCAAGATCAATCGCTTCACTGCCGCCGACTGTGACTAATATTTCATCTGCAGGATCGTACTCGACAGCGAATTGATCATTCAAATATTGTCCAATTGCATCTCGAAGCTCCGGCATACCTGCATTCGATGTATATTGGGTTTTGCCGATCTCAAGCGCATAGACTGCCGCTTCCCGCACATGCCAAGGTGTTACATAATCAGGCTCGCCGACCCCAAGCGTAATGACATCCTTGCGAGTGCTCACCAAGTCAAAAAAGCGTCGAATGCCCGACGGTTTAATGCCCCGTGCCAAAGGAGACAAGTAATCAGCCATCGTCTGGCGATGTGCCGGGGTGGAGGTTAGTATTTCTGTATCCTTTATCATATCCATCACCCTTTTACGGAGAAATCATCAAACGATGGTCACCCTCATGCTCCTCGAAGATAATTCCGTCTTGTTTGTATTTTTTTAATATAAAATTTGTTTTTGTCGATAGTACTTTATCGATTGGAGATAATTTATTGGAAACGAAAGAGGCAACCTCTTTCAAGTTTTTACCTTCTACTTCTACGAGCAAATCATAAGCACCCGACATTAAATATACAGATTTCACTTCGGGATATAAATAGATGCGCTCAGCGATTCCTTCGAACCCACGTCCGCGTTCTGGCGTAATTTGAACCTCAATAAGCGCCGTAACTTTCTCATCGTCTACTTTGCTCCAGTTCACAACTGTTGCATATTTCACGATGATATGTTCCTTCTCTAGTTCTGCAATTGTTTGCTGTATTACCTCAACTGGTCGGTCAAGCATTGTGGCAATAAGCGTTGCATCCCGTCGGGCATCCTCTTTAAGCAACTCTAACACTTTAAACTGTAGTTCGTTCATCGTCATACTCCCTCCAAAACGCCTGCGGTTATAAAGAATATATTACATCAAATGTCCGCCTTTATCTAGAGTTATCCATGGTGCCACGCCGCATCTATTATTCCATACTGTGGACCTTCGAGTGAATATTGCTTAAATCTACAAAGAACAACGCAAATGAATAAAAAGAAAGACCCCGGAGGGTCTTAATTGTAATGGTGCTGATTCGGTTGGTAATGGTTCTGCTGTTGCTGTTGATATTGCCCGTATTGCGAAAATCCAGACTGAGAGCCGCCCATCCGTTGCTGTAGAAACTGTGATGTTTTTTGCTGTGTTTGCTGATATTCCTTCGTCTGTTTATCAATTTCTTGTCGCAGCGCTGGAGAAGCCGTGCTATACATGTTTTGCGATTGCATCGCTTGGAACATGCTGCCTTGCATCTTCAATGTACTGTCAGTTAATTGAGTAAACATTTGACGAATTTCTGGACAAGTTGATTCCGTAGCCGCTGTAGCGTATTCCCGTACAACCCGCTTCAAATCACATAGAACGGTATTCGCTAAATCTTCATCAGGCAACGCCTGTTGATTATTCTGTTGCTGAAACATCATCTTTCTCCTCCTTTATATGGCTATTGCTATTGCTGTGGCTGAGTAGGTGCCATTTGTTGATGCTGCTGCAAGGCTTGCAATAATGTTTGATAATGTTGCTGATGTGTTTGCAACTCCTGCATTCCTACTTGCCGCAATGTAGGATTAGTAGCAGCTGTCGCTAATTGTGCGCATTGCTTAATCAGCAAATCTTCATTCGACATAGAGTCTGCGATATACTCTAATTCTTTGGCCGTTATAGGCTGTAACATCTGTCCGCCTCCTCTAATTAATTTTTGTCGAGCCAAACGTATTATTGGCGCCTTTCCCTTTTTTTATGTGCAAAAAGTTCAAAGCAAAAGTCATCTCTTTATTTCAAACTCGCCTGAGTGACTAATTAAACATTTTACCTCGATAGTCAAATCTTTCGGTCCAGGTTTCCACTCTTCTTTAATGAGCTGTTTCCATTTGGAGTTATGATACCGATATACTTGATGCTCCAATTGATAAAAGTCAGCGCCCTGCTCTATCCCCTTTTTATAGGTGTTTTTTATTTGATCACTAACGATTACTTCCACGGACTTGGCTAACTCAGCTTTATCCAGATCATTACTCCACTCAACCAGATGAGTCTCAAGATCAGCTTTCAAATGAAACTTTGGTTTGCCGCTTTCCCATATCACTTTGACTTCAGTTGAAGATTTATCTACGACAACTGTAGATGTCTTTTTTTCATCAGATTTTATAGGGAGAATAGAACGCTCAAAATTGTTAGACTTCCAGACTAGCCCTTTACCCTGTTCTCTAGTTAAATATCCTACATACTTTTCTTTAGAGAATGCAAACAATCCATCTATCACGATAAGATTCATTGGTTTTTTACCATTCTTCCAGTCGTTGGTTTCTGCACTTATAGACGGAAGCTCTGCAGTCATTCCCGGCTCCTGTGCAGTACGTACTAAATGCTGCATAGTCAATGGTTTAATGAAGCTATTTTCTTTGTTGCTGATTCCCGGTTCATATAATGTACTAATCAAAGGGGATGTGCCATAAAAAACATCATACGCAAACAATTTCTCCATGTTCTCTTTGGTTCCAAAGATGAATGATGTGAACCTTGTCGTACGTAATCTGTTAATTCCGTCAACTATTTGTTTTAATTGGCTGAAAGCTCGTTCATGTACAACCACTGTTTTTAAATGATCTAGACTCAAATCGTATTGGGAACTATTCATTAAATTAAAATAAGCTTCTAAAATAGAAGCACCCGTCTTCTTTCCAATCCATAACGGATTAGTTTCTGGAGCTGCAGTCTCATTCTTTGCTACTGATGCAAATGAAATTAATTGCGTGTAGATGACGAATTGTTTATCGACATAATCAATTCCGATCGCAGAAGCATAACTGACATCTTGCAAATCAACTTCATCCCAACATCCTGTAGTTGTCATCAGCACAGATATGGCAAATAACAGTTTGAGCAAGTACATCGTATTGCCCCCAATCTTGATGCGTTTCATTTCCCCTTACCCTTCGCTTTAATGTTCCATGGGCTCTGAATCAGAGCTGGTATGAGCTGTCTCCATTTAATCGGAGCAATTGGCTCCATGTACGGTCGTCCGAATGATTCTAGTGAGCACATGTAAATTAACACAACAAATATGGAGATGAAAAAACCAAATATTCCGAGCATGGAAGACATAAGCAGGACACCATATCGAATCACGCTAACCGTACCGCTTAATGATTGATTCACCAAAGTAAAGGTTGCTACTGATGTAACAGCAGCTGTAACAAGCATAGTCGGCGAAGTTAAGCCTGCACTAATTGCTGCATCACCAATAATAAGTCCGCCTACGACCGTTACGGTTTGACCGACTGCTCTGGGCAGACGAACGCCCGCCTCTCGGAACAATTCGAACATGGACAGCATAAGAAACATCTCTAACGTCGACGAGATAGGTAAACCCCTTCTTGCGATCGTGATTGTCGCAAGTAAGGTAAACGGAATTTGATCAATATTAAACGAGCATAACGCAACCCAGAAGCCCGGCAAGCACAACGCTAAAAAGAGCCCAACAATACGCAACAATCGTTCCAATGAAACAAAATAAAATGGAATATGGGTATCCTCAGGAGATTTGATAAGCAATGTAAGGTTTCCCGGTGCAATAATAGCTGAAGGAGCTCCATCCACCAACATGGCGATTCTACCCTTCATTAATGCCTGAATAACATAATCAGGACGACCGACATATTCCACTAATGGAAATAGGGAGTATGAACGATCAGATACCATTTCCTCCAGCTCCGCAGCTCCGTGCAACGTCTCTACCTCGATCTTATTCAATCGTTCTCTCGCTTCCGCTACCAACGAAGGTATGGCATGACTCTCCATATAAAGGAGCGCAACCTCCGTTTGCGATTGTGTACCGATCTTCCAATATTCACAGTGCAGATCAGGCGTCCTCATCCGACGCCGAACCAATGCGACATTTGTAGCTATTTTCTCAATAAATCCATCTCTTGGGCCTTTAAGAGAAATCTCCATCGCTGATTCTTCTGGCTGTCTTCCAGGCTGATTAGATAAATCAAACTGAAAGACTCTTCGACTTGCATCATGAATGACCATTACACTTCCCGAATACAGGCTGGCATAAAACAGATTGACATCTTCTTCGTTCTCTAGACGAACGTGATTGCCCAATAACCCATCTAAATGATTAGGATCAACATGCTTTGAATTCCTATGTAAGACTTCCGTACTGTCACCAACTATTTGATCAGCCAGTTTCTCCAACTGAGGAAGAAGCGCTATATACATCGTTTGCATATCAACCATTCCACTGCAGCTCAATATACGAAATACTTGATTATGAGACTGGCCTGCGCCAATCGTTTGAGTTACAACATCCTCGGAGCCTCGCAATAGCTTCAGAATATGCTCTAATCTATCCTCTTGGTTTGTAGCGGGTTTTCGCTCACTCACCCCTGTTTCCCTCCTTTAACTGATTGAGAGACTCTTTTGCGAAAAGAAACGACCCATAACAAAATGATGATTATGCCTAATATGATCCAGGCTGATAAGAAGTACATCTCCATTAAGAACCTGTACAACATCATCTTTTTGATAATAAAATAGGTTGCAGTAAGCAACAGGAGTACGGTAATTAACATACCGATCCATTTCCGCTCCATTTTTCGAAAAAAACCGAACTCACTAATTATGTATACAGGCATCGATATTCGGACAAATGCTCCAGACAGCCACTGAAATACAGCGAAAAAATCAACATGTTCAACATACTTCCCGATTTTCACTAATCGCCATTCTGAATAAGCTGGATAACGCATAATTTCAGCTTCCTTAGGACCAAATTCGGTAATTGCCCCCGCCGCTGGACCAATCGTCAGCATCATTAAAAATAAGGTGAACAGCAGTAAATGCCATCTTTTAAACCTGCTTTTAAAATGATGTTGGATCAGCAGCAGAAAAGTTAATTCTGAGAAAGAGCTAAGACTGTATGCGGCTCCCTTTAAGACTGGAGAAACACCATACTCAAGCATCGGAAGCAAATAGTGATAATCTTTCGCCGGCATATTCGCAGACATAACAAAGTCTCCTAATACAACGACAACCGGCAGCAATATACATGAAACATAAGCAATGGTACGCAACCCCGATACAGCTGCATAAAGACAGGCCATACAAAGAACAAAGCCTACAACAATTGGCGGTGTTAATGGCAAATAGGTATTCGCCGTCCATGTCGTAACATCCACTAATGTTCCAAATGCAACAAATAGCAGCATGAGCAACATGATTGCCATTATGCACCATACTACAAATGCAGGCATTCGTTTTCTCATCCAGAGGTCTAAGCGCTCACCATTAAGCCGTTTAAGTACATGATATAGAGGTAGGGCAGCCATAGGTAAAGAAATGATGAGTGCTACAGGTATACTTAACCAAGCATCACGTTTAGCTGCATCCAGCAGCAAAGGTATTATGATAACGTGATTGGCAAGCCCCACCGTTAAAGTAAACATCATGATGACCGGCCATAATCCAAATGGTTTGACAGCGGTTTGCATACGGAATCCACATCCTTCTTTTCCAGCTTTCCCCTAGAGAAAAAAAGTGATGCATACATTTGCATAGCAAAAAGCCCTACAACTCGCCAAAGCGGCAAAATGGAGGGCATTTTTATTAGGGGACATGCACGGTTTTCACATGATCAAAATGGATAAACACAGCATTCCCACTCGCTGTGGCAATCTCAATCATGCTTTGATCGACGGCCTTTAATACGCCAGTTTTGTTGGGATTCTCGCCTAAATCCAATACAACAAACTCACCAATTAATTTGCGCAGCTGTTGATCGAATGTTCTAGAAAGCGTTAACGGTGACGGCTTTAGGGGGAATTGCTCCGCTGTTAACGTGTAGGGAGTTACATTAGGGGTGTAAGGAATCAAATATTTCAAATGATGCAATGAAATAATGACTGTATGATACACCGGGGAATAGAAAACAAAGAAATCATTCATGACGGTTGTCAAATAACCATGGATGGATTGATTGCCTGTAATATAAATTTCTGAGAACATCCCTTTAGCATTCATTAAGATTTTCCGGTAAGAAATAGCATCGTTGAATGGCTCATAAGGCAACTCAGGAACAAGAATCGTTTCTTCTTCTGGGGCATAAACCTTTAGCTGCTGTAAATGAATGAGTGGTACGTACAAAAACTTCGTTCCATTGTGGAGAACTAATATGTCTTGACCAAATTCGATTAGTTTTCCGCGAATAGGCGTCATCTTTCCCGATATTTCCAACTCGACATGATGATCCAGCAGCGGATGACGGTTTTTCATGCGATCAACCTCCTCTCATCCTAATCATAGCTTTGATCCGTATCGATAGTAGAACCGGGCACCGGCGATTGCCGCCAGGCCCGGAATTCTATTAACTTCTTCTCATAGCACTATTTTTTGGATGAACGGTTGCGGTTGCCGCTGCGATTACCTTGGTTGCCACTGCGGTTACCCTCATTGCGGTTGCCTTGGTTTTTCCCACCGCTTTTATTCCCTTGGTTGTTGCTTTGATTTTTGTTGCCGCTTTTGTTCCCTTGGTTACTGCCTTCGTTGCGGTTGCCGCTGCGATTGCCGCATGAACCACATGATCTATTTTCTTTTCTAATAGACTTGATATGGTCAATCAATACTTGAACTACTTCTCTGTTTTGGACAATTTTAATCGTATCTTTGCACACTTCAGCTAAGAAGCCCTCTACTTTTTCATGTCCTCCTGTATTCACAACTACAAACTCTTGTTCTAAAGCTTTGAGAACGCCTCTAAAGTTATCAGCTTTGATGAATTTTTTATTGCGGCAGCAGTTGCCACGGCTTCTATTTCCACCACTATTGTTTTTGTTGCCTCCACTTTTATTGCCATCTTTTTTGTTGCCGTTGCTCTTATCATCACAGAAAACCTCAGTAATACTCTTGACATGTTCTGTATTGATATACACGATTTTATTGTTTGAACACAATACGAGATAATCAGATCTAACAGCTAGCAACTTACCTTCTAAGCAATCATGTCCGCCTCTATTTACCTTTACTTCTTTACCGACTAGATCTTTCAAGCAATCTCTTTCGTCTTTCTTATCATTATTATTGTTGTTTTGATTATAAAATTGTTGTCCTACGAATGGATATTGGCAAAAATTACTCATTTGTAAATCCCTCCGATAATTTCTTTTTTAATAGTTTTAAACCGTTACTAACCAATGGACTTTGAAGTCTACTAATGCTTCCTACTTATTTAGTAATCATCCCTCCAGTACTTAATTCGGTTCATCTATCATGGGAAGCGATTTATACTATATTTATATGTATCCCCTATATAAGAGGTACTAGATTAGTAACCATTTATTTGAGATTAAGTGAATAACCTATACGATTAATAGAGTTGCTCCATACCCTGATCTTTTTATAAGGAATGGCAGCAGTGAAAAAAATGGTGTCACTTCGCCCACAAACTGAATAGGGTAAATAAGCACAAAAAGCCTATCGCATGCGATAGGCTTTATCTTTTGCCCGAGGGGTTGATCCCATGGAAGAGCTTCCGATTCGTAAAATAACTATTAGTGACTCTGATCTTCTCGAGCTGCAGCAAGATTCTAGAAACCAAGCTTTTAAGACAGTAATTATCGAAATGGACGGACAAAGCTATACAGCTACCTTTGGTTATCGGGGAGGGCATACGCTATATTATAATAAGAAGTCATACGAAGTAAGAATTGCTGAGGGTAAAACACTTCATTGGAATGCCGAGTTTGACGATCCATCTATGATACGCAATGCATTATCCTTTCATTTCTTTAATAAAATTGGTGTACCTTCCCCTAAGACGAGTCATATAGAGGTTGAAATAAATGGGAAGACACAAGGTGTTTACTTAGAAATTGAAGCGGTTGATCGCAAGTTTTTCCAGAGCAGAGGAATCGGATTTAAATCTATCATTTATGCTGTGAACGACAGTGCCGATTTTAGCTTAATTGATCCTATTTCGAGGGGGAAAAAAGGGTCTTTATTCGACGGTTATGAAATCAAGCTAGGTCAATCTACAACCAAACCTCGCCTCGTTCGCTTTGTCCGAAATATTAATCGATTGTCAGGCAAAAACTTAAGCGCACATACTGCCAAACGGTTGGACGTTAATCAATATTTATTATGGCTGGCGGGCGCAGTTCTAACTGGCAACTATGACGGGTTCGATCAAAACTACGCTTTATATGAACATAAAAAAACGGGTAAATATCGCATTATTCCTTGGGATTATGAGGGAACCTGGGGTCGAAATTGTTATGGTCGACCATGTGGAAGCGACCTCGTAAGACTACAAGGCTACAATAATCTAACGCGCAAATTGTTCACTTTCGCATCCTGTCGTAGAAAGTACCGCAACATCATAAGAGGTCTATTGAAAACTACGTTTACTGTTGAAACCTTGGATCCCGTTATTACGAGCCTGTATGAACAAATTACACCATCGATTCGCGATGACTTTACAAGGAAAAGCAGTTTCGATACTTTTCTAAAAGAACCTGATTTCATTCTTGATTATGTACGTGAACGACGGGGTCTCATTAAAGAAGCCCTTAAAGCATGGAATGCTTAAGGGCGAGTAAAATTTCACTATTTTAAAATAAGTCCATGCTCAGGTAGCGTTCCCCTGTGTCCGGTGCAATACAAACCACTCGTTTGCCAGTACCAAGTTTTTTGGCTACCTGCATAGCCGCCCATACGGATGCCCCAGCTGAAGGACCGAGAAGCAGCCCTTCAAGTCTTGCTAAGCTACGCATCGTTTGGATGGCATCTTCATCGGATACTTGAATAATTTCATCATATACTGAAGTATTCAGAATAGCTGGAACAAAGCCGGGACTCGTACCTACCAACTTATGCGGTCCCGGTTGACCCCCAGATAGTACTGGAGAGCCCTGTGGCTCAACCACTGCAATATGCAGGTTTGGAAGCGCCTCTTTCAAGGTTTCGCCAGTACCTGTAATGGTACCGCCCGTACCAGAGCTTGCAACAAAGGCATCTAGCTGACCATCCGTTTGTTCCAATATCTCAACTGCAGTCGTTACCCGATGAATATCTGGGTTAGCTTGATTCTCGAACTGATTGGGAATAAAGCTTCCAGGATATTGCTTCTGCAGCTCCAACGCTTTGCTGATTGCACCAGGCATACGCTCAGCAGCCGGAGTCAGCACTACCTCAGCACCATAGGCCTTCATCAGTTTAATACGTTCTGGAGACATATTGTCAGGCATGATTATAATTAGCCTGTACCCTTTGGCAGCCGCGTTCATTGCTAATCCAATGCCTGTATTGCCGCTCGTAGGTTCAATAATAGTACTTCCCGGTGCAATTATACCTTGCCGTTCTGCAGTATCGATAAGCGAGAACGCAGCACGGTCCTTCACGCTGCCACTCGGATTAAACCGCTCAAGCTTCACGCATACTTCTGCGCTTCCTTCTTCCGCCAATCTATTCAGCTTGATTACGGGTGTATTTCCAATAAGATCGATAATACTAGATACAATACGTGACACAGCTTTTCCCCCTAGCTTTTATAGAGAAGACGGGATGATTGCTCAACCTGCTTCTAAACTTTCCTAAGATGTCGTTGTACTTGTACTTGTTAAAAAAGGCCTCATAAACCACCATCCTAGTATTGGTACAATGCCAACTGCGAACATGAGCCATACAATGGCAGTTGCAGAGGAATTCAGCGGCAGTACGATGAGATAACTAGTGAGACCAATCATTCGACCTGTTGTGAGACCAATCTCACGCAGTACGATGAATTCCTCACGGTCTTTAGCGCTTTGCTCCGATTGACCAATTAAATCAAACACTCTCGATGTCATCGGAATAATGTAAAGCGGCATGAATAAGGAAGTACCTATACCAAACAGCAGCAACGTAAAGAAACTTACCTTCCAGAACAACGGAAGAATAACCAGCCCTATCATAATCGTGCCGATCAGCATTGCCGTCTTCCTATTATTCATATGAAGTTTCTTGCCTATTAACCAGAAGCTCACAAGTGCTACTGCTGAAGTAATGAGTGAAAAATTTCCTAACTTGCCTTCATTAGATGTAACAATGTAAACGGTCAAGCCTACGAGAAACATAAAGACGCCTTCTCGCACACCTTGTGCGACGATCGCAGGAAACATTCTTCTCCACGGGTTTCCCTTCTCCTTGAGCTGCTGCAAGCCATGAAGCCACTTATAATGGCCGCCCTGCACCTTTCGTTTCTTAAGCCAGAAGCTGAGTATAACGCCTATTCCGAAGATGACGAGCGATAGTGTGAAGATAAGCTGATAGCCGCTCTGTCCCTTCATCGTAGTAATCAGATAACCTGACAGCCAAGGAGCAATAATACCAGCTGCGGAGCCTAACAATCCTGCCCAACCATTAAATCGATCACGATTGTCTGGTTCTGTTATTTCAAAATAGATAACATTGTACGCAATCCAGTAAAAACCTAGCGCCATCCCGCTCAGCATACCAAGTGGGATAGCGAATTGTTTGGCCTGCTGACCAAGCATAAGTACGGAGAAATAAAACACCCCCGACAGCACAATGCCAATACGGAGGCTGTTCATCTTGTTATGTTCTTTTACCCATTTGGCTGCAATCCAGAAAGTCACTCCGCCCGTAATATACTGCCCGAGTGCAAACCAACCGATCAGCATATAGGATTGACTGGCCTTCCACAAATAGACCGGCACAAAAGTACCTGATAGGGCATTAGCAATTCCGAATAATGCTTGTACAGTAAGTAAAAGTACAGCTTGCGATCCTAATTCGCCACCTGTTCTCTGTACTTCTGAAGTAACAGATCTTCTTCCTTTAAACTTAACACCATGCTTGCTCTGCTCCAATGGATTCCCTCCTACCTTATAACCATAAGGTAAGGTTCCCCAAAAGAGCAGTGCACATGCCCTTCCTAAATTGCCATTTACAGTTAGTCTGCGTTAGTCTGTAGGACTTAGCGATTGCACCATTCGTTCCCGGTCAGCATGACTGAGAATAGAAGTGGTATTGAAGCATGATGGGCAGATATACCATACCACTTCAAATGGCGACTGCAAGACAGCTTGTCCAACAGAAGAATGAATGGTCGGTTGGAACAGATCTCCAACCTGCTGTTTCCCTGCTTCTATCATATATTCCCTACAGGATGGACATTCAGGAGCTTCTTCCTGACTATCGATAATCTCCTGCAGTTTTCCTTCAACGCCGAGCCATGAACGGCTCGTACGCCGAAAACCATCATCCTGCTCATTCCATACCTCGCTATCACGAGAATCTTCTTCCTCTTCTTCAGCAGGTCTAGAAAGTTCAACAGCTTCCTCTTCGTCATCTTCTTCTTCACCCATACCGAATTGTACCGTTCTATAGTTGCTCAATTCATTGTCACAATGCGGACAATGCTTCTCTGGGCCAATTTCTTCATCCCATACAATTTCAGTCATACACCATGGACAAATATTATTCTCTTCCATTCTTTAAACCTCCACTTAATTGTTCATAATGTATACAATACCTAGACCGAAAAAAACAACCGCGATAACTAATAAAATTCCCCATAAATACTTCATTCACTGCCTCCCGTGCTACATAATAACCGTTGCTCCGATTACGTATGAAAGAGATACAGAAATTATCATTGCGATAAAACCGACAGCGCGGTTATCCTTTGAAATCTCATCATCGATTCGAAAAACCGGTGTCAAAAATTCAAATAGAAAATACGCAGCAAGCAAAATGACAAATCCAAATGCTCCCCAAATCATGCTTTGATAAATAGAATCATTAGCTTCAATAGAGAACTTGAATATATTACAAATACCGAATATTTTTCCGCCTGTTGCCATGGATACTGCCAAATTACCCTTTTTAATTTCACTCCAACAATTATAGCGGGTAACTAACTCAAAGATGGACAGAAAAACAACAAGCGAAAGAACGATTAACGATACATAAACGAGTGATGCCACATAGGAGTTGCTAAGAAGCTGATCTACCTCATTACCCATGCATTACCCTCTCCTCATCTTGAACTATGTGATAATAAGGAGCTTGCTTTATTTCAATTCAGCAACAGTTACACCAGTGCCGCCCTCACCATAATTTCCGAGTCGGTACGATTTCACGAGACTATGTCTGCGTAAATATTGCTGGATGCCTGTTCTGAGTACGCCAGTCCCTTTGCCGTGGATAATAAATACTTGGCCTAAACCAGATAAATAGGATTCATCAAGGAATCGATCCACTTCAATAATAGCCTCTTCGAGGTTTTCTCCACGCAGATCAAGCTCCAATCGAAGGTTTTCCTCTTTGGAACGCTTCAAGCTTGCAGCTTGCTTCGGCTGTTGCTGCTTCTGGACGGTTGTACTGGATTTGACTAGCTCAAGATCATCCAACGCAACCTTCATCTTCATAATGCCGAGCTGCACCATCGCTTCTGAACCGCTAATCTCTACAACAGACCCTTTTTGGTTAAGGCTGTAGACCATAACCTCATCACCTGGCTCGATTTTCAGCGGCTTCTTGTCAGCTCCACCTAATGATGAGCGTTTCTTCTTCGTAAGCTCTGGCGCTGCTTCCTCCAGCTTGCGTCTCGCTTCAATTAATTTATGCTCCTTAACCGAAGCTCCTTCTTCAAGTGCCAGCTTGCGCAGATCAGCAATAATTTGCTCAGCTTCTCGCTTTGCCTTCTTCACAGCTTCTTGAGCTTCCTCATGCGCTTTAGCCAACAGCTTATCACGCTGCTCTTCGAATCGACGCAGCTCTGATTCATGACGAGTCCGCTGCGCTTCCATATCACGGCGAAGCGACTCAGCAGTCTGACGATCTGATTCCGCGTGCAATCGATCTGCCTCCAGCGAAGCGATCATATTCTCTACCCGTTGATCTTCTTCACTGACTTCGCCGCGAGCATGTTCAATTATCGAGTGACTGAGACCAAGCCGTTCAGCTATAGCAAAGGCATTGCTTCGTCCCGGAACACCAACAAGCAGTCGATAGGTTGGACTTAATGTTGCAATATCAAACTCCATGCTGGCATTAATAACACCTTTGCGGTTGTAAGCGTATGCCTTAAGCTCGCTATAATGTGTTGTAGCAACAATACGGCTGTCTAACCGGTGAATATGCTCCAATATAGCAATCGCTAATGCTGAACCCTCTGCAGGGTCCGTTCCCGCTCCAAGCTCATCCAGGAGAACCAAGCTTTTCGAAGTCATCGATTGAAGAATACGAATAATATTGGTTAAATGGCTGGAAAATGTACTTAAGCTTTGTTCAATGCTTTGCTCGTCGCCAATATCAGCATAAATAGCATCAAAAACACATAATTGACTGCTGTCCTCAGCTGGAACGAATAATCCGGACATTGCCATTAGGCTTAGCAATCCAATCGTTTTCAGTGATACCGTTTTACCGCCAGTGTTCGGTCCAGTAACGATAATTGCCGTATAGTTATTGCCTAGCTCAACATCAAGCGGCACAACTTTATCGGCTGCAATCAAGGGATGTCGACCGCACTTAAGCTTTAAGAAACCTCGGTCGTTCATGCGCGGCAAAGTGGCTTTCATTTCATTAGCCATCCGCGCTTTTGCGTAAGCAAAATCAAGCTTCCCGATCAGCTCAAGATTGTAGATGAGATCATCTACGTAATCAGAAGTCAAAGCAGTCAGCTTTTGTAAAATTTTCTCGATTTCCCGCAATTCAGCTGCCTTAAGCTCTCGCAGCTTGTTGTTCATCGCGACAATGGCTTCTGGTTCAATGAACAGTGTTGCTCCCGAGCCTGATTGATCATGGACGATACCGCCAAAGTGAGAACGGTACTCCGCCTTAACTGGAATGACATACCGATCATTGCGCAGCGTTACAATCGAGTCCTGCAGCATCTTCTGAACAGAAGTAGAACGAATCATTTGCTCCAGCTTCTCACGAACCCGTGATTCTCCACCTCGAAGCTCACGTCTGGTCGAAGCGAGCTCTGGGCTGGCGCTGTCTAATACTTCACCTTGATCGTCAATGCATTCGAATATGGCATCTTCTAATGGCTTATGCTCAGACAGCTGCTCGGATGTCGCAATAAGCAATGGAATGGGATCATCCTCATGAAGAATATCCATATGCTTTTTCACACGCCTAGAGCCTCTTGCCGTTAAAGCAATTTCCATCAATTCGACCGGATTAAGCGTTCCGCCAATTCTGGATCGATGAAGCGGTGCCGTAATATCAACGATTCCACCGAACGGGGCATTTCCTTTTAAACGATCAGCCTTATAAGCCTCGTCTGTTGCCTGAAGCATAAGCTTTACCGTCTCCAAATCCGAACTTGGAGCAAGACGTTCTGCTTCTCTTTTACCTAGAGAAGTCGCAGCATGCTGTATTAATTTATGTGTTATTTTATGGAATTCAAGTGTAGTAAAAATTTTACCGTCCAATGTAACACTCCTCTCGCCTCTTCATTATAGCTGAACAATGATCTCGATGCACGATTTGACTGACCATGCATACATGTTTTTAACGAATAAGGGTCACAATAGAATCGAATTCGAATAGCAAACCTTTAGGAGGGTTGTCAATATGAGTTTTCTTGGACATGTGGTCCGCTTTATCGTTTCTGCGCTCGTTCTGATGGTTGTCAGTTGGATTGTCCCGCAATTTAGTGTAGGCGGGTTTTGGAGTGCATTGTTCTTGGCTTTAGTCATAGCTGCACTCGGTTGGATTATTGAAGGCATATTCGGCAAAAAAGTTACTCCGTTCGGTCGCGGAATTGTCGGCTTTATCGCCAGCGTGGTCGTCATATGGGTAGCACAATTCATCGTCGGCGGGGTAGATGTAACTTGGCTTGGAGCCATTCTCGCTGCACTTGTCATCGGGATTATTGACCTCTTCATTCCAGTCAGTACTCCATATGAAGCAGGTCACAGAGATAGTCGCCACGATTAGAAATCTGATGACACTTATTTCTCAAATACCCTTGTCCAATCGGAAACGTTGGACAGGGGTATTATTTATTTAATCGGTAATTTGTCACTAGACTGTCACTGCATTCCATCTTTATTTGAGCTATAATTAGGCTGGTTCGAGTTTATCGAATCGCTTAACAATATAGAAAGGGGTTTTACAATTGAAAAAATGGATATTATTCGCTTCCACATTATGCCTCGTGTTTATCATCGCGGCTTGCGGAGCAAACAATGAAAGCAAACCTGCTAATACTAATGCTGACAGCGGCGTTACCGAGCCAGACACAGCCGCCAATGAAGTTGTTATTAAAGCTTCAAACTGGAAATTCGATCAAGAAGTGTATACAATCAAAAAAGGTGAGAACCTTAAACTAGAATCAACAGACGGCGTTCATGGCATCGAAATCTCTAAAGCGGGTGTGAAACTCAGCAACAACAAGACAACGACGATCACACTTGATGCAGGCGAATACGAAATTAAATGTAACGTTCTGTGCGGAACTGGCCATTCCAAAATGGTTAGCAAATTGATTGTAGAATAATCACAATCTTCACGACCTCTTAACGTTTCCTTATGGGAGACATGAGAGGTTTTTCTTTTTTCATGCTGTTTTTAAATGAATTATCATTTTTATTTTACATATAAGTAAAAAAGTCTGATGACTAAACCCCTTCCCCTTCTTGCTTCCCTTCTGCTAATATGTTCATAATAAACCCGCTGCAAACCATTTGGGGATATAAATTCGCAAAACTTAGCCTATGCTTTCGATGTAGTTTTGTACTCGCAAAACTTAGCTTATGCTTTCGAAGTAGTTTTGCTTCGCAAAACTTAGCCTATGCTTTCGATGTAGTTTTGTACTCGCAAAACTTAGCCTATGCTTTCGATGTAGTTTTGTACTCGCAAAACTTAGCTTATGCTTTCGAAGTAGTTTTGCTTCGCAAAACTTAGCCTATGCTTTCGAAGTAGTTTTGTACTCGCAAAACTTAGCCTATGCTTTCGAAGTAGTTTTGCTTCGCAAAACTTTGAGGAGGGAAAAATAATGAACTTACTGGATGGACGCGTGGCGGTTGTTAGCGGCGCTGGTTCAGGATTAGGGAGAGCCGCTTCGCTCTCTTTTGCAATGGAAGGGGCAAATGTTGCTTTGCTTGGTCGCCGTCTGAGCAAATTAGAGGAAACACGTGATCTCATTCAACAACAGACAGGTCGAGAAGCTCTTATTATCCCTACGGATATTACGAATGAACAACAGATTCAAGCTGCGATTGAGCATGTACTTGCTTATTGGGGCTCCGTTCATATTCTTCTTAATAATGCAGCTGTCTTCGAGCCAGGAACCGTATTAGAGCAAACGTCCGAAAAATGGCATTCGCAGCTTGCTACCAATCTGACTGGTCCCTTTTTATTAACAAAAGCGGTGCTTCCTACGATGAGAAAATTGAAGTATGGACGAATTATTAATATAACCTCGGGATTATCTTGGAACGGAGCTGGAGGATATGCGGCATATAGCGCAACCAAAGCAGGTCTTGAATCATTAACCCGCACTTTGGCTGATGAAGAGCATGAATTTGGCATTCTAGTCAATTTGTATAATCCGGGTACCCTTCGTACGGAAATGCATGCAACGGGAAAAGACCCTGCCGTCGTTACTCCCGACCTCATTCGTCTTGCTAGCCTGCCTCCTGGTGGACCGACGGGAACGATTGTAAGCTATGGTTAATGAATGTAACCAATAGACATAAGCTCACGACGCCGACTAAACTCATAAGTACAATACCGAACGCATCTTGGTCGGTTTGTACTTTTTGCCATGATACAACAAAAAATAAAAACAAGCATCCCTATTGTGTGTTTTAAAAACACTTAATATAATAGAAATGTGAATCAGATATTTCAAATACGGGTTCAAATAGCAGAAAACCAAATTTACAAATTTATATAAAAGTTGGTGTTTAAAATTGACATTAGGAGAACGGCTTCGCGATCTTAGAATGAAGCGGAATATGACACAAAATGATGTAGCCGTCGCAATCGATAAGAAGCGTTCAGACATCGCAAGCTATGAAACTAAAAATACCTCGCCACATATTGATACTATATCTAAAATGGCTGATTTATTTCATGTATCTATCGATTACCTTACTGGTAGAACGGATGATCCTGATCAAATATTCACTGGGAACGACGAAATGTCACCCGAACAGAAGCATGTTTTTTTCAGGCTTACAGAATTAATGAAAAATGATTTGCCTGAAGAGGATTTAGAATCAGCTATAGCGTATTTCGAGTTCTTGAAAACAAGAAATGCTGGTAGAATCAAATAAATAATTTACAGCCGACAAATAATAACATTTTTTCCGAAATTCCAGTGTTATAATATTACTTGCAAAATAAACCAAGCTTTCTTCGAGATGATAGATTGCGGTTACCATATTTCTATTACTACCAGGAAGGGCGGACAAGTCACGTCAAACATAAAGTTAATGAAACAAGAAATAGTAGTAACCGGGGAGGCAGATGATTTGGTCAACAATAATACAACCGATGAGTGTTGGTCACCTTTCGAAATTGCCAGAAAACAGGGCGTCCATCTCGACTATTTTCATTTAGGCAGTGAAGTTATAGGTGTATATGCCGATTTAAATGGTTATCAAATAATATTGAACACTAATATCGATAATGATCGTCAAGAAGATGCCCTGCAACTATTGGTTGAACATCACAATTCCAAATCCAGAGGTATCGAAAAAATCGTTAGGAAGTCTGACCTAAATAGAGTTGCTGGTTTTCATAAAGAGTTACTTCGTTTAAACAAGGTTTTCGTAAATGCCCTAATCATGCGGAGAAATGAGAAAGCATGAAAAAGCCAGGTCCCACAACAGAGGACCTGGCTTTTATTTATTATTTTTGAAACAATTCATCTGGTGCTTCTGGGCGGTGACAAATGAATACGCAATTCGTTTTAACTAGCTTCTTAGCAACTGATGTAAGAACTGCATTTGCGAACTTAGCAGCCATAACTTTCATTTCTAGCCAACTCCTTTCTCTCTTCAGATACTGAACTTGTCCAACAGCTTCTGCATTGTTGGAATAGTAGTAAGAGCTTGAATGAAGAAAACCAGTGATAATACCTCTGAGTTAAACAGAAAATTCGAAGATACAATAATTCCAACAATCAATTTCAATAAAGGATAATATTTTTTATCTAGAGTATTTCTCCCCATATTTGATGGAGCAGTAATTAATAGTATAATTAGTGCTAATACATTAATTACTAGTCCAGTATACCAAAAACTTATTGAACAATATACACAAATTAATACAAGAATACTTGATATTACATTACATACATTCATCGATTTAAAGTGTAATCCACCGCTGAAATACCTAAGAAGAGGGAACGCAATTATAGCAACTAGCGCTCGAGTTACATCTCCAGTAAAGAGACTAATAATCAATACAACTGCCATGAATATCCATAAATTAATAAGATTAATTAGCGAGTACTTGAGGACAGCTATCGAAGAAGCATCTGGATCTGCTGACTTGATAGCTATCGCAATTTTTTCAGAAAGCAGTTCAACTTTTGTCAAGGTTTGTAGTCCCCCCGTATCTATCTTTTAACGAAATTTTATTCTGTCTGTATGCATACCACACACTAGCAATAAAAATGAGACTGACTACTAAAATAATATACATATTAAGTGTATGAATGACAGCCGGTTGAGTCAGTACCGTCATAATAATCATAGCTATTATTAATAATACTGCCCATATATAGTTTAGGCTAGAAATACGAACTGCACCAGAGAATCTTCTTTTAACGAAAGAGAATCCAATTTTATACCTTACCAATAAACATGCGATTATTATGTATAAAACCATGATTACAAGATGTAAAATAACGTACGTTTTAAAATCATTTATCATCTGATCAACTGTAAAAATTTGAAGGGTATTTGTTGTTAATGACACAACACCATCAATCAATGATACCCCTAGAAATCCCATAATAGATACAATGATCGCGTAAAGTATTGGGTACCTTCTTAATGTTATAAGTAAAATGATGCATGTAATGATTTGAAATCCAAATACATAAGGAGACATTACGATAAATTTGAAATAGAAATTTACAGACCCTATGACAACAGCAAAAGTTACTAGTTGTTTGTCATTCGTGCGGATTGGAAGTTTAAACATGGCAAAAATAAGACTTGTTAGTGCGCCAAAAAATAGTATGGCTATCACAAATTTAATTATCAGCTCATACACTCTATTCACATCCATTTCTTCATAATAAGGAGCATTATTATGACATACATAATAGCATTCGCAATCTTAGTTATTCTACCAGCATATAACTATTACAGGACAACAACGATTAAACTACATAACTCTCTCATTGAAAAACAAAAAGGATATTATCAGATATATTTAATTTATTGGTCGCTAATATTACTAATATTTTCGCAATATTCATTCGATGACTTATTCTATTCAAAGTATCCTATAGAGTTTAATTTGCTGTCCACCATTATTATTGGACTATTAATTGCTTACTTGTTTATCACTACAATTCTTCCTTTACTATTAATTCCCTTCCATAAACAATTTAGAGATATGGTGTCTAGTAACTATGATGAGAGACTGTATCCCACAACATCTAAACAACAGAAAATGTTTGTTCTTGTAGCAATAACAGTAGGGATTTGTGAGGAAGTTATTTATAGAGGCTTCTTATATCCGTTTTTCAATCAACTATTGCTAACACCGTTCTGGTCATTCCTATTTGCATCCATCATTTTCGGAATCAGCCACTTCATGCAAGGGATTACAGGAATGATAAATTCATTTCTATTTGGTCTTATAATGAGTTACCTATATATCCAGACAGGGAGCCTCTTTCTTCCGATTATCATTCACATTATTTACGATTTAAAACCAATCTGGATCACTAGGCTGCTACTGCTAGAAAGAAATAAGGCGGCTTAAGAGCCTACTCCCTTTCGATTAGCAATCAAATTTCTAACTTTCTCGAAGGAGCTGTACTCTTCTAAATCCATATTAAAAAACGCTCTAGTCCATTCACCATCAGCATTCTCTTTTCTTGTCGTACATATTTGAATTTCAGGCATTTTTTCTCTGACATGATCAGCAATTACCTCGAAATATTCATCGTTCATTATTGTTCCAACATTTTCAATAAATTTCTTGTCATCCTCAAATACAATGCCGTCTCTTTCGAGAATATTTACTACATAAGTTAAAGCCGTTATATCCACGTACAAATTCTCCCTTATTAAGCTAGTCGGAACTTGATTCGACAGATTAGTACTTTTATCCTGCATAATTTACTTGTAATTTGAATCGTTTTGACTAGTTGTAAACAAAAATACTTATTTATATGACAAAAGGCGCTGTCCCATAAGGTTTTATTACCTTTTGGGATCCCCCTAGTTTTGTTTTGTTCGGATTAACAGGGGATGAAGTAAGCTTTGTGGTTCCGAACCCGAACCGCATCATAATAAGGGAACTGGAGTCCTCTATCTCTGTCTTATCATGAATTTCGCCAGCTATAAAGGAACGGAGTTCCGCTATATGACTATAATGATTAGAAACACGATCAATGAGATAAATTAAAGGATCGTGCATCCGTTATTATAAGATAATAGTGTGATGCACGGACAATAGAGGAACAGAGTTCCTCTATTGTCAAAAGGGCTGACTCAAAAGGTCAGAATTGACCTTAGGACAGCCCCTTCGTAAAAATGAAGAGAATTACGCTATCTTGGACTTATGAAGCAAGCAACTATAGATCGAAATAGAAAAATAGCGGTACAGGAATAGCCCCCTGTACCGCTATTTTTCATGTTTTCCAACATTTCTGTTCAAACTGGGCTATCTCTACAGCGAACTTACTACTTTGAGACAGCCCCTTCGTATTTCATTCAGTGGTTTCCCATTCGCAGCTCTTCGTGCATTTGCAAACCAATATGCTATTTCCATCCGATTTAACTTTGCTCGATTAGTTCGATCCATTCGTTATATTCCGTTTGAAGCTTCGTATATTCGATAACAAGCTTTTCATGCTTCTCTGCAAGCTTATGCTGTTCTACACGCATTTGCTCTAGCGTCTCAACGGCATCCCGCCGTTCTGATTCTAATACAGCCGTCCGCTCATCCATTTGGACGCTCCATTCGGTTGCTGCTGCGGCTTCAGCAAGTGAGGCTTCCAATTGCTCACGCAGTGCATTCTCTCCTGCAGCACGCTCCTGCTCGAGCTCTGTCAGCCGCTCCACTGACTGCTTAGCTTGCTCCGTTTGTAATCGTTGGGATTTCAACCGTTCTGTAAGCTCATTCTCACGCGCAGCAGCCGCTTCCAGCTGCTGTGCAGCAATACGCTCTCGAGCAGCCGTATATTCCAGCTGTTCGATTAATTCTCGCTCACGCTCATTCCACGCTTCCTGCTGCTCCTCTTGCTCAAGTTCTCGCAGTTCCGCAGATTCCAGAGAAGCGGATAACTTATCTAGCTGATCTTGCAGTGCTTGCTTCTCATTAACCAGTTTTTCCTGCTGTTCTGTATAAATAAACTCAGCCTCGCGCTGTTGCTCCTTGTGTTGTTGTTCAAGATGTTGTTTTTGTTGTTGCAGCTGCCGCAGACTCTGTTGCTGCTCCGCATCTAATTCACGCTCTAACTCCTTATGACGACGCTCCAATTGATCATATTGTTCGATCTGTTGCTCCTGCATCAATTCTAATTGTTCTTGGAATTGATGCTCTAGAAGCTCACGCATTTCATGACGTTGACGTTCCAGTGCAGTAAATTCTTCTGCATGCTGTCGCTCTAGATCATTAATTTGCTCCTCATAGCGTTCTGATGCCGCCATATGAGCTTGCTCTTGTTCCTTAAGCTGCTGCTCCAATTGCTGCAGCCGCTCCTCGTAATACTGCACTTGCTTCTCTCGTTGTACAGTCTGACTGCGTTCCAGCTCCTCTTGCTTCTTCTGGTGCAGTTGTTCGAGCAATAGCCGTTCTTCCTCTTGCTGAAGTTCAAGCTCAAGCTGCTTCTCCTCGAACCTAATCTTCTCTTCTTCATGCAGCTTTTTTTGTTCCATCAGCTTGCGTTCAAATGCCTCATTACGTTCTTCAAGTAGAAACTCCAACTCGCTGCGCTCCGTTTGGAATCGAAGCTGTTCTTGTTGCTTCTCTTGAAGAATTGCCTTATGACTCTCTTCCAGCTCACTCAGCTTTTCCTGAAGCTCAGCCGCTTGTGCCACTGCTGCTGAATGCTGTTCAAGCTGCTTGGCCACTCGCTGTTCCAATTGCTGAAGCTTTTGACTTGTTTGCGCATTATGTATATGCAGCTCAGTAACCTCTTGGCGAGATTCGTCCAGCGCACTCTCCCGTTCCTGAATAAGCTCCTCCAGTGATTGCAAGGAAGTACGCAGCCCTTCTTCTTGCTCCATCGCCTGCATGAGATGCTCATCAGCTGCTTCAATTCGCAGCTCTAGTGCCGCTTTCTCATTATCCCAGCCATTTTGGATTTCTGCCGCTTTCGCTTGCAGTCTTGTGCGCTCCTCGAGCCACCCGTTTCTTCGGCGTTCAAAATCAGCCTTCAAATTTTGCTCCAACTGCTCTTCTTTCTCCTTCGCAAGCCTTTCTCGTTCCGTTGCGGCCGTTCCTGCTTCTGCCAACCATGCTTGCTCGCGTTGCTCCCACTTGCTCTGCCAACTCTGCTCTTGTTCAGCAGTCGTTGCTTCTAGCAATTGCTCCGCTCTAGCCTGCGCTGCAGATAATTCCACTTGCCCACGCTTAATCGCTTCCTCTGTTGCTGCCTTATGCATCGAAAGCTCTTCAGCCGTTCTCGCTTGCTGAATCGCTAACTCCTCAGCAGCTTTAGCAAGCTTGTCAGCTGCCTTAGCTTGCTCGCTTGCCAGCTGATCTGCTGCTTTAGCCTGCAAAGTTGCTAATTCATCCGCTGCCTTAGTCAGCTGGCTTAGCAAAGCATCTTCAGCTTTAGCCTGCTCACTTGCCAGCTCCGCCGCAGCTTTAGCACGCTCACTCTCCAGCTCCGCTGCAGCTTTAGCACGCTCATTTGCCAACTCCTCAGCAGCTTCAGCTTGTACCAAAGCCAGCATATCCGCTGCTTCTGAAAGCTGGGTCGCCAAATCATTCGCAACAGCTTCTTTCACTGCAATGAGCTCAGCATTGAACTCGTTTTGTCTCTCTTCAAGCTCAGTCTTTGACTTTATACGCAGCTCTTCCATCTCTGTCTGCAATACCAGCTTGAGCTGGTTCGCTTGCTCAAGCTGCTCTACAAGCAAGAGGCGCTTCGCTTCCGAATCATGAAGGGTGTCATTCTCACGACGTAAGCGGAATACCTCTTCCGTTATTTGTACAGCTGCCAGCACGGCCAGCTTAGGCATATCAAGTCTCGGATGCCCTTTTGCAAGCTTCTTCATGCTTTCATCGATTGCACTTGCAATTCGTTTCATATATTCCACATTGGAGTGGCCTTTAAGCTTATATTGATGTCCGTATATATCAACTGTTACGACGGTTTGGTCAGTATCCATTAAGGGTATCCTCCTATACTCAATCTCGCTTCTCTAAGATGTTAATGATACTTAACTTTGCGATGATACACAAAAAAAGCCGCATCGAAAGTTCTCAAGGAACTATTTCGATGCGACTTTGGAGGTTTCCTGCCTACTTACGCAATTCTGCTGCAAAAGATTGTTCAATCTCAGCTACAACTTTACCATGGAGCTCTGTTACCTCTTCATCTGTTAAAGTACGGTCTCCGTGACGGTACACAAGGGAGAGCGCAACGCTCTTCTTATCTGTACCAAGCTTCTCTCCAGTGAACACGTCGAACACCCGAGCAGACTCAAGCAATTCACCAGCTATCTTCCATGCGGATGCTGTCAGGTTCGCCGCTGGAACAGAACGATCTAGTACAACTGCGATGTCACGTTGAATAGCTGGGTAACGCGGCAACGTTTTATACTCGATATCGAAATGAGCCAAATCATACAGCTCGCCAAGTTCAATTTCAAGTACATACGTGTCCGTCAAATCATTCTCATGTTGCAATGTAGGATGCAATTGACCTACATAACCAATAACTTCTGAACCTCGTGGCGTGTCAATTAGAACAGCTGCGGTTCTGCCTGGGTGGAAATGTGTCGGCTGCGCAGATTCATAATGAACACTCGCTGTAAGACCGAGCACTTCAATTACAGTCTCCAAAACTCCTTTTGCATCGTAAAAATCTACCGGTACCGATTTGCGATTCCACTGGGCATCGATACGATTGCCAGTCAACAATACTGCCAAGCGGTGTTTCTCTTGCGGCAGACGGGTAAGCTGCTCTTCATCCGTATGGAATACGCTGCCAATCTCAAATATTGCAGCCGACTCATTCTTGCGATTACGGTTATACGTAGCCGTTTCCAGCAATTGAGCGATCAATGTCGTACGAAGCACACTGCGATCCTCACTCATTGGCATAGCGAGTTTAATCGGCTTCGTGTTGGCGCCCGACAATTCAGGGAATAGCCCCGTCCGTTCAGGTCCTGTGAACGAGTAGCTAATGACTTCATGAAGCCCGGCATCCGTCAGTCTTCTACGGAGATCACGACGAATCGCTTGCGGCTTGGTCAATGCTCCTGGTGTAATATCACCATGGATTGGTGTGGTCGGGATGTTGTCATAGCCGAACAATCTTGCTACTTCTTCAATCAGATCGACGTCATGTGTAATATCGCCGCGGCGAGTTGGTACTTTGACAGCAAACTGACCGCCATCTGCAATGTTATATCCAAAGTTAAGACGTTCGAATATCGTTTGAACCTCCAGCTTGGATAGCTCAGTTCCAAGGTAACGATTAATTTTATCCAATGTAATAGCAATGACAGCCGGCTGTGCTTCCTCCGCTACCACTTCTACGATTCCTTCTGTAACCAATCCGTCAGCCAGTTCAGCAATAAGCGCAGCCGCACGATTCAAGGCAGGAATGACACGCGCAGGATCAACTTCCTTCTCAAAGCGGATGCTTGATTCCGAACGAAGTCCCAGCTGACGCGATGTTTTACGTACAGTACCACCATCGAATTTAGCAGATTCAAGCAAAATATTAACGGTTTGATCCGTTACCTCTGAGCTCGCTCCACCCATAACACCTGCAAGCGCTAGTGGTTTATTCCCATCCGTAATAACGAGCATATGAGGCTCCAAACGACGCTCTTGACCGTCGAGTGTCTCCATCACTTCACCTTGCTTCGCCAAACGAACATCAATATGGCCGCTCGCAACCTGATCAGCATCGAAAGCATGCAGCGGTTGACCGTATTCCAGCATAACGAAGTTCGTCACGTCAACGACATTGCTTATCGGCCGAATACCAGCAGCGATTAGACGATTTTGCAGCCATTGCGGCGAAGTTCCGATCTTAACGCCTTTAATATACCGTGCGCTGTAATGCGAGCAATGCTTGGGTTCACTGATTGTTACCTTTACGTGACTGTCTGTATGTTCAGCAGCGAGATTTACAACCGGCTCAGGCAGCCTTACTGGGCGACCTGTTAATGCACCAATCTCATAAGCAACACCAATCATGCTGAGGCAATCGGAACGGTTCGGAGTCAAGTCAAGCTCTAACACCTCATCGTTGATGCCAAGTATTTCGCCAATTGGAGCGCCGATAGGTGTCGATGCCGGCAATACAAGAATGCCTTCCTGCTGTTCCTTCGGCAACAGCTTATCATTCAAGCCGAGCTCTTTGGCAGAGCAGATCATACCTTGAGACTCTACGCCGCGAAGCTTCGCACGTTTAATCTGGAAATCGCCTGGCAGCTTAGCGCCGATTGTAGCAACAGGCACAAGCTGCCCAGCGTCTACATTTTTAGCGCCGCATACGATTTGAAGCTCTTCTTCTGCACCAACATCTACTTTGCAAATATTCAGCTTGTCCGCATCTGGATGCTTCTCTTTCGATTTCACATAACCAACAACAACGCCGGTTACCCCTTTATTGCGGGATTCCACGCCATCGATCTCGATACCGCCGCGTGTCATTTTCTCTGCAAGCTCTTCTCCTGTAAATCCGGACAGATCGATATATTCATTTAACCACTGATAGGATACTTTCATCGCTTTTTTCCCCTTCCTTTCCCGTTACATTCTCGCAAATTGACTTAAGAAACGTTGATCATTCGTATAGAAATGACGAATATCGTCAATGCCGTATTTCAATAAAGCAATTCGTTCTACACCCATACCAAATGCGAAGCCGCTAACCTCATTCGGGTCATAACCACCCATTTCGAGCACTCGCGGGTGAACCATGCCGCAGCCGAGTATTTCCAGCCAGCCTGTTTGTTTGCACATCCGACAGCCGTGGCCGCCGCATTGTGCACAGCTTACATCAACCTCAGCACTAGGTTCAGTGAAAGGGAAGAAGCTAGGACGCAACCGGATATTTGTCTGTGCGCCGAACATTTGCTGCGCGAATTGCAACAAAGTACCCTTCAAATCACTCATGCGAATGTTAGGACCAACAACGAGACCTTCAATCTGATTGAATTGGAAGGAATGAGTCGCATCATCATCATCACGTCTATACACTTTGCCTGGGCAAATGACTTTGATCGGCTTGCCATTCATTTCTTTCATCGTACGTACCTGTACAGGTGACGTCTGCGTACGCATCAAGATATCTTCGGTAATGTAGAACGAATCCTGCATATCACGCGCGGGATGATTCTTCGGCAAGTTAAGCGCCTCGAAGTTATAATAATCGGTCTCCACTTCAGGACCTTCTGCAATCGTATAACCAAGTCCAATAAAGATGTCTTCAATTTCTTGTGCTACTTTGTTCAATGGATGAACTGCACCAGTCGGCAACGAATTGCCTGGAAGCGATACGTCGATTGTCTCAGCGCGAAGACGGTTATCCGTCTCAGCTTGCTGGAATGCATTCTGCTTCTCTTCAATTACAGACTCAATCGCTGCGCGTACGTCATTGCCCACTTGGCCGATGATAGGTCGCTCTTCAGCACTAAGGCCGCCCATGCCGCGAAGAATCTCCGTCAAGGCACCCTTTTTACCTAAATATTTAACACGCAGGTCATTCAATTGTTGTGGATTGTCAACTTGCTGCAGCTCTTGCAACGCTTCGCCGCGCAATGCCTCTAAACGCTCCTTCATCCTTGCTCGCCTCCAATTTCAAATAAGAAACTTATCGCCTTGCAGCGATCCTTCCAACGATCTTCCTTCGGTAATCCTCTAAAGCTTCAGAGCAACAAAAAAAGGCCCTTTCTCCCCGCAAGGGACGAAAGAACCGTGGTACCACCCTAATTCGGATTGCATAGCCAACTTGTACGAATACAAGGGTCAGCAATCCCTCAAGCCCATAACGGCGGGAACCGGACATTCCCTACTCGCGCCGTATACGGCGTTTCAGGAGTCTGCTCCGGAGTGAACTTCAGCAGCCTAACTTCGTAAAGATGCTCTCAATCCGCGGCATCTTCTCCCTGTGCGAAAGCACTGCTTACTCTTCTCCATCATAGCTTTATGCTTATGAAACATTAATCATTATTATATGCAATTATGATTGCAGTTGCAACAACGGGTTATGAATCAATCCGCATCATCATTTCCTCTAACAAGCGAATACGTGCAAAGGAAGCGCGCAGCAGACCAATGCCAATCTCCGGATATAGACGGATCAGCCTGGATACATCCTCACCAACAAGCTTCAATACTTTCACATCTCCAAGCAAAGATTGGGCAGATACCGTTGACGGTGTGCCATCCAATGCTGAAGTAACACCACAGACATCGCCTGAGCCCAGTACCCCAATTGTTCCTTCCCAACCTGCAGAGGAGATACTCGTTAGTTCTATATTGCCTTCCATAATGACATACATCGCAGGGTTAGGCTCACCTCTTTGGAGCAGCTTATCATCATCCGCACATACCATTTCCTCTGCAATATTCGCAATAAGCCCAAGCTCCTCCAGTGATAAATCAGCAAAATAAGGTACTTGACGCAAAAATACAACTTTGTTCAGCCTGCCCATCATTTGCCGCTCTTGAGACATAGGTGAATCCTCCTCCTCCAATTCGGCTGCAGCGGCCATTTCGCGCCACCAGTCATCGATACCAATCGCTGCAGACTGAAGAGCTAGTCGTGCTTCTGCTTCTGACTGAACCGTCTGCCCTTGTTCACTGCTCTCTAGCACGGCAAGCAATGTCTGTGAAAGCCGGCGCTCGCCAACCCCTTCTGCGAGCACCTCCCAGCCATTGCCGCGAACCTCTTCATCAGGATCATCAGATGCTCTGCGAACGGCCTCTACAACTTGACCGTCAGCAAGGTTAGCTAATATAGCCCATACTCCGTCGATAACCATTAGACGTACCTCGCTCCATCTGAGCGCAGAAAGGGCAGCTAATTCATCTTGATTCCTATATCGAAATGCAGAAGAATAGCCTGCGGCTTCCGCCAATCCTAATAGTCTTGTAAGTGCATCGTCTACGAGCTTTGTCCGCACCTCTTCCTCAGACAACAGTCGAGTCAATGCTTGAACAGCTGCCGTCCATCGTTTGGGATGAGCCTCATTTAAGCTTGCAAGCAACGGCTCAACCGCCCCTTCTCCCATCTGCACGAAGCTATCTATAGTCGTACGGAACATTTCTTGATCCATCGTAGGCAGCTTGAGAAGCAGCTTTGGAATGATTGAAGTCTCTTGCAGACGCCCCAGACAGGCAATAGCCGCTACACGAGCAGCCGGGTGATTCTCCTCTACAAGCTTTTCCACCTTCGGGATAAACACTTTTAACTCCAAATCAGCGACTACTCGGCAAATATAGACGGATGATTCTCCAGCTTCATCCAGTATTCGGTCTATTACTTCCGTACATGCCTCTATGCTCGGCGCATTATTGAAGGAGTACATCGCCTTAACCGCCTCCGCAACGACGCTGGGATGACGATCAAGCAGCTTTTGTCTTAGAAAATAAAAAGCCTGATGCTCCATATGCTTCATTCTGCCGATTTGCCTTACTCCTTCGGAACGGATTTCATCATCCGGATCTTCTAGGAAAGCAGCTACCTTCACCATGGCATGCAGATCCGCCTGTTGCAAATTCATTGCACGTACTGCCGCTGACCGAATCCGCGGATTCGGATCATCAACTAGCTTGAGCAGGCTTCCCAGATCCTTAGGATCTTGCAGTCTGCCTATAATCCTTAGCGCAATTTCTTTTGCTGAATCAGCTTTATCGCTCAGCATGCTTCTGACTTGAGCCAGCGCACTAGGGTTCCGGACAAATTCATCAAACTGTTCGGTTAAATCAAGCTCACCAATCATCTGCACACTGTTCACTAGCTCACGCATGTAATATCTTCGGCCGAACCAGGCTAATACGAGCAATATCACAGAACCGACTAAACCAACTGTTGACAGAATGCTCCACGACAGTCCAAACCCAGAATGGAGAAACTGCAATCCCGCTCCTGCAAGAATACCTGCCGAGGCAGCTATCCCTTGCGCAGCATAACGATAGCTGTCCCGCTGTGCCAACGGAAGCGTCTTGAAGAATAACTGATAGGAGGGCTCAGCAGAATAATACAGCAATAGATAAAGCAGCATATAGCCCGCCGAAATCGCAGGCAACGCAGCAGAAGACCCAATAAATGCAACTGCCGTTATGAATGACAGGACATAGATACCGGCTATTGCTGTCAGCATTTGACTTGCTCCCAGCCTTGCCATCAACTTGCCCGAGACCGTCTGCAGCAGAAAAGCAAGCACGAACAACCACATCGTAATTTGTCCGAAATATCGGCTGAACTCCTTCTCACTTGAGTAGGTCATTCGGGTCACATTAAGAAATTGATATTCCATTAAGAAATACAAAGCGGGCATTAATGTCATAAGCAATATGATGGTAAGCAAGAAAGGCGACCTTAGCGCATGACGAAATACCGCCCCTGTAGAGATACTTGCCTCTTCCGTTCGCTGCGACTCGGCTTTGAGTGATAATGGAACCAGATAATGAGTAACGATTTTATTATAATTACGCCAAGCGATAACGAGCAGCACCGCACCGACCGCATAAATTATCTCAGGACCAAACCCGATACTTATAACCTGTGCAAGCAAGCCCGCTGCAACGCCCCCGAGTGTAGCTGCACCAACAAATACGGGCATTAGCCGTTTCGCCTGCTGTGTTGGACAAGTGTCGATTGCCAAGCTCCAGAGCAGGATCGTCTGTTGTCGAACAACAAAGTTAGATAAGATAAATAACACAGGATAATACCAATGCAGCTCTGAGCCTAACAGTTGCAGCACCAGCAATATGACGGCATTAATGCCTACAATACCGAGCATAACACCGTACATAACCCGCATTAGCTGCGGCTTGGGCAGTTTCCCTGCAAGCCAAGAGAGAAGCCATGCCTCAAGCGGCAATATAACGGCTTCTGCAGCGTATACATAGGGTAGAAATTCACTGCCAAATCGTTGGTTGAATAACGTCATAAAAGCATTGAAATTAAGCATTTCAGCTATTCCGCACAGAAAAAAGACAGGTACCATCATGAACAGCTTACGCTGATCCTCGGCACGGGCGCCTATCGCATGTAATATTCCTTCTACTTTCATCATTTCTCCATTTCATCTCTGCCAGTCACACTACGAAGTATGTATGAGTTTTCTATAATAGATCAGCCTGTCTTCTCCATCATAATAATAGTCTGGACAACGACCAACGAGCGAGAATCCATTACGTTCAAATAACCGGCGAATTGTCTTGTACTCGGGTAAATCACAAGTATAAGTTATAATATAACGAGATTCCCTATTCTCAAGATAAGCTGTCATTTCCGCAATCAATGTGGAAGCAATGCCGGAGTTACGGTAGTCACGATGAACAACGATGTAATCCCAACTGAAGCCTCCGGTTTGTTGTTCGTTTTCTGTCACACTATTAACCGCAATAATGTCTCCCGCTTCATTCACGGCATACCATAGAACAAGCTCCTGTCTAAGTGCTCTGCTTGGGAGCTCGTGAAAATGTTCCAGTTCGCCAGGTGTGTACCGGGTATCGTCGAACGAGTAATTCGATAATAGAAATTCGACGATTTGCTTCGCATAAACTGCAGAATCAAGCTTCTCAATCCGAAATTGTTCTACGATCATCCTACTCCACCCTTTCTATACCGCCAGCGTACCATTCCAGCCTTCAGCAGATCCCTTTTGGTAATACTCATCACATAAGTAGAAATACAGCTTGGCTGTTTTATCGAACCGATTCAATTTAATGACTTCAATGAAGGTTTCCCTGGCGTCAAAGAATCGACCTTCCTGGCATAACACAATCCCCTTCTCGAATAGCGGCTTCGTCCGATCTTTCAAGTGACGGATGTTGTCCGAGTCACCTTCATAGACATCTACAAGCTCAATTGGCTCGTCTTTCCCGTCAATTCGCACTCTTCCTAAGGAGCGATGACGGAATCGTTCAGGCGAACGCAATTGCTCGAAGAAGGTTCGTGTAACGAGTATTGAGGCTCCCATATGATCAGATATTTTTTCTAACGCAGCTGTTAGATTGACATCATCCGATATGATATTCCCTTCCATTCGCTGCTCTTCTCCAACGATGCCTAGCATCAGCGGTCCTTTGTGGATGGCCATGCCCAGATCGACAGAGGCAAAGCCAGAGGAGGTAAGATGCTCGTTATAAGCGCTAAGCTCTCTGCGAATAGCTACGGCGGCACGCAAAGCATCATCCGAGTGAGCTGGGAATAGAGCCATAAAACCTGCGCCCAAATATTTGCTGATCAAACCATCCTCCTTACGGACAAACGGGCTGAACCTCTTTAGAAAAGAGTTCATTAAATCGAAATTTTGCTTCGGTGAAAGCTGCTTCGATAATTGATGGAAGGATCGAATATTAGCCACCATTACCGTCATGTTCTGCTGAACCTGATCACCTAGATGTATATCGAGAATTCCTTTTTTGCCAAGATACTTGAAAAACTGCTGCGGTACAAATCGATGAGAAGCTTCGCTGAACGAAGTAATGTCTTTAATATAATTGCGAATATGCCGCGCCATCAGATTGAATTGCTCGCCAAGATCACCGACTTCGTCTCTCGTACGAATGTTTACTTCAGCATTCCAATTCCCGTTAGCCATAGCCATCACACTTTTGCGCAGCTTGCGCAAGGAGGAGAGCATGTAGTAGGTGCCTGCGACTATAATAGCGACAAGGACAAGACTAATAATTCCGATGTTGAGAACAATGCTGGAATAGATCGTCTGATTGGATTGATACAACACATTCAAATCACGACCGGTTTCGTAGATGCCGACAACAGCTCCAGAGGAATCATATACAGGTCCAATTGCATACAGCCATTTGCCTGTGGCATCCTCCCAGCGGCCAGTCAACACTTCTCCCTTGTCGAGCACACGCTTATTCTCTTCACTTAATCCGAATGGCTTAAACATATTCACACCATCATCATCATCCATCATGATGAAGAGTCCGTCGTTTTCATATTTGTAAAGCGTGCTGTAAAGCCCTTTACGATTGGCGTTATCCTCGCTTTCGAATAAAAAGTTCATTTTCTTATTAATCGATTGGTAGTCTTCATTCATGTAATCATTTGGGGAAGCAAGCCTATTAAGTGCATCGCCGTCTATTATGTTCTGTCCATTGCGAGCTAGAAGGGAGAGTTGACGCTGCATCTCATCTTCCATCCTGCTAGAGAAGCTGCTGTACACAAAATTACACAGCAACACCATAGATATCGTTATAATGGGTAAGAGCATTACGATTTGTTTCACGAATAAGGATATTCTCCGGTTTAATAGAAGAACGTAAATTTGACGAAGAAGCAGTATAATCACGCATAGCAGAACAACCACAGCTGCCCATGTGAGCCAGCCTTTCGTGACGGTACTGCTGTCGTATGAGAACTTTTGAAAGACTGAAGTATTCGATGCTGCTGGATTTATATTGAGTACCCGATCATCCAGGGCAATATGGATTACGCCCTTGGAATCCACAGTCAAATCCATCATTTCGATGTTTTCTGCATCTGCTGCTTTGGTTAGTAGAGAGGTTTCACTTAGATCAACTCGAAGGTCACTGGAATTAGCTGCATTCATGCTTGTAATAGAGTTAAGCAGACGATCGATAAAATAGAGCCTGCCGTCGGAGTGAAGCTGGAGTGCTTCGGGGAAGTTTTTACGTGTACGGTCCATTCCTTCAAGCGGGTATGCAAGTTCACTATTACCCTCAGCTGTTACTCGGAATATGGCTCCGCGCTTGGTAGAGTAGTAGATTTGATTGGGCTCGTAACCTACTAATTCGGATAAATATCTGTTCTCTGGCACTTCGAACAAGAAAGCCTCTTCCGGCTGCCCTCCATCAATAGGAAGTCTGTTCAATTGAATAGTCGGATCCTTGACCAAATAGAAATACAAGGATTGCCCTTGAAGCTGGAGACCGCTAATTTGCCCAACCCTTTTATTCGTGCCGTCTCCCTTAAAGCGAAATAAAACAGTTCCTGTCGGACTGCCTTCAGTATATTTCACAATTAACTCTTCCTGTACATATAAGCCATAGCTATCTAGTATCGTATCAATAGCATAGATTGTCCCATCCGGTGTTGCGACCGCTTCTGTAAAATCATGTCTTCCACTATTGCCCATCGTCTCGGTGACATGATCCAACAATGTACCTTCACCATTCATTCGGACAATTTCCTGCCGTGAATCACCTATTAGGACTAGATCGCCGTTAGGATCTGCCGTTACCCTAGACAAATACGTAAGAGCTTTCTCCGTTGTAAACGGCTTGGACATCAAACGCTCGACATTCGGATATAGCCATAACCCTAGACAAACGGTTATAACAAGCAGCAACGCTATACTCCATTTAGACTTTCTCATCCACACCATCACTTTCATTGTCACATTAATCTATTAATTCCATAGTACTACAAGTTCCAACCATTTACATCTATTTCCTTCCATTAAAATAGCGAAATATGGCGAATCCGCTAGTTTTATGTTGTCGCATGGTTATGCTTATAGTACTATTATTTATAGAAGATAATGGTAGAAGCTAGGCTTGCAGCAAGCTTCTCACGGAAAGGGTTTGTTATGAGCCAACTCGTATGCGGCGGTGCCGCAATGCAATGCTCGTTCGGTGCTGCTCCAGGCACTTTGAACGTTCTTCCTGCTAATCGTGTGACTACCTCATTGCCAATTGCTAATATTATGGATAATAAACCGATGGTTAACATTTTGCCGTTTGGCGTATGCACATCGATGGCCAATCCTACAGTCGCGGCAGCAACAGCAGCTGCGTTTGGCGCTTTGACTCCACAGCCTTGCGTTCCCGTTATACCAGCTCCTTGGATGCCAGGTTCACCTACAGTTCTCGTAGCGAATATGCCTGCTCTTAACAATATGTCGAAGTGTCTCTGCACTTGGGGCGGCGTCATCCAAATAACGAATCCCGGACAAGCTACGATACAGGTGCCCTAATTATGATCGCACAGCTGCTCAATCCCATATTCAAACCAATTAAGAGAATCATCATTACTCCGCTTAAGCGGGCCAGAACTTTACCCAAACGGCTGATAGCTATACTTCGGAAATTTCTCGTCACCGCTTTATTCGGGCCATTGCGTTCTCTTGAGAATTATTTGAAGCTAGGCAGTTACTTTATCGCCAAGAAGATGATTGCCCTCATTCTAGTCCTCGCGCTGCTTATCACTTATTTTGGATTTATTAATCCACCATCTTTTATTAACAAATGGTTCGGCCGTACGCCGGAATTGACTGCTACTGCCGCTGCGAATGATGGATTCACCGGAACTGCAACCGTTCTGGATGCAGAAGGGCAAGTTTTATTCGAGGGGCAGCTAGCCAACGGACTGTATGACGGAGCCGGCAAGTTGTTCTATCCGAACGGTCAGCTTCAATACCAAGGTGACTTCGCCAAAGGTGTGAAAGCCGGCGCTGGCGAGTACTATAACGAAGAAGGATTGCTCTTATACAGAGGTGAATTCGCGGATGATAAATACGCAGGCGCAGGAAATTTGTTATATCCTGACGGATCACCACAATATGAGGGGCAGTTCGCTGCTGGCTTATATGAAGGTGCAGGCACGGAGTATAGGCAAGACGGAGCTATTGCCTATGTCGGCGGATTCGTAAAAGGTACACGTACTGGAGAAGGCAAGCTTTATAGCAGCAACGGCAAGCTTTTGTATGAAGGATTATTAAGTGACGGTCGTTACGAAGGAGCTGGCAAGCTATATCGCGAGGATGGTTCCTTGCAATATGAAGGTATGTATAAGAACGGTAAGCTAGCTGAAGCTGGCAAGGAATATTTCGCCTCAGGCTTCATTAAATATGACGGTGCTTTTTTACTCGATCAGTATCATGGATTGGGTACTCTCTTTAATGAGAGTGGATCCGTTGTGTATACCGGAGCATTCGCTTCTGGACAGATGAACGGCGATGGACAAGCTTTCGGCGCTAACGGCACCGCTATCTATACCGGCAAATTCGTTAACGGCAAATTTGAAGGCGTCGGTACATTGCTGGATAAAGATGGAGCAACGGTATATAAGGGCTTTTTTCAAGGAGGAGCCTCTTACTTAGAAGGATTCATAAATATTTCGCTCGCTAAGCTGCAAGAAACGTTAGGCGCACCAGATGCACCAGAGCCAGCAGCGGCAGTTGAACCTCCTGTTGCACCTGAAGTCCCTATTGATAATGCGACAGATGATTCAACGATTGATTCTAGCGATAAAGGCAGCGGAACTGTAGAACCGGATATAGCTGCAACAGTCGAGAACACAAACGGTGAAGAATCTACAACAGCTGATGGCAGTGCTACGAGCGGCACTGGAGCTGACAATAATAACAATGGTGCTGCTGCAGACGCTAACAACGTTGAAGGCATTACGAACGAAAAAACAGACACAAGCAATAAAGAGTCTGGCAGCAGCACTAACGCTGACAACAGCTTGGACACAACTGAACAGGTTGATCAATTAGAATCAGAAGCTGTCAGTGATAGGTCTGAATTGGCAACTGAGGAAGTTCAACCTCTGACGCTCACCTACAGTGGAAGCCAAATGTCTTTTCTTCTAGAGGTTGATCCCGATAATCCGGAAGCTTTCTATGTTCGCCAGTTGAACACATGGAATCGTACCGTCATCGAACAGACGCTGAAACGGCTGCAAACGGCCAAAGTAACCTCGATCACTGAACCGCTTGAAGATGGCAAATCGAATCTTATTTTCAAATCAGGCAACGCTCTCTTAACGTTCACTTACAACAACAAGGTGCTCGTCCGTTTAAACATCAGCTACATTACACCAGAATAACCAAAAGCGCCAGCCCTTGACTTCCGTCTAAAGCTGGCGCTTTTGGTTGAGGTCTGACAATCGGGTGTCCTGTTTTATTGAGGACACCCTTCATTGAAGGTAGGCGAAGCTGTTTCGAGTCGAAAGTGACTTTCATGTGTGCGATTCTACCTTCTAATTACTTATAAGATGAAGAATCGCACGCATGAGGAACTTTCGACCGAAACAGCGGAGCTGCTCTATTGTTCATGAGAAGCGGCTGCTTGCGCAATTGCTTCTTCAAATCTCGGGTCTATGGATACAGATTGCGCACTAGACAAGCTCTTGAATGCCCACCAGCGAACCGCAATAACAGATGCCGTCGTTTCGGTTTCTCCTTGCAGCTTCATCCCAATACGGAATGTTCCCTTTTCTGGGTAAACGATCGTACCCAGCGATACATTCGGAATATCCTGTTCGAATTCGGTGCCTTTAAATACATCATTATGTCCATAGTAGACACGTTTCGTCGTGTTGTTAAGGTCTGCGGACACTGAGGTTTCTGTCTCCTCTAGACCAACAATGACAGTAACCTGTCCTTCGCCTAGACCATGACCAATTTCTTCAGATACATAGTTTTTCTTGCCGCGTGAGAAGAAGAAGCCTCCCGTCTTGCCAATTGACTCTAATGCTACCTCCATTGTACCCGTTGCAATTTCATCATAGAGATGTTGAGGGCGAGGGATGCCAAGCTTGAAATCAAACTCATTGCGTTCAGGATGATAAGTGACGTCTAATGCTGGTTTCGCATCAAACTCCAAATCATGCGCCTCAGCCGTTGCAAAGAACTTATTTAACGATGTACCCCTTGCTTTCCCACTAAGCCGTTGAATCAATGATGCGCTTTCGATATATTCGCCAAAAGGAACACGATCTACCTTTTCGATCATATAGGTTGGACCCATTTGGAGCAGGCTGATTTTCGCTAGATAAATACTCTGATCTGCCGAACTCTCTACGGCTTGCTCTAGGCTGCGCTCATGCCAATCCGTTACAATTCGTTCAGCAACTGGCTCATTGAGTACTTCAATCGCTTGCTTCACATTGGAATCAATCGGTATAACCTCGTCTCCGATCGTCAATGTCGCTTGCTTGTTCGGTATGCTCAGTATCGCTGTTACACCGGCTGCTTGAGGTGCTTTAATATTATAGGTTAATACATATTCGGTCTCATGCGTATCGCCAGCTTCGGTGAAGGATACGATCTTACCGCTTTGACCTACTGCCGTGAAGCCTTCCGCTTCATATTCGTATTGGAAAGCGATCCGTGGTGTCTGCAACGTTTTTTCAACCACGAGTTGTACTTCAACAACTTCACCAGCATTCACATATTTAGGCATACGCTGTGTAATTCGAACATTCGCATCCTGATAGATCGTAGCTACATTCTCCATCAGACGAACAAATTCAAAGGAAGAAGGAGCAGGTGCTTCCTCAACAATCGTAAGCCTATAGGATTCAAGTACACGATTATATTCACTAACCTCATCTGAACGAATGGATGAGTTGCCAACAGAATGAACAGGTTCCTTGCCTTTTTCATCATACGACACGCATAAGTAAACATTTTTCTTATACTCATTATTCGTAAATCCTTCAAGCATCGACAGCTTCAAAGTGACGGGAGAAGGTATGACAACCTCTCGCCCGATGTAATCGATGGCTACGCCCATTTCGATCGATATCGTTTTGTCATCAACGGCAACAACCTGCATGCCGGATACAACTCCGCTGCCGAATAACAACCGATTTAGCAGCCTTCTTTTGTCGTTCACATACTTTTGCTCAGACTCAAAGTCGCGCACCGTTAGCAGCTTCCCATAAAAATACCGATTTCTCTCAAATGGATACAGTCTCGATTTTTTCACCTCTACCACTCTCCCTTAAGGTTATCCTCCAGCCAAACTCATTCCTGCTACTCCAGCTCCGAATCCATTTCCAATCGTGTGTAAACATCCATTCGCCGTTCCATATCAACGTCAACAATTAACGTATCATTAGGCATTACTCGGTCTGGATTAAGCATCAGCAGGGAAGGCTCTGTCAATACCGTATTGATGCCTAGATATGTGTGAAGATCCAAGTACATCCATGGCTGCAGCAGCACAAGCTTGGCTTCCGTATAGGCTGGCTTTTGCTCCTCTAGCAGCTGCTCGATAACAACCCTTTGCTTCTCCGAGGGTGACTGCTCCGGTCTTAGCAATACAGTAAATGTATATGGATCACCGCTATATAAACGATCAGTCATTTCCCTTAATTCAGCGTTGTCTCGCATTGCTTTCGTCTGGAAATATTCGATCAGGAGCGGCTTTTGCCCGGTATAAATTTCAATTGCTTTCTCGATTCCTTGCCTAGTCCCTCTATACTTGTACAGCTCCGGCGCTTCTCTTAGAAAATTCAGCACCTGCTCGTCGCTCCAATAATCATCTGTTTCCAACCCTAACCAGGATGCGAGCCATCTCAAATGTTCACCATGTGCTAGCTCAGGATCGAAATACTGCGACATACCGGCGATGTCTTCCTCAACCTCGGAGAAAAGCGTACCGAACATCGCTAGATAGCGTTCGAGAAAATCCCGACTGGCCTCATCCTCCTGATAGACAGCGGGCAAGTAGGATAGGTAAGTCTCTCTAGGAAAATGCACACGCAAGCGCTGCAAGGAAGGTGTATGCCGCTCCGTTCCCATCCATTCGATTTTCAGCCAAATGTAGCGCCCCTTTGCTCCGAAGAATAACGCATCCTTAGGATTGATAACTGGTGGCGACCATAACGGCGCCAAAGCTTGCAGCTTCTCTCGGTAAGAAAGATTCCGATCTGTAATCCAATCATCAATCTTCATGTACTTCCCATCCAGCAGGCAGCTATCCTCATTCAAGCTAAAGTACGAAATTCGAAGCTGTGTTCCCTCAGGTATAAAAGCATCCAGCGTCATCTTATGCCATACGTTGTCTACTTCCGTACTATCGAATGCTCGTGACAACCAGATTCCTTCTGGAACACCAGTCTCCTCCATCACTAATGTCTGAGGCTGTAGATTTAGAATCGTAACCGTTCCTTCATCACCATTCAAGATATACATCCGATCTTTAGCATCGATGAGCAATTGGTCTGTCTTGCCGCGAAACCCTGTTATTCTGCCTAACAGATCACCATCAGGACCCGCTCGAATAATAAAGCGGTCATCCTCGCTCTGTCGATCGATTTCCCTGGAGTCACCAATATACAGGTTTTCAAGACTATCCATACATAAGCCGGCATAAGGCATTTGTGGAAACTCAAGCCGAACAGCGAGCCGTCCGTCATTGCGAAATGAGAATAGCTTCGCAAATAAAGTATCAAATATGTACAAGTTGCGTTCTGGGGATACAGATAAAAAATAAGTTCGATTCAAGTGCCTCAGCTTCGCACGAATTCGTTGATTAAAGGCGGGATCACTCCAAACGCCGATTAACGCTCCGCCAAATGTGAATTGCATAATACCTAATCTGCCGCCTTCGGGAACAGCGGGCTCGTCGCCTCCGTTGTCGATGTCAAGCGGAGTAAGCACATATAAACTGCTCTCGTCTGACATGATGGCCAGCGGGACTAACGGCAGCCCATCAACTTGACCTCCGGCTCGCGACCACATTGTCTGACCGTTGCCCACATTATAAGCAGACAGTGTACGATCATTACTCGCATCAGCCACAAATAATAAATCACCGGAAGCGGCGATACGAGCTTGAGCTGTGAACAATCCATGCCCTTGCGTAAACAGTCGTTTATGCTCCGAGTTTCGGCGATCATAGATCCACAGATCTGCTCGTTCATCAAGCATATACAAACGCTCGTGCTGACCGATAGCAATCTCCATGACCCGAGCTGTCCCATTCAGCTCGCTGAGCTGAAGCACGCCATGCACACCGTATTTATTGTCACGACGGATGCCAAACCCGGCCATATTCCAATCGAGATTATACACCGAAGCCTGTCGCCACTCTTCTTCACGGTTTAACGAGAAAAAGCGTTCTCCATTCAGGCTGATCCCCTCCTTACATTAAGAAATGGCTGTTTCATAAAGTGGCTATACCTTTTCTATAGATGGGTACGGCTTACTAGTTCAATTTCATGCTGACCAGAAAAAACCAACCCATGCGGCGGCAGGATAATGTCGCCGCCTTTGCTTTTATTTACATGTGGTCCGTCTGCATCAAGCCACAAATCCTGTATAAATACAACGCCGTTCCTACCGCTTAGTGCATTGTAGATATCGCCTTTGTAGACTGGTCTTCCAAACGCCCATCCCTTCGAATCCCCATCGCCGTCAAGCGGTCTGAGCAGTCCTCGCAATGCGGCTGCAATGGCTGGACCTTCGTCAATAAATTGCGGCTCCATTACGACAACAGCATGAACAGTCAATTTAATATAGACCGGGGGAATAATATGAACCTCGGTCGTAACAAGACGTCTTGTATCGAGATGACGTTTCACGGTTTGGAGAAATCCAGCACTCGGCTGCGGCGTATCACTTAGACTGAAGGGCACTACAACAACCGATACTTGTCCAGGAGCCTTCTCTCTTGGATAATCTGACAGACCTGGCTTGAATAATGGTATAGCTTGTACTCGGGCCACATTCACTCCAGGTGTGGACTTCACGATGGTCTCGTAGTCCTCATTGGTTACTGCTCGGAACGTTTGCTTCAGATCAACTTGCGCTCGTTGAAGTGTCTGAGACAGTGTTTCCTCTTCTTTTCCACCAGACGCATAATCCGAGTTGGATACCGTTAAACCATAAGCCTGCTGCGATTTATTAACCCATTGGGAGATAAGCTGCGGCTTCACATTGCCACGCTCACCACCTCCAAGCTCACAAGCAATTATACAAATATTTGGTTCAGCATGGACGGCAGGAATTGCGCCTCTTTCGCTATTACCAAACTGAAGCAGTCGTTTAATCGGATTATAGGTGAAGTGACGATCTGACGATGTCGAATGATCGAAATCATCCACTCTCGTCCAGTCCTCCCACTTTAATTCTCCGTCTCTGCCAGGAACACCAACCTGCAGTGAAATGGCATCCTTCTTGCTGCATGGAAGTTCATATAATTCGAAGGTTTGTCCGGGAAGACCGTTGCTGCGCCCAACCATTCGGTATCTATCAAATTCCGGAACGCTGGCAATGACTCTGACTTTGCATGTCTTGGATAATACGGAAGGAATCGCTGTCTCTATTAGCTGTATGATAGCTTCTCCTGACACTTCATCGCATTTGATCGTATATTGGCTCGGCTTACAATAGATCCAATTGTCGTCCAGCTGTTGAATCTGTAGTTTCACCTCACCGTATAAGGCTAAATATAAAGGGACGTGTATTGCTTGCTGCGAATCGCCTTGCAGCATGTATTCCATAGTTTCACATAATGTATCTCTCTGAACCACCTTCACCGTATGCAGCATAATACTGCTCAGACGAGGCGGCATTTCGTAGCCAGCTTGTTCAACCGTACAGCAGATCCAATAGCGAAAGCGATCATTCGCAGGGTGGACCGTTATCGGCAGCATCATCGCCTTGTTGCGCAGCGTTATTTTACCGTTTAACGTAAAATGCAACGTCTCGTCTTCTATGACTTCGAGCGGCAGCCAACCAACCGAGCCACTTGCCTCATCCATGGCATAGGCTTTCCAAGAAAGCTTCGCTGATGGTGTAATTGCTGCTCGATCTATTGTGAGAGAAGAGGCATCATATGCTCCAACCCGATTAGGATTGTCATGCAGCTTCACACTAATCGACACCTGCTCCGAGACAGCAAGTCCTCGGTCGAATGAGATATACATTCGGGAACCAGCAGCCGCCTCTTTGCCGAATGAATAAAAAGCGACATTCATCTGATCGTTAGAAGCTGTCACATCGTTGGCTTCAAGCTCCGTACGACTAATAATGTGATCCAACGCTAGAGGAACGAGCGATACGGACTCCTCCGTTTCGAACATTTGATCCTCCGCCATTAGCTTCGTTCCGCGCGGTACTGTTAATGGCATTGTAATATTGCCGAACCGTACCTCCGCCTCAGCCGATTTTACATCAGTAGGCTTAATGCCGAGTAATCCGACAAATTTCATTCGATTCTTATCAGGGACGCGACTGATATAATACCGTTGCATTTCTGTCAGCCAAGCAAATAATTCGAGAAACGTCATACCCGGATCATGGGCGTTCTCATCTGTCCATTCGGGCACCCGTTTCGGTATCATCCTTCTCGACTGGTCAACGATATCCGTATAGGTACGATCATCAAGCGGAAGCTTAGGCAGCATATTGATTTCCTCCTCTCTCGATTAGTTTGGCGCAGCGATTGCTGTAATGAAATGGTTTCCGTTCACAACGATTCCATGAATCACTTCATTCATGCGTGCCGGTTCCCATTCCGTGCCTGAACCATTCTCAATCTTAACAACATGCAAATATAGACGTTCAATATATAATAGCGATCTTACTGAATGGAGCAGCGAGTGAAGCACAGAAATATGCAGCGTTTCTCCAATGTTCCACCCATTCCCATCTGAGTTCCCATTAATGGGATCAAGAAACTGATTAAGCTTTGCTGCAATTTCAGCCTCCGCTGGAAGCAGTTCGTCAATGGACTGTACGGCAACTGTTGCATGAACGGATATCTCTAAGTAAGCTGGTTCAAGTACACGAATATTGCCGCCTAGAGAAACGAGATTAGAGGCTTGTAATAGTAGCTCTCTTTCCACCGTCTGCCTTAGCTCTGGGAACTGAGAGGTGTCAGCCAATCCACCAGCTGGAAAAGCAACGACTGCAAGCGACCCCGGAGATCGCTCAAGCAAAGCATTCCGATTCGATAAGCATTTTACTTTGGCGATTTGCGGATAGGCTTCTCTTGCCAGCCACTCGACGTCTTTCGTCGTAACGGCTCGCCCTCGATGCTTTAACCGTTGCGGACCGCGAGCCAATACTTGCTCTACTTTCTCCGCATCTCCCCCGCCCATCGATTGCTCTGGATTTGACACCGCTCTGACAAAAGCAATTGGGAGCTGCATCCCGGTAATGGAGCCGGCTGGAACTTGTCCTCTCGCTCCTTCTGTCGTTTTGAACTTGACTCGTACTAGATCAGTCGTATCCATTGATGGTAATTTGCCATGTACTCCATCACCAAATTGAATGGAGCCGCCCGCATGATCAGCCATGTAATGCCGATCATCTGGTCCGGACTCAGCCAGCGATTCCACTTGAGTCCACCGCACCCAGAAGCGTTGAAGAATACCTTCATAATCACGCTGAGCCTCATACTGCTCTGAATGCTTCAGAAGCGTCTCACGCTCATATTCAGTAAATCGTTCTTTCTCATCAACCCATACCTCTTCTTCTATAAAAGCACCTGGAGACAGCTGTGCGAATCCATTGACCGGAATTGTCAATTCACGTTCTTGACTTACAATCTGCCTAACTGACAATGCATTCATATCCATTCGCCCCGCCACAGGATGTCCGTTCATTAATCGTCCGATTTGTTGATCACGGTTAACTGCTCGCAGCCAATACCGAACACGACCAAACAATCTAGCAAGAGCCATAGTAGGAGGCCCTGCCCATTGCAGGCTGCCGCTAAGCGTGAATGAAGCCGTTCCGTCCTTCACTTTGAGCGGTGTCCACACGAGCCTGCCATTCTCCAGACATAATGCTTCCCATTCTACCCATGGCGGATCACCGCCTGCTGCAAAACGACGCTCTAATGCAATATGCATATTAAGCGGGCCTTTCACCGGCGCCATATCGAATGATGCATATACGGCAGGCTGCGGACAAGGAATCGGCTCGAATAGGCGGAATGGATTTCCTCCATGCCTAACTGAAGGTGTGCGATCACAGTCATCAGCATTACTTCTTGTAAAAGCATGATCTGGCATGGTTAGCTTTTGGGACGGTTGCGCGTAAGACAATGAAGGTGACGATAACCACGGCGACATATATTCCACAACCGCGGCAATAATGGGATCTACCTGCAGGACACGTGCACGAATCCAATAATCATTCTTGCCATTAACGAATGTCTGCGCCATATTCTCCGGGCATATAAATTCAAGCGTGTAGGACCTCAATTGCTGCTCAGGAAGCTCATCGAATAATTGCTCAAATTGCTCACTGCCCGGCAACATCGCCCAATTGCTTCCGTCCCAATACTCCCATTGCACTTTACGAATACGTACGCGAGGCGGATCCTTCTCGTCAAAGTCCGATGTACGCATGACCATCTTCCATTTCACTTCAGGATCTGGAGCTGTTCGCAATCTATTAGGCACCGCTTTAGCCGCAAAGGTGAATCGCATTCGACTGCCTTTCTTCGTAAAGGCCTCCTCGCTGGATGCATAGAACACAGAATACGGAATGAAATGTTCGCCAAATGGATAGAAGCCTTCCGAAAGCAGCTCCATATCGTTATAAAATAATGTCGTCGGCAGTATTCCCTGAGAATCGCTGGTTATATCATGAACGGCACGAATCCGAATGGTATCCAGTTCCAAGTTTCTGCTTAACAAAGGCGAAGCCGTGTCAGCTAACGGCTTAACGGTACATCGTATCCAACGTCCAACTATTCCTTGATGTTCGATTGCTTCAATAAATCCAGTCTGCTGCTTATGTAAAATAACAATGTTGCCCGCTGCCGTAGTCGAATCAAACGGCTTCCACTCGCCATCGCATGGATAAGCCCATTCAACAGCTCCAGAAGCTAATGCTGCTGCCAGTTCAGGCTCTGTGTAACGCTTCAGGCTATGTTGAACATGTAGGTAGAGCCGACATGGTCTGTCCACCAGAAACAATTCATCATGCCGGATGTATAGTACATGATCCTGTTCATTCTGATAATAATCGGTATCATAAAGTCTTATTGGCACAGCTTCGCCAGCTGCTAATCGTTCACCATATCGTTCGGCGGCAATCGCAATCCGATCTCTCTCAGGATGGACGTTAATCCATTCCATCAGCTTGGCAGGAGTCGCCGCTAACACATGCTCTGTTTCGAATAGGAGTGGTTCACCGCCTTCAGGAAGTGAAGCCATAAGCGTCAATCCAGCGGGTAAATAAACCGGTTCAACCGTTCCTTCGCTTAGCGAGAAAACAACTGTAGCGCGAGCCGGACGAGGCGGTTGCAGCTTCACTTGAATAAGATCAAGAAATGCTAAAAAGTGATTAAGCGGTGCTTGATTCAGTCGCTGAACCGTATCTTGCAGCATCTCTCCCGCCAAATAAGCGAGACCTGCCCCTGCATCCGGATCGTCCTGCGAGAAACGCCATTCCGGCGTATAATGCGGAACCATCTCTTTCATCCGGGAGATAAACGAGGCTATGTTATTAGGATTAATGTTCGGTGGACGATTAGAACCGTTTCCCCCATGCTTCATCGTATTATTCGCTCCCGTTAATTCGTGCCTTCCTCCAAATAGAAAGGATAGACCTGATTAAATAAATTGTTCGTCGACCGCACCACATACGAGACTTTCAGGAGTACACGTCCAGGATAAGCATTATCCGGCTCAGCATCCACTTCGACATCCTTTACCCTCGGTTCCCAACTGCGTATAGCATCCTGTACATCCGTTGCCAATAGCCGCATGGATGTCTCGTCTGTCGTGCCGAATACGAACTCCCGCAGACCACAACCGAACTCAGGTCTCATGAGCCTTTCCCCTTTGGAAGTACGAAGTATAATTCGAATAGATTCCTCAATGTCCTCTTCGCCTTCCGACATTCGAATCCGTCCCGTTGTTGCATCCACCTGCACAGGAAACTTCCACCCTTTTCCTAAAAACGAAGCCGCCATCTAAGTTAGCCGCCTTCCTGCATTAATTGATTTTGACTACAGAGCCTTTAATCGAGACCATGCCATTTGATTTCAGTTCCAGCATCCCGCCTGCCTCAAGCGTCAGTCCTGCTTGGGCTTGCACCTTCACCTGCGTCCCCTTCACTGTAATTGAATTGGAGCCTTCTACGGTAATGTTGCCTTGCCCATTCATAATCAACTTCGTTGTCGTCCCGGACTTAACCGTAACCGTACCCGACGAACCTCCAGTCATCTCGATGGACTGCGCTTTATCCTTCGTTTCTATATTAATGGTGCTGGTCTTATCCTCTAATTCGATTAAATGGCCTTTATTCGTTTTGATCGTTATTTTACCGTCATCCGCCGAATCCTGGAATGTAATTTCATGTCCGCTGCGTGTCTTGATTTGCCTGATATCATTCTTCTCATGCGGCGTAGGCGGTTTGTCTTGATCATTCCACAGTGAACCGATCACGATTGGCGAATCCAGTCGGCCCATTAGAAAGGCAACGAGCACTTCATCGTTAACCTCTGGAATAAATAAAGTTCCCATTGATTTTCCGCCCATTAATGTCGCAATTCGAATCCAGTCTGTCTGAAGCTCTCCTTCCCGCAACGGAAACTTCACCTTTACTCTACCGAGCTTTTTTGGGTCTTTATTATCCGTTACAATCGCATTCCATACCCCAGACAGCTGGTCAGGAACCATGGAACGCGTATGCTGGTCGAAGAAGCCTGGAAACATCATGTTCATATTGCATTCCCCTCCGTCTCGAATTCGGTCATATAACCATTGTCCGCATCGAGACGATGCGTCGCCTTCGTAATTCGCAGCGTTTGATCTAACTGACCGTTATTGCCGAGCCCCTCTATCTTTATCATAGCTCCAGGCATAATCTCTGGAAGTCCAATACTCGTACCTCGCCCACTCACTAGTTCTCTCGCTTGCCGCTCCAGCATCGATGTGGCTAATACTTGTGCTTCCGCCTGCGAGCCTACCTGTGTATAGACGATCTCAACTTTTTGAGTAGACAGCTGATTCGCTAGCTTAGGTCCCGTTGAAGACTTGGAAGACATCGCAGTAACTGATTTCGCTGAGGCTTCAACATGTACTTTTTTAGCTACGTCATAGCCACGCACCTTGACTTCGGCCATTTGACTTGAAGCATCTATTTCCAGCAGAAAGCTCTGCAAGTTTTGCCCATACTTCAACGTTACAACAGGTGCATCCGAAGCAGGTTTTTTAAAATAAAGTTTCGATGCCGTGACATAGAAATTCCGATCATTGTCAACAGCGAGCGAACGCACAAAATGATAGTCGCTGACTCCAGCCTGCTCAATTCTTGTCTTCTGTACCGTTGTCGCATCGATGTCAGCGCTTAGACCGTAAGCACTGGCAATTTGTCTTACAGCATCGCTGTCTTTCATATCTATCCATACTTTCGAATGAGATGATTTCATCATCAGAAAGGATCGATCCATCGCGGTAACGATAATGGAAGGACTTCCATTGGTAGGATAATCAAGCGAATACCCTGTAATCAAGCCTTCGAATACGACCGTCTTTTTGTCAGCGTAGCCCATTTTCACTTGTATGGATTTGCCAATATTTATGGTGGAGCCAACCCATTTAAATCGTGTTTCATGCAAAATAAATCCGTTAGTGATCGAGAATCGCGCAACATCTGCCTGAGGCTCTATGGACAATTCGACCTCTACCCACTCCACTGCCATCTCGGACAGTCGAACCGATTGTCCATCAATCCAAATGTCGGCTTCCGGTGCAACGAAATGATTGTATTTAGTTTCTAGTTTGTCGAAGCTCGCGCTGCCGGGTGCCATACAGTTACTCCAATCTCGGTATCGTTAATTTGCGTCCAGGGGTTAGTTCACGCGGATTATCAATTCCGTTAGCTTCTGCTATATGTCTCCATGCTCCGGGATCCTCATATTCATCCGCTGCAAGCATCCATAATTGATCGCCTAGCTTGACCGTTTTTTGCTTCGTTCGATCAGCAGATTGACGTGGAATCTCCTGATATTGCTCCTTCATTGACTGTATGCTTTTAAAAGTAACATTCAACGTTGCCCGTACTGGAACACCTGATTCTAGAAACATCGTGAATCGCTGCGTTACTTTCTCCAGCACACCTCGAAAATCAAGTGATCCCCATACAAAACGGCAGCTTGGCGGAGCATGCAAATCAGAATCCACATCGATGATATTCACTATCTTTGAGGTATGCTTACGAACATCGATACCGCTCTCATAGGAATCGAAAAATAGATCCATCGTAAGCGTTGAACCCTCTCCACCGTTAAATTGTGCAATGGGAGTCTGTAATCCCGGAACATCAACGAATGAGAATTGGTTCCCCGTTTCGACCACATATTCCGTTGGATTAAAAAGCACCTCAACGGTTTCTTGAGACTTGCTGCGGATAATAATAATTTGCGCTTTGCTTAAGGCCATATGGGGATTCCTCCATGTTCAGACGACTAGTACCCGCGCCGCCGCTGTTCCAGCTTCATTTTTCGCTCCAACGCCTTATATACCTGATCGGCGATAGTGTCAGGATTCAATTGCGGCATTGTCATAATCATCTTCTGCAGCTTCTCAGGATCGAGCTCCTTGGGAGCATCCACATTTATAATACGTTCCTGCTCATTCACAGCAGAAGGCTTGTTCTTGTGATGCGCTAGTGTCGGCATCCGTGCTTCAGACGCAGATGCAGACTCAGTCGGGCTTGCAACTGAGCCAGATTGAGCATGCATCACATATTTCAGCTCGGGTGAAGGTGATGTACGTAGTGACTGCTCGCTCTGATAAACACGCTCTGTCTGAACATTCTTGCTTGGATAAACATTGGATTGTATAGAATTGGTTGGTAGAACAGACGTCAGTTGGTGTTCTCCATGTAACTTGAACGTATGGTTAGACCTACTCAATATCGGTCGTGAGCTGTTAGATAAGTTCCCTTTTAGGGGAGCCGATTTTCTTCTTGAAATGAGAATTGCCCGCTGAAGAGGTCGTTCTTTCAATAGTGGCATAGCATTCTTCGAATGCTCGCCCACTAGTCGATTTAACATGAATTCATGAAAAATCTTATCCTCTGGGTTGGCAGCAGCTATTCTCGGCGGGTTCTGCTTATCCCTCTCCTGTGAACTCGATACTCTGCGGCCGGGAAGGAAAGATTGCGTCACTCCCTTCCACTCCGTTATACGCGATAACTGCTGTTGAGTGGGCTGATGGGCAACAGGTCTATGTGGTTTCCCAGCGCTTTGCTCTGACTCTCCCATTTGCTCAGTAGTTATTATACTCCGCTTTCCTGTCACCTTTTCTGTTGAGGTCGAGACTAGCTCTTTACTGTCTTGTGATCCTATTGCTTGGCTAGACTTTCGCCTGGCAGTCAGGGACGTCTGTATTATTTTATTCGACAATGGGCTGCCCATTTGCCTCACAATTTTCTCGTGAAACGTCTTTGATTTATTTGCTAGTTTCCGTGCCAATGTATCGGCTCTCTTGAAACTTAAGTTATGCAATTGCTTGACAGCCATTTGTTGACGACGTACTGCGCTTTGTTGTGACACAAGAACTGGACTGATTAACTGAGCCGCTGGTTGCTGCTCTTGATCTCTAACCTGCTTCGTATTGCTCTTATGTATTTGTTCCTGCGAAGCTGGAGGAAGCTTATTCCCTCTTTGCTGCGATTCTCCCGTTAGCTCAGTTGCCTTCAAGACTAATTTGCGTGTTAGTCTCGTACTTGCCTCCCTTGATTGTTCCTCGTTAACAGTGCTAGCTTTACTTGCTTGCACTTCGCTTAATTTCTGTGTTTGTTCTTCTATCTTGGTGCTTAACTTCCGCTCCTGCTCTTGTGTATTGGCGCTTAATTTCTGCTCTTGTTCTTCTGCCTTGACGCTTAACTTCCGTTCCTGCTCTTGTGCCTTGGCGCTTAACTTTCGTTCCTGTTTTTCTGCCTTAACACTTAACTTCCGTTCCTGTTCTTCTACCTTGGCGCTTAACTTCCGTTCCTGCTCTTCTGCCTTGACACTTAACTTTCGTTCTTGCTCTTCTACCTTGGTGCTTAATTTTCGTACCTGCTCTTCTGCCTTGACGCTTAACTTCCGTTCCTGTTCTTCTGCCTTGGTGCTTAACTTTCGTTCCTGCTCTTCAACCTTGACGCTTAACTTTCGTTCTTGCTCTTCTACCTTGGTGCTTAACTTGCGTTCCTGCTCTTCTGCCTTGGTGCTTAACTTTCGTTCCTGTTCTTCAACCTTGACGCCTAACTTTCGTTCCTGCTCTTCAACCTTGACGCTTAACTTCCGTTCCTGTTCTTCAACCTTGACACTTAACTTACGCTCCTGCTCGTTAGCCATAATTAACATCTGCTCTTGTCCTTCGACTCTAGCAGTCGGCTTATTCAAATGCTCCCGTATAGTTGGATGTTGTGTCTTACCTTGTGATTGCTCCCTCAATTGTGCTTGGCCGAGAGCTCGGCCTTTCATCGTCAGCTTCTTAGTCAGTCCTGATGTATCAATCACAATTTTGCTATTTGTTTCTATGGGCGCACTAATATCGGCGATTGGGTTAGCCGACTTAAAAGTACGGCTTGTCCCTTTCGTCGTATTATTTATGCTATTCATGCTATTGATACTAGGGACACTACTCGTACTGTTCGTGCCGTTCGTGCTGTTAACTCTGTTAGTAGGTTCAGTCTCTGCTCCAGCCGATTTATTCAAGTGAGGCTGAAGTATATCCCAGCTTCTCAATCGGTTCGAATGATCGAGCTTTAGCTTCCTCACAGAACGATTGATAGGTTTGGTTTGAAGCCATGTATAAGAATCCTTCATATTTGCTGGCCGTACAAGCGACTGTTCAGCCTTCATAATAATCGGGTCAATATTCGAATTTATAATTTTATGTACATTTATGGTGCTCAAAAGTCCGCTTTTTGCTGCTCTCTTCACCAATATGCCTCTAGCTGCTGGGTCTTGTATTACCTTGTTGTCTATCACATGGCTGCGTTCAATGATTACCTCTACCTTAGGCCTCGTCCCTTCAGTATGTAATTCCGTTGGCGATTGTGATACAGCGGCTTCGCGGATTATACGGAGCTCTCTAATAATACGTGTAACATCACGAAGCACAATTCGCTCACGTTCTACAATAACTCTATCTTGCTTTATTTTCGTTGGTTGCTCCTTCCGATTACTCGGAATCAAAGCTGCAGCTTCTTTTTTACTTCCTACTTCCTTCTTGAGAGGAGGAGCAATAACTTTTACATGAACCCGCTGTTCAACTGTTGATGCAGGCTGTGTCTTTTTATGAGATAACGAAATACGACCGAATTTATCCCTTAGATTACCTCTATATTTACTCATGATGCCGCCGGCAAACGGTTGTATAGACGTGGTTGTACCCTGCGATCTTGCTCCACTTTGGTTTCTATCCGACCTCATCTTCACCGACGCACCCTCCTTGCAATCTGCAAAATCGTTTATTACGATTAGAATAAGTTATATGCTGCTAAAAACACCCTTCAAACCGTTATGCGCAATTTCAATCGATTCAAAAGCAAGATCACTAGAATTCGCATTTAACTGTGGACCAGACCATTTCACTGGATAAGCATTCGTGAAGTTCCATCGTCCGAACTCCGCTCCATCATTCGATTGAAGCACTATTGCACCGTTTTTACGCTGAATAGCTCCGTTTAATGAAGTTTCGTACCAAGCCCATAGAGTTGCGGCCTGCGTCATTCCCCGTTTCAGTACGATATTCGGATACTTTATTCCTTTGGGCAGCCGATGTACGAAGCCGTTCATTCCGCCTTCGCGATATTCCTCTATCTCTGTCTCTGCTTCAAGCCCTGAGACTTCCGAGAAACCTGCGACTAATAACCCATCAAGCTCAATCCAAAACTTATAGGCGGCGGCCAACTTATGTATCCGGCCTGAATTGCGCGCACCCACTACAGCCATCCACAGCTACCTCCTTTTATTAAACACATCAAATACATTGGGCTTCTCCGTCTCATCATTCATCTTGCGATTAATTCGAGAAATTTCATCGCACCAGCGGCGCCTTTCAGCATGCTCCATCCCCATAATGTCGTCATGCGGCCAGTGAAAATAGTACGCGATGAAGCCGACCTCCTCGTAAATCCGATCAACCGGATAACCTAGGAGAGCGCCTCCGTTAAGGACAAAAAATCAACAGCCACCTCATACTCATGCTCGCATTTCGGACAAGCAGTCAGCACCTTAGGAGCTTCAAGATCATTAATTTGACGATATAAGTTTTGCAAATAGGCTAGATCGGCCGTGAAAAGCTTCTCAATTAACTTCGTATCCAAATGCTTCAAATCTCCTAATCTAGTTACGACTCGAGCCATCAATATAATGGTCAAATAGCTAGGATTCGATTGAACCCGCGGATCCTTCATCGGAAGAATTTCATCCGCTGCAGTTGCAAGCCGCATAACTCCTTTACGGTGTAAATTACCGTGATCATCGACATAGCCTCTAGGAAGTTCAAATTCATATTCTGTCTGAAACGCCATTTGCTTGTCTCCCCCGTTCAATTAGTTAAAAGTGGAAAACAAGAGAGGAGCGTACGTTAAACGTCCGCATCCATCCCTTGTTCTCAATAGTTCTATGCCGTACGCGTCATGCCTTCATGGGCAAACTCAATCAGCTCGAAGGCCACTTCATTAGCAGTACCATTAAAAGATGGAGCCGTATATTTCACCGGCCATGCTTCAATAACTTGCCATGTCGCAACATCTTCGCCTTCTTCATCAAGCGCGATAATCGTAATGGTCTTACGCTCAATTGTACCTTCTGCACACTCTTGAACCCACTCATACAGCTCCATGGATTCTGACGCACCCCATTTAAGAGAAATATTGCCGTATTTCACTAGACCCGGCAGCTTGCGGGGAGTCGTCACTTCATTGCCTTCACGGTATTCAATGACATCGATTGTCGCTTCGAAGCCAGAAACCTCACTGAATCCAGCTTGCTCAAGTCCTTCTACTTCTACGCGAAACCGAAAATTACGATATGGATCAACACGATCTCCTGGCATAGTAATCCCCTTCCGTTATTCATTATGGAAGCTATTTGTTCCCTAAACTATTCGGAACCTGTTTTCTGAGTAATCCGGAACACCACGAACTCTGCTGGTTTCACTGGTGCTACGCCGATTACGACAATTAGTCTGCCGTTATCGATGTCATCCTGCGTCATTGTTGAAGCTCCGATATTGATATAGAAAGCTTCTGCTGGGCTTGTTCCAGCTAATGCCCCATCACGCCACACGCGAGTCAAGAATGCATCAATTGTCCGTTGAACTCGAGCCCATAACTGCTCGGTGTTCGGTTCGAATACGACCCAGTTGGATCCATTCTTAATGGATTCTTCCAGGAAAATAAACAGGCGGCGTACGTTGATATATTTCCATAATGTGTTGGATGAGCATGTACGAGCACCCCAAACGCGGATGCCTTGTCCTGAAAAAGCACGAATCAAGTTGACGCCAGCGGGATTCAAAATATCCTGTTCGCCGTTGTTATATTGCACTTCCAAACCGACCACACCACGAAGTGTCTCGTTGGCTGGCGCTTTTTGAACACCCCGTGTCGTATCTGAACGTGAGTAAATACCAGCGATCGTTCCAGACGGCGGTATGAAAATATTGCGTTTATCGAGTGGATCAAACACTTGCAACCAAGGGTTGTACAGTGCGCAATAGCTTGAGTCGAACAAATCGCGATGGGATAATACATCCTGCACCTTCGTTGCTTCGCGAGGAAGGTCTAAGATTGCAAATCGGCTTCCTAAGTTCTCACAATGTGCAACTAGCGATAGCTGAACATTAGGATCGGTTACGCCAGGAATAGCAATAATGCTTACAACATCATTATCAATGAAGGACTGAATGCCCGTTCTCTTGCCTGGGCCTCTGTCTTCCCCGATAAAATCTGCCGGTGACAACAATGCAGCAGAACCATCGCTGCCGCCTGACAAGACGATTTCGTAGGTTGCTGCTTCAGCTCCAGCAATTTGTTCGAAAGGTGTTACCGCTTCGGTTGATACAGCTGCTGTTGCATTCAGATTTACTAGAGAGGAACGTTCCACTAGCTTATCTACATAATTAGGTGCTTCCGGATTCAACGAAGCTTTCTCATAGGTTTCAGCTTCGGTTCCATTAATAACGGTTAGAGTGAATTCACTTGTACTTATCCATTTACTTGGTACCAATGCCGTATCCACAACATCGCCCGTCAAAGCGCTTGCAAGCTCAATCGTCTGATCTTGAACCGCTACTACTCGGTTTACTTGCTTGCTCTCCCCGTCCGTGAAGACAACAACATCACCAGGATAGAAACCAGATCCATTCTTGACCCGATAGCGTTTGCCTTCAAGAGCTTCAATAATCGGTGTCTTCGCTTTGCTAGCCGGTGAAACGATAATACGGATCTGATTACCCCATGCTCCTGGATTTTTCGCGGAAACAGTCAATATTGCAGCTTGACTGCCTTCATTGGCTGCTTCCTTCGCATCCGACGGAGCCACACGCGTAACGAACAAGCGTGAACCGCCATTCAAGAAAAACTGATTGACCGCATAAGCGAGATACCGGTAGGAACCAAATGCGTTCTCGGAAAGATAAGAACCGTATACGCGTCCGAAATCTGCCGGGCTTGTAATCAATTGCGGCAGCCCTTCAACAGGACCGCGTGATGCAAGTCCAATAAAGCCCGCTGTGCTGGTGCTAACCCCTTCCAACGGTTTGGAGCCGCTTTCGAACTCCTCTACGTAGACGCCTGGCGACAAATACTCAGCCATGTGAGATCTCCTCTCTGAAACAATATATGTATTAGGCGACTGCAGGCTGCATGAATCATTTGCTATACCAATAGTCGACCCCAAGACCAATCATAATAGGTTATTCCGGTATTATTAACTCCGGCACAACCAATAGTTCTCCTGCACGAACCGTCCAACTCTCTGAAACGGAAGATTGAACGCTTGTCACATTGACTCGGACCTCAAATAGGGGCGGCAGCATGCCTCGAAAAGGCAATATCACCGTTCCGTCTCGCGCACTGTAAGTCATTACAGCAGGCAATACTACAGCCCCTCTGTTATATATACTAGTAATTGGCTGCTCTAATCGCACTCTATCGTCAGCGGTGACTGCCGCAATGCGGATAAATTCTTCCTTACTTTTGTCTCGCAATAGAAATACTTCGCCTGCAAATATCTTCCCTTGCAACGACCCGATTTTGAGAGTTTGATTATCGGAAGAAGTTGTCTCCTGTGAAATACGGCCTCTATAAGCAGAGTCTTCTGAAGCATAGGCTTGGATTAACGCTTGTGGCAGAGGATCGCCATACGAATTTATTAAACGGAATTTGATTCCTGTTGAACCCGGCGGATTCGAATAGCTGCTCGATGGCAACAAAGGGATAACAATGACTGGTGAAAGCGGGTCTAATTTATGTAGTTCAATAGGGATTAGTTGAGGCATATAAATGTTGGAAACGATCTTTAAATGACAGGTTTGCAGTTGTAAATCTAGAAATAAGAAACTGCCATCTGGTTTACGAATTGGAGGGCTGCTATATTCAGCCAATGAGACTTGAATGTCTTGCGCACTTGGCTTCTTCCTCGTCCATACATCGACTAGCGTGACTACGAGTGAACAACGTGTAACGGTATTTTCTCTGATTCTGCTCAAGTTGAACCGCCATTCTTGTCTTCGAGCACAATGTGACGTTCAACGACACGAGATACCGTCTTCGATCGAGTCGAATCTAGTAAAACAGGTCCAATACGATAGACAACAGACAGCTTGTACGGTAAATCTCCGAATTGCCACAGCTTTAGCATTTCCTCGCCCTCCATCCCGATATGGGATATCCGAAGCGTTTCTCCGCTCTCTGCCAATGACCCTTCTAAATAAGGAGCACGTATAACCGAATTATCGTACAGTACTTGCATGACTCGACCGAGGATACGGTGCTCATCCAATGAACGCGTGAGCCGATCTGCATTGGAATGCGCTGTCACTAAATAATATAAATCCAGTGCTTGTGGCGGATATTGAAGAACACCTCCGCGATCCTGCATGCTCGTACGGCGCGCTTCGCCATTTTCTTTGACGTTAAATAGAAATAAAGAAAGTGCCAAATCACCTGCATCACGCGGAGAGGCTATGCCGATCATATCTGGACGCGGTACAGGATCAGGCGTCATATTGCTTCTCAGCAACCGCAGTAAGCTGGCACCTAAATCAGCGACTGCCGTGTATCCAGCCATCTCATATACCCCCTACAGATTATTCCGATTTGCATTGTCCTATCTATTATATCTCCCCTGTTAAAAATTGACTATTATTTTCATGCGAAAATTGTCAGATTTAATCAAAATTTAAGAAGTTTCTATATATTTCTACTAGATTGGTCCTATAAATAGGGCTCAAACATCTCTTTAACAACAATTTTCCCCATTTTCTGAAGCTCTTGACGGCCTGCACGGACCATATGACGCATACCAATTGGCCTGCCTTCTGCCGCAGCAAGGAAAGCAGCAGCCAATACAATATTTTTAATATGTCCGCCAGCTGCTTCAATTCGTTCTGCTAGAAAGAATAAATCCAAATCCTCATCAAGCGGTGCCTCCTTAGGCAGCAATGAGCGAAAAATCCGTTCTCGGCCAATCGCATCTGGGAAAGGAAACTGTACGATGATCTGCATCCTTCGCAAGAATGCTTCATCCATATTCTGCTGCAGATTCGATGCCAATATAGATACACCGTCAAATGCTTCAATTCGTTGAAGCAAATAAGCTGCTTCCATATTCGCATATCGATCATGTGAATCTTTTATTTCCGTCCTTTTCCCGAATAACGAATCACCTTCGTCAAAAAATAAAATAGACCCGCTGTTCTCCGCTTCGGCAAACAACTCACGCAAATTCTTCTCGGTTTCACCAATATATTTACTGACTACACGTGACAGGTCTATTCGATACAATTCAAGTCCCAGCTCACTAGCCATCACTTCTGCTGCCATCGTCTTGCCTGTACCCGGCGGTCCCGCAAATAACATACTCAAGCCTCGCCCATAAGGCAGCTTTCTATCAAATCCCCAATGACGATATACCGTTTCACTATAGCGATGCCTGCTGATTGCTTCTTTTAACAGCATGAGGGGCTCTTCTGGCAAAATAAGATCCTCCCAAGCCCTCGCTGGCTGAAGTTTATCCGCAAGCTCAGACAGCTTATGCTGCACCTGCGTTCGGGAAGCCTCCTCATAATCACGCAGGTTGGCCACTTCTCTGCCTTGCCGAAATGCCAGACGTTTCGCCTGTTCAAAGGTTCCAGCAATTTGACCTGGAGTGAATTTATATTTATCAGCCAGCTCCGGCAGCAGCTCGGAATGAGTGGACTCTTTATCAGCATTTTGCCATAGCAGTAACCGTATGTCGGCATCCGGAAATTTAAGCATTTCGTTAATAACAATGGCTTGGTCAGGAACAGGCAATTGCTCTTGACGTTTTACTTCACGATTAAGCCAAATGACAACAGAAGCGTAGTTCTCCAAATGATAATCAGTTAGTGCTGACTTTAGCGAAAGTTGACGGATCAGCCGCTTGTCCTCTTCAATAGCCATATCTGTCGTATCATAGAAAGCAATCAGAGCGCCTGTCATAATCGCCTCTCTCACTAGCTGTCGCAATTTCTCTAGCAACAGCTCCCTGCCATCCGGCAAGCGATCAATCCGAACGATCAGCAATGGCTTGTTGAGAGATTGAGCCAAATGTTTGACATGCAGCTTTTTACCGGCACCAGCTGGGCCTGATAATTGAATGAAAGTCATCGATTGATTCAATCGATAGTTGTTATAATTCTCTGATGTTTTGGCAAGATCCAGCTCTCTATTAATGGTACGCAGTATCTGTTCCTGAAGCTCATTATCATACAAAAGCGGTTCAAGCCTTTCACTAGTCTCATAACGAGATACACAATCGACTAGCCTGCTGTCCAATCGCTCCGTTTCCAGCAAAAAGCTGATGATTCTTTGATCTAGCCTTAACGGATGCCGCAAAGAACTGCGCATCGCTGCAGCACCATCATTCGTTGACTTAAATATAAAGCGCATCAATTTGGAGCCCTCAATAAGCAGACCTCTTGCCGAGTGAAATTCATTGGGATTATCGCATATTAGTCGAAGCGATAATTCTATCGTTGGTGTGCGCAGCGTGACATCATCATTCAAATAACCGAACCAGCTGTCAAAGCGAGAATCAATTTCTGCTGCAAGACCTAGTAGAATACAGCGCTTCTCTCCCATTGTCAGTTGAAAGCCCCATGATAATTGAACTAGCGGGAGACTTGTCCCATTGCGCAAGCTTGCGGTCACGATTTCTGAAATTAATTTCTCAGATTGAATTCGTTCCGCTCGAAACTCATCAAGCGGATCATAAAAGTCGGAGTCCGAATCTGCTTGAAGCGTTCGTTCAATATCCTGAGGTGTAATGACAAGCCCACGCAAAGAAGGCGAGGAATGTCCCTCAGGCTCTCTGCTTTCATAATCATGCAGAAGCTGACGGATTCCTCGCTCTAGAACTTGCATTTCATCTTGTATATGCTGTCTTCCATTCTCGTAAACTCGCATTGCGTTTCACCCTTGCTTATAGGCTGGTCTGTGCGCTTAACGACGCATTAGGCAAAGTACGGCAATATCGTCTGATTGCGGTGCTCCATCGGCGAACATGAACACATCCATCAGCAGTGCATCGATAATCTCAGCGCTGGAATAGTCCTTTGTTTGACCTAGGAATCGTTGTAATCGTCCTGCGGAATATTGTTCTTGAAGCGAATTCTCAGCTTCCGTTATTCCATCCGTATAGATTACAAGCTTATCGCCGCGTTCTAGTTGAAGTGTAACGTTCTTATAAGTGAATTCTGGGAAAGAACCAAGCGGTATGCCCTTTGTTAGTTTAATAGGCAGTACTTCTCCATCTGCCTTAACTACATAAGGTGTACAATGGCCTCCATCGCTTAGCACAGCTTCCCCAGTCGATATTTGCAGCACCCCGCAGACGATCGTGGCGAACAGCTGTGCATTATCCGTGCAAAGCTCGTCATTCACTTTTTCCAACAGCTCACCAGGCGATACATCAGGATTCATCTTCCCTTTCAACAATGACAACGTCATCGCCATGAATAACGCGGCTGGAATGCCTTTATCCGACACATCACCAAGCGTGAAGAATAAATGATCCTCATCGATCTTGAAGAAATTGTAGAAATCTCCGCCAACCTCTTTGGCTGACTTCAGCAGCGCACATACATCGAATGGTTCGTTCGTTGAAGGCATCGTTGTCGGGAGAAAACTAAGTTGAATGCTGCCGGCAATTTGAAGTTCACTCTCGAATCGTTCTTTCAACGCCGTAGCCCTATGAAGCTCATTAAGCGACTCCTCCGACCTTTCATGAAGGATCGCATTATCCAAGGCAACCGCTAATGTCCCGGACAGCTTCATCAACAGTTCCTGATCTACGGCTGTTAATAGTTTACCGCCTGATTTGGCAGAGGCTTGCAACAACCCTAGCTGACGGCCTCTTGCCGTTAATGGAGTGGACCATATACCAGGCTCCGTAAGTCCACCTGATTCATCTGCAAGTACAACTGCTGCTTGTTCAGCATGAACGAGTCGCTTGACTCCTTCTACCCCACCTGCCAGCAGCTCCTGCTTCTGTTCAGCAGAATAGAACTGGGCACTTAATTCCAACAGTACTTCTGATTGTTTTATTTTCGCGGTTAAAAAACGATTGCGTAACAATAGCACTAGAGCTGACGCCATTCCTGCGATACCAATGATCCAACCTGCAATAGCCACAGTTCACTCCCTTTCCCTTTGCGCTAAAAGAGAGCGATTATGCCCCTGCTCCGAGTTTTTGCAGTGCTTCCTCGCGAGTTACGGCCATTTCTAATATGTTGGTGAAACCTGACATTTCAAAAACATCCAACACCTGTTCACTTAAACAGGCACATATCATCCGACCCTTGGAAGCACGAAGCTTCTTAGCGGCAACCAATATGACTCTTAGTCCCGCACTGCTAATATATTGAAGCCCCGTGAAATCAAAGATGAACAGTTGATTGCCTGCTGCTTCCTGCTGTAGGAAAGCTTGCTCCGCCACCGAAGCATTATTGCCATCCAATCTGCCCTCTAATGGCAAGATGGTTACTCCATTCGTATGCTGTATCTCAATATTCATCCTTCATGACCTCCCGAATGCCTTTGTTCATCCTGCTGTTCTTCTAGTATGAATACTTTGCTCATTCTGAAACAGTTCATATCTCCCGTACGTTCATACTGGACATCATCCATTAATCGTTTCACAAAAAATATACCGAGACCGCCGATCGGACGGTCCTCCAGCTCCAAATCTAACAACGCAGTCGCTTTCGTCTCCTGAAGCGGATTAAACGGGATGCCCCTATCTTCAATTCGCACTTCAACAGAAGCAGGAGAAGCTGTGACCATAACATCGATAAGATGCTCGCCGCCCGTAGGAAAACCGTAATGAACAATATTCGTAATAAGCTCCTCACAGGCAAGAGATAAATCAAGCACAGCCCGATCAGACCAGCCTGCCGCTGCACCAATCTCCTCAAGCTGTTCATTCAATCGGCTCAGCTCTTCCATCCGGTTATGCAGCTTAATTTCACGATCGATGGGAAATGGCCAAGCGTTCGTCATACGTGACCCTCCTACGTTAAGATTAGATCTGCATACACCTCGTTAGCAATTTATGTAGATATTCCACAAAAAAGCAATTATTCCTGCTAATCCTGTCGAAATAGGAATGATTTGCGCTTTACCTCAAAGCAAACCCTGTTCAAAAGCATAGCGAGTAAGCTGAACTCGGTTGTCGAGGTGAAGCTTTTGTAAAATATTTTTCAGATGGTTTTTGACCGTATGCTCAGAAAGTCCAAAACCTGCCGCAATTTCTCGGTTGGATTCTCCCAGCACAACCCTCTCAAGTATTTCTTTCTCCCGTACCGTAAGAGGTGTTGTTAGAGATTGGGCAGATTCTGACTTTATTACCCCTTGGGAACGAGTCGGTTGAGCGGTATTCCCCGCAGCCGAAGAAAATTCCTGAAGCAATCGAAAAGCAATTTCCTTCGACATCGGCGCTTCATCTACTGCTATTGCACGCAAATATTCCATCCATGCGGATGGAGCTAGGTTCTTGAATAAATAACCTTGAGCCCCTCGTTTGATTGCTTCGAATAGATGGGTAATATCATCAGAAACGGTAACCATTACGATTTTCAGAGAAGGGTGTAGAAGCTTAAGCTTCTGAGTGGCCTCCAGCCCTCCCATTCCAGGCATATTAATATCCATTAAAACAAGATCCGGCATGACATCATCAATACGGGCAAGCGCCTCTTCACCGCTGACAGCCTCTCCTACTACCTCGAATGATAAATCAGTACCTACGATATCACGCATTCCTTCACGGCCATGCGGATGGTCGTCTACTAGAAACACACGAATAGTGTTAGTTGTTTTTTCATTCATTAATTTGACCTCCTCTTGCTTGTAATGGTTACTATAGTGCCTTGTCCAGATTCACTATTTATATCAAACAGCCATCCCATTCGCTCTGCACGATCACGCATCATCTTAATGCCGTAACGCCCCTTCGCTTCGAATGCTTCCATTGCGGCACCAGCACCGTTATCCTTGATGTTGCAGCAGAACTCTCGTTCTCCGTCCACTGTTATCTCCGTACAGGAGACAGCAGCTTGATCAGCATGGGTATGCTTTCTGATGTTCATTAACGCCTCACTAATGATCGCTAACAACTCGATTTTCCCTTTGTTGGTCAGCATACCGTCAGTTAAACGCCAATCAAGCGCTACTTGAATTCCGCTGGTAAGGCGCATTTCTTCTGCTAAAGTATGTATGGTGTTCATCCATGAGACATCTGCAGTCACTGGAGCCGATTGCAGATTAGCAATCGATTGCCGTACATCCTCGTAAACATGTTTGATTGTCCCTCTAATTTGTTCAGTCGTTTGACGCGCTTCCTCTTTGGATTCCGCTTGCTCGAGTCGATCCATTTTGACCGACAATAAAAATAGGGATTGGGAAATACCGTCATGCAGTTCACGAGCCAGCTGTTCTCTTTGCTCTAACGAAGCTTTCATCAGTCTTTCATGCTGCAATGCCTCTTGCGTATGCTCCAGCTTGGCGAACAAACCGCGGAGAAGGGTCATCGACACAACCAATACAAGCACGGGAGCTAGAAAATTGCCTAGATCCATGGATATATAGGATAAAAGAAAAGCATGGCGGATATACTCCCACAGACCGATTGTAATTGTAGGTATCCACAAAATAAGAAACTTCAACCATTTGTACGGCATCCCTTATCGCCTCCGGTTCGCTTAATAATTACGGAAGAGAATCTCCTCATTCGTCTCGCTTCCATTGCGGTCTTTCACTGTTAATTGAGCGGACCATTTCCCGGGGAATGGAATATTTGCCTTTGCGGCTCGATAAGAGGACCTTTCAAATCCTTCAAAAGTATTATAGGACTCATCTTTGAAAGGCTCCAATGCAATTTCGAGCGGATTGGTGCTTGGTTTATCAACTGATTTCAAAGTTAAAGTAATCGATTCAGGTGTTCCCAAATCTGTGGGGAGCCACACCATAACTAGAATATCATTGTTTCCTGGTTGATTTGGCGTTATTTTAACCGTTAAATGTTGCGTTAGTCCCATTTTATGGAAATTAACAGGTTCATTATTTGGCACTGGGGAAAGGTAAGTAAACAAAGCGACAATGATGATAACGGCGCATAGCAGCACTCCATCTGCCCTCAGCAATGAGGATTGAGGCAATCCGCCTCGACGAATGCGTACTCGCAAACCAGCTCCGACAATCAGAATAAGCAGGACTAACCCGCATTTCACAAGCAGCAACGTTCCCCAATTAGTGTAAAAGAGGTAGCTCAAGCTTGGCAGCAATATTAAGGTAATTCCTGCTCCTGTTACGATTAGCATAGCCATGGATATCCAAGCAACAGACGTAAACCGACCCGCAAAACGACCTGCCTCTTTACGATCAGTTAGCCAAAGCGCCAGTAACAATACCAAGCCTCCTGCCCAAATAGCAGCGAAAGCCAGATGAACGAAATCAAAAACAATGGCCAAGGATTGATTTGCTCGAAGTGCAAGTACATGACCGTTCCAGCTTTCCGCTGCTGTAATCAGCAATGCCCAGACCGCCTTCACGGGATCTTGCATTCGAATCGCGATGAAACCGAGAAACGCCAATACTAGCAGCACTATCCACGATAACCCGACATTAGTCTCAGTAAAAATCCGCAGCCACTCGCGAACACCGCCGTCCTCATATCCACTCATCATTTCACGGGAATGCACGAATACGAATAACAGCGTCGCGATTAACAAAATGCGAATTGAAGTTAAACTCCAGCGTTGCAACGACTTCCGTTGTACTTCTGTACCAATGCCAGAGAACCAGAGCATTAATCCAACTGAGATCAGAAGCGCTCCATAGTAGATCGCTCTAGTCATATAAAATAAGACTTGTCCTAGCGTCAATTGGCTGCCGCTGCCATGCTCCATACCTTTCATTTCATGACCAACTTGCTCATGTAAGTTAAAGCTGTCAGATGCTGTTGATGCAAATGCCGATTGACCGGAAATGGTACTCACTATGATAAGAATAAGTATCGTTAGTAATATGTACAGAGGTATCCTTGGTATCATCCTTCTATGTAATTGAGACTGATTGCTCATTGCTGTCACGTCCTTTGCATTATTCATCTTCAAGTTTACTCGACGAATAAAAAAAGAACAATTCTGGAAGCTGTGATGGTTCGTATAAGAGCAACCTTATGCGTGCAAAATGAGAGGTAAACCGTTTCATTAAAATAGATACCTGCGCTTGGAAAGGAGGCTGTGAACAATTATGTTGGACAGTAACTACAAATTCGCCGAACTAACTGACCACACTGACGCATTAGAGTCCATTCGCAAGCTTGAACAACGACTCACTGATCAAACTGGCTCCCCGATATCGTTAATTGCATATGAATTCGAGCAAGAGGAACTATAATTAAGACAATGTGAGGCTTGGTGGGGAGGGCTTAACGATGTGCGGCATCGTTGAGTGCTCTTTTTTGGTTGGTTTGAGGGAGCCTAACGATGTGCTGTATCGTTAGGGTTGTGCAATTGAGCTTGGTTGGCTGAGTTTATTGGGATTTAGGAGGGCTTAACGATGCGCGGCATCGTTAAGTGCTCTGTTTTGGTTGGTTTGAGGGAGCTTAACGATGTGGTGTATCGTTAAGTTTGGGCAATAGAGCTTGGTTGGCTGGGTTTCTTGGGATTTAGGAGGGCTTAACGATGTGCGGCATCGTTAAGCCCTCTGTTTTGGTTTGTTTGAGGGAGTTTAACGATGTGGTGCATCGTTAGGGTTGAGCAATTGAGCTGGTTGGCTGGGTTTCTTGGGATTTAGGAGGGCTTAACGATGCGTGGCATCGTTAAGTGCTCTGTTTTGGTTGGTTTGAGGGAGCTTAACGATTTGCCGTATCGTTAGGGTTGGGCAATTGAGCTTGGTTAGCAGGGTTTCTTGATATTTAGGAGGGCTTAACGATGCGCGGCATCGTTGAGTGCTCTTTTTTGGTTGGTTTGAGGGAGCCTAACGATGTGGTGTATCGTTAGGGTTGGGCAATTGAGTTTGATTGGCTGGTTTTTTTGGAATTTAGGAGGGCTTAACGATGCGTGGCATCGTTAAGTGCTCTGTTTTGGCTGGTTGAGGGAGCCTAACGATTTGCCGTATCGTTAGGGTTGGGCAATTGAGCTTGGTTGTGCGTGTTCGAACGATGCTTGTTCAACGAGCCTGATCTCTTTTTGCCAAATAGTCTAACCAATTATTCTCAACAATAGCAGAGAACCCGCGATCATCTGACCAGACATAGGACCATCCCTCTAAAGTTGGATTAAAGTTATCCTTTACCCAAGCTCGTTCGTAGTCGTTATCCTCTTCAATTCCGATGAAGCCCTCTAATTCATCCAATGCAAGGAGGGCTTTTCGATTAATGGTGAGCCATATTCCCTTTACTATGCTGGCGGCTGTCAGTGACCTATGATCTCTAACCGCAGCTGGGTAAGCGCCAACATCTACTAAACGTGCTGCAATGAATCCTTCTTCACTACTAAGAATGAAGTTCGAGATGACAGAATGATTACTTTGTCCCGGCAACAAAGTGCCATAGATGAATACATTAACCTCATCCTTAATCAAATCCAGTCGCATTCTTATATACCCATTATAAGGCTGCTTGGAGGTTGAAGTTGTACGCCTTGAGCAGACAATGCTTCTCGAATACGGGCAGCGAATAATGTCGCATGTGGACCATCACCGTGCAAGCAAATCGTATCTGATTGGACCGCTACCTCTTCTCCATGCACAGAGTAGGCAACCCCTTGTACGACCATCGCACATGCCTGCTTGGCAACTGCTTCAATATCTTGAAGCACCGCTCCTGGATTACCTCTGGAAACAAGGCTCCCATCACGTTCGTAGGCACGGTCTGCGAAAACTTCGGATGCAGTAGTTAGTCCTTCTCGTTTAGCCGCATCTATCAGCATACTGCCGGATTGAGCAAAAATGATTAGTCCTCTATCAATTACTGCTGCCGCTTGCACAATTGCATCCGCTATTGCACCATCTCGTCCAGCCATGTGATATAACGCACCATGTGGTTTCACATGGCGCAATCGTCCGCCAGCAGCTCGAACGAAAGCAGATAATGCACCGACCTGATACAAGGTGAAATCATATACTTCAGCAGGAGTCACTGACATTTCTCTCCTGCCGAAGCCCAATCGATCAGGCAAACCAGGGTGAGCACCAATTGCCACGCCAGCTGAGATAGAATAGTCGACCGCTTGGCGCATCGTATGTGGATCACCGGCGTGAAATCCACATGCGATGTTCACACTTGTTACGTATTGCAATAGCTCTGCATCTTGACCGAACGTATAGGCTCCGTAGCCTTCACCAAAATCACAGTTCAGATCAACTGTAGGAATGGTTGTCATAAGACTACTCCTTTCAAGTAAAACTCTTTTTTCTTATTTGATTACCAAATTGCCACAAATGTTCGACTTCATCCTATTTGGGCCATCGGGTCCTAATACTTGCCGCTAGCTCACGCATCCCCATTTCACTCGTGAAATCAAGCTGCTGGGCTTCTTCCAGGGTAATAGGTTGAAAATAAATAGGATCCCCTGGTTTTGCCTGTGCTAGCAGGGGCATGTCGACTGAAGCGACATGTGCGATCCTAGGATAGCCGCCAGTTGTCTGGCAGTCGGCGGCTAGAATGATCGGCCCTCCGCCGGGCGGCACCTGCACGGTGCCGGGCATTACACCGTGCGATAGCAGCTCCGCACGGTTCAGCCTTTCCAGCGGGGCGCCTTCCAGGCGGCACCCCATCCTGTCCGATGCGGGAGCGATTCGATATCGCTCCCGGTAAAAGGCTCCACGGGCAGCTTCGCTGAACTGCCCGTGTTCACTGCCCGGCATCGCGCGCAGCACGATGCCGTCTTCGCTGCCGCCGCTATAAGCTCGCGGCGGTGCAAACCACGGCCCAGCCGCCCATGCGGAGCGACGGCTGGCCGTTTCCCGCTGGAGCGCCGCAGACCATGCGGC
>JBHGUX010000033.1:0-55099 GCA_048976605.1 Pristimantibacillus sp. | reverse complement strand
ATTAATAGCGGCTGCAACTGTTGCCCTTGCAGTGCTGCCTCGCAAGCTTCTAGAGTGAGATCCATTCTAGCGACGAGCGAATTAGGCTTCTGAACGGGATTATCTTGGCCAAATGGCACAAAATAAATATGTTTAGCCACTAATAGCTTCGCTATGTTAGCGGCATTTAAACCGAGTCCATCATTAGTTGAAATAGCAAGAACGACAGGTCTTCCATTACGCATCTGCGCTTTGGCTGCCATGAGCACAGCGCTGTCGGTCAAAGCATTAGCCAGCCTGCTTACTGTATTACCTGTACATGGCGCAATAAGAAGTACATCGATAAGTTTAGAAGGTCCAAGCGGTTCCGCTTGCACAATTGTAGAGATAATCTCATTGCCCGTTATCGCTTTAAGCTGCGTTTGCCATTGTTCGGAGGTACCAAAACGAGTGTCAGTCGTCATAATCGTTTGTGATACAATAGGCACTACATTCGCGCCTGCGTCAACAAATCGTTGAATTTGCGGCATAATTTCGGCTAACGTGCAATGCGAACCCGATAAAGCATACCCGACCGTTTTTCCAGACCAATTCATTACCCATTCCTCCGGTTTATCGAATCATCCATAATCAACTGAGTAATACAATCGGCTATGATTCGTCCAGCTGTTTTGGGTGCGACGATTCCGGGCAGTCCAGGTGCGAGCAGCGCCTTTATTCCCCGCTTCTCTGCAAAGCGGAAATCAGTCCCGCCAGGCTTAGATGCCAGGTCAATAATAACGGCTCGAGAAGGTAAATTTGCTATAATTTGCGCTGTGACTATCATAGTCGGAATTGTGTTAAAAAGCAAGTCAATGTTGCCTGTATACTGCAGTAGATTATGAATGTAAAACGGCTGAAAACCCATTTCTGAAGCGCGAGCAAAATGCTCTCCACGCCTCACACCAACCAGTACTTTGGCGCCTAATCCCTGAAGAGTTCGAGCTAATGTGAAGCCAGTTCTTCCGAATCCAAGAACCATAGTCACCGAACCGTGTATCGTAATGTCCGTATTCTGAATGGCCATCATTAATGCACCCTCAGCTGTCGGAATAGAGTTATAAATGGCAACATCATCACGTTCGAACAGCTCGATCACTTCGATATTTTGCTGTGAGCATAAATCACGTAAATATGGTTTCGCCATACCTGTATACACCTTACAGTGTTTGGGGAGACGGGCCACATGCTGCTCCGTTAGTTTTATTTCACGATCACTAAATACCGTGTGTATAAGTCCATGGTCATCCGTACCGACTGCCGGCAGCAATAAAGCGTCAACGTCATCAAACAATTGCTCATCATATTCCGCTTGGACTGCACCATCAAGTGATGAATGCAATCCTTCAAATCCAGATACTGTTACCGATGCATCTAGTTCTGCAAGCTTGCGAATAACTTCGAGCTGTCTGGCATCGCCTCCCAGCAGTAGCACTTGAACCCCTGTTAGCATTAGGCTGCACTCCTTTCTGCGCACTAAGTTATAAGTCATCTTATGCCTCGCGCCCAGAATGGGTGAGTAACAAAATTTAACTAAAAAAATCGCCAGTACGGGGATTCTTCCTCCTCATACTAGCGATCATTTATTCGGGTTTATCACTCTTTGTACCCTCTTCCATCACTTGCTTTCCAAAATCCAAGCAGCTATCGCAAATGGCGACGTTAGGGCCAGCAACGAGATGCTTAACTTCGCTCTCATCCTTCTTGCAGAAGGAACAAATTCGATTACTCGATATTGAACTACTCTTCTCATGGTTCATCAATTCCTGTTTCATATCTCTGGTTTCGACCTGTTTATAGAGCTCATCCAATAAATTAGGCTCCAAGTAATCAAACGCACCCTTTAACTTTAGAGATACGGTTTGATAGGCAATCGCCATACCTTCGTAAAATCGTTGCCGCTCCATCGTCTCAGAATTCTTAATATATTCCTCGCATTGCTTGGATAATTCATCAAAGCTTATGATCAGGTCTTCAATCTTAGCTCCTCTAAACATCTTCTTTCTGAAACCATCAACCATTTGCTCACCACTTCCTGTATATTATGTTTACATTGTATACATTTACGATACCATAATTCCCTATTTTTGCAAACAAGTAAAAAATAGTTCCGATTTCCTCTCAGAGAATGAGTTATCGTTATTGATCCTTACTAGTGATTAAAAAGAGCCTACTCCATCACAAGTTTCAACTGTGATGAAGTAGGCTCTCTCTCTTGTATAACCGGTCAACTAAACGCCCGTATGTCCAAAACCGCCTGCACCGCGAACGGTCTCCGGCAATTCATTCACCTCGGACACCGATATCTCAGGCACCAGTTGGAATACCATTTGCGCTATTCGCTCGCCGCGAGTAATCGTGAATGATTCCTGTCCATGATTGATAAGCAATACCTTCACTTCACCGCGATAATCCGCATCAATGGTACCGGGCGAATTCAGACAAGTGATGCCATTCTTATAAGCAAGACCGCTTCTCGGTCTAATCTGTGCTTCCAGCTGTGCAGGCATCGCCATTGCGAACCCGGTTGGTATCAGCTTGCGTTCTCCTGGTGCCAATACGATTGATTCTGCAACAGCTGCTTGAAGATCAAAACCCGCAGCCCATTCAGACATTTTGCTTGGCAGATTAATATCTTCATTACCTTCTAGACGTTTAAATAAAACTTGAAACAAAACGATCCCTCCCCAATTGCGTAGCTGACTTGTCGCTTGAACCTACCATTGCTACTGCAAATGGTACAGATAACATCTGTTTTGTAACATCACGAATATCGTTCATCGTAACATTATCAATTCGCGCAAGTAATTCATCAAGCGTATTATGACGCCCGATCATCAGTTCATTTTTGCCCAAACGATTCATCCGGCTGCTTGTACTCTCCAGACTTAGAATCAGACTTCCTTTAAGCTGCTCTTTGCCGCGATGAAGCTCCTCATCCTGCAGACCTTTCACAGCCAGCTCTTCCATCTGTTCCATCGTTAGATCCAATACTTCCTTCGTTTGCTTAGGAGCCGTTCCTGCATAAATCGTAAACAAACCGCTGTCTGCGTAAGAAGTATGGTAGGAATAAACAGAATAAGCTAATCCCCGCTTTTCCCGAATTTCTTGGAACAATCGAGAACTCATTCCTCCGCCAAGTGCATTATTAAGCAAAATCATAGCATACAAATTCTTATCGGTTATCGAACAACCTGGGAACGATAAACAAATATGATTTTGTTCTGTCTTTTTCTTATAGAAAATATATTCTCCATTGAAAGCAGGCGCTTCAATTAAGCTTGCAGTTCCTTTGTTCTGGAATCGGCCAAAATGCTTCTCCAAAAGCTCTAGTAGTGCAGCTTCTTCCACATGACCAGCAACACTGATTACTGTATTTTCAATCGTGTAAGTATCATTCATATAGGTGCGGAGCGAATCCGAATTCATTGCCGTTAACCGTTCCTCCAATCCAAGAATGGAGTAAGCTAATGGATGATCACCATAAGCTGCACGAGAAGCTTCATCATGCACTTTATCGTCTGGCGTATCTTCGTACATCGATATTTCTTCCAAAATAACGTTTTTCTCTTTCGCCAATTCACCCGCATCGAGCTGTGATTCAAAGAACATATCTGCTAATGCATCAACGGCAATTGGCAAATGCTGATCCAGCACTTTAGCGAAGTAACAGGTATATTCTTTGGAAGTAAAAGCATTCACGTTGCCGCCAATACCATCGAATAAATCTGCAATATCTTTGGCAGTTCTATCTTTCGTACCTTTAAACATCATATGCTCGACGAAATGGGAAACCCCATTGTTCTCCGGAGTTTCGTTACGCGAACCTGTCTTAACCCATATTCCAAATGCAACTGATCTAAAGGTTGGAATATATTCGACTACCACACGCAGTCCGTTGCTAAGCGTATATTTATTCACCTATTATCCTCCTGTTAACATGAATGATATGACTACAAGCATAAACGGCTTTCACTTGCTGCATCCAGCGAAGTAGCGCTTAGCTTTGAAAGATAAGCCGGAGTATAGAGTGAAACTCATACTTTCTTCTAGTTTATCAAAATTAGTGCACCGTCTCAACAGCAGGCGGTATCCGATCAGAAGATAATGTCTCACTAACCGTTCCGAGAGAATAACCCCGTTGTTTGATCACATGAATCATACCCGCTAAGGCTTGACTGGAAGATGCTGTTGGATGCATTAATATCAGTGATCCCGGTTCGAGCTTTGACGATATTTTATTAATAATCCGATCTGGTGCAGGCTTCATCCAGTCCACGGTGTCAATCGTCCAAAGAACCGTTTGAAGTCCTTGCTCAGCCGCCACTTGAACGGTCATTTGGTTAAAGTCTCCCGAAGGCGGCGCAAACCATTTATTGTTCACATTCAGAGTTGCTTTCAGCAAATCTTCTGTCTTTGAAATTTGAGCATAAGCGGCTTGCCTATTCAGTTCACTCATATTTGGGTGTGAATACGCATGATTGGACATTTCATGTCCTTTAGCTTGAATCTGCAAAGCGATCTCTGGGTTTTTCTTAAGCCATGATCCATCCAGGAAAAAAGTCGCCTTCACATTTTCCTTCTCCAGCGTGTCTAATATCGGAGTTATGTATTCATTCCCCCAAGCCACATTGATCATAAAAGATGCCATCTTCTTCTCTGGATTTCCTCTATAAATAGGGAGGGGTCCAAGCTGCTGCAAATTGATTTGGGGAGGAACTTCCTTATAGACATACAAAATCGGTGAATCAGAACCCGATGCAATTGTCTGTTCATACGTTTGCTTCACATCAACCTCTAACCCATTGTAACCAGGTATAGCTTTCCATACGCGATCAATTCTCGCATCGATAGGTGCAATTTTACGCTTCGATGCTTCCTGTACGATCAGTTCCTGCAAATTTCCCTTCTGCTCTTCTGTCAATTTCGGTGCTGACATGGTCAACACAGCTGCTGATTGCTTCACTGAACTGATATAATCTGCAATACCAGTACCATTAAGCATAATGAATACAATGAGCATGACCATGCAACTACAAATCCAAATGACTTTATTCCGGATATTCATAATTAAGCACCTACTTCATGGGTTAGCGTTAAGCCATGCGACAAATGCAGGTTACGCTTTGCTCATATGTATGAAAAGCAGGACAAGATTATGCAAAACAAAAAGAGACAGATCTAATCTGGCTCTTTGCTTCATAACTTATGGACAGCACAGTATTCAATAATTACTGTGCCGGTACTTGAGGTGCTAGAACGGCTTTGCGGGACAAATTAATTCTTCCCTGTTGATCAATCTCAGTTACTTTAACTGTAATTTGATCGCCAATCGCAATGACATCCTCTACTTTAGCTACACGGTCGTTAGACAATTGGGAGATGTGCACCAAACCGTCTTTGTTCGGCAATATTTCAACGAACGCGCCGAATTTCTCAATCCGCTTAACTGTACCTAGGTAAATTTCACCGATTACGACTTCCTTCACAATTCCCTCGATAATCGCTTTTGCTTTTTGGTTCATTTCTTCATTAGAAGAAGCGATGAATACCATACCATCTTGCTCGATATCGATTTTCACGCCGGTTTCCTCAATAATTTTATTGATGATTTTACCGCCGGAACCTATAACATCACGGATTTTATCTGGATTAATGCGAAGCGTCAATATTTTCGGTGCGTATTTCGATAGGTTGTTGCGTGACTCGGACATAATAGCCGTCATTTTACCAAGAATATGCATCCGGCCTTGACGAGCTTGCTCAAGCGCTTGGGACAAAATACTGCGATCGATACCATCGATTTTGATGTCCATCTGAATAGCTGTTACACCTTGTGCAGTTCCTGCTACTTTAAAGTCCATATCGCCAAGATGATCTTCCATCCCTTGAATATCGGATAAAATCGAGAAGTGTTCGCCGTCTTTGATCAAGCCCATTGCGATACCCGCTACTGGAGCTTTAATCGGTACACCAGCATCCATCAATGCAAGTGAGCTTGCGCAAATACTTGCTTGTGATGTCGAACCATTCGATTCCAATACCTCAGATACGAGACGAATCGCATAAGGGAAATCTGCTTCTGAAGGAATAACTTTAGACAAAGCACGTTCTCCGAGTGCACCATGACCAATTTCACGACGGCCTGGCGGACGTAATGGACGAGCCTCGCCCACGCTGAATGGCGGGAAGTTGTAATGATGCATGAATCGTTTGGTTTCTTCTGGGCTAATACCGTCCAAAATTTGCACATCGCCAAGTGCGCCAAGCGTACAAATGCTAAGTGCCTGAGTTTGTCCACGTGTGAATAGGCCTGAACCATGTGTACGAGGAAGAATAGCTACGTCACATTCAATCGCACGAATTTCTTCAAGTGCACGACCATCAGGGCGAACTTTATCATGAGTAATCAAACGGCGTACTTCTTCTTTAACGATGTCATACAATACTTCCTTCACATCGCCAAGCCATTGCGGTGTTTCAGCGTATAGTTCTTCAAAGTGAGCGACTGTTTCACTATTAGCAGCATCGATTGCATCTTGACGAGCATGCTTCTCAACAATACGGATTGCCGCTACCAAGTTCTCAGTTGCGAACGCGCGAACTGCTGCATTCACTTCTTCATTAACTGCATGAAGCTTAACTTCCATCTTAGGCTTACCTACAAGCGCATGCAATTGCTCGATTGTTGCAACGATTTTCTTGATCTCTTCATGACCGAACATAATCGCTTCTAGAATCACTTCTTCAGGAACTTCATCAGATTCAGCTTCAACCATCATGATGGCATCTTTTGTACCCGATACAGTAAGGAAGATATCTGACACTTGATCTTGTGTAGGATTAATAACGAACTCACCATTCACACGTCCAACATTAACGCCGCCAATTGGCCCGTTAAAAGGAACATCAGAAATAGTAAGAGCTGCAGAAGTACCAATCATTGCCGCGATTTCTGGCGGACAAGTTTGATCTACGCTCATAACGATATTAGCTACTTGTACATCATTACGGAATCCTTCTGGAAACAATGGACGAATCGGACGGTCAGTCAAACGGCTCGACAAAATAGCCTTTTCGCTTGGACGTCCTTCACGTTTAATAAAACCGCCAGGGATTTTACCTACCGCATACATCCGCTCTTCATAGTTAACCGTAAGTGGGAAAAAGTCTAGATCTTTCGGTCCTGTAGAAGCTGTTACCGTACATAGTACGACGGTATCTCCGTAACGTACTGTTACAGCAGCATTTGCTTGCTTAGCCAAACGGCCTGTCTCAAGAACAAGCGGTCTGCCACCCAACAACATTTCAACTTGTTGCAAACGTAATCCCTCCTATTTCTAAAGTAACCATTGGCTTTCTTACCATTCGCCAACAGCAATGGTATATCCTGCTGAAGCTTTAGATATTACAAAAAGCAACCCGATCTCGCCGTCCGGAAGCCCGGACGGCAAGACAACCAGGTTGCTTTTCATGAAACATGTTCTAGCGGCGAAGGCCGAGTTTTTCGATCAAAGCGCTATAACGTCTGATATCGTTGTTTTTCAAGTATGCCAACAGCTTACGACGTTGACCTACCATCTTAAGCAAACCACGGCGGGAATGATGATCTTTCTTGTGTTCCCGAAAGTGTGATTGCAAGTTAACGATATTTTCCGTTAGGATAGCCACTTGAACTTCCGGAGATCCCGTATCAGTTGCATGTGTCTTGTGCGTTTCAATAATTTCTTGTTTACGCTCTTGTGTAATTGCCATCCTAGTTCACCTCCTATTTCTATAATCGCCATTAGCCTCGATACCGCCGGTGAGAGCGGACAACCAAGCTAAGGTTCATGTGTAAGTAGAGCAGAAATCTGCATCCCTTCACAACGCTATCAAGTATAACACAACGGAATGGGCAAGTAAATGCCGCACCCTACCTTATTCAAGCCGGAACGATTGCTTCACATGCTCTGCATCCATGCCGATTTGTTGAATGAGCTCTGCGACAGAAGAGAATCTCTTCTCAGACCGTACAAATGAGTGAAATCGAATAAGGATTGCTTCACCATATATACTCTGGTCGAAGTCGAATAAATGAGCTTCCATCACTGGTCGTATGTCTTCCTTATTAAAGGTAGGCTTCATTCCATGATTTAAAACACCTTGATACGTTTTGCCTGCAACAACTGCCGTAATTCCAAATACACCTAACCGCAGTGAGGTGTACGGCTCAGATAGTTCGATGTTTGCCGTTGGAAAACCAATGGTGCTTCCCCGGCCATCTCCCTTGACAACAGTTCCTTCTACTTCATAAGGTCTGCCTAACAAATTAGCGGCAAGTTCAATATCTCCTTGCTCGAGCGCTTTACGTATGTAAGTGCTGCTCACCTTGTCACCATTCTCATAGAGCGGATCAACAATATCAACATGAATATCAGGCAGTCCCATACTCTTCATCATTTCTGCATTTCCTTGTCCCTTGAAGCCAAAGGAAAAGTCAAAGCCAACTACAACATGCTTGGCATGCAACGGTCGCAGTATCTCATCAATAAATTGCTGCGGCATGATCGAAGCAAAGGTAAGATTGAATTCCATGACGAATACGATATCCACATTCAATTCAGCGAACAATGCCTTTTTTGCCTCGAATGGCGTAATACAGCTGTAATATTGATCACCTTGGCCCAGTACCTGCTTCGGATGGGGATTAAAGGTCATGACCGCCGATAATGTTCCGGATTGTTCAGCGAGCTTAACAGCTTGTTTAATGACATTCTGATGACCCCGATGAACCCCATCAAAATGACCGATTGCGATCGATAACGACTGTTCCCGCAATAAATCCGGTAAGTTGTTCAAAGGATAATGGAGTGAAATAATTTCCATGCTGATACACCTGCAATTCCTTTAAGTCATTCGTATTTAAGAAAATACTTTTACTGCTTTGAGTAAAGATGCTTGTTCATCCACTTCAAAGATACCAATGAACAAATCATTGTCACTGTATAAACGGACTAGGCTGCCGCTATTTATAGGCTCTGAAATTAGATTTAGCGGTATTTTTTGACCACGAAGCGCCATCCCCGCAGTTGCCTCATTCACACGAGCCATTTGCAAATGTGAAATAGCAGTTTCCATCGGCAATAAATGCTTCTCAATCTCCCCTGTTTCTTGCAGCGCTTCTATTTGCTCTAGAGTCAGGCAATGCTCCTTCGTAATCCCACCAGACATCGTTCGCGTTAATTCGGCCATTGCAGCAGGTACTCCCAGCGCTTGACCAATATCAACACATAGTGTCCGAATATAGGTTCCTTTGGAACATACGACTGAAAATGTAAACCGAGGATGATCCAAATCGAGCTCCGTTTGAAGCAGCTCTATTTGATGAATCGTGACTTTTCGGGATTTACGCTCAACCGTTTTACCTTCTCTTGCTAATTCATAAAGACGCTTGCCATCCACTTTAACAGCTGAGAACATCGGGGGAACCTGTTCAATTTCACCAACAAAACTGCGAATGACCCGAAGTACATCCTCTTCAGTAACGGTTATGCCGGTGCGTTCTTCAATCACTGTCCCTGTCAAATCTTCCGTATCAGTTGCAACGCCTAATTGAATAACCGCCTGATAAGCCTTGGGACGTTCCTGCAAATATTCTACGACTCTAGTTGCTCTGCCAAGACATAAAGGCAATACACCGGTAACCATTGGGTCTAGTGTTCCTGTATGACCGATCCGCTTCATCCGGAGAATACGACGGACTTTGGCCACCACATCATGTGATGTCCAACCCTCGGGTTTCCATACTGCTATAATACCGTCCATCGGTTAATTCAACGCCTTTCTAACCGCATTGACAAGTTCCTCTATCGCAACTGGCAATGGGTTGTTCAAACGGCAACCAGCAGCTCTTACATGGCCGCCTCCGCCAAAGGATTGGGCAATAGCAGCCACATCGACTTTACCAGCAGATCGAAGGCTTGCTTTAACTGCGCCATCTTCTGTTTCCTTAAACAATATACCTACTTCCACACCGTCAATATTGAGCGCATAGTTGACTATTCCCTCAATATCCTCCGATACGGCTCCAATTTCTTTCATATCGTTCTTCTCTATATATAGCCACCCGATTTGTTGGTTATCGCTAAAAGTAAGTCGGCTTAGGCTGCGCTGAAGCAACTTTAACTTCGGCATGGTCATCTTCTCAAGTAAATGATCGGCTAGCTGATGACCTGACACCCCTAGCTCCAACATACGAGAAGCAATCTCCATAACGCGGGAGCTTGTATTCGAATAGCGGAATCCACCCGTGTCAGTCAAAAGACCTGTATAAATAGCTGTAGCACAATCCTTATCGAAATCGATAGAGGCTCGTTCAATTAAATCATATAAAATCTCGACCGTAGCGGCCGCATCTGGGCGAATGAGATTGGTTGAACCAAAATCATCATTGGTTGGATGGTGATCGATATTAAGCAGCTTGACATCACCCGCAAAAAGATGAGAAACCTCTCCAATGCGGCGATAATCTGCGCAATCCACGGCTATAACATACTTATAGGTATGTGTCGGCTTCACTAACCGGTAATTGATAATATCGTCGAAATTAAGCAAATAACTCAATCGCGAAGGCGCTTCGCCTTCGTTCATGAGCATTGCTGACTTGCCTAGTTTATGTAGCAACCAGCCGACTACACTAGTCGAACTGATTGCATCTCCGTCGGGCTGCACATGGGAAACGACTAGAAAGTCATTCCCATCTTGCATAAATGCAAGCGCAGCATCGAGCTGCTGCTTATATTTCGCAGCATCCATCATGGAGTTTTATTCCCACGATTAATCTGTTCAAGCAACCCTTCAATGTGACTGCCATAAGCGATGCTGCTGTCGAATTTGAACTGCAGCTCCGGCGTATGACGCAGTCGCATCCGCTTGCCAAGCTCGGTACGAATAAAGCCGTTTGCCCGTCCGAGCGCTTTAAGAGTTTCTTCTGTTTGCTCTTCGTTTCCTAGAACGCTTAGGTAGACACGGGCTTGCGACAAGTCACCTGTCGCTTCAACGCCCGTTACTGTAATAAAGCCAATTCGAGGATCTTTAAGCTCGGTTTGAATGATTTGGCTTAGCTCTTTCTTAATTTGCTCGCCAACCCGTCCTACACGAATTTTAGCCATGCTCCAATCACCTCTCTACCGATTCCATGACGAAGGCTTCAATGATATCGCCTTCTTTAAAGTCACTAAACCGCTCAAGCGTAATACCGCACTCATAGCCTTGAGCAACTTCTTTCACATCATCCTTGAAACGTTTGAGTGTATCAATCTTGCCTTCGAACACTACAATGCCTCCACGAACGATACGTGCTTCTGCAGAGCGAGTAATTTTACCCGATGTGATCATGCTGCCTGCGATAGCGCCGACTTTGCTCACTTTAAATACGTTACGAACTTCAGCATGACCGATAACCACTTCTTTGAAGATTGGATCCAGCATGCCCTTCATAGCTTGCTCAATTTCTTCAATTACATTATAAATTACGCGGTGAAGACGAACGTCAACTTTCTCCTGTTGCGCAGCCAGATCAGCTTGCGGCTCAGGACGTACGTTAAAGCCGACTACAATTGCGTTAGAAGCAGCTGCAAGGTTAATATCCGATTCTGTAATCGCACCTACGCCGCTGTGAATGATTTTGACACGCACGCCTTCGATATCAATCTTAGCGAGTGAACCTTTAAGTGCTTCGGACGAACCTTGAACATCAGATTTAATGATGACATTCAAATCTTTAATTTCGCCTTCGCTAATATGCTTGAACAAATCATCAAGCGTAACACGGGAATTTGCGCCCAGCTCAGATTGACGTTGTTTAATTGAACGACGGTCTGCAATCGCTCTTGCTTTACGCTCATCTTCGAACACCATGAACGGATCGCCAGCTAATGGAACCTCAGTCAAACCAGTGATTTCAACTGGAGTGGAAGGACCAGCTTCTTTTAAACGACGTCCTTTATCATTGACCATGGCACGAATACGACCGAAGCAGTTGCCGGCTACGAAAGCATCGCCAATCTTCAATGTACCATGCTGCACCAATACGCGTGCAACTGGACCTTTACCTTTATCGAGCTCAGCTTCTATTACTGTACCGCGCGCCCGTTTGTCAGGGTTTGCTTTGTAGTCATTGACTTCAGAAACGAGAAGAATCATTTCAAGCAACTCTTCCAAACCAATACGTTGCTTAGCGGAAACATTAACGAAAATGGTATCTCCGCCCCACTCTTCCGGTACAAGTTCATATTCCGTCAGCGCTTGCTTGATTTTATCAGCATCCGCATCTGGCTTATCAATTTTGTTTACCGCTACGATGATTGGAACTCCAGCCGCTTTCGCATGGTTTACCGCTTCTACCGTTTGTGGCATAACGCCGTCATCAGCAGCAACAACAATAATGGTAATATCCGTTACTTGAGCACCACGTGCACGCATAAGTGTAAACGCTTCGTGACCAGGTGTATCTAGGAACGTAATTTTTTTATGATTAATTTCAACTTGGTAAGCACCGATATGCTGTGTAATACCGCCAGCTTCTCCGCCTGTTACATTCGTTTTGCGAATAGCATCAAGCAATGTTGTTTTACCATGGTCAACGTGACCCATAATTGTAACAACTGGAGGACGAGTCATCAGATCCGTTTCTTCATCGGTCTCTTCAACCGTTTCGAATGTATCTTCTTCAACTGGAATTTTTACTTCTACTTCTACACCATATTCTGTAGCAAGAAGCATTACTGCATCCATGTCGATCTCTTGGTTGATAGTTGCCATTACACCAAGGAAGATCAGCTTCTTGATCACTTCAGAAGCATCCTTATGAAGCAATTTAGCTAAGTCGCCAACGGTCAAATTACCGCGAACGATAATTTTCTTAGGCGTGTTGTCTACTTTTTCACGACGCTCTTGTTGCGGTTGGAAACGGTTGTTGCGTCCTTTCCCGCCACGGTTATTGCTGTTGCCTCTATAACCGTTTGGTTTACCGTCATCGAAACGTTTTTGGTTCGAGTTGGAGTTAGTGCCCGGTTTGCCTTTATTTACACCTGGCTTATTGTTACGGTTCGAATCTGCACTGCCTGAAGGACGCGACGAAGATGTCGGTGCAGGACGCGAGTCAAATGAGCGATTGCCGCCTGGCGCTCCACCTGATGGACGATTGCCGCCTGGTGCTCCGCCCGATGGACGATTGCTGCTTGATGCTCCACCTGATGGACGGTTGCCGCTAGGTGCTCCGCCTGATGGACGATTTCCTTGCGTCGATTGTCCGCCCTGAGAGCTGCGGTTGGGATTACTATTACTTGGACGATTGCTTTGTCCAGCTTGACTTGATCCTTGTCCTTGCGTGGAACCTGTACGGTTGCCGCTTGCTTGGGAGGATTGTTGTGCAGGCTTATTGCTATCTTGCTGTGGCTGTGATGGACGTTGTTCTGGTTGCGTTGGGTTAGTTTGCGTATTCGTTTTAATAGAATTCATAGGCCCCTGTCTGTCTTGAGATAAATTTTTGTTCGGCTGTTGAGGCTGTTGTGGTTTTCCTGTCGCTTGCGACGCAACTGAAACAGTAGCGCTGGTTGATTCCTGCGCACGTTTTGCAGCAGCATTCGCTTTGATATCACGGAAAAAACCTTCAACCTTCTGCACCATTTCGTTTTCCATAACACTCATATGATTGTTTACGGGCAGATTAAGCCGCTTAAGAATAGTTATAATTTCTTTACTGCTCATGTTTAGCGATTTAGCGTATTCATATACACGTGTTTTATCTTTATTGTCCTTGCTGTCCTGTTGTTTGTTCAATACTTTCCACCTCCGAATTTTGACTCAGATGACCTGCAATCATTTTCGCGAACTTTGCATCTGTAACTGCCAGTACGACTCGTTCCGGCTTTCCAATCGCCTTTCCAAGCTGATCGCGGTCAAATGCTTCGGCAAGTAGAACCCCATAGGTGTTGCATTTGTCGCGAAACTTCTTCTTCGTATTTGGTGAGGCATCATCGGCAAGAACCACGAGATACGCTCCACCATTACGAACCGCCTTGAGCACAATTTCATCGCCAGTAATCAATTTTCCGGCTCTCATTGCCATGCCCAGAGAGGATAAAGTCTTATTCATCTTCATCATTATCCCGCTCCTTGCTTACCAGAAACTGTTCCTCTACCGCAATGAAATCCTGTTCAAGCTGGTCGTAAATTTCCGGGCCGACAGCTTGCTTCAATGCGCGGTCTAGCGCCCTTGACTTCTTAGCCAGTTTAAAGCAACTGACTTCTCCGCATAAATAGGCGCCTCGTCCGGCTTTTTTACCTTTAAGGTCTATCAGTACTTCTTCTTCTGGTGTTCGGACAACCCGGATGAGTTCTTTCTTTGGCTTCATTTCTTGGCATGCCACGCACTTGCGAAGCGGAACTTTTCTCGGTCTCACCGCCACCCCTCCTCTGCCAGTTAATGGACGCAGCCGAAGCCTGTTATACTACATCGATGGAGACGGAATCTTGGTGCATCGTACCGCTCAAAGATTTCGGACGGCCGTACTCCTGCTCAGCTTGCGTTTCACTCTTGATATCGATTTTCCAGCCAGTCAGCTTCGCTGCAAGACGAGCATTCTGACCTTTAATACCGATGGCAAGAGAGAGTTGGTAATCAGGTACGATTACACGCGCCATTTTCTCTTGCTCGAATACGATAACTTCCAACACTTTTGAAGGACTAAGTGCATTAGCTACATATTCTTCCACACTATCGGACCAACGTACGATATCAATCTTCTCGCCAGTCAGCTCGTTAACGATTGTTTGTACGCGCATTCCTTTTGGTCCAACACATGAACCAACTGGATCTACCTCTTCATTACGAGAATGTACGGCAATTTTCGAACGGAAACCAGCTTCACGAGCTACCGAGCGAATCTCTACGACACCATCATAAATTTCTGGCACTTCAAGCTCGAACAAACGTTTGAGCAGACCCGGATGCGTACGGGATAAAATGATTTGCGGTCCTTTGGTCGTATTCTCTACTTTCGTAATATATGATTTGACCCGGTCTCCGTGTTTAAATTTATCCGTAGGCATTAGTTCTGTCAGCGGCAATACCGCTTCCACTTTACCCAAATCGATAAAGAGGTTGCGAACATCCTGACGTTGAACGATACCATTGACGATATCTTCTTCTTTATCTATAAAAGCATTATAGATAAGTCCGCGTTCTGCTTCGCGAATACGTTGTGTAACAACTTGCTTAGCCGTTTGTGCTGCAATTCTGCCAAAATCACGCGGTGTAACTTCAATATCTGCTACATCATCCAATTGATAATGAGGATTAACTTCCCGTGAAGCGTCTACAGATATTTCAAGCCGCGGATCAAGCACTTCGTCTACTACTGTTTTGCGGGCATACACTTTAATAACGCCAGTGTGCCGATTAATATCGACTCTCACGTTTTGCGCTGAGTTGAAATTCCGCTTGTAGCTAGAAATTAAGGCAGCTTCAATCGCATCCAACAGCACATCTTTCGTAATTCCTTTATCCCTCTCGATTTCCGACAATGCTTCAATAAAATCCATGCTCATTGGAATGGAGTTCCCCCTTTCAATAATAACACCTCGGTTAAAAAACGATAGCCAATCGTGCTCCGGCAACTTTCACATAGGGAATACTATGTACTTTCTTGCCGACTTTAACAGCAGCCAACTCTCCGTCAAAAGACTCAAGCAGACCTTCAAATTCCTTGAATCCGTTGATCGGCTCATATGTCGTTATGTAGACATGCTTGCCCACCGCTTTAACAATGTCTTCTGGTTTCTTAAGTGGACGTTCTGCTCCAGGAGAAGATACTTCTAGAAAATAAGCATCCTTTATTGGATCATGTTCATCGTCCAGCTGTTCGCTTAAAAATTCGCTAATCCGGCCGCATTCATCTATGTCAATGCCGCCTTCCTTGTCTACGAACACTCGGAGGAAGAAATGGCCTCCCTCTTTAACGTACTCAATATCAACAAGTTCAAATCCATTGCTATCGAGAAACGGTGTAACCATTTCTTCAACGACGGTTTTGATTATGGATGTGCTCAAATTGGTGTAACCTCCTGTTTGGACATACGCTTGCATTAGGGTGCATAAACGAAAACACCCAAAAACAAAACGTAAAGAGTGGGTTTCCCCACTCTTCTGCATCAAAGTTTCTATCAACATCATTGCCACAAAAATTATATCATAACCGCATAGGAGTGACAAGAAATGTTTTCTTACATCAGCCTCTAAAACAACGACAATTGATTCGATTCTGGGAGCCCGCGGAAGCAGCCCATTCCATTTAATACCTCAATTATCGTCTTACTTGCTTTCGACTTTAATTGAAAATCTTCGATAGATAAAAACTCTCCGCCTTCACGTGAGGCAGCGATATTACGGGCCGCGTTATCACCGATACCGCCAAGTGCAGCAAACGGAGGAATAAGCGAATCTCCGTCAATGATAAACTTAATGGCTTCTGAACGATACAGATCAATAGGCTTAAATGAGAACCCGCGAGCCGTCATTTCCAGCGCCATCTCCAGCAAGGAAATACTATTCTTCTCTTTGGTTGTTGCACTAAAGCCCTTCTCTTCAATCTCCATCAGTCTACGCATAATCGCATCATAGCCTTGACATAAAATATCGAGATCGAAGTCCTCTGCTCGAACAGTAAAGTATGTCGCATAATAAGCAATTGGATAATACAGTTTAAAGTAAGCAGTCCTAACAGCAGAGATGACATAAGCAGCAGCATGGGCTTTCGGGAACATGTACTCGATTCGCAAGCAAGAATCTATATACCATTGAGGAACTTTGCAACGCTTCATTTCCTCGATCCATTCCGGTGTAAGTCCTCTGCCCTTCCGTACACTCTCCGTTATTTTGAAAGCTAATCCTGCATCCATTCCCGCTTTGTAGATCAGATACAGCATGATATCATCCCGACAGCCAATAACCGTCTTAATGTTACAGGTGCCTTTCTTGATCAACTCCTGAGCATTGCCGAGCCAAACTCCGGTTCCATGTGACAACCCTGATATTTGGAGTAGATCGGCAAAGGAAGACGGCTGTGTTTCCTGGAGCATTTGTCTTACAAATTTCGTTCCCATTTCGGGTACGCCATACGTAGCGACAGATGAACGGATTTTCTCAGGAGACACTTCAAGTGCTTTAGTTGAGTTAAACATACTCATTACTTTAGGATCATTCATCGGAATGGTTGTCGGATCAACACCCGTCAAGTCTTGGAGCATCCGCATCATCGTTGGATCATCATGTCCGAGAATATCGAGCTTTAATAAGTTGTTTTCAAAGGCGTGATAATCAAAATGCGTTGTCTTCCACTCTGCATTAACATCATCTGCCGGGAATTGAACCGGTGTTACATCCTCAACTTCAATGTAATCCGGTACAACAACGATTCCGCCTGGATGCTGCCCTGTGCTGCGCTTCACGCCGGTAACGCCGTTTGCTAGTCTGGAAAGCTCAGCTCCGCGCCATTTCTTATTATGATCCTCTTCATATTTCTTCGCATATCCGAAGCCTGTCTTTTCCGCTACCGTTCCGATTGTACCAGCGCGGAATACATTCTTCTCACCAAACATCTCTTTCGTGAAGTTATGCGCGATCGGCTGGTACTCACCAGAGAAGTTCAAATCGATATCGGGAACTTTATCGCCCTTAAATCCTAGGAAAGTCTCGAACGGAATGTCTTGTCCTTCACCCTTCATAGGTTGCTCACAATTCGGGCAGTTCTTATGAGGTAGGTCGAAGCCGCTCATGATGCTGCCATCAAGGAACCATTCACTATATCGACAATCTGAATTTTTACACATATAATGCGGCGGCAGCGGATTTACTTCAGATATTCCTAGGAATGTCGCTACAACCGAGGAGCCTACCGATCCCCTTGAACCAACCAAGTAACCATCCTTATTCGATTTCTTCACTAGACGCTCAGATATCAAATAGTTGGCTGAGAATCCAAATTTGATAATCGGAACAAGTTCTTTCTCTAGCCTGTCAATTACTACTTGCGGCAAATCTTCTCCGTAAAAAGATTTTGCCGTGTTGTAGCAAGTGCTTCGAATTTCCTCTTCAGCCCCTTCAATGATAGGAGTGAACAGCTGTTCTGGGAACATCTCGAATGGTTCGAATCTCTCCGATAGTTGTACCGTATTAGTGACAACAACCTCATAGGCGCGAGCATCACCAAGAAAAGCAAATTCCCTTAGCATCTCATCTGTTGTCCGTAAATGAGCATCAGGCTTCCGCTGATCCTTGAGCGGGCTAAAGCCGGTAATGCCATGAATCGCAATATCACGATAAAGCTTGTCCCGTGGATTCAAATAATGAACGTTACCAGTCGCTATGATTGGCTTACCAAGCTCATCACCTATTTCACATACTCTGCGAATCGCTTGTTCGACCTCAGCACGGCTTCCTACAAGCCCTTTATCTACTAGGTGCATGTAAAAATCAACTGGCTGAATTTCAAGTACATCATAGAATCGAGCGACATCTACTGCTTCTTCATAGGATTTGTTCAGTACCGTCTCGAAGAATTCGCCTTTCTCACAACCTGAGATAACAAGAATCCCTTCACGAAGCTCTACGAGCTTGCTCTTCGGTATGCATGCCACCCGTTTGAAATGCTCGGTATGGGATATCGATATTAACTTAAATAAGTTCTTCTTGCCTGCAGCATTAAGCGCATAAATACAACAATGAAACGGCCTCATGTTGGATAAATCCAAACCAACATAATCATTCAGTTGATGTAGACCTGTAATATTTCGTTCAGCCGCATCACCAATTAATCCGTACAAAACACCGCCAAGAGCAAGAGAGTCATCAACAGCTCGGTGATGATTCTCCAAGCTTATTTTGTATTTGGAAGATAGCGTATTAAGACGATGATTTTTAAGTGTAGGATGAATAAAACGAGCAAGTTCCAACGTATCCAGTACGGGGTTCTTCACTTCTGGAAGACCTAGCGATTTGCAATTCGCTTGTATAAACCCAATATCGAAGCGTGCGTTATGAGCTACTAATACGGAATCACCAATAAAATCAATAAATTCACGCAGCTTAGGCTCCAGATCAGGAGCATCCTTAACCATGTCGTCATTAATATTCGTCAGTTGTTGAATATGATAGGGTATATTTTCATGAGGATTGATTAAGGTAGAGAATCGATCCGTCTCCTTACCATCCTTCATCCTAACGCCTGCAAGCTCAATAATTCTATTATTAATGACGGATAGTCCCGTTGTCTCAATATCGAATACAACGTACTCGGTCGTTGCCAGCTGCTCTTGCCGTGAATTAAGCACCATCGGTACGGCGTCATTCACTACGTTGGCCTCAAGTCCAAACAACACTTGAATATTATGCTTCTTAGATGACTTGAAGGCATCCGGGTAACAGTGAATATTACTATGATCCGTTATCGCTATTGCTTTATGTCCCCATTTGGCTGCAGTCTTCACATAAGTGTCTATTGGCGTTACCGCATCCATCGCACTCATTGTAGAATGCAAGTGAAACTCTACGCGTTTCACTTCCGCATTGTCCTTCCGATCAGGTGGAGAGGCGACTTCTTGCAAATCATTCGGTATCATAACGAGCTCAGGCTCCTGCATGAACCGATCATAGTCAACCTTACCGCGTGCTTTAACCCACTTGCCATTCGCCAATAGACTTAATACTTTAACATCTTCCTTATTCTTCGCGAACACTTTCATAGCCATCGAATCTGAGAAATCCGTCACGTTGAAAGTGTATAAGGTCATCCCATTACGAAGCTCTTTCACATCAAGACCGAATACTGCACCTTGAACGGTTACTTTCTTCTCTTCTTCTCTAATATTCATCAATGGTGTAGGCTCATCACGAATATCATAGCCCATTGCTAGCTTAGCTGGAGGTTCGTCTCCATCCTCGGAAGATGATTCAGATGCAGCGCTCTCCATAATCTGTTGAACCGCTTCACGTTCCTCTTGGACAATTTTCTGTTGAAACTCATCGTATACCTCTTGTCGAGTCTGACCGCCAACTTCCATTTTCACTCGATAAGTACGATCAAATTGCTGCTGATAATAACGAATGATGGCTTCATCAATCTGTTTCTTGCGCGCAAGCTCCAATCCCATGCCGTCCAACAATAACAGGGTTATTATGTCTCCTTCAGCTTCCATTCCCGCTTTCAGCAACCAGCCGTTGACGGATGCAATTTGCGACTGGGCCCACTCTACAAACAGCGGCCAATATTCCTTGGCTATATCCGCAGGTGCAACCGAATCTTCATAATGGAATTGAAAAGAGGTGTCAGCGATATGCGAGAAATTCATACTAACCGCTTGGCATAGTCCACTATAAGCTTTATAAGGAACTAAAGACGTTTTGCGGATGCAAAACGTCCATTTTCTGTTGCTTTTTGCTACGAGCACTTGATCAATATATCCATCTTGATAATAGGAATTTATAAGTTCTTGCGGCAGCTTCGACTGCTGCAGCAGCAGCTCGAAGCGTTGCCTTTTATCCGCGGTTTGGCTCATGGCTATCATTCACTCCTAACGATCCAATCCGTACTTTTGTACTTTATATCAATCGCTTAATCACGATTTGAGGTTTCTTAATAAGCACGTGCAAATACTACCGTATGTTCAGCATGATCTCCGCAAACCAAGCATTTGCTCTTCTTTTCTGCCGGCTCGAACGGGATGTTACGGCTAGTTGCACTTGTCTCTTCCTTCACTTGCTTTTCACAAGCTTCCGAACCGCACCAGCCTGCCAATACGAATCCACGCTTCTCTTCTAGAGAAGCCTTCATCTCATCAAGTGTATCTACCGCATAGAAATTGTCTTCACGGAATTGCTTGGCTTTCTCAAACATTTTGCTTTGAATTTCAGCTAACAGGCTTTCCACTTCAGCAACTAGATTATCTTGACTGACAACCTTCTTCTCACCGGATGCACGGGAAACGAGAACGACTTGTCCATTCTCCATATCACGAGGTCCAAGTTCCAGTCGAATTGGTACACCGCGCATTTCATACTCATTGAATTTCCAGCCTGGACTAACATCCGAACGATCATCCACGCGAGTACGAATTCCTGCCTTCTTAAGTTCCGCAAATAGTTCATCTACGCGGCCCACAACTTGATCCCTTGATTTCGCAGGACCAATTGGAATCATAATAACTTGAGTAGGCGCCACCTTAGGCGGCAAGGCAAGACCTCGATCATCACCATGTACCATAATCATAGCACCAATTAGACGTGTACTCACACCCCAAGATGTGGTATGCGCAAATTGCAGCGTATTCTCACGATCAAGGTATTTGATATCAAAGGCAACTGCAAACTTCGTTCCAAGATAATGTGAAGTTCCTGCTTGTACAGCACGTCCGTCCTTCATCATTGCTTCAATAGAGAACGTGTCTACTGCGCCAGCGAATCTTTCCGAAGGTGTCTTCTGTCCGACAATAACCGGGATTGCGAGGAAGTCTTCAACGAAATCACGATAAATGTTCAACATTTGCATCGTTTCTTGACGTGCTTCTTCTTCCGTTTCGTGAGCGGTGTGACCTTCCTGCCACAAAAACTCACTAGTGCGCAGGAAAGGCAGCGTACGTTTCTCCCAACGAACAACGTTAGCCCATTGGTTAATCAACAGCGGCAAGTCACGATAGGACTGAATCCATTTGGAGTACATATGTCCGAACATCGTTTCAGAAGTAGGTCGGATCGCAAGACGTTCTTCCAGCTTCTCACCTGCGGCTTCTGTGACCCACGGCAATTCAGGGTTGAAACCCTCGACATGTTCCTTCTCCTTTTGGAAGAAGCTCTCCGGAATAAACAAAGGGAAATAAGCGTTGCGATGACCGGTTTCTTTGAAACGGCGATCCAAATCACGTTGCATATTTTCCCAAAGCTCATAGCCCTCAGGACGGAACACAATACATCCCCGTACCGGTGAATAATCCATAAGCTCAGCTTTCTTAATTACATCGATATACCATCTAGAAAAATCTTCACCCTGTGGGGTAATTTCCGATACAAACTGTTTATCCTTTGCCATAACTCGCTTACTGCTCCCCTCTTACCAACCGCAAAATATCATTATAAGTTACTACTAACATAAGCAACATAATTAAAGCAAAACCGATGAAATGTACAAAGCTTTCCCGGTTTGGACTAATCGGACGACCTCGAACAGCTTCTATAGCTAGGAAGATGAGACGACTTCCGTCTAGCGCAGGAATTGGAAGCAGATTGAATATCCCTAAGTACAAGCTAAGTAATCCCGTCCATAAAGTTAATTCAGTCATCCCTTTCCGAGCAATCTCACTCGTCATTTCTGCTGTACGTACAGGACCGCCTAGATCATCCAGCTTGAATTGACCCATAATAATCTTCTTGAAGCCGTCAAATATATTGATCGTCATCGTTTTCATTAAATTAGCGGAGCCTGTAATAGTTTCTACGAAAGTAGCATTACGCGTCTCATAAGACACCGTAAAACCTAACTTGCCAACACCTTGCGTATCCGACACAGGTGTTACTTCCAGTTGCTTAACAACACCTTCACGCAGAATATCCAATTTCAATGGAACCCCTACTGAGCTGCCGATCATGCTGATTACTTTATCGAAGTCCGCGCCAACCTTTTCACCATTGATAGCATCAATTAGATCACCTTGCTTCAACTGAGCTTGCTCCGCTGGCATTCCCTTTGATACTTCATTAATTAACAAATTCACGGGAGTGCCTGCCATTTGCATGTATACAGCAAATAAGACGAAGGCAAGCACAAAATTCATCATTGGACCAGCGAATATCGATAATGCTCTTGCACCAACTGACTTGCTTCCGAACTGGCGATCATAAGGAGCGATTTGTGTTTCTCTACCCTTCGTGATCATCAATGCTTGCGGATGAACAAAGAATCGTTCGCTTTCACCCTCGATATCAAGCGTAACAAACAACTCTTTCTCCAAATCAATCGTCACAACTTCACCGCGGACAACACCGCTTCGTTCATCCAGACGATCTAGATACAAACGAGTTACTTTACCGTCCTTGACACGTACCGCTATCGTCTGACCCGGAGTGACATCAACGATTTCCGGATCTTCTCCAGCCATCCTAACAAATCCGCCAGCTGGAATGAGACGCAGCGTAAAGCGCGTTTCCCCGCGTTTAATGGAAAATATTTTCGGACCAAAGCCTATTGCAAATTCTCTTACCAATATACCGGCACGTTTAGCAAAATAGTAATGTCCCCATTCATGAATGGTCACTATCACAAAAAATACGAGCACGGTCAAAAAAACGACCTGAATCATTTCCATAAAGAGCCTCCTGTTCGTAACGGCCTGTACATAGATTATCATTATTCTCCCGTTCGATACAAGAGAACCACAGGTTGAGTCAAAAGCTAGATAACTGCAGCTGCTTTCCTCGCCCATGCGTCAATTTCCGCAATGGTCTGTAGATCATTTACGTTTGTTACTCTATGTTGTTCCAAAACCTTCTCAAGCACTCGCTCAATGGTAAGAAATGTGATTTCCCCATTCAGGAAACGAGCAACTGCTACCTCATTAGCTGCATTAAACACTGTAGGTGCTGATTGCCCTGCTCTGCCACATTCGAAAGCGAGACGAAGACATGGATATCTTGCAAAATCCATCTCCCGGAAATGTAGTTTGCCGATCGCAGCCAGGTCTAAGCGTTCTGTTGGAGTAGGAAGACGATAAGGATAAGTAAGTGCATATTGAATCGGAACACGCATATCTGGCATACCCAACTGTGCAATTACACTGTTATCTGTGTATTCAACGAAGGAGTGAATAATACTCTCAGGATGAATCAATACGTTTATTTGATCATAGCTCACATCGAACAGCCACTTGGCTTCAATGACTTCGAGCCCTTTATTAACCATCGTTGCCGAATCTATCGTAATCTTGGCACCCATGGACCAGTTAGGATGATTAAGTGCTTCAGCTACCGTCACGCCTTCAAGCTGTTCCCTAGTGCGATCACGAAATGAACCACCAGAGGCGGTTAGCGTAATTTGATTTAGTGCTTTACGATCTTCACCGTTTAAACATTGATAGATAGCTGAATGCTCGCTATCTATAGGAATAATCGAAACTCCTTTTTGTTTCGCCCGTTCCATTACAATGTGACCGGCCGTCACTAACGTTTCTTTATTTGCCAAGCCAATCGTTTTGCCTGCATCAATAGCTGCCAGTGTTGCTGGCAATCCTCGACTACCAACAATAGCAGTGACGACAATTTCAGCATCGCCTTCAACAGCTGTTTCGACTAGACCTTCTTCTCCGTACAAAACACGTATGCCTTGCGGTAAAGCAGCTGCGGCAACCTCTGCCAAATCTTTCGTTGCTACACATACTACAGAAGGATGAAATTGGCGTGCTTGCTCAATAAGTAAAGAAACGTTGCTGCCGGCCGATAAGCCGACCACTTGATAACGTTCAGGATCATTGGCAATAACATCAAGCGTTTGGGTGCCAATCGATCCAGTGGAACCGAGTATCGTAATTTTTTTCATTATAGTTCCTCCTAGAAGAATGACGTCATCATATCCCGCTAAGCAGAAATGTCCTGATCGCATTGCTGTTGACCCCGAATTTCAAAAAGGCAACTATGAGATGAAATTCGGGGATTCCTAATCGTTATGTAGGAAGCAAACCTGAAAGAAGAATCAACGGAAATACGATAATCCAGCTGTCGCATCGATCCAGTATACCGCCATGTCCAGGCAAAAGATTACCAGTATCTTTAATATCACGCACTCGCTTATAAGCTGATTGAATTAGATCACCCATTTGACCAGCAACTGCTGCAATCAATCCGATTAATAAAGCTTTTGACAAGGTAAGGATATCTGGTGCTGCGAATGAGAATACAGATGCTGTAATTAAGGATAATAAGATACCGCCTATAGCACCCTCAATTGTTTTATTAGGACTGATAGATGGCCATAGCTTATGTTTACCTAACGCTCGTCCTGCAAAATAAGCACCTACATCGGAAGAAACGATACTTCCGAATAGGAGGAATGTCCAGAACAAGCCGTCAAGCTCCATTTGTCTTACCGTATTCATTGCTCCAAAGCCATAACCTACATATAAAGCGCCTAACAGCATAAGTGCGGCGCCATCAATCGTTATTTTGTTCTTCGTAACAACCGTAATGACGAGTAATAAGAAAGCAAGAATCCATAGTACCGTCATAGGTGAAGGAGCGGCTGCACCCCATAACTCCCAAGGCAACACAAACAACAGCACACCCGCAAATCCGAGCAAAGAAGCCGGATGATTCCACGATTGGCCGTTCATCCTCACATATTCGTTAAAACCGATAATTGCAAGCAACACAAGCAAGCCTGCAAAAAACCAGCCTCCGGCAATTGCAAGCGCAATGAAAAACGCCCCTGCCAAAATTCCTGTTACGATTCGCTGTTTCAAAGTATTGGTCACACTCCGTTATCGAAGCTTATAAGCCACCGTATCGTCTGGCACGTCGTTGATATTCTTGAATCGCTTCTTGAAAGTGAGTTTCATTAAACTCTGGCCAGAAAACATCTGTAAACCACATCTCACTATAAGCCAACTGCCACAGCATAAAGTTACTCAACCGTAACTCGCCGCTCGTTCGAATTAAGAGATCTGGATCGGGGATATCCCCGCTAAGTAAACGATTACTCATCAATTGCTCATCAATTTGTTCAGAGGACAGCTGCCCGCTTTCCACATCTTCAGCAATTCCCTTAATGGCCTCAATCATTTCTTTACGACTTCCGTAATTCAAGGCAAAATTCAAGACAAGTCCTGTATTATGAGCCGTTTTCTCGATTGCTTCTTCCACTGCATGCAACGTGAATGAAGGCAAATCTTCTTTATGACCCATCATACGAACCTGTACATTTTTCACAATCAGTTCTTCTAATTCTATCTCTAAAAATTGTTGAGGCAGCTTCATTAGGAAGTCAACTTCCGCTTTAGGCCGCTTCCAATTTTCCGTAGAAAAAGCGTACAACGTCAAATATTTAACACCAATCCGGTCTGCTTCCATTACGATCCGTTTGACCGCTTTCATGCCGGTATGATGACCTGCGATTCGAGGTAATCCTCGGCCCTTGGCCCAACGTCCGTTGCCGTCCATAATAATAGCGACATGAACCGGTACGTTGTCTGATGATTGCGGTTCAGCCGGTCGTGGGGACGTTTTGCCAAGTTTGGCCCAAAGTCGACTGATCATCTACGTTCCTCCCACCCGGAATTAAAACCAAACCCCACCTAACGGAGGGGCTCAAGGCGTAATTATACTTCCATAATTTCTTTCTCTTTAACAACTAACACTTTATCTACTTCAGCAATGAAGCGATCCGTTGCTTTTTGAATATCTTCTTGATGACGACGTGATTCATCTTCAGAAATCGTTGTCTTCTCCATCTTTTTCACATCATCATTCGCATCACGACGAATATTACGGATGGCAACTTTCGCTTCTTCACCGTATTTCTTCGTCATTTTAACCAAATCAGCACGACGCTCTTCTGTAAGCGGCGGAATAGTAATACGGATAGCCGATCCATCATTCGAAGGTGTTAGCCCTAGATCTGATTTCAAAATCGCCTTCTCGATAGCAGAGATCGACGTCTTATCCCATGGCTGGATGAACAGCGTACGAGAATCCGGCGTATTCACATTCGCCAATTGTGCAACAGGAGTAAGAGCTCCGTAATATTCAACTTGAACACGATCGAGCAAGGCTGGTGTAGCACGGCCTGCACGTAATGTTTGTAGATCACGTTTCAAGGCGCCAATCGCTTTGTCCATCCGCTCTTCAGCATTTTTCTTAACCGCTTGTGGCATTATTTCACGCTCCCTTTAACAATCGTTCCGATCTTCTCGCCAAGCACAACTCGTTTAATATTCCCTTTCTCGGTAATAGCGAATACAACGAGTGGAATATTATTGTCCATGCATAACGATGAAGCCGTTGAATCCATGACACCAAGGTTTTGGCTAATAACATCCATATAAGAAAGTTCTTCATATTTCACAGCAGTTGGATCCTTGAATGGGTCAGCTGAATAAACGCCATCCACTTTATTTTTGGCCATCAAAATAACTTCAGCCTCAATTTCAGCTGCACGCAAAGCGGCAGTAGTATCCGTTGAGAAGAATGGGTTACCTGTTCCGGCTGCAAATATAACGACACGGCCTTTTTCCAAATGGCGAATAGCACGACGTCTAATATATGGTTCAGCGATCTGTTGCATCGCAATTGATGTCTGTACGCGAGTAGGCACTTCTATTTGTTCTAATGCATCCTGCAGCGCCAGAGAGTTCATAACTGTTGCGAGCATGCCCATATAATCCGCAGTTGCGCGATCTATTCCTTTTTCTGTACCTGCTATTCCACGCCAGATGTTGCCTCCGCCACAGACGATTGCAACCTCTACGCCAAGAGCAATAACTTCTTTCACTTGCTCTGCGATTTCTGATATTACTGAGGCTTCAATCCCAAAGCCGTTCTGTCCCGATAACGATTCGCCACTCACTTTTAAAACTATTCGTTTAAAGACAGGCTTTCCCAACATCTCTACCTCCATCTTGAACCTTACTATAAGGTCACATACGCATTTCAAATCCAATGAATACCCTTACTTATAAAAGCAGGCGGGGCGGACGCCCCGCCCCGCCTGTGCGTTCGGTTTTACAGTTTTGCTTGTGCCATAACTTCTTCAACGAAGTTATCCACTTTTTTCTCAAGACCTTCGCCTAGCTCATAACGAACGAAACGACGGATCGAAATGTTCTCGCCGATAGCGCTAACTTTTTCATTCAACAATGCTGAGATTGTTTTGTCTGGATCTTTAACGAAAGATTGCTCCATCAAGCAATACTCTTCATAGTATTTCGAGATACGGCCATCAACCATTTTTTCAACGATTTTTTCTGGCTTGCCTTCGTTTAGTGCTTGAGCTTTCAAAATTTCGCGCTCTTTTTCGATTTCGTCGCCAGGAACTTCTTCACGACGAACGAATTTAGGATTCGATGCAGCGATGTGCATTGCGATATCTTTAGCGAACGAACGGAATTGATCCGTTTTAGCTACGAAGTCAGTCTCACAGTTGATCTCTACAAGAACGCCAATACGGCCGCCTGCATGGATGTAAGATTCAACAACGCCTTCAGTTGCGATACGGCCTGCTTTGTTAGCTGCAGCTGAAAGGCCTTTCTCACGAAGAAACTCGATTGCTTTCGCAATATCGCCATTCGTTTCATCCAAAGCTTTTTTACAATCAAGCATACCCGCGCCTGTTCTTTCACGAAGCTCTTTAACTGCACTCGCACTAACTGCCATTGATTAGCCCTCCTGAGATTCCATTTATAGTGTTGTTCTAGATTTACGTTCAAAAAAAGGGCGGTGAGAGGCTTTCACCTTCTGACCACCCTCTGTTGACTAGCGAAGTTTAATTGGATTAAGCAGTTGTTTGTTCGCTTTGTGTAGCTTCAACAATTGCATCAGCCATTTTGGAAGTAAGCAATTTAACCGCGCGAATCGCGTCGTCATTACCAGGAATGACATAATCGATTTCGTCTGGATCGCAGTTAGTATCTACGATACCAACGATTGGAATACCAAGTTTGCGAGCTTCTGCAACCGCGATACGCTCTTTACGAGGATCGATGATGAACAAAGCGCTTGGCAAACCTTTCATGCCTTTGATGCCGCCTAGGAATTTTTCCAAACGGTCTTTTTCTTTGTTAAGAATGATAACTTCTTTCTTAGGAAGAACTTCGAAAGTGCCATCTTCAGACCATTTCTCAAGTTGACGCAAACGATCAATACGTTTTTGGATAGTTTGGAAGTTTGTCAACGTTCCGCCCAACCAACGTTGGTTAATGTAGAAGTTGCCGCAACGTTCTGCTTCTTCTTTAACTGAATCTTGAGCTTGTTTTTTCGTACCAACGAACAGCATAGTGCCGCCCTCAGCAGCGATCGAGCGAACAAAGTTGTAAGCTTCCTCAACTTTTTTCACTGTTTTTTGCAAGTCAATAATGTAAATTCCGTTTCTTTCTGTGAAGATATAACGATCCATCTTTGGATTCCAGCGACGAGTCTGATGCCCGAAGTGTACCCCAGCTTCTAGTAGCTGTTTCATGGAAATAACCGCCATCTCCAACACCTCCTGTAATGGTTTTTTTTGTAGTTCCCTCCGCCTATCGCATCTCCCGTTAAAACTTCCGACGATCGGAAGCACCGTTAACGAAATTAATGGGCGTGTGTTTTTAACACCGTCAATTACTATACCATATCTATATGTAAGGTGCAACATTCAAAGGTTAATAATAAGGGATATTTTACTTATATCGCTCATTTGCCCCTTATATATCTTGTTTTAGTTAAGGTTTTGTCGTAATGATGGTCATAACCTCTTTAAGTGTTGGCTGCCCTGAGAACACAAAATGACCGGCGCGAACCGGTTTTTTGGTTTTATTCATCTGTTTTATAAACTCGGCTTGATCAGAAATAATATCATTCTCTGCTAACAACTTCGCTATACTTGTTAAATTCATACCGCCTTTAATATGCAGCCGAGTCTCTTTTGGAGCAACTTCAGCGGCAGGCTGTCCCTCTTCACTATTCGCATTTTGTTCAGGTTGTTCAGACTCAGCTGCTGCGTCCTCCTTGACCTCATCTTGCTTATCAGTCTCAGTCGTGACCTCAGTTTTGGACTCTGCATCTACCTTGGCGTTTAACCCCATTGATACTCTCTCCGCATCAAGCATAGCATCTACTTCTTTTTGCGTAAAAAGTACTTCTTCATCCTTATTCAAGCTCGCTTTCAATTTCAACTGGCTTTGTTCACCCAGTGACATTAACTGAAGTAATAACGCCCCAACAATGATACCGATCCCAAGTCCGGTTAGAAAGATACGATTTTTAAGCACGAGCACCCTCCTCCTGCTTGGCTAACTGCAAGATGAGCTGGACTTCCCCTTTGTTCATATTCAGTTTCTTTGCAATCGCTTCAATAGATTTCCCTTCATTATATAACTGCAATAATTCAGAGTACCTCGATTGAATCGTTTGCGAAGCTTGTACTTGTATGGGTTCAAGGGATTGCTCAACAAAGGGTGCAATCTCTGTTGCCGCCGCTGTATAAGCAATAGAAGATGATTGCACAGAAACATCTTTAATCTCCTGACGCTGCTGCTCCAGCAGCTGTTCAAGAACGGCTATTCTTTGTTCAAGAACACTAATCCGTTGTTCTTTTACCTCTGATTGTGTGCGTCCTTCTTCTTTCAAACTAGTTACTAATTTGACAAGCTCTTGGTTATCCAACTCCATATTCTCCATGAACTGCTCCAAAGCGACTTCCATATTGCGAACAGCTTGATTGGAGTTGGAATCAGTGGATGTGCTTTGCTTCCGTGGTACAAGCAAGGCACACACAAGTACAACAGCTCCGACAAGAACAATATATGACCAATTATCCATGGTACACCTACCTTAAGCGTAAAGCTCTTATATGATGGTAATAATGCGAAGAGGCTTAGAGCGATCTGTCAAAATGATGTCCCTTATATGGATGTTCAGGTGGTTTCGCTTCATCCTTGTCAACCGAAGGTTCCTCATTATCTTTGCGTTTCTTCTTATTTGAAGGCATAGATTGTTGTCCCTCTTGATCTTTTCGCACATTAAGACCAACGGAATGTTCTACCCCTGCATTTTTGCTGCGCATTAATTCCATTTGTTTCGTTTCAAGATCCGCTAATCTCGTTTGTTCTGCGATTGCTTTGTGGTTCGCTTGGCTTTGAATCCCGCTTACCTCTGGAGTACGTGGAATAGATACTTGCAGATCAATCGGTTTGAACGCCATCTCTTGTCCACTCCTTTAAACGTAATCGTAATGAATTACACGATTATTTAGAAGTATAAGGCACCTGTACGATATCCCCATCAGAATAACGGAAGGTAACACGTTGAATTGGATCCTTTACAAAACGTGTGTATCGACCAATAACAATTTTAATACCACCATAAACGGTATGACCGACATTTACTCTAGCGCTTTCTGTATCCTCGAGCGTTTTTTCAATTTCTAAAATCCGCTCTCTCATATCTTCGATTTCAGCTACAGTAATTCTCTTAGTGGCACCTAATTTAATACGAAGCGCCATTTTATCTTCCGTTAGTTGTCCAGAAGCAGCTAATTGATTGAGAATGGTGAGTGCTTTTTCCGTTTTATCAATGCTCTCGCTTTGCTCCTTCAGCTTCTTTCTAAGATTACTTAGCTCAGTCCGATATTCAGGTTTAACACCAACCTCAATTGCTGTTGCCGTTGACATTGTATTGCCTATAACACGTGCAGATACAAGGTCCGCAGCCTGAATCATTCCCCCGATGATAAGTCCCTTAGCTCCAGAACAAATGACGTTTCTTCCAGCTCGAACGTTGGAATGCATAATACTCTGTGAAACAAGAACGTCTTCTCCAGCGATTACATTTCCATCTTGAATGAACGAGCTTTTTACATTTTTACTTGCTTTAACGAAACCTTTATTACCTGCCATAATACCGCCAGTAATTTCAATAGAAGCTTCAGATTCTAACTCCGCGCCTTCGACACCGCCAATAATGCGGATATCACCGACAGCTTTGACACGAAATCCACTGAGCACATTGCCTCTAATTACCACGGTTCCTACAAAGTCAATATTGCCTGTTTTATAATCAACATCGCCATTTACTTCGTATACAGGAAACACATTAATTTTATCTTTATCTGTCAACGTAATGAGTCCATCAATCGCCGAATACATCGCCTTATTCTCGCCGTTAACCACTACGTTTTTCCCAATTTTGAATCTTGCTTGCTTCCCTAATCTAGCGGGAATGTCCTCCCCTGTAACCAACTTACCAGGAGCACCTAATTCAGCTTCGACACGTTCAGCTATTAACTGGCCGCGCTTTACATTTTTCAATTGGGATGTTTCTTTGAAATCGATTTTGCCATCTTCCAGTTCAACAGGGCGATGTTCCTGCTCCTTCAAATTGTAAAGGAGTCGAATATAACCATCTTTACCATCAGTAGCAGCTTGTCCAACAGCTACTAAAGTTTGCTCTCTACAATACGCAAGAGGATTATTGCAAATTTCAGCAATCACATTTGTCCGTATGCCAAAGGAGATGCCTCTGCTTTTAATAAACCGTTCTAATTGCTCAACATTACAGTCAAATTCTTCAGTAATTCGATTAAACGTTAGGAAGGCAGACAACTTATCGGCTGATGTCTGAATAAGTAAGTATGATTCTAATTGTTGAACGTCCATCCTACTCCCCCCCTTCTCAGTCTAATGCTGCATCAATTGATCTTTATGCTTAGCTAATGCTCCTCTTAACCGTAAAATGGCTTTCGAATGAAGCTGGGAAATTCGTGATGGAGAGAGTGACATTACTTCCGCAATTTCACTCAAAGAAAGCTCTTCAAAATAAAACAAGGAAACGACTGTCCGCTCTTTCTCAGTCAATTTCTCAATTCCGCTTGTTAAGGAATCTTTCAAATAAAATTCATGCACTTTATGGTCGGGATTTTTTGCTCTCTCATCAACTAGCAGAGACAGTCTTGTTTCTGATTCTTCTTCACGAATAGGATCTTCCAATGAGCAGACCGTCGTAATAGCGATTTCATGCAACATTGTCGTAAACTCTTTCTCACTTACCTCTAGATAGATGCTGATTTCAGCGTCTGTAACCGAACGTGAATATAGTTGTTCAAGTTTTTGATAGGCTTCTTCAATCTTTTTCGCTTTTTCACGAATGGATCTAGGTACCCAGTCTCCTTGACGAAGTCCGTCAATAATAGAGCCTCGAATCCTCCAAGACGCATACGTTTCAAATTGATTTCCTCTGCAATAATCAAACTTTTCTATTGCGTCAATAAGCCCCATAACGCCGTTGCTGGCAAGATCATCTTTTGATACGTTTTTAGGCAAACCAATCGCCATTCTGTTCGTTACGTAGTCTACTAGAGGCAAATACTGTTCAATCAAACGTTTTTTGGCTTCAATGTCGCCGTCATCTTTCCAAGCCTGCCACATCTGGATGTTTACAGACGCTATCATCGTCTCAACCTCCTGTCATATGACGTACTACTTTAGCTAGTTCTTCAGGTTCCTTACTCTGGGCTGATAGGAGTTGTGGCGGATTTAATGGACGAAATTGTCCTTGCACAGCTGCCTTGTTCTCCTCGTTCACCGACGAGTTGGTTCCACCGTCCAATTGTGATTTAAGCATTTGATTGATATCATCACTTTCATCGGGCGTAGACAAATCTAAGCTTTTCCCCTTACCTTCTTCATCATCTATAGCTTCAATGGTTGGTGGCCGCAGTATGAATGCAAGCACCGCCCGAAGTATAAATGCAATAATAACAAAGGCGATGAAAGCATAAACGCTGCGCAACAGCATTACAGTCAGCGGATTTTTACCGATTGAAAATAGGATAGTCAAAGCCGCTCCAGCTAGTCCTAAAACTACATTCCATCGCCAAGTTCCTATCATTTGGTCAAATCTCCTTTACCCCAAGCTGCACGCTTTTTATAGTTAGAATGCCATTGCTGCTATTAAGCTCAATCGTGCGACCGTAATTTCCTCCAGTATCCTGAGCATATACAGGAATGGAATAACGAACCATCATCTCTATACAAGATTCAACATTCCGCGGACCGATTCGCATAGAATCGGATTGTCCGGAGAAGGCAAACATTTGCGCTCCACCGGCCATTTTGGCAACCATATGTCTGGTAATCGCACCAGCAGAATTCATTTGATTAATAAGCTCAGGTATAGCGGTATCCGCATATTTAGATAAATTAAAGGTAGTCTCGCGTGCAATCTCTGATGAAGGCAGCATCACATGAGCCATTCCCGCAATTTTCGTAATAGGATCGAATAGTGTCAGACCTACACATGAACCGAGTCCTGTCGTTTTGAGTATTTCTCCATCTCTAGCAATATTCAAATCTGCCATGCCAACTTTAACTACATTTTGCTGTATCATTCGGACTTTACTCCTAATGCCTTGAAGATCTTGTTGAACGATTCGGGATCAGGAATAAGGAAGAAATGTCCCTCCAAATCTTGTCTATCCTCTAGGAAAGTTGTTTCTATCAGTAATGCAGAATCTCCCATTTCACCATATTGGACGAGACCATAGCTTAATATAGCGCCAGCCATATCTAAAGCTATTGAAGGAACAGTAGGTGCCATTGATAGGTGAGTGAAATCTGCCAAGGATGATAAATACGAACCAGCCAATATATTACCAATTTCACATAAGGCAGACATCTCCATATCGGTGTAAGCACCTTGCTTTTCAATAGGAATCGAAAGCAATTGACGAAGTAACCGTTTGGCTGAATCCTCTTGGATAATAAAAAACATATTACCTGGTGCTTCTCCTTCTACGCGAAGAAATACCGCTATTACGACTTGCTCTGAACCGCCTACTCGATCGGCAATTTCTTCAAAAGGAAGCAAACTAACTTTCGGTACCGCCATATCAACCGGCTTGTTTAACAGCCTAGATAAGGCGGTAGCTGCATTACCTGCTCCAATATTGCCAACCTCTTTGAGAACATCTATTTCGAATGCAGCAAAATGATTGAATAAACTCACCTTACACCTCTATTTGTTCCAGTTGAATTATTTCATTCTTGTTCAATACTTCTGACAAATTCAGCATAATGAGCAATCTATTTTCACCAAGTTTTGCAATCCCACGCAAGTACTTGGCTTTAACTCCGCCAACGATTTCAGGTGGTTTGTCAATCGTGTCGGTATCTATATCGATAACATCATTAGCAGAATCAACAATGAAACCAACTTCTAGATCAGCTACTGCAACGACAATAATTCGTGAGTTTTCAGTTGGTACTGTCTCACTTAAGCTGAATCGTCCACGCAAATCAATAACCGGAACGACAATCCCGCGAAGGTTGATTACACCTTTGATAAAGCTTGGCGTTTTTGGTACACGTGTAATTGGCGACAACCGTTCAATTGTTCGAACTTTATCCACTTCGATACCGTACTCTTCATTGGCTAATGCAAATACGATAACTTTCAATTCTTCTCCCATCGTGAAACCCTCCCTATTTGATTAATGCATTCGGATCGATAATCAAGGCAACTTGACCATCACCAAGAATTGTTGCTCCTGAGACTGCTGCAGTATTCGTCAAATACTTACCGAGTGTCTTTAATACAATTTCGCTTTGGCCGATAAACTCATCAACCATTACAGCAGCCCATTTATCACCTTTGCGAATAACAACAATTTCCGTTTCTGTCTCTTCTACCTCGTTATAATCAGGAGAATCAAGAACACGGCTAAGCGATATGATTGGAATGACAGAATTACGGAACTCTATCATTTCATTGCCATGTACGTTTAAGATTTGATCTCTGCGAATAATTCCGGTTTCAACGATTGATGTAAGCGGAATCGCATACTTCTCAGATCCCAACTTAATCAGCATTGCAGAAATAATAGACAGTGTCAGCGGCAATTGAACCGAGAACTTCGTTCCTTTACCCAACGCAGACTCAACAGTAACGTTACCGCCAAGCGATGTGATTTTTGTTTTAACCACATCTAGCCCTACTCCGCGTCCCGATATATCAGAGATTTTATCAGCTGTACTGAAGCCAGCGGCAAATATAAGCATATGAATCTCATCATTCGTTAAGCTAGCGGCCTTATCCTCGGTTATAACTCCGTTCTTAATTGCGGTCTTTAATATTCGCTCGCGGTTAATCCCTGCTCCATCTTCTTCTACCTCGATGAATACATGGTTGCCGCTATGAAAAGCTCGCAGTTCTATCGTACCAGTCTCCGGTTTGCCAGCGGCTATTCTATCTGCCACTGTTTCGATACCGTGGTCGATAGAATTACGAAGCAAATGTACGAGTGGATCGCCGATCTCGTCGATTACAGTACGATCTAATTCCGTGTCAGCACCAGTAATGACAAGTTCGATTTTCTTATCAAGTGATTTGGACAAATCACGAACCATCCTAGGGAATCGGTTGAATACCGAATCAACAGGAACCATCCGCAGTTTCAACACAATGTTCTGCAAGTCTGAACTTACGCGACTCATATGCTCCACTGTCTCAGTCAAATCACTTCTTTGAATTTCGGTTGACAGCTGCTCTAGACGAACACGGTCGATCAGCAATTCGCTGAATAAATTCATTAATGTATCCAAACGTTCAATATCGACACGAATGGTTCTTGCCACTGCAACTGGAGCAGCTGTTGTAGCAGCTGCTGCTGTTTGACTTCGACCTGCACTCACTTGTTTAGCAGCATCTTCTGCAGCAGGTGCAGATGGAGCTTGTTTATCTGCTGGGGCTGCAACTCTAGGAGCGGTATTTAGTAAATTCAAAGATTCCTGATCAAGCAGAGTAACTGAGACTGTCTCAATCTCCGATATCGAATTAATCTGTTTCTGAAGTTCTTCTGCCGCTAAACGAGAAATCGTAAATACGGTAAATGAACGATCAAATTTCTCTTGTTCCAAATCCTGAACAGAAGGAACGGATTTTACTATTTCACCGGATTTTTCAAGTAAATCGAAAACCATGTATGAGCGTGCTGCTTTCAATACACAAGATTCGCTGAGCGATACTTGTATATGATAGGCTAAATGACCGCTTTCAATGGATTGCATTAAAACAGAGGTTTGGAATTCGTCTAATAGCATAACTCCTGTCTCATTACTCACAGCTGCTGTACTACTTACTGTACTACTGTCAGTTATAGTTGAAACTGGCGCTGGTGCTGAAGACGTTTTGTAATCACCTTTAAAAATAGCTTGTAGTGAAGCTACAATCGCAGTTACATCTGCTTTGCCCGTACCGCCGTTCACAATATCCTGCACCATTGCTTCTAGTGCATCTAGGCCTTTAAAAAGGGTGTCAAATATAAAGCTATCCATTTTAAGCTTGCTGTTCCGTACAAGATCGAGCACATTTTCCATTTCATGAGTCAAGGATGCTAGATCCTCATATCCCATCGTCGCCGACATCCCTTTTAATGTATGGGCTGATCGAAATATGGATTGAACAATTGTTAAATCTTCAGGTTCGCTTTCCAGCCGTAATAAATTTTCATTTAATGACTGCAGGTGATCATTGGACTCGTCGATAAACATCGACAGATAGGCGTTCATATCCATTTTGTTGCACCTCCCGTTATGACTTTCAACTTATCTTCTATATTTGCGAAACGACGTACTGCAATTGTGATGCAATACGTTGTAACGGTAACACCGTAGTAACTGAACCGTTTTCAACCGCACTACGCGGCATACCATAAACGATACAGGTCTCTTCTGACTCAGCAATGGTGGATTCAACTCCGCTTTCAACTAGAGCCTTCATTCCTTTTGCTCCGTCACTTCCCATCCCGGTCATTATTACGGCATGCCGCTTTAATTCCTTAAATGGTGTTAACGATTCAAATAGTACATCCACTGAAGGACGATGGCCATTACGCGGCGGCTGCTGTGTCAATTGGATATGGAAGCCTTGGTTGTCCTTGGCAATTTCCATATGGTACCCTCCTGGTGCGATATAGACCACACCTGCATACAGCCTTTCACCCTGTGTTGCTTCTACTACTTTAAGAGGACTGAAATTATCTAATCGTTGTGCAAGTGATTTGGTGAATTTAGGCGGCATATGTTGAACGACCATAACAGGTGCTGGAAGACCAGCTGGTAAAGAACTGATTACCTCGTGAAGTGCACGAGGCCCCCCTGTTGATGTACCGATCGCTATAATATGTCGAAAATCCTTATTTCCTGTTAGAGCTTTTTCCTTTTTTTCTTCCTTCTTAACGATATTCTCGGAAAGCGGAGTTACCGGAGTCCGATTTGTATGTAAAGGGGTTGATGTCTTGCGTTTGGGTAGACGCTCTAGCTGTTTACGAATTTCCAGATTATCGCTTCCCACAGTCTCTGGAGCATTCTTCTTCGGTAAAGAGTCCCCTTGCTGTCGATTCAGATTCTTGCTTTTTTCTAATTGGGTTGGTGATGCAGGCAAAGACTTAATAGATTCATCAATTTCTATTGCTGGTGCATAACGCTTCATTAATACAGCTATTTTCAGCTTTTCAATTAACAGCTCTCCAACCTGAGTAATATCATTGGAGACTGCACTAGATGGCTTACGAATAAAGTCAAAGGCACCATACTGCAAAGCTTTTATGGTCTCCCTTGTATTCTCTTCACTAATACCAGACAGCATAATAATTGGTGTCGGATCATGCTTCATGATGTGCTGAAGCGCATCAATACCATTCATTTCTGGCATCTCTAAATCCAGCGTTACAGCATCTGGTTTCCATTTGCTTATGGCTTCTATGGCTTCAACACCATTACTGGCAGTAGCCACAATCATAAATTGTGAATCCTGTAGTATTAAATCGCTAAATATTTTCCGCATAAACGGTGAATCATCTACAACAAGTATGCGATAAGGAGCCATCTTTTTCCTCCTCATATTCAAAGGACTATCTTGAAAGTTTAAACATTTTATGTAAGAATCCTTTGACACCGCCATGATTGGCAACAGTATCGGGTTGTTGTCCAGCAACAAATCTTCGGGCAATTTCCTCTAGCGCTCTTGTTGCTCCGCTGTTCGGAAAGGCGACTGAGAATGGTACTTGACGCTTCACTGCTTTGGATACATTCGGATCATCAGGAACAATACCTAGCTCTGGAAGCTGCGCTTGTAAAAAACGCTCTGCAACATAGCTAATTTTCTCAGCTGTTTGTTTGCCTTCTTTAGTATCAGATGCACGATTCACAACTAACTTGAATTGTGTATCTATTCCCATCCCCTTAACCATCTTAATCAGTGCATATGCATCTGTAATCGATGTTGGTTCTGGAGTTGTTACTACGATAGTCTCCTGTGAAGCAGTAATAAACTTCACGGTCTCCTTCGATAAGCCGGCACCTGTATCAAATAGAATAACGTCATACATGCCATGGAGCTTGCCGATTTGTTCAGAGAACCATTCCAGTTCACTATCTGTCAGCTCTAGTAAATCTTTAAACCCGGAACCTCCAGCAATAAAATGCAGACCGGATGGTCCCTCCTGCACAATATCCCAAATCGTCTTATCTTGCTTAAAGAGATGATAGAGATGATACGATGAACTAACGCCCATAAGCACGTCGATGTTGGCCATACCAATATCTGCATCGAACACGAGCACTTTCTTCCCAAGCCGCTGCAGAATAATGGCAAAATTAAGACTGAAATTGGACTTTCCGACGCCTCCCTTACCGCTAGTAACCGTTACGATACGTGTAGACCGAGAACCATCTACTCCGTTTCTCTGCTTTACCAGATTACGCAGCGCTTCAGCTTGGTCATTCATTGCCTGCTGCCCCCAACAAATCATTTACATAAGCATCAGTCCGGAACAATTCGATATCATCCGGTACCGTTTGTCCTCTAGCGACAAAGATAGGATTTAATTGGTAGTTCATTACTAGATTAAATATAGACCCATATACCGATGTTTCGTCAAGCTTTGTAAACAAAACTTTATTCACACCATATTTGACGAAATTCTCAGCTACAGTTATCATATCTTTCGTCTTGCCAGTCAAGCTGAGTACAAGCACCGTTTCGCTCTTGTCACTTGTCTGAAGAAGGCTGTATACTTCCGATACATTAAGCTCGTTTCTGAAGTTACGCCCAGCCGTATCCATATAGATAAGATCGCGATCCTCCAACTGCTTAAACGCCTTAGGCAAATCCATCGGAGAAAACACAACTTCAATCGGTACATTCAATATATTGGCATAGGTTCGAAGCTGATCTACTGCTGCGATTCGATAAGTGTCAGATGTAATGAATCCAACATGACGTCCATTTTTAATAGTCTGTTCCGCTGCAAGCTTAGCAATTGTTGTTGTCTTGCCTACTCCGGTAGGACCTACAAAATGAACGATCCGTGTATCGGCTTGGATGCTTTCATGAGCAAATGGCTCCATCCATTGCGTAAGAAGCTCACGTGCATTGCCCCATACTTCTGCATGATTGAAATATTCAGCTTGTGTTGATTGTCTGTCTGTAATTTCGTTTACTAGACGCCCAATCCACTCCGGATCCATCTCTTGGTCTACAAGTCTGTCGTAGAGCAATTTAAGAGATTCCGACAGTTGATTATCAACCTTCTGAATAGACAATTGCAGAAGTGATTGCTTAATGACTCGAATCTCATCCAACAGTTCATCATTAATTCTTGCGACAGCTTGAACTGGTGAAGGTGTTGGAGCAGCTGCTGGTGTCTGTAGCGGCAACGATGACGGCGGTTCCATAACCGCCGTCGAAGTTGAACGCTGTACCGATTCTGTAATGGCGGACATCACTGCATTTATGTCGGCAGATTGTTTCCGCTGCTGTATAGACGGCGGAACATTCGACTCAATTGCTGCGATGACCTCCATCTTCTTCTTGCCAAACATCCCTAGAAACCCACCAACTCGTATTTCCTTCGTATTAAGAATAACAGCGTCTTTACCAAGCTCACTGCGAATCATTGGCAACGCTTCAGGAAGCGCATTAACTATATATCGCTTGACCCTCATAGATTCACCACCCCAACGCTTTGAACTTCGATATTAGGCTCTAATTCGCTATATGATAATACTGGAACATCCTGCATCGTTCGTTCAACAATTTGTCTTAAGTACATACGAATCGTTGGTGAGGTAAGTACAACTGGCTGTTGACCAGACTGAATTTGACGGTTCACCTGTTCATTCAGCTTTTGATAAATTTGTTGCGTCGACACTGGATCCAGAGCAATATAACTTCCTTGCTCCGACTGCTGCACAGACTCAGCAATTTTCTTCTCTAGTGCAGGGCCAACTGTTATGACGCGAAGTGTGTCCCCCGAAGCAGAGAATTGTTGAGTAATTTGTCTAGACAAAGCTTGACGCACAAATTCAGTCAGAATATCTGTATCCTTCGTATAGCTTCCTTGATCCGCCAATGACTCGAATATCGTTACCAAGTCTCGAATGGATACCTTCTCACGAAGCAATTTGGATAGAACCTTCTGCAAGTCGCCAATGGATAGAATAGAAGGAATCAAATCATCAACAAGAGCAGGATAAGAATCCTTCACATTTTCTACTAATGCTTTCGTTTCTTGTCGGCCAATTAACTCATGCGCATGACGTTTAATAATTTCAGTCAAGTGCGTGGCTACTACTGAAGGCGGATCAACGACGGTGTAACCGGATAGTTCCGCACGTTCCTTCATTGGTTCATCAATCCAGATTGCTGGTAATCCGAAGGCTGGCTCAGTCGTTTCAATACCAATAACCGAATCATCCTCGAAACCAGGACTCATGGCCAAATAATGATTGAGCAGCAACTCACCTCGAGCAACTGTATTTCCTTTAATCTTAATCACATATTCATTCGGCTTTAACTGAATATTATCTCTTATTCGGATAACCGGAACGACAAGTCCTAGTTCAAGTGCGCATTGACGCCTGATCATAATGATTCGATCTAGCAAATCGCCTCCTTGCTGTGTATCCGCCAGCGGAATCAATCCATAACCGAATTCAAACTCGATTGGATCTACTTGCAGCAATCCAATAACACTTTCTGGACTGCGAACTTCTTCGATCTGTTGTTCTTCCACAAGCATCTCCTCTTGTTGCATTTGCTTGGTGAGCGACTTTTGCATTTTCCATCCACCAAATGCAACCAAAGCTGCAAAAGGAATTGTTCTTAGAATGCCAATTGGTGTGAACACGCCGAGCAGCGTAATTGTTCCAGCTACTATGTATAACAATTTCGGGTACTTAAACAATTGAGCGGTAACATCATCAGCTAAATTGCCATCTGATGCTGCTCTGGTTACGATTAGACCAGCTGCTGTTGAAATCAGCAGTGCAGGAATTTGACTGACGAGACCATCACCGATAGTTAGTATCGAATACGTTTCTAGTGACTCCATGAAATCAAAGCCATGAACCGCCATACCGATAATAAATCCGCCAATTAAGTTGATCAGCAAGATGATAATGGAAGCGATGGCATCACCTTTGACGAATTTACTCGCACCATCCATCGAACCATAAAAATCAGCTTCACGCTCAATTTTTGAACGACGCTCTCTTGCTTGTTGCTCATTAATGAGTCCAGCATTCAAATCCGCATCAATACTCATCTGCTTACCTGGCATCGCGTCGAGTGTAAATCTAGCCGCTACTTCTGCTACCCGTTCCGAGCCTTTCGTAATTACGATGAATTGAACGACAACTAGAATTAGAAAGACGACAAATCCGATAGCGATTTGTCCCCCGCCTACCCATCTACCGAATGTTTCTACAACTTCTCCTGCTTCAGCATGAGATAGAATGTTACGTGTTGTTGAGACGTTAAGTGCTAACCGGAATAGGGTAGTTACTAGTAGAATCGCAGGAAAGATCGAAAAGTCGAGTGCTTCCTTTGTATTCATCGAAATCAATAAAATCATCAATGCCATCGAAATATTAAGAATAAGTAGTATGTCCAATAGTAAGGTAGGGATAGGGATTACCATCATGAGTACGATGCCGATAATCCCTACTAGGATAACAAGATCTTTAATTTTCATGATGCTGCCTCCTCCCTTCTGTTAAGATGATTTGACTCGGCCTTTCATTTTATAAACGTATGCTAGCACTTCCGCCACAGCTTGGAACAGATCCGCAGGTATGGAGTCTCCGATGTCAGCCCGTTCATATAATGCTCTGGCTAAAGGTTTATTTTCCATTGTCAAAACGCCGTGTTCTTTCGCAACCTCTCTAATCTTCAGCGCTACATGATCCATTCCTTTAGCAATAATAACCGGCGCCTCCATATTGGCGGCATCGTATTGCAAAGCAATTGCAAAGTGGGTCGGATTTGTAATGATTACATCGGCTTTGGGAACCTCTTGCATCATTCTCCTCATCGCCATACGACGTTGCTGTTCACGAATGCGGCCTTTGATTAAAGGGTCACCCTCAGATTTTTTGTATTCATCTCTAATATCTTGCTTGGACATTTTCAAGCTTTTCGCATGCTCATACTTTTGGTATAAAAAATCAGCGAAAGCAAGAACCGCCAGTACAACCCCTATTTCAATACCAAGCCTAACAGTAATACTAGATGTAAACTGGAAAATCTGCTCAATAGATAGACTAGAGAGTTGCAAGATATGTTCCCATTCACCCCAAATCGCACGATATACTAATATACCGATGATAAGAAGCTTAGCGATACTCTTGATAAACTCAACAACCGTTCGCATGGAAAAAATTTGTTTAAATCCTTGTAAAGGATTTAATTTACTAAATTTCATTTTCAAAGGTTCGCCAGTTAGTAAAAAACCGAATTGCAATACATTCCCGAGAACTCCAATAATGACAGCAACCGCAAATATAGGAGCTAGAATAAGCAGCATATCTACCGCTAAGCGGTAGAAGAGTACCATTACATTGTCAGAAGTTAACTCCATCGTTAACCAATGCTCGAAAAGTTCTCCGAAGAGATTGAAAATTCGTTCTTTGTAATAACCGCCAATCATTATAAAGCCAAAAAACGTAAACAGTAAAATTAATGAGGCAGGTAAATCGGCAGATTTGGAAACCTGTCCTTTATCTCTAGCTTCTTTAACTTTTTTCGGTGTCGCCTTTTCTGTCTTTTCCTGACTGAACAGCTGCAAATCGAGCTTTAAGCGATACGTTCGCACGGATGCAGCCTCCTTATTGACCGTCAGTTCGTTGTATAATGCCGAACAGCTGCTCTAAGTTGTCAAACATGATGCTAAACAGCCTTTCGAACACCGCACTAAGGCCTGGCATCAACAAGAGCAAGAGGATCAGACCAATGATCAATTTGAGCGGCATCCCGATAACGAATACATTATATTGCGGTGCCGTTTTCGCTAGAAAGCCTAACCCTGCATCTGTCAAAAACATGGCGACAACAAGTGGAGCCGCGACCTGTAGAGCTAGTATAAAGGTGTTGCCGAGTGCTCTAGACAAAAAGTTTGCAATACTTCCATCATACAATCTACTAAACAATTCATTATCGAGCGGCATCCATTTGTAACTATCCATTAAGGCTGTCAACAAATAATGATGGCCATTCATCATTAAAAATACCATGATGAGAAGCATATACTTAAAATTGCCTAGTAATGGAGCTGATGCACCAGTGAAGGGGTCAACGACGTTCGCCATTGCAAAACCTATCTGGAGATCCATCAAAGCGCCTGCCGTTTGTACGACAGTAAAGAAGAGATAGACCATGAACCCCATTAGCAGACCTATAAGTACTTCACGAATAATAAACAATACGTATTGCGCGTCAGGCACGATAGTTTCATTCATCCCATATGTAAGAAATACGATAACAGAAAGAAAGACGCCTAACCCGATTTTAAAAGTGTTAGGAACACCGCGCAGTGAAAATAACGGCGCCACGACGAAAAATGATGTTATTCGACAAAAGATCAACAAAAAAATAGGAAAGCTATTCACGATCAGATCCATCTCTACGATTCACAGCCTATCCGATGTATTTATGCAAATTATTCAGCAGATTGTAAGTGAAATCGACAATTGTATTAAGAATCCAAGGACCAAATACAATAATGGATACAAAAACCGCTACGATTTTAGGCACAAAAGCTAACGTCTGCTCTTGAATTTGCGTAGTCGCTTGAAAAATACTAATGATTAATCCGACGACTAGAGCGAGAACGAGCATCGGCGCGCTGGCTTTCAATACCGTGTATATGGCTTGTGCGGCCAAACCGATTATGAAATCAGCACTCATTGAACGTTCCTCCCCGTCTGTGTCACGTGCTGAAACTTAACAGCAACGATTTGACAATCAAATACCAGCCATCCACTAATACGAATAAGAGCAACTTGAACGGCAGTGAAATCATTACCGGAGGAAGCATCATCATACCCATAGCCATCAATGTACTGGCTACAATCATGTCAATGACTAGAAACGGTACGAAAATCATAAAGCCCATTTGAAAGGCTGTCTTAAGTTCACTTATCGCATAAGCGGGAACGAGTACGGTAAGCGGAATATCTTCAAACGTTTCCGGCTTTTCCGTTTTCGTGTAATCCATAAAAAGCATTAAATCTTTTTCTCTTGTATGAGAAAACATAAACTTCTTCATTGGAACGGAAGCTTGTTCGAATGCTGCCGTTTGTGAGATTTCACCCTTCAAGTAAGGCTGAAGGGCAACTTCATTTACTTGAGAAAACGTAGGCGCCATAATGAAAAAGGTTAAAAACATCGCAAGACCTATTAGCACCTGATTCGGCGGCATTGACTGTGTTCCGAGCGATGTCCGGACGAAACCAAGAACGATTACGACCCTAGTAAAGCTCGTCATTAACACTAGAATCGCTGGCGCAATACTTAAAACCGTAATCATGAGCAGAAGAGATAATCCACTCGTAGCCGGTTTTTCACTATCACCATTACCAAAATTTAATTCAATATTTGGTAGAGGCTCTGCGAATGCATGCGATTGAAACAGCATAGCACCTAGTTGTACAGCTACGATTGCTATCCACCACTTATTTTTCATTATCATCCATCAACCGTTCGTTAGGTTTAGAGTCTTTAAGCAGAGATTCTATCTGCTGCTTACGATCCGCTTGGCGATTCAAATTATCGTTCAAAATGTTCTGGAACGAAGAGCTCTCATTCCACTGCTCATTGGACGGCTCCGCCTTATTATCACGCTGGCGGAACCGTTTCAACAACTCCGCCATACCGTTTGGAGACCAGCCTCCGTTTGATTGACGTTCAATTGAGGCTACAATTGCCTGAGCTTGTTCCAGATCATCGATTTTATCGATCAGTGTGACATTCTCGCCGACTCCAACGATATAGACACGTCCCGCAAGCTCTACTACCTGCATTGAGTTGTTTTGTCCTAGTGCAATTCCTCCGAGCGACCTTAGCGAACGATTCGTTCCCCAAGCGCGGTTGCGAGTAGACAACCATTTGATCAAGACAACAATCAGTGCAATAACTATGAATAAAGATACGATTACCCATACTAAGCTGCCTGCCATATTTTCTGATCCAGGAAGTTTTGTTGGACCATTATCATTATTCAGATCGCTGGCCGCAGCTAGTGTAGGCCATAATGCTAAACCTACTATAGATAAAATCGTAGAACGCAATTGTAATTTAGGCATCACATAAATCCATTAACCGAGCGTTTTCTTGATCGCTTCAATAACACGATCTGCTTGGAAAGGTTTAACGATAAAGTCTTTAGCGCCTGCTTGAATCGCGTCAATAACCATCGCTTGTTGACCCATTGCAGAACACATAATGACTTTCGCATTAGCGTCCAGCTTCTTGATTTCTTTCAGTGCAGAGATACCATCCATTTCTGGCATCGTAATGTCCATAGTAATTAGATCAGGCTTCAGCTCTTTGTATTTCTCCACCGCCTGCGCGCCATCTTGCGCTTCTCCAACGACTTCGTACCCGTTCTTGGATAAAATGTCGCGGATCATCATGCGCATAAATGCTGCGTCGTCTACGATTAGAATGCGGTTTGCCATCTTTTTTTTCCTCCTAAGGTGTTATTGTAATTTTTGAATTCGGTCCCATTGACTTACGATATCTGTTACGCGCACCCCGAAGTTCTCGTCGATGACAACTACCTCGCCTTTAGCAATCAGTTTGTTGTTAACAAGTATGTCCACGGGTTCTCCGGCGAGCTTGTCCAGTTCGATGATCGAACCTTGTGACAATTCCAAAATATCCTTAATTTGCTTCTGGGTCCTTCCTAATTCTACGGTAACCTTCAGCGGTATGTCGAGAAGTAAATTAAGATTCGTTTCATCCGTCTGTACAAACGGTGCATTATTGAAATCTGCGAACTGTACCGGTTGAACATTGACGTTGCGATTAACGGCATGGCCATATGTATTCGGACCTGGCTGTTGCATAGGCATTTCATAATAAGCAGCCGGAGGCTGTTGTTGCATTTGTGAGGCTGCTGCTACTTGCTGTACTGGTTCTTGAATAGCTGCCTGCTGTTGAGCTGCCACTGCTGGTGCTGGAGCACTAGCAACTTCCTCTGATGAATCACCTATTAATGTAGCTACCATTTGCTTCGCAAATGCAACGGGAAGCAACTGCATGATTGTCGAGTCAATTAAATCACCAATCATTAATCGGAACGAAATTTTAATGAAAATATCTACCGGAGGCAATTGCCCCATTCCCTCGCCGCTGCCAACATCCAAAATGTCAATACCAGGAGGCGAAATATTAACAAAACGGTTAAATATAGTGGACATCGATGTTGCAGATGATCCCATCATTTGATTCATCGCTTCTTGCACAGCACTGATATGAATCTCATTCAGTTCCTCGAGCGTGATGTCACCTTCTCCGCCTAGCATCAAGTCAGCGATAACTTGAGCATCCTTCGTCTTAATGACTAGCGAATTGATGCCTTCAAAGCCGTCTACGTATTGCACACTTACTGCAACATGAGGTTTCGGGAATTCATCTGCCAGCTGTTCACGTTTAATAAACGTAACTTGCGGCGTAGTAATATCCACTTTTTTACCGAGTAATGTTGACAATGCTGTTGCTGCACTACCGAAAGTAATATTACCGATTTCACCGAGTGCATCCTGTTCCATCGCCGACAAGAAGTCCGATAGCACAACTTCAGCAGCAGGCCCATCGAATGTTGCGGGTTCACTTGATGATTGATTCAACAATGCATCAATTTCCTCTTGTGACAAATAATCTTTACTCGTCATATTCTTCTTCCGCTCCTTCGTTGACAATTTGATCTACTTGTACGGCAATCCGATCTTTGACGGAGCCGGGGCTTCCGATGAACTTTAATTTTTCTCCAACCTTAATGCGTAAACCTGCATCAGTAGGATTGTTCAAGGAAATAACATCGCCAACTGATAAGCCCAAAAATTCTTGAATCGTAATTGATGATTCTCCTAATTCGGCTACAATCGGAAGTTTTGCTTTATTCACCCGTTGTTCAAGCATTTCTACCTCTTCAGGTATACGCTCTTTCTTCTGGGAAACAAACCAATGATGAGCGGATAACCGCGGCATAATAGGCTCTATAACAACATGAGGGATACAAAGATTAATCATCCCTGTGGTGTCGCCAATTTTTGTGCTTAACGAGATAAGTGCGATCGTCTCATTGGGCGATACAATTTGCATAAATTGCGGATTCGTTTCTAATGCTTCCATTCGCGGAGAAATATCAATAATCGTTTTCCACGCTTCTTGCAAGCTTTCGAACGTCCGACTAAATATACGCTCCATGACAATGGTTTCGATCTCTGTCATATTATTGATTTTTGAAGGAGCTGTTCCTTGACCACCCAGCAGACGGTCCAGCATCGCGTATGCGACGTTTGGATGAACTTCCAGCACCATTCGACCTTCCAGCGGCTCCGCTTCAAATATGTTCAAGATCGTCATCTTAGGGATTGAACGAATAAATTCGTCATAAGGCAGTTGTTCTACCTGTACCACATTGATCTGAACGAATGTGCGAAGCTGCGCTGAGAAATAGGTTGTCAAATATCGCGCGAAGTTTTCGTGTATGCGTGTTAAGCTCCGAATATGATCCTTCGAAAAACGAACAGCGCGCTTGAAATCATATACTCTTACTTTCTTTGTTACCTCTTCCTTCTTCAGGTCGTCTGCATCCATTTCACCGGAAGACAAAGCGGCCAATAGCGCGTCTATCTCATTTTGCGATAAAACATCAACCAATTCTCTCACCCCCTTCAAGGAATGTCGGCAACAAATTCTAGAGTTCTGTTACGATGAAGTTTGTAATTTCAACCTTGACCAATTTTTTGCCTTCCGGCAGGATCTGATTAATGAGGTTCAGAAGCTTCGACTCTAGCAAGTCTTCCCCTTTAGAGCCTTTCGTTTCTTCGACCGTCATATCAGCAACCGTACGGTTAATAATCGGTCTAACTTCAATATCCAACAACTTATCGAACTCTTCCTTCGTCTTCTTGCTGTCTAATTGAAATGCGAAGTTCATACGAACAACATACTCAGCATCCAGCAGATTACGTGTAAAATCTTTTAGTTCAGATGTTACTGCAAGACGCTCATCTGCTGACAGTTCATGTACTTCAACTGATTTATTAGCAGGATCTGTCTCCTCCGTCTCGCTAAAGAACGATTTGAACAATATAATCGATACGATTGCGATTAACGTAATTGCAAGCAATATCGTCACTAACCATGGCATCATCTTTTTCATCTCTAAGGGCCCTCCGTTTGTTCGATCTTCTGGGTCGCCGCATATACGCCGATCGTGCGAAGATAACTCTGAATGTGCAGCAGAAGTTCGGAAGAGCTTTCTACTACAATGATCTTTTTACCTGTCGTCAGCGTAATGATCGTATCAGGTGTCTCCTCAACCAGTTCAATTAGAAGAGCATTAATCATAACTTTTGTGCCATTCAATCGAGTTACTGTAATCATCATTTGCCCCCTCACACCTTGGGGAGGCTTGCCGCCTCCCGCCAGTTATGATCTAGCTATTAACGTTTCAAGTTAACGACTTCTTGCAGAATTTCATCAGAAGTAGTAATGATACGAGAGTTAGCTTGGAAACCACGTTGTGCAACGATCATTTCCGTGAATTCAGCAGTTAAATCAACGTTAGACATTTCAAGCTGTCCTGCAATTATAGAGCCAGTACCTAGTTCAACATCACCTGCGAATGTAGTAAAGCCTTCAAGATCTGCATCAGGATTCGCATTAGCTGTCATACGGTACATATTGCCGCCCATTTTCTCTAGACCACTCGGATTGATCACTTTAACTACTGCAAGTTGTACAAAAGGTTCAGCACCTTCAGCTGTTACAACTTGGATAAACCCATCTTTACCGATAGAAAATGAAGTAACATCCTCTTCCAGTTGAATCGGTGCTCCGTCCATATCGAGAACGAATTGACCATCAGCAGTTACAAGTTGTCTGTTAGCATCCAGTGTAAAGTTACCTGCACGAGTCAAGTAAGTAGGTGCGCCATCGCCTGCAGAAACCGCGAAGAATCCATCACCATCAATACGAAGATCAGTAGGTTGATTCGTCGTCATAGCACTACCTGGCGAGTGAAGAGTATCGATCGATGCGATAGAAACTCCTAGTCCAACTTGCTTAGCGTTAACGCCGCCCACTTCACCATCAACAGGTGCCGTAATACCAGCAGTCGTCTGGCTCATAATATCGCTGAACATAACACGTCCGCCTTTAAATCCGATCGTATTCACGTTAGCGATGTTATTACCAATAACATCTAGCTTCGTTTGGAACCCGCGCATACCTGATACACCGGAATACATAGATCTAAGCATATGAATTAATCCTCCTATAATTCTATTTACTTTTCTGGCTGCTTCTGTCGGTCGGCAGCCATTCGGGCCTCCACATCGGTCCAGCCCTAATTCACAATTACAGCACTATCTATTTGCGTGAACACATTGCTCTGCATCTGTTTGCCATCCAGCGCCGTTACAACCGTACGAGTAGGTACATTAACGATCATCGCAATATCTCGGAATACGATTAATGAATCCACCGCACCTTTTGACTCAGCCTCTTCCACCGCATTCATAATCTTGGTTATCGAATCCGGTTGTAGCTGTATGCCTCTTTGCTGCATCCTTACTTCCGCATGATGACTGAATTTTAGCACTTTCGCATCAAGCAATTCCTTGAAATCATTCGATGGCTGCCCTTTTGCGGATGTATTCTTAGCAGTTTGGAGCATAGCTGATTTCACTGGAAAGAGATGACCGATCTTTACGGTTTCACTCACGGGGTTTCAGCTCCTTCCGGAGTTTCAGACCCATCTTCCGCAGGTACATCTTGATCTTCATTGATAGTATCTGAGATGGACACTACATCATCTAGAAGCAGCATGGTATCATCACTGAATTTAACGTATTGGGCTCCACTAGACAGAACGATAGACTGCACAATATCCGTTTTGATATGGGATGTTCCTGCGTCATCGTACTCGAACCACTCTACAGCTTTCCCTATTAAACTAGAGGCAGAGCCTAAATTTTGCCGAATCAGACCTAGTTGTGTTGACATATTCATCAACTGCTCTACCGAAGTAAACTGCGCCATTTGAGCAATAAACTCACGATCTTGAAGCGGCTCCATGGGATCCTGGTTCTGTAGCTGCGTCACCAAGATTTTCAGAAAATCATCTTTCCCCATCGTCTTATCTGCGCTTTTCACTACTGTGTTAGCAGGATCATAATTCGGCCATTTAATACCGAAATTAACATCTGTCGCCATTTCATTCACCTCCGTCCTACATGCGTACCGTTTTGCGGATTATGATTAGGCCGTGACGTTCACCGCACGTCCAAAGCCTAGATCTTGAATAGCTATTTGCTCAATAGTATCCGGCTCAAATCCATCATCTGAGATTCCATCAGTTTTAGATTTGTTTTGGTTAGTTGTGAACTGTTGTCCCGTGCCTTGTCCCTGATGCCCATTCGACAACTGAGAAGCGACTTGTCCTTGAGTTACCTCAAGCTTATCAACTGCTAGACCTTGTGCTTGCAGAGCTAACCGTAGTTGTGCCATTTGGTTATCCAACACATCTTTGGCATTCGCTGTATCCGTCTGGAACATGGCAGTCAGGATCCCATTCTGCATAGTGATGCGTACATCTACTTGTCCAAGCTGCTCAGGGAACAATTGAATTTTCGCTTCTGTTACACCATTTAATGCAGTAATGTTAAACTTTTGCACGATCATATCCGACATTGAATCCGCGAATTGGTCTGCTAATACATAAGGTTGAAGCACCACTTTCGGTGTTGACTGCGAAGTTGAACGCAGCAAATCACCAAAGTTAACTCCTTGCTGACTCACAGGTGCTTGCTCTGCCGACTCAACAGGAGCACTTTCCACAGAACCTTTTGCTAATGCATCTTCAGCCAACGTCGATAGCAATGAAGGATTTGCTGCTTGCTGGCTTAAACGTTGCAACAACACAGATGCAGTCGCAGTCGTTTGGTTAGATACCGGTACAGGCACAAAATCATCTGATGCACTACTCGATTGTTCAGCATTAACATTAGAGCCCGACTCTTTATGCTTCTGCAGTAGATGTTGAATGGCTTGTAATTGTTGGCCAATTAACTGAGTTGGTTCCTGCTGTTGAACGAGCTTCAACGATCCTTCCTGCATATGCGATTGAAGTTGCATAAGTGAGTCTTGCAATCCATTCTTAACCGCAGTTAGTTGTTGATTGGTTACATCAGCATTGTCATCTAATCCTTCTACTGGAGCCGATTGACTAAGCTTAATAGCGGGAATTCCCAATAGTGCCATAAGCGCATTGAGTTGATCCAACATTGCTTCTAATTCAGTCAATTTCGATTTCTCGTCGGTGTCCGTAGACAGCTGTTCACTCTCTTGCAATTCATCGAGCAAACCTTCAATTAGAGCCATCAAATCAACGGCTTCTTCAGATGTCAGCAGATCAGTGGCAACAACTTCAGTCGTCACAACCGTTTGCTGAGCAGCAGTGCTGGACTGAGCAGTTGCTGAGCCACTCGCTGTCGAGTTGCCTTTGATCTGATAGACAAGTGCTTGCTGAAACTCAGTACCATTGCTGCCATTACTTGCTTTAGCTTGTGTACCGTTGTTTCCCTGAACCGATGCTGAATTGCTTAAAGATGCTTGAGGGATTGATAATTCCATATTTTTCACCTCCTCTCCATTCAGCTTCACAACGCCAGAAAAGGTTCAATTAAGAATTAATTACCTGTCATCATTTTTGATACTAACTGAGCAGTAACTGTTTCATTGATATCTGACATCCCTGCAATAATGTCCGATCTTGTTTGGTTATCGACTGCATTCAAGATTCGAAGCACTTTGCTTGGACTGATATCGGACATTTTGATCAATAGTTCAGCTGCGCTTTTCGCTTCCATAGAGGCGAAAGTCGCACTCAGTTGATCAGTATCCAGAGATGCTGACGGTTGTTTAACTGCAGCAGGCTGCGCTTCTTTCAATTGCGATTGCAAGGCTGCAATTTGTCTGTCTTTCGCTGATACAGTGTCCTTTAACTTCATCGTTGCATCTGCTGCCGTTTTCGGATTCATCTTCTCAAGTACACGAACGCGATCATCTGGACGCATAGCTTCAAGGACAAGCACCATTTCATCTAAGGTCATGCTTTGTAGAATCGGTGCTGCTTTACTTGGTGTGATTTTGCCATACATACTTGCCAACTCTTGTATTTTCGCTTGATATTCCTCATCTTCAAGCGCTTTTACTTCATTAACTTTAGTTAGTTGGTCAATTTCCTCTTCCAAGCTTTTAATTTCTTGTTCTTGTACTGTTTTTAATTCAGCTGTTTGCGCTAACTCCGTTTCCTTCTCTGTCAGCTGCACTTGCAGATCTTCAATTTTACGGCTCATGTTTTCCGACTTCATAGCCTCGTCGTTTGCTGTTCCGTCAACCGGCTTCGCCTCAGGAAGGATTTCCTTCAGGACCGGAATCGAGTTGCCTACTTCCAGCATCTTATTGCGTGTATCCGCATCTAGCAATACGAATAGTGCGCCCAACAGTACGATAGTAAATAAGACTGGAGTCATGAAAAACATAAGCCGTTCAAGACCGCTATAGCCTTGTTTCTCCAAATCCGTATTCGCCAATTCATTCACTCCCTCTAGCCTAGCGCCTGCAGATCAGTTACCGTGCTGATGCGATGTATCTTACTGTTGCCATCTCATCCAGCTCGTTCTGCTCCTTTATCTGCATCGCATACCGGAACCGTTCACTCGCATGATCTTTCGCTTTCATCCATACCTTCTCGTCTTTCATCTTGTCAGTAAGCTTAGAACGATTATGGTCAACTACCTTCTTCGCCAGTTGAATGTCCACAAGCTTACTATTAATACAAGCGTCCAAATAGTCCAAATACTGTTGAACCTGCTGTAATTCCGATAAGGCTACTGCTACTTTAGACGACTCATGCTGCATGCTCTCCCACTCCGTTCTCATTGCACGAAGTTCTGAAAGTGATAATTCCTCAGCTTGAAGTGCTCCGATAGCGGAAGATAGCAGCCATTCCGCTTGTGTCTTCTCGCTTGTTTTAAGATCGACGATTTTCTGATATGAGTAACGAAAAGACGCCATTCACGGTTCATCTCCTGTAAAAATCGTTAATTAGACGTTCTTGTGCTTCTTCCAAGCTAACCTTCTCATTCGTTTTCTGTCTCGTAAATTCGTTGATTGCATCAATATATTGCATAGCCAAATCAATTTCTTCATTAGAACCTTTTTGGTACGCCCCTATATTGATTAAGTCTTCCGAATCTTTATATATAGAGAGCAATCGTTTGAATTGATTAGCTGCATCCTGCTGCTCTTCCGTTACAATTTCTTTCATAACACGACTTACCGAAGCAAGCACATCAATAGCAGGAAAATGACCTTTATTCGCAATATGACGGCTAAGTACGATATGCCCATCTAGAATACCTCTTACAGCATCAGCGATTGGTTCATTCATATCATCACCATCAACAAGTACGGTGTAGAAAGCTGTTATTGAGCCCGTTGGCCCCGTCCCTGCTCGCTCGAGCAGCTTCGGTAAATTAGCGAATACGGATGGTGTATAACCTCGAGTTGCAGGAGGTTCACCAATGGCAAGCCCAACTTCACGTTGTGCCATTGCGTATCTTGTGACCGAATCCATCATCAGCATCACGTTCATACCACGGTCTCGGAAATACTCAGCTATCGATGTAGCTAATAAAGCACCTTTAATTCGAATTAAGGCAGGTTGATCTGAAG
>JBHGUX010000032.1:0-9248 GCA_048976605.1 Pristimantibacillus sp. | reverse complement strand
GATTCACGGGGCAGTTATTACTCGTTGTTCAGTTTTCAAAGAACAATGCTGTGTTTCGTTTGTTCCGGTGTATTTCTTGGCCGGAATAAGAATATACCATGTATCAGACTATTAATGCAAGTGTTTTTTGAAATTCTTTTTTATTATTTTAAAAATAACCTATTTATTTTGCTTCTTATAATGAAAATTACTATTATTTAATGAAAATTAGCTCGTGAAGTGTTATTCATAAATTAATGAATAGCTTCACGAGCCAGCAACAGCTTAAAGTCCTTTAATTGCCGCCATCGGCTTACACTTCGCAACTACTGCAGCTAATGAAGCGCCGACGACGCTGTCGATAATTTGATCGACATCCTTATAAGCTTGAGGACATTCATCTAGAATCGTTTGCAAGGATCGGTGATTTACGAGAATTTCTTCATCTGTACCTACCTTCAGAGATTGCTCAAACTGATCAACGGTAACCAGCTCCTTCGTCGCTCTGCGAGATCTCGCCCGTCCAGCGCCATGACAAATCGAGTAAAAGTTCTTAATCCCTTCGTCTTTTCCTATCATGATGTACGAGGAAGTTCCCATCGACCCTGGTATTAACGCAGGATGACCTGTCTCCTTATATGCAGGTGTATTCAAGAAATGTTTGGCCGGCAATGCCCGCGTTGCACCTTTGCGATGAACGAGCATCGGTTGATTGCGATGAAACTCCTTAAGCGCATAGTTATGCATCAGGTCATACAAAACAGGCATTTCCATGTCCGCTCCGAATACCTCCTGAAAAGCCTCATGAACACCAAACGCAATCATATGCCTGTTGCTAACCGCAAAGTTAAGTGCTGAATACATGAGATTCAAATAGGTTTGCCCCTCGCGGCTAGAGATTGGAGCGTAGATAAGATTCGGTTCAGGGTTGCTGACCCCCCACTGACTCATCGCTTCCTTAATCACTTTATTATGTTCCCGGCCAACCATGCCGCCCCAAGCACGAGAACCGGAATGGATCATAACAACCACTTGCCCATCGAATAAGCCCCATTTTGCCGCTAATTCCTCATAGTATTGAATCTCAATAAAGTGGTTGCCGCTCCCGAGTGAACCGAGCTGTCCATGAGCATACTTGCGAATCTTCGGAGGAAGCTCTTCCAAATACTTATGATCATAAGGAAAATTAGTTTGCTCGACATGCGTCAACCATTGTTGATCAGGAATATACTTCTCAGGCAATCCATTCAAGCCATGTTGTACGACATTCATCACATCGATATCACTGTAGTTCGTATTTGTCCGTTCATTAGTCGGTACATACTTCTCGATAGCTGCAATCAAAGCTCTTCGAACCGCCTTATCCTGAATATCCTGCTTATGCAATGATGTCGTATGAACACGCATACCACAGCCTATATCCGAGCCAACGATAGACGGAGATACGCAGCCATCCCTCATGCTCCATACCGCTGTTGTGCCAATACAAGTTCCAACCCCAATATGGGCGTCAGGTGTATAGCTCATGTATTGATTACGAGGAATTCGCAAATTATTGTTTGCCATTTCATATACCTTGGACTCAAATGACTGGAATACTTCTTCGTTTGCGAACAAATGAAGCTTTCCGTTCTCAAGGATGATTTCATGATGATTATTGCCATGTCGTTTATGTTGCATTTCCATGTTACTGCCTCCTATGCCACTTGTTCTTCTATTAATAGATGCCATTGTCTTATGAGTTCAATCATCGCTCATTGGCTGGCAGAGGAACATGGCGTAAGTATGACGACAGAGGAAAAATTCACCTATTTCTCTCCATCAGCAGTATATATAGAAGGAACAGCTCCAGATCAAATAGCTATTATAACAAAAAAAAGCTTCGTTTGAAGGGATTAACCCTACAAACAAAGCCTAACAAACGATGAACTCGAATAGACATTATGTTTTAAAGCACGATCCCTGCCAACAGCCCCGTAATTAAAAGGTAAGCAGATACAGAAAGAATCATGTATAGAGCTTGACGGTTCTGCTCAACTTTAAACAGATCGATTGCTGCATGGATAGACAACATGAGCGCTGACAGCAACGAGATCAGCAAGACAAGCAGGGATAGCTTGAGACTCATTAAAGCGAGAATACCAGCAATGATAAATCCTGCTCCAGCTATGTAATGAATAGCACCGATATGTGTAACCAATGCTTTCAATGATTGCTTCTGATCACCTTTCCATTGACCGATCCCCCATATGGCCGCAAGTAGTGCAATATTCGAAATAATAGCAACTAAAAACATTTTACCGAACAAAGCTGTTGCAATCGAACCTTTGTCCCCGAAGCTTGCAAGCCCCCCAAACCCCAACATACCGTAGAAGATACTTTCCAGCTTGCCGCCGATTAATAAGGCCCAAATTAAAAATCCAATAATAGCGGCCGCAATACCTATTACTCCGTATACGAGATCCTTGGACGGATTCAGAGCCATACTCTCAAACGGGTTTTTCAGCAATCTCAAAATAATATTTTTATCCACCTGCTTAATTGAAGCCGTCATCTGGTTTAAAACCGCCGCACTTTGTCCCGTTGCCGATCCTGCCGCTACAGGAGGGACATCCTTTATACCTTTCTCCTGAAATTTTCCCTCTTCTAAATTCTTATCATCTGCTTTATTAAATTCCACTTCGCTTCCTCCTAATTCATTTGAAATTCAACCAATTTCTTCTATAATAGCATTGCCTAGTCTATAAATCTGCTCCATTCGACACATCTCTTCAAAAAATAAGACAATAAGAGAGAATATGCGCAGATGTATTGATCTTTCATTCAATATCGCATTAGAATATTAGTTGAACCTATATCCATAACGCGTTATCACAAATAAAGTGGCTGTCGATCTATTATCGACAGCCACCATTTTGTTATCATCAGCCATTAAGACAAATAGCTTACTAGCTACTGTCCTCGCAGGCATTATTTCAGCAGCTCTCGTTCGATGGCTCTTATAAGAATGGACAATTACTCCACAACCAGAATTCTTGGTGATGTACGGTCTATTACTCGTGATGACAGCCATGAACCAAGACAAGCTGATATCACACTTACAAAAGCGATGGCGGCTATACCGCTCCAACTCAGGACAAGAGGTAATTTTACAATGCCGTAATCGGATATGAGGCCTTTTAGAATGGCAGGCAATAGATAAACACCAACGAAGATACCTATAAAAGCTCCTATTGCTGACAGGGCTGCGATACCCAGCGTAACGGATATTCTGATTTTAAAAGAAGTCATGCCAATCGACTTATAGATGCCATAGGTTTTACTCTCTTTTTTAATAGTAATGAGGCAAGTACTGTATATAATGATGAAGGTAACAAATAGAAACAATAATCCCATCATCGCCATTGGCCACATCAATACAGCAACTGCTTCTTTAAATACAGAGTCTAATAGCGTTTGCTGCGTTAATGCCGTAATGGATTCCTTATATTTCGTATTCAGTTCTTGGGCAAACTGATCTGATAACTGACTGTCCTTCAGGTTAATAAACATGATCTCCATACCGTCATAGTTCATGTTATTCTCATTAACTACATCCACTGTAATTCTTGCTGTATAGGACATATTAGCTATCGCTTGATAGATGCCAGTGACAATCAGATTATGCTTATTCCCTTCGATATACACCTCTACTACATCGCCTAATTCCTTATTCAACTGTTTGGCTAGGTTAACGCCGAGGGCGATTTCATTGTTATTCTGAGGATTGCCTCCTCTTATTGCAGCGTAACCCAACTCATCATAGTTGCCATCGATAACTGTAATCGCAATACTCGTGGACTGTTTGCTTTCATCGTTAGAGCCCGCTGGCTTCACGGAAGGAAAAACGCCATTTACGCCCCCAACCCAGCCAATGTTTTTCACCCTTCGATCGGACAATACATCCTTTTCAAAATCAGCATGTGAGAATGCCGTTTTATTAAAAATAGTCACTGCGATATTAGAGTCATCATATCCCCACAATGGGGAAGTCTGCTTGATCATAATAAAACTATTCAATAGAACAAAGCCTAATACGAGTACAGATGACGTAACAATTGCGAGTACCATCATAAGTGAGGAGCCTTTTATATTTTTCACAATAGCTCGAAGTCCAATGACAAAAGTAACCGGCAATCGTTCAAAGCCGAATCGACTGTTGCCATTGCTCCCTACTCGTCTTGTCAGCTTGCTATTATCCTCTTCTGACATGCCATACCGGATCGCTTGTACCGGCTGTACGAATCTAGCTTTATTCGAATAAAACCATACGCATAAGAGGATGATTAGGAATAAAGAGATCCCGACAATAACAACAATACTGCCCCCTCTTATAGGGATGGCCGAATCTCCTGTTTTCAGATAAGATAGAGAGCTTTCTATGATTATTCGTGATAGGAAGCTGCTGGCAAGCAGTCCAGGAATAATCGCTATAAAAGCAAGAAAAGCGTATTGAATCATATAAGTGCCTATTGTCTGATTCGAGGTTAACCCTAATGATTTAATGACACCGATCGTTTTATAGTTGGACAAAATAGCGTCTGAAATCGTAAATCCAATGGTGAACAGCGCAATGAGCATCATGACGACCCCAAGGAAAATCATCACGAATCCTATGACCTTATTGAGAATGAGATAAAAGGACGATATCGACTCAAACTCAGTCTTCGACTCCATGTAAGGAACGCCTAGATACTCTTCAAAGCGATTCCAATAGCTGGCCTGCTCATTATAGTCATCGAATCGGAGACTCATCAGATACTTATCTTTTCCTTGCATGGAACCTAGCTGTGAATCATAATCCTCACTATTCATCCAAATTCGAGCATTTACCGTGAACGGTCCGCCATAAGGAATATCAACGACAATAGCGGATACCTTCGATTCGAAAGCATTAACTCCTGTCTTAAAGGTAACGCTGTCCCCGATAGAAATTCCGTAGGTATAGGCCATAGAGGTAGGTATCCATACGAAACCAGACTTTGGCTGCAGACCAGCTTCTCCCTGTGCAAGAATGGGTTGATCTACTTTAGAAGGTTGTTCAGGCGTATTCATCATCAATAAATAGAGATTCGGTATTTCTTCCCCGTCATAGGTCACTCCAGATAAATTTCGATACGGGATTAAATCTGACGCAGCTACCCCTTCTTGTTCCTTCCACCATCGGTTCACCTTAAGTGGATCATGGATCTCACCGCTTAATTCCAGTAATTGATGGGCACCGTTGCTCTTATCATGTATATCTGTAAATACATTTTCTGTATTCGCAATAACCGTAGCTGATGTAGCAAGCAATAACGTTGATAATAAAATCAGCAAAGCGATTAAACCGTTTTGAACCTTCTTTTTCCTCAAATTCGATACACATAACGTCCACACTGCATTCATGGCGATTACTCCTTCCCCGTAACATAAGAAAAGATAATATTTTCTCTGTCCTGGGTATCGTCGTAATCAAATTTATCAAACTGCAGTACCCCGCCTATTTTCCCATCGCGTATAAAAATAAGCCGATCCGCCCTGCAAGCTGCTTTCATATCATGCGTTACCATGACCACAGACTGCCCTTGACGATTCATCTTCGTTAAAATATCCAAAACAGCGACACCTTGATCGAAGTTCAAGCTTCCTGTTGGCTCATCAGCAAATATAACTTCAGGAGAGTTGATTAACGCTCTAGCTATGGCCGCTCGCTGCTGCTGTCCACCCGAGGTCTGCGATGGAAGACGATTATTTTGAGCCTCGATCTCCATACTCTTCATCAATGAGATCGCTTTGTTTTTCACGTCTTTTTTCGGATAACCCCCGACATAACCAGGCAACGCTATATTTTCGAGCAGAGTAAGATCTGGCACCAGATTAATACTTTGATAAATATAGCCGATCTTCTTCGCCCGAAAATCAGCTAATTGCTTCTCGTTGTATCCATCTATACGCTGATCTTGAAAGTACACCTCTCCAGTCGTAACCGAATCAAGCCCGCTTAGAAGATACAATAGCGTAGATTTGCCCGAGCCTGAATTGCCCATAATGACTGTAAAATCACCTTCAAATATTTCCAAATCTACGTTCCTGATCGCATGATATTGTTCACTGCCAGTGGAATAGGTCTTGCAAAGATTAGCAGCCTGTATAATCGCTTTCTTCGACATGATGAAGCCCCCTTGAATCAAGTTATCTACTTACTGTAAAGGGCTATCCTTTAACGACGCTTATCAAATTATTAATAAAGTATTACAGCGATGTCTAACCGAGTGGAATGGTAAAACAAAAAACCGTTCCTTGACCCTTTATGCTTTTAAAAGAAATCGTGCCATGATGGGCCTCAATGATATATTTGCAAATCGATAGTCCCAATCCCGTCCCCTTGTTGCTCGCGTTATCCCCATTAGGCTGAGTTTGCCCTTTGAAATAGCGTTCAAATATAAAAGGCATATCTTCTGGAAGAATGCCTGCTCCATTATCAGATATCGTAATTTTCAAATCTCTACGATCCAAATCAATGCGCATACTGATCGAATCACCAGCAACAGTATGTTTTAAAGCATTGGAAATCAGATTAGAAATGACCTGCTCCAATCGATTGGCATCCACATGAATAAGCACATTGGGTATTTGCTGCGGTTCGTTAAAGAGAACGCCTGTTGTACGAATATGATGGGCTATCGGCTTAATAATTGATTGGAAAATAGTTTGACTATACTGCTCGGTTAGATTGACCGAAATCTGTCCTAATTCTTTTAACGCATGCAGCAATAGATCCTCTACTAATCTCGTCATTTTGTCCGTGTTCGCTTTCATTACTTCTGTATATTCCACGACTGCGTCCATGTCCGGACAAAGTCCGTCACGAATCGCATCCAAATAGGCATTGATAATGGTCAGAGGTGTTTTGATATCATGAGAGATGTTCGTGATCAGTTCCTTTTGCGCTTTATCCTGTTCATCTCTATGTAGACTTAAATCTCTAATTTCCATCCTCATTTGATCAAACATGGCATAAACCTCGCCAAGCTCGTCCATTCTGCCGTATTCCGCACTTTGCTGGTAGTCCCCTTTAAGTATCGCTTCGGAATAATCCTTCAATGCCTTAATAGGTTGAACCACATCATCCTTTATTTTATTTCTAAGCCTTAACAGCAGCCCTAACAATAGGGCTAGTGAAGCAGCGATCATGATGAAGGGGAATAATGGTGTGGCAGGTTCGGTCTCATAGGTGACGAATTCTGCTGGCATCGTAAATATCGCGTTGCCTATTTGAACATTGGCGGCTTCATCTATTACTGGGAAGGCAATCTTGAAGGTATCCTTGTCGATTCTAGAGGTGTATAAATCATAATGAAGCGAGTATTTCAAATCTATCTTCTCAAGTTGCTTCTCTTGATAGGAAGTGGTATACACCACTTTGCCGTCTAGTCTAGTGAAAAGCAGCTCAACGCCGCTATCCTTGGACATAGAATTCAGGGTTTCTCGAACCGCAGAATCATGCTCGATGCTCCCATGGTATTGTTCCAGTTCGGTCATCATCCCGTTTACTTTAAGGCGTACCTGATTGATCACATATTGGGGATCAGGTTCATTCTTATCCCTATCATTATCCCATAACAAGTAAGCTCCGCAACCGATCCCGATAACAACGCAAATAAGTACGGCCGCCAACCATTTCCTCATCCAACTGCTCAAGTACATAGGAATCCCCAATCTATCATTAGTCCAAGCTGAATTTATAACCGATACCCCAGACCGTGCGAATATAGGTTGGGTTTGATGGATCTGTCTCGATTTTTTCTCGTATTCTTCTAATATATACGGTTATCGTATTTTCATCGCCATAGGCCGCAAACCCCCAAATGGCATCCAGAAGCTGACTCTTAGAAAAAACTTGGTTTTTATGCTTAGCCAGATAAAATAACAGCTCAAATTCCTTAGCAGACAGCGAGACATCTTGCCCGTCTACCTTAACGCTATACGACTTCTTATCAATCGTTACGTTGCCGAATTGGATAAGATCTTCATTCTTAACGGCATTCACCAAGCTCCCGGCTCTTCTTAAATGGGCATGGATACGTGCTACCAATTCACTTAACGAGAATGGCTTGGTCATATAATCGTCTGCTCCGAATCCAAGTCCCAGCACCTTATCGGTATCACTGCCTCGAGCGCTCAGAATAAGGATCGGAACTCCATTCGTTTCGCGAATTTGGCGACATAGATCAATACCATCAACATCGGGGAGCATAATATCCAGCACTATAAAATCAGGTACCCAGGATTGACTGAGCTCCAAACCTTCTTTGCCATTCTCGGCAATGATGACCTCATATCCGTTCACGCTAATATAATCCTTTAATATTCGTGAAATATCTCGTTCATCTTCGATAATAAGTATTCTTTTGCGCTGATCCATAATAGGTTCTCCACATTGATCTGTCATATATTAACTGCTATTAGTTTAACATGAAACTTCAATCAGAGAGCTATAGATGTAATGCGGACTAAAAATAGGCAAACTATGTGCAGAGCAAACTGCGTGCAGAGCAAACTACGTAAGCGAATGTTCTTCCGATCGCTGTTGTATCCAGATTCCTTGAATTGAAGTATATGGTTGGAATCCGGACACAAAGGCGAACGCTGACGCTTCTCCAGAATCATTCGCTTACTCCGTTTATTATTTTATGGGTTCATCTTCTTCTAAACCAACAATAACCATAGACCAAAACTGAAAAAGGAGCTATCCACAACCGAATGAATAGCTTACTTCGAACGGAAATATGGGGAAATATAAAAAAATAGCAGTACAGGAGGGCTACTCCTATACTGCTATTTCTTTACTCTTGTCTGTAATTCTATGGGGACCCTCACCCTAACCTCATCGTTGCCAGTGATGCGTTCTCCCACAATGGTTGATTGCACGAAGTCGTTACAAGAAAATCTTGATCATGAAGATGGGGGTGAGTGAGTTGTGGTAGCTGCTATCATAGGCAATCGAACAATCTGGCGGACACAGAATCCGTTATTCGTAGGAATTAGCTATATATTGTGATCCATGCGGACTGAGAATCCGTTATTTCCTCATAGAAGCTCTGAATTCTATATAGCCCCCTAATCCATTTGGACACTTCTAACCACATCAGATAAACTAAGATAAGTGGAGGAATGAATCCATGAAAAGACGGTTTAGGTGTCCTGTTGAGGCAAAAAAGGAGCTTGTCGTAGAGGTGCTATCTGGT
>JBHGUX010000031.1:0-83722 GCA_048976605.1 Pristimantibacillus sp. | reverse complement strand
TTTCTGATCCATTTAGATAACGTATAACTGCTTGTAATTTTTCTTCTGCACTATACCTAGTCATACAAAAACTGCACCTCCAATGTTAGATGGTGTCTAACAATTGGGGTGCAGTTCATCAGCGAGGCGGGCTTGTTACATTGGATAAGCGCGAAGAGTTATCGCGCTTATTAGGGGCGCGGAATGCGCCATTTGATGCGGATGTCAGCCCGCTCATCCCAGGTTGCGCCGCGACGCGCCGCATCGAGCAGAGGCTCGATGTAAGGCTCCAGTGCGGCATAGCTTGGTGTCGCCGCAGCGGAAGCGGCGACATGATCAAGGCAGCCGGCGAGCTCTGCTCGATCGCCGGCGTAGAAAGCTTCTACATACCGCTCATCGAGAGCCGGTATGTACGAGAGAGTCCGCGCTTCGCGTGCGCATAGCAGAGCAAGCGCGAAGATGGCTTTCGCCGCTGCAGGCGAGACGAGCCAGCTTGGCAGCGTCCTGTATTCGAATCCGCCATGCGGCTGCCGGCGGAAATCGCCAAGAGCGCCATAGCGGGGACGCCTGCCGCGACCCGCGGGATCTTCCACAAGCGCTAGCGGGAACGCCATATAGCTGTCTAACAGCCGCAGCAAGCGGCTGGACAGCGGCGTTCCGCTGAGATGAATATGCCCGCCAAGCGCTAGTCCTGGCACGGGCATTGCCCCTGCTGCCCAGCGCAGGCTGGCATCATCAATCTTTGCTGCTGCGCGGTGCAACAGCCGTTGCACGTGCCTCGCAAGCGTCGTCGGATCTGCTGCCGGTTCAGGGCGCAATTCAGCAACGGGATAAACAATCCGTTTCCCAATTAGCATCGCATCGCTGCCTGCCGCGTTGTTCACCCCTTCACCAAGGAAGCGTGAAGCTGGTGCAATTTTACCATCAGGGCGAAGGAGTACAAACTCTGGATCAGCCCCTATAAGCAGCTTTTTCCCCTCCATTGCCTCGGCATCGGCTTGTATTAACGTGTGCCATACTGCAAACCTGCGTAAAGCCATCATACGCAGCGACTCATCTTGTATGGATCTAGCATCCCGTACTGCAGTACCTCCGTCTCCACAAAGGGCAATATCTGCTTCCCCCATATCGAGGCCAATTGCATAAAGAGCACTTACTGCTGTTCGCACAACACGACGCAACACTGGATCATCCGGCCATAACAACTCATCATGCTCGATCATCCCAGCATCTAACCGCAGTATCGCCTTGCCTTTCCCAAGCGGTTGACCGCGGCTATTAATCCGCATTAGTTCAACAAGCTCTAGATGTACGACACTTACTCTATACAAACGCTCGTCCTCTAGAGCAGATCGAGTTAATCCCGCTCTGCTCCATTTTCTAAGCTTCTCTGTAATGGACATAATTGAGGCGGCGGCAACGCCAGCATTGAACACCGTTGCATTTGGAAAGCGCCACAATTCAATCATGCGACTTTCCTCAAGCACAAATACAGCATCCTCAGGCTTCACTTCTGACCAGCTTCCTATTGAACCGGAGGCTTCAGGAGCCGTAGATACCCGTTCCATCCCTTCATAATCGCCCTGCCAAAGCCAAGTCGCTGACAATGCCGCCACCTTCTTTTGCTCATTTAATGTGCTATTACCCATATTCAACAAAAAGAGGGCTTTCGCCCTCGAATTTGCCGCCGGAGCGGCATATCATACTGTAAAGATTGTGTTTCCGGATTAAAGCTCGTCGTCCAGTAGGTCCGGATCCAAATCTTCGTAATCTCCATCGCCGATACCGAAATCTAGATCTTTGCCATCCTGGTCGTCGTAACCGCCCGGGAAGACTGCAACCCAAACCTTCGTTTCTGCGATCATTTCCACCGCGTACTCGCGTTCAACGCGAATAACGACGCTTGACCCGCCTGATGAGATATTCGCTTCAATGCAGTTAGGTTCTTGGAGAACCTCAGCTGACACTTCCTCCGTAGCAGTCCTATGCTTCGGATCTACATACGAGAGTGGAACATGCTCAACATAACTAACGGATTCTTTTGCTACATCAGTTTGCGAATTTTTGCTGTACGAATACCAAATGTTGATATCGTAAGTACCGATCACCTCAATGCCGTCGCCCGATCGAACCGCTTCATATTGATGGTTGATAATCCATGCGCCCAAAATGCTGGTCGGATGATGAGGCGGCGTTACGGTATGGGTTACAGTGGAAAACTTACGACCTTTTCCGCAGACAGCTTTTGTAATAATTTCTCTACCTTGAAGCTGTTTATCTGCAATAGTCATCGATTTAACCTCCTCCATACAATCATTCATTTAAAGTGTATGCAGGACATTCGTCTAGGGTGACTGTTTCTTATCCCGCGCATCAACGAATTTTTCCCTCTTTATTTTATGGCGCTTGATTGTCTAAAATGACTTTTCTTTTTTTAAGTCTTTTTGCAATTGCCAAATACCGCTCCAGCTCATGTGATAACTTCAATAATGCAGCGCGTACTTCGAACTCTTCACGTGTCTTAGGAAGGTCCATTGCACGAAAGATAAGCCTCAGCTCGGACAAGCTTTTCTCTGTGGAGCCCTGATAAACATCGGATTTCACATATTCAGACAACTTCTCCAGCAGCTCAGCAATTAGTTCACCCTGCGGCCATCTCTCATAGACGAAAGCCAGCTCTTCAAGCATTTCTTGAATAGATTCGAACTGCTGCCTGCGCATTTCAAAATAAGTTAACCAGTACTGCTCATGCCCCCAAAGTCGATTATCACGATTCAGAACAGACCTACGTTCGCCTTCTTCAATCGTACTGAAGACCTCAAGCAACTCACTCCCATCCCATATATGTGTAGGCTCACGCAAAGTTAATGCCATTTCTGTGAAAATAACGGCGAACAATCGTTCAACCTTTTCCTTTAACGATTCCAATATATGCTTGTCCTTCGGCATATAAATGAGATTGATAATGGTCGCCCATCCCAATCCTGCTAACAGCAACATGATTTCATTCCCAATAATTTGTACCGTTACTTCCTCTTTATTGAACAAGTGAAATACGATGACCGCACTGGTAACCATCCCATTATTCAACTGAAACCGCGCCAGAATTGAAAAAGTGATGAGAATATACAAGGCCAACACCCAAATATGAAACCCAAACACCGTAAAAATAAGCGAAGCAAAAAATAAACCCAGCACAGAAGCAACAAACCGGACGAGGGCGCTTTTCAGTCCCTTCATCCGGCTTACTTCCACGCCAAGTATCGCAAGAATTCCCGCCCCAAGCGGAGTTTCAAGTTGTAAATACACAGCAGTATAGATAGCTGCTATCGTTGCTAATGCCGTTTTAATAATTCGAATGCCCATTGATCGTTTCCTCGCTGCAGGTAATATTTACATCCATCCTAACGTTCTCGCCATCCTGACGTCAACTTTCGTTCCAATATTGCCACAAGTTGATACATAATAGTGGCAACTACTCCGATTACAACTAGACTTGATAGGACAAGTGTGAAGTTAAACACTTGGAATCCGTAAATAATCAAATAGCCAAGTCCTACTTGTGCGACGAGAAATTCTCCAACAATGACACCAACCCACGCTAGACCGACATTCACTTTAAGTGCAGAAATAATGACAGGGAATGATGCTGGTAAAATAACAAGTCGAAATAACTGTGCTCGATTAGCGCCGAATAGTCTTACCACCTTAATATATCCCGCATCTATTTCCCGAAACTGATTATAAATATTTAAAGTTGTAATGATGACCGTCACCGATAATGTCACTGCCACAATTGACATAAATCCTGGTCCAAGCAATACGATAAAGATAGGACCTAACGCTACCTTAGGCATACTGTTTAGAACGACCATATACGGATCCAATACTCTTGATAAAAAAGGAAACCACCACATCAATGCTGCTATTGCGGTTCCAAGCAACGTGCCAAGCGCAAAGCCCAATGCTGTCTCAGATACGGTCATTCCAATATGCGGCCAAATAGAACCGTCAGACATTGTACTCCAAAGCTGATGAAACAGCTTCGAAGGATAGCTGAATAGCAACGGATCGATCCACTTCAGCTTACCCGCAGCTTCCCACAATGCAACAAACAATACTAATATTGCTGCTTGTGTGATTCCAACTGCTCTAGTAGTTCGTTTTGCCCGTCGTTTGTACCGCTCTTGCAATTCTCCCATCCAATGCGTTCGATCCTCTTGAATTCCCGATATGACAACACGCTCCTGTTGCTCTTGCTCATCTATAGAATATTCGCTGGTATACTCATTCTTTGTATTACATTCTTTTCCTGGTATCTCTTGTAGCAGATCATCGGCTCCATTATTATCATTCATTGTCGAACCCACCTTCCGCCACATCCAGTTCCGCCCACAGCTGTTCAAAAACGTCCTGAAAACCTGGCAGCTTTCTAGCTTCCATCGGCGAAGCCTGTCTAATTACATCAGGTATTTGAAACTCTGATACAATTCTACCTGGGTTGGCTGCAAGTACGATCACTCGATCACTCATTGCAACAGCTTCAGCCAAATCATGAGTGACCAGTACAGCGGTTTTACCGAGTCGCTTCAATGTTTGTTGAACTAAATCCTCCAGTTGAAGCTTTATTTGCAAATCGAGTGCAGAGAAAGGCTCATCTAACAACAATACATCTGGCTCTGTTGCTAATGTACGAGCCAGCGCAATGCGCTGGCGCATACCTCCAGAAAGCTCATACGGATAACGTTCCCCTGAGCCTGGCAACCCTAATTCACTAAGAAGCGCGTCTACTTCTGCTAGCGTAGCTTCTGTCTTCTTCTTAATAATTTCCAGTCCTATTGCTGCATTATCGCGAATTGTTCTCCAAGGGAACAAATAATCCTGCTGCAGCATATAACCTACTTTCGTTGATGGCCCTCTTACCAACTCCCCATTTAACTTAACCGTACCAAGGGTCGGAGGCAGCAAGCCGGCCAGCATGCTGAGCACAGTCGTTTTGCCGCAACCGCTTGGACCGACGAGACTGACAAACTCTCCACGCTCTACAGTCAGGTCTAACTCCTCAACCGCAAGCGATGCTCCTTTGTCATTAACATACACATGAGATACACGCTGAAGCTCCAGCATCAGAGCGTCATCAGCCATCTTCTCCCCTCCAGTTGCCGAACTATTTCAATTCATTGATCGCTTTCTCGGCAAAAGTATTGTTTACAATTACATCATGCTCCGTGCGCTGTTTCAGCTCGCCAGCAGATGACATGACATCCAATAAATTATTCCATTCCGCCTCATCTATAATAGGGTCCGCAGCATACGAGCCTTGCTCTTTATAACGATTGATAGAACTTATTACAATATCTCGGTCAACATCTTTAAAGAATGGAATGACAACATCGGCAATTGATTCCGCACTATTATTTGCTACCCAAAGTTGTGCTTTATGAATTGCATTAGTAAAAGATTGAACAGCCTCTTTATTTTTCTTAATATAGCTTTGCTTAGTCATGAATACCGTGTATGGCAAATGCCCGCTCTCAACACCAAACGATGCAACAACATGACCTTGGCCTTCCTTCTCAAAAATAGAAGCAGTAGGCTCAAACAACTGTACATATTTACCAGTACCAGATGCAAACGCTGCAGAAATATTCGCAAAATCGACATTTTGAATCAATTCAAGATCTTTTTGCGGATCAATGCCATACTTTTTCAATGTGAACTCACCTGCCATTTGCGGCATTCCACCTTTTCTTTGCCCCAAGAAGACAGTCCCTTTTAATTTATCCCAATCAAATGAATCATCTTGTTCACGCGCCACTAGGAATGTGCCATCTGTTTGCGTCAGTTGTGCAAAGTTAATGACAGGATCATCCGTTCCTTGTTGCTGTACATAGAGGGAAGTTTCAGAACCAACAAGCGCCACATCAATCGCATTCGACAAAAGCGCAGTCATCGTCTTGTCACCGCCTGGCGTCGTCGTCAACTCAACATCAAGTCCCTCTTCCTCAAAAAATCCTTTCGCCACTGCAACATATTCAGGCGCATAAAAAAGTGATCTAGTTACCTCCCCAATTACAATTTTCGTATTTCCCTTATTGCCACCGCCGCAGCCCGCAAGTACCGCAGTTGCAAGTAGCGTCACTGCAAGCAGCAGCGACATCCATACCCGTCTGTTCATCTCGATTCCTCCCAATATTCACGCTTATAGTTGTTTATTAGCCTATGCGTTTCCCCGTTCAGCGGTGAATCACTCAGAATCGTATGTCATCTAACCTCCCTTAACCCAGAAATAGACCACTATCCATATTTTACAAGTTTGATCCACTCCTCCCTCAGCTCAGAAAATTTCATAAACACATATATTCAAATCATCATCTAATACCTTAACACCTTAATTCCTTAATTCCTCAATACCTCAATACCTCAGTACCTCATTACCTCGACCTTAATTCCTTAATACTTCTTTCACTACTTTCGAGCACTCTTCCCTTAGCTCAGAAAAAGTTCGTTAACAACTCCTGAGCCACCTCTAAAAAGAACAAAAAACAAAAGAACAAAAGAACAATTGCACAAAAGAACAACTACGCACAACTAAGCATCAAAAGAACAACTAAACAACAAAAGCACCATTTTCTAACTCAAAACTACTAGAAAACGAAAAATACTCTTATTAAAAATCACAAAATAAACCCATAATTTAGTATAGAAAAATTACGCAGCAGAGGTGGAGTCTAGTAATGTGGTTTTTAGGTTGATAGGATGCTTCCTTACAAGAGGCGAACTTAAACAGAGCTCTGATAGATGACTCAGAACATCTTGATGAGTAGAGAAGTTCAATCGAAAACAAAACTCGTCCAAATAAAATTGCAAATAGTGTCGGCCAATTCCACGGAATGCTGTGTTCATCCATTTGGATGCTTTCTTAAACAAGCTTCTAATAAATCTAGTGTCACCTTGACGGTATAGTTGATGAACGATGAGAGGATTCTTGTTTTTATTTGAAACATATTCTTTCCTAAATTCTTTTTCACCGTAGCGGGTTATTGTCTTACCGTTTAAATGTTCTAGCGGGATAACCTTGAATTTGTAGTAGGTCGGTGTATGAGGTTCGCAAGCAGCGCTAACGAGGACAGGATGTTCTTGCGAATGTTTCGAGATGGTTGGATTATGTGGTTTGCCGTAATGCTCTACTGCTGCTTTCATTTCTCCTTCAAGCAAAATGTTATTGTCCATTTGGTGAATCGCTTGACGAATCTTATGAAGCATTGCCCATGCTGTCTTGTACGTCACCTCTAAATATTCGGACAGCCACACTGCATTAACCGTACTATTCGACTGGGTGACAAGAAATATTGTCAATAGCCACTTGCGCATAGAGGTTCGGCTCTTCTCCATGATCGTACCGGCTGTAAGAGTTGTTTGGTGACGGCAAGAACGGCACTCATAAAGAGGTGAATTACGGGTTGTGATCGTAAATGCAGAACAATTCTTACAACGAGGGCAGCGATAACCATTTGGCCACTTTAAACCAATTAAATAGGATAGACAAGCTTCTTCTGTTGGAAAACGCAGCTCGAATTGATCAATGGCACTTGCTATCGTCATTCTTCCCGGCCCCTTCAACAGTTTCTATTAGCATTATATCGAACATTTGTTCTTATTTCAAGTGATTGTTCCATAATTTTTCAGTTGAGTGTGCGTCTACTTCAATTGAAATTGAGACCTGTAGCAGCTACTAAACAACATGCTACATAATGACTTTTTACTTTTCAGCAAAGTCGCATTATTTGGTCTTACTTTGGGTGTAAATCATACATTCGCCATAGTCACAATAGGTCTAATTTAATTAGCATTCTGAGCCTTGGGGATATTGAATCAAAGAAAAAAATAACTAAGCACCTTCTAAATCGATAAGGCTAACTCGGAGTTGTAGTTCACTCCGATCCTTCCCTTTCAATCTTCGAGCCCCCCTATGATAGGTGCTTCTACAAATCTCTTAATTTCATTTGAATAACTATCCTTATCATTGCGAATTTATCGATTTGACCATTGCTGTTTGAATTCATCGTAGGCAGCGGACCAGTGGTAGGGCTGGACTTCTGATAGTGTTTTAAAAGTAAGGGCTTGACCGGGTAAGGTAACTGCTACTTTAACTGTTGGACCCCAATAAAACAGTCTTTCTTGACAGATTCCGCATGGTGACAGCACTTTGAATTCTGATTTCTCATCATCACGTACAACACATATTGAATGAGTAATGTTCCTATTTCGTTTATGAGCTTCTAATATAGCCCCTGTCTCGATACATAGATTAGTAGAATCGTTGATAATCTCGGGAGCTATGCTTGTTAATATCGTACCATCTTCTAATCTCATTGCAGCTGCCCCGCCCCAGCCTTGTGGGTACCTCACTTTAATTAGCTCAACAACTGCATCGTATAACTTCTGTTCAGCATCCATGATAACTCCTCCTCTGTTAGGTGTATTATCTTGACCGCAAGAAAAAGCTGTCCTAGAGAAGTGATCTAATGAATACTCTGCAGGACAGCTATTGTTGATCCTATTCATATTTCAAATCAGCAATTAAAGCTTATAAATCTCACGATACTTGCGATCCAGATAATTTACGAGATGCTGAGGATCCAGCGGCTTACCTGTTACATTTTCGATAAGCTCGGATGGCGTTTTTAGGCTGCCGTATTGGTAAATCTGCTCTGTAAGCCACTCTTTTATTGGCAACAGTTCTCCACGACCGACAAGCGACCAGAAACCGTCTATTTCCCGCTCCATCGTATCCGCAAATTGTGCGGCATACATGTTTCCTAGCGAATAGGAAGGGAAGTAGCCAAATGCTCCGCCGGACCAATGCACGTCCTGCAATACACCCTCAGCATCCGTACTCGGTTCGATACCCAAATATTCCTTATACTTGTCATTCCAGATGGCTGGAAGATCAGCTGCTTTGGCGCCTTCATTGAAAATCATCTTCTCAATTTCATAGCGAATAATGATGTGCAAATTGTAGGTTAATTCATCTGCTTCAATACGAATCAGAGAAGGCTCTACGACATTAATGCCACGATAGAATTGTTCAACTGGGACATCCAATTGTCCCGGGAATTGTTTCTGCAAATCGCTGAAGTTGTTCTCCCAGAATGGTTTGCTGCGCCCAATAACATTTTCCCAGAAACGAGATTGCGATTCATGTATCCCCATAGACGTTCCTGTGCAAAGTGTGGTTCCGATTAGCTCAGGCATAATATTTTGCTCGTAAAGCGCATGTCCACCTTCATGCAGCGTCCCAAATAGAGCGCTTGTAACATCATCTTCCAAGTAACTAGTCGTAATTCGAACATCACCTGGATTCAAGCCTGTTGCGAAAGGATGGACGCTTTCATCAAGTCTACCCGCTTCAAAGTTGAATCCCATCTTTTTCAGAATATCTAGGCTATAAGCCTTCTGAGCCTGTTTGTCGTAGTTTTGACGCAGGAACGCTGTATCTGGCTGATGAGGTGAACTAGCAATGTCTGCCGCAAGCGGGACCAACTGTTCACGCAAGTCTCCGAATACGCGATCCAGCTCAGCAGTCGTCATTCCCGGCTCGTATTGATCAAGCAAGGTGTCATAGCGGGTTGCTTTAGGTCCCCATAGATCTATAAATTGCTGCGTATAATCGATTATTTTTTCTAAATAAGGCTGGAACCCAGCATAATCATTATTCGCTTTCGCTTCTTCCCATTTGTTCTCCGCTTGTGCGGTGATTACGACATATTCCTGATAGAGCTTAGGCGGTATTTTGACACTGCGATCATAGCTTTTACGTGTTTCAGTAACCAGCTTGCGCTCAATAGTCGATAATTTCTCAAACGCACTCGGTTCTTCCAACTGTGTTAAGTATTCGCCTAATTCTGGTGACGTGGATAGCTTGAACATATCACCTGACAATGACCCAATTACTTCTGAGCGAGTTTCCATTCCTTTACGGGGAGCTCCTGTGCGCAAATCCCAGTACAATACAGCTAAAGCTTCATCGTAGCTCTTGATTTTTTGTATGATCTCCAAAAATTGTGGTAACGCTTTATCAATATGTACAGCCATATTTGCACCAATCCTTCCGTGTTTATCTTAATCAATTTCCATGTAACTTAACTTGATCTTAACGACTACAAAAAGTATAATCAACCTTACCTTATACGTCTCTCGGACGCAAGACTATAGAAAGAGAGGAACTATTTATGCATATTACATTTTCAGCATCTGCAATAGAACAACTATCTCCTTACATATCCGATGGCACTAAAAAACTCAAGTTGCTGCATGATACTGAAGGCTGTGGTTGCGTTGTAAGTGGTGTACCCGCGCTTCAACTGGTTCAAGAAACTAGTGTTGACGACAAGCTTACGAAAGGTGATCCTTTCCCCTTCTTGTACGAACCGCGCCATGAAATTTATTACGAACCGAATTTGCGGATTAATTACGACCCGGATCGTGAAAGCTATAGCTTAAAGAGTGACAATCAAATCTATACTCTTAATTTACGATTTATTCAATCTTAACTTATAATAAGACGACCACTTTCACAAACTATTGAACAGGTTTGTGATATCAGTGCTTCTCGCCTACAATTTCAGGAGGAATGGAAATGCGTAATCTGGATCTTATTTTGGACTATAATAAAACTTTTGTTGAGAACAAGGACTATGAGCAATATTTGACAGGCAAATTCCCTGAACGTCGTATGGTTATTGTTACTTGCATGGACACACGCTTAACTGAGCTGCTCCCTAAAGCATTGAACTTAAAAAATGGCGACTCCAAAATTATCAAAAACGCCGGCGCCATCGTTACGCAGCCTTTCGGCAACTTAATGCGAAGCATACTGATCGCGGTATACGAACTCCAAGCAGACGAAGTGTATGTGATCGGACATGAAGAATGTGGTATGACTGGTATTAACCCTGAAGAAGTTATTCAACATATGGTCGATCGTGGTATTCCCCATAATACCATTGAAACGTTGCGTCATTCCGGTGTAAACCTCATGCGCTGGCTGACTGGCTTCGATAACTTAAAGGAAAGTGTTGAGAAGAGCGTAAGCATCATCCGTAATCACCCACTCCTCCCTCATAATATTCCAGTACACGGTTTAACGATTCACCCAGAGACAGGCCATCTTGATCTCATCATTGATGGTTATTCCACCGTTAAAAGTAAAGAGTAATAATCATATTAATAAAAGCTAAATAGAATTCTTGCCGTATCTAGAAACAGAAACGCCTCAATGCTTATTTCGCATCGAGACGTTTCTGTTTTTTGGCTTTGGCTGATACTGCGCGTGCGGCGATTACATCACTGCGATCACGGAGTTTATGGCGATGAATAAGGGATTCATCCCACATAGGGCTCGCTGCACCCCACTGCAATCCTTGTACTGTGCATTTTTTATGACATTGCTCTGCCAACTCAGAATCGATGATTGTTAAGTTCATGTCAATGTAGGGCACACTATCCTCAGACGACAATTTATTGTGCTTAAGACTCAACTCATGGACAACCTGCTCACCGTCTAATCCAAGGTCAATTAATGCTTGCTTATGCAGTTTCTTCAGAGCTTGCGCGTACATCTTGGAAGCACCAATCCTATTGCCTCTTCGCTCATGATAATGGCCTACAGCAAGTTGAATTAATCCTACCCATATCGCAGAACGCGGATCATCAGGATGCTCCTTCCAATATTCTTCAAGAAGTTCATGACATTCAAAATAATCTCTTGTTGCATGATATTCAATTAAATACGAAATATAAGAATTGGGATACTTCATAATGGGCTGCCCCCTAACTATTTATAAAATTAATTATGAATTATTTCAAGATTTTTTGAAACCTTCGTTAATATTAGCCGTAATTGTATATGATAGCAACGAATGCATCAATTAGAGAAGCAGGAGGAGAATATCGTAATGAAAAAAGGGTTAATGGTAATGATGGCTTTGACATTGCTCCTGACGCTTAGTTTCGGACAAACTGCCGATGCTAAACGCGGTGGCGGCGGTGGGATCAAATCTCCAAAACAAAGCTACACACAAACGCCTAAGAAGGCGGACAATGCAGCTAAGACAGACACCAAATCACCAACTACAAATGCTGGAGCAACTAAACCAGGATTTTTCAGTGGCGGTGGCTTGATGAAAGGTATGATGATCGGTGGTCTTGCGGGTTTGATGTTCGGTAGTATGTTCGCTGGTATGGGCGGCATGGGACAATTCCTAGGACTGATGGTCAATCTAATCGCGATCTTCGCGCTTGTTATGGTTATAGTGGCTGCGATCAAGTATGTCCGCAGAAAAAATACACCGACTCCTCGGGGACCTTACTAATGACTCGTATTTACACGGACGAAATTATCAATGCTGTTTGTCTGCATGTGGCCGACCGCAGAGGTGTTAAACCTTCGGACGTGGAAGTGCAGCTTTCTTGGGAAGAGCAATACGGTTTCACAGCAGAAGTATGGGTTAGTGGACGAAGCCAATATTTGATTGAGTCCAATCTGCTTGAAGCTATTGAGCAATATATGTTTAAGCAATATAATCGCCGAGTATTCCGTTCAGACATCAAACTTGATGCTGATGAAGAATTCTGGGCTGATATAGCCGATTAAGTATATTGATTCAAATGAAACGGGATCACCCTTCTATTAGGGTGATCCCGTTGTTGTATGGATTACGCACGGCGAAAAGCAAGAACGGAATTGACGCCCCCGAAACCATATGAATTCGAGACCGCCGCCTCAGCTTTTACTTGGCGAGCTTGGCGGGCAACGAGGTCGATCTCTGCAGCAGGATCCGGCTCTTCTAAATTTGTCGTTGGCGGCAGCCAACGGTTGCGGATCGACAATAGTGTTATGGCGGCCTCTATTGCACCAGACGCTCCTAGTGGATGGCCGTATAAACCCTTCGTCCCGCTGACCGCAACTGGACGATTTCCAAATACGGTACGGATGACCTTCGATTCGGTTACATCATTCAGCAAGGTTGATGATCCATGGGCATTCACGTAATTAACATCATCCGGTGACATATCCGCACTGGTCAATGCTTGTCTTAAAGCACGAGCTGCTTGCGTTCCACAAGGCAAAGGCGCACTCATGTGATGTGCGTCATTAGTCAGACCAAAGCCTGCCACTTCACCGTATATGGTTGCCCCACGAGCTTTGGCGTGATGCTCAGCTTCAAGGACAAGAATCGCAGAGCCTTCGCCCATAACAAAACCATCTCGATTACGGTCGAAAGGCCGGCTTGCCGTATCTGGTCGTTCATTTCGCGTAGACATCGCCCTCAGCATATCGAAAGCGCCGAAGGACAATGGTGCTAATGGCGCTTCTGATCCACCAGCCAGAATGACATCTGCCTCTCCGCGTTTAATCGCTTGCATCGCTCTTCCAATCGCTACAGAACCTGACGCACAGGACATCGAGTTTGTCTCGTTCGGACCAGTAAAGCCGAATTCCATCGCCAGATTACAGGATGCCGCGCCGCCGAATACTGAGAAGCCAAGTGTTGGCGATACCGATCGAAAGCCGCCATTGTAATATAAACCACACTGCTCTTCGGCAAAGGCAATTCCGCCCAATGCGCTGCCCATAAATATACCTGATCGTTCCGAATCCATATCGGTTGAGTTCAACCTAGCATCCTGCAATGCAAGCATCCCTGCTGCTACTGCCAACTGAGAGAAGCGATCCATTCGATGCGCCCGCTTCTTATTCATATAATCCTCTGCTTCGAAGTTAGGAATTTGCGCAGATATTCGGCTCCTTAATCCTTCTGGCACGAAACGATCCATATGTTTAACCGCGCTCTCCCCTCTCTGAACGCCATTCCATAATGCTTCGACACCTGTTCCTATTGGTGTTACACAGCCTATTCCGGTAATAACCACTCGAATCTCAGCCATATAAGCTCACCTCACCTTCTTGTTCTGCTTGCAGCTTCAATCCCTGCAGTGTTTGATCCGCAATGACATGAACAAACATTTCACCAATTAAGTTAGACGCAAGTTTCCTTCCTATTGGTGGACGGTCCCATTGATGCGTGATGGATACGATGACGGACTCTCCTTCACTTGCAAGCCGCCATTCGACTTCCATTCCTTTTGTCACACCACGGATATGCTTATAGGCGACAATCATCTCATCCTGTCTAACTTCCATTTCACTAACCCACCATACAGGCCAATTGTATGGTTTGAAGGATCTGATCGCCGCCATTTCAACCAGCCCACCCCTTTCACTTCCACCTCGGTGAAAAACGGTTGAACGATAATGCGGCAGCAGCTCCGGCCAATGCTCAACCTGTCTCGCATAACGAAAAGCTGTCTCAGGTGTACATTTCATCGCTATTTCGTTGAAGGTATACATGACTTGCCTCCTTTCGGGCAATCTCCGACTGCCTGAACTAATTTGTTCTTCAACAAGGAAGACGAACCGATCACATGGAGCGCGGCACTCCAGACTATCCGATTCCTGCTGATATGCTCGATCACTCGCTGCAGTCTTGTACCACCAGCGAACTGTTGCTCACATTCGCGATTATAACGACTGAGCGGCTGCTCGCTGCCTGTCTGCAAAGCTTGCAAAAGCGTTGGTGCAGCAAGCTCAGCGCTTCTAATCGCACGGTAGATCCCTTGTCCCGTTAATGGATCATAGTAACCTGCCGCATCGCCAACGAGAATCATCCCGTTGATCACACATGTACGAACCTGACGTTCAAATGGACCGCATGCCAGCACCTCGCCTTGCAGCTCGACATGCTTCATACGCTCTGCAAGAAGCGGTATTTCTTGTGCTGCCTCCATCATGAAAGCTGCTTTGCCTTTAGAAGCAGACGCGGCAATGCTTGTCCCTTGAAGCGCTACTGTCATATTCGCCATCCCATCCCCGATTGGCGCAAGACCAACTACGCCATCGGCTCGCATAAATAGTTCGACCTTATCGCTTAGCTCTGCAACTCCGTTTAGCCTTGCCGTTAATGCCGCTTTCCGAAGCGGGCCAAAGCGGCTAATTCCCGCGCTTCTGGCGACTGCCGAACGAATGCCATCAGCGCCTGCAACGAATGCAGCATGCAAATCATGCGTTTTATTGCTCGAGGTTCTCACTTGCACACCTATGACACGTCCCGCATCCCATAACAACTGCTGAACCCTAGTTTCCTGTTCAAACTGTGCTCCCGCTCGGCATGCTTCTTCGACTAGCCAATAATCGAACAGCTCTCTGCTGCAGCCGATTCCATAACTACCTACTGGAAAAGAAGCGGATATTTCAATTCCTTGGCTGTTCAATTGCCAACCGTTCACTACACTGAATGGTATCCGCAGCATATTTGTGAGAGCTGCTGCACTTTCCCTACCCATCACTCGTTGAAGCGCAGCTACAGCTCCCGGGTTCAAAGATTCTCCGCAAGGCTTGCGCCGCGGAAAGTGTGCAGCGTCTAGCATCAGCACCTTAACACCTTGCAGTGCCAATAATCGAGCTAATACGCTGCCAGCAGGTCCAGCACCGACCACGATGACATCATACATAGCGCACTAATGCGAGCCGAAATGGGAAATGTCGATGCACCGAAGCTTGTACCCCTGCCCGCTCCACTAAGCTCCGAGCTTCACTCGCAGTGAATGAACGTTGAACAGAAAGCGGGCCATCATGCTTGGTTACAGGACTTCGCCATACGAATTTGGCTAGCAGCTTAGCAGCCAAATAAGCATATTTATGCCGTTCCAGATCCGTGATTACCCAGCCAGCACGAGACACCCGGTCCATCTCGGACACTAGCTTCACAGCAGCATCTTCATCCATGTGATGCAGAGCAAGATTGCTGAACACAATATCAAAGCTATTGTTATCGAATGGCAACTGTGTCCCATCAGCCTTCAACACTTGTATCGCTGAATGATTCGATGTATTTTTCATCGCTAACTCAACTATTTTCGAATGAGTATCAACACCCACAATTGTCACTTTAATGCCTCTCTTCTCGCACCAACTAAGCAATGCGAGCGGAATGTCAGCAAGACCGGTTGCTACGTCGAGAACTTTTATGCAGTCTACTGCTCCCATTCTTCTTACCAGCTTGTTCAAGTGTGAGAATAACGCCGGGTTACCGCCTAAATAACGATTGACGTTCCATACTTCACCCAAGCTATGTTCCAACTCGGCTAACTCGACATCTTCCTCATCGAGCCATTCCTTCTTCTGGAGCCGTTCCATGTCCCACCTCCCTAATCCTTTATCTTCAATGTGCATACCTACACACATTCACTTTGTCTTATTGTTATTGTTTTCCACTTTTTTTATCCATCCGGTTATTTATATCGATTGGTAATATTTGCACATGGCAAATCTATTTTTCAGCAACCTCTATGACTCTAGTGCGTCTATAATAGATAATGAGAGGAGAGTGACAGAAAGAGCTATGCTAAAAAAACTAACAATCGCTATTCTGCTGTTGTTTGCTTGCCAAACATTAAGTACTTCAGCAGTTAGTATGGCGGCTGGAACAGGTTCAAATGCAATGACGAAGTATCGAGTCTATCAAAATGATAAGGCGCTGCGAGAATTTGCGACACAGCAGCAGGCTGTAAACTATGCGAAAAATTTCGAATACAGCCATGTAGAATCCATTACAGGTCGCACTTGGTTATGGGACAACTTTCCGCGGTATAAGATTTATCAAGGAAGCGTGTCCAATCCCAAATGGGAATATCGCTCTTATGAGCAAGCATTAGCAGCTGCTAAAAAACTGAATAACGTACATATTCGGGATTTAGAGAAGCCGGGCTGGATTTATGAATCGTATGCCAAGTATCAGTTGTATCAAGGCGATAAAACGATGACTAAATGGGGATATACAACGCTCGAGGCTGCAAAAAAAGAAGCAAAGAAGTGGACGAATTCTCATATTATTGAGCTCTCTTCGAATCAGTGGCTTTGGGATAATCTATCTGCTGCTGAGAAGAAAAAGCAACGTGAAGGTCAAGCGGTCTATCAAATCATGGTTGATGGCGTTCAAGCGGAAGGAACGAAAACCTATTCATTCCTATACGACGCAGTGAAAGCTGCTGCATCCGTCGCTAACAGTGCTGTTCTTAACAGTAAAACGTCCGCTATTGCCCATTCTAATATTCCAGCTTATACAGTCCTTCAAAATGGGAAAGAAATTAAAAGCTTTATATCGATGACGAAAGCGATCCAGTACGCCAAATATTATACGAATTCTGAAATCATCTATAATGATGCGGTTTGGTGGACGAATATCGCCTATTTATCTGTTTATCAAAAAGATAAAAAATTGGCCACATTCCACTCCCTCACATCGGCGTTAAAGTATGCGAAAAAATATTCCAATAGTTCTGTTCAGACTTCGGAAGGACGTAAGCTGTGGAATAATCAGAAAAGTCTAGTCTATCTTGGATGGAATGGTTCATCCAGTAGCTCGACGATTCTAAGCCATGTTGCGAATACGCAAGGGTTGTCCATTGATTCCCCTACCTGGTTCGAACTTAGTGCGGCGGATGGTTCGATAAAAGATACATCTAATGCCGAAGTCGTGACAACGTTGAAGGAACAAAATATTCTTGTCATGCCGCTCGTTAACAATCAATTCGATCGTCAAATGACTAGTAAATTTCTAGCTGATTCGAAAGCTACTAAGAAATTTATTACTACTTTGGTGGATAAGCTTGTTGCAATTGGCGCTTATGGCGTTAATCTCGATTTTGAGGAAGTTGCAGGGGCTGATCGTTCCAAATACACAGCATTTGTCACTGCACTTACAAATGCTGTGCATGCTAAAGGTATGAAGCTATCCATCGACCTGCCGCGCGGCAGTGTCAGCTGGAATGATAAAACGGCTTATGATCACGCTGTTCTTGGTTCCATCGTAGATACCGTTATCATTATGGCTTATGACGAGCATTGGAGCGGAAGCACAACACCAGGTTCCGTCGCTGGACTGAAATGGGTCGAAGAAGGAATCGAACAATTTCTATCCTACGGCATTCCGCGCAATAAGCTAATGCTCGGTATTCCTTTTTACGTAAGAGAATGGAAAGTAGATAGTAAAGGCAAAGTCATTAGCAACCGTGCTGTCTACATGAAGGAAGTACCACAGCTAATCAAAGATACCAACGCGGTTGGTACTGCTGATCCTGTATCGGGACAAACGAAGTATAAGTATGTAAAAGATGGCTCTACCTATTTATTCTGGGCTGAGACTACTTCTACAGTACAAGCTAGAATCAATCTAGCTAAGAAATACGACCTCGCCGGTATAGCCGCTTGGCGGCTCGGTTATGAGAGCTCCGATCTGTGGACAGCGATGCTCCGCATGAAGTAAAATAATAATCCTCGGCAGCCCCACGTCATGTGGGGTCCGAGGATTTTTAGTTCCTATTTTGAGATATCCGAGGTGTAGATATGACAAATTTTGAAATTGTACATCCTTCCGTCAATGCTGAAGTATCTGCTTTTCACGCAGGTTCCGATAATCATGAACAGATTCATGAGTTAGTTATGCAGACAGCTAGATGGCTGCACAGTAAAGGATCATCTCAGTGGGGCGGTTTGCTCCGAGGGGAAGATAGCCATGATCTTGCTGGCGCTATCTCTCGTGGAGACGTCATTATGTTTAGACAAATAGAGAGTGAGGATTTGGCAGGTTCACTCATCCTCCAACAGCCAAGTGATTGGGATCGCAATTTATGGGGGTTGGAAGAATCTAATCCGGGGACAGCACTGTATCTACATCGCTTAGTCATTAATCGTCAATGCGCTGGCAATGGACTTGGTAGTGATATGTTGAAATGGATTGAGAAAGGTATCCGGTTCTCAGGGATAGATAGCATTAGGCTGGATTGTATTGCGAATAATGAAGCACTTGACCGCTTTTACAAGGGATGCGGATATACTTATATGGGTGAAAAAGATGGTTTTAGTATTTTTGAGAAGATGTTTCACAGTTCTGTTATATCTGGATAAAAAATACACCCATAGAGTTTCATCGGCTAACCATGAGGTTATTACCGATAATATTCTATGGGTGTACTTCATTTATATCAGTTGAAGTTTGATTACTACTGGGCACTGCTCCCATCCAATCTACCAATGTGATCTGTTCCTTTTTGGTATAACACCAGTCAATTATTTCACCTATTAGGCCCGGCGTAGCAGAAAGGTCGTCCCAAAGTGGTGTTTGGACTCGTATGTAACCTACGCGATTTTCTACATATCCCTCAAACTCTTTTCCCACAACTAAAATAAAGTGACATTGAATTTTTTGTCTTCAGATAGAATATGAAATTTGATTTTACCTTCGTCATAGTCTGATTTGACATTCCAGAAATAGATTTTGCTATGACGAGTGATGACTATATTGAATAGGCTTTAAAAGAACTTAAATTAGATTGATAGAAAAAACGTACACATGTAGGCACACTATATAGAGGTGAGATAGCCCTATTAAATATTATTCTTAATAAGTATGTTTGGGTTACCAACTTCATCAGCTGTACATCTTTTACTCTTTGAATATTATTAACTTACCTCATATATTTTTTCCATAATGGGTCTACGAATTAGCCATAGTTTATTATTAATAGCTTCATGCCAATCTGTAATATCTTCTTCTGAATATCCTCCATTTTTGAATGTCCCAAATCCTAGTCTACCTGGAATAATATAAGCCTCGATATTTCCTGGTGAAATACTTAAAAAACCCATTACTCTCTTTTTATCTTCTGATATATCCCCGAATGGCACTATTTTAGAATGAAAGCTAAAGTTAGAAAGGTCGGACTTATTATACGACACATTAATCACATAGGAAAAATTTGAATCAGGCTTTATGTTGAGAGCTAAATCTCTACAAATAAAGTCTCCTAGAGCGCTTTGAAGATCCAAGAAGTTTTCTAATAACCCGTCAGTTCTCAAACTATCAAATATATTTTTATGATACAAAACTGCATTATGAAGTTCACTATCATAATAAATATCTCCCAAAGGAAAAGTCTGAGCGAAATTTGAATAGACTCTCTCTAAAATACCAAGTATTTTTAATGGGTCTGTTTCATTTAGAACAGTATTAAAAGAAGTGTTTAGTTCATTTAAATCATATGTAATCATTTCAATGTTCTTCTTAAGCTCAAAAATTCCTTGAGGAATATCTGCATACCAGTTTTCTAGCGGTAGTGTATACTCATTTTCAATATGTTCAATAGAGATTTCTGAAAAAGATTGTAGAATCCATGACATAAAACTACGATTTCTTTGAAAGTTAGAAAGTAGCAATGCGCGTTCAATTCTATCTAAGGCACGAGAAAACGAAGTTATTTTATATTTATTGTTTAAAACATGTCTTCCGGGCAAATAATATTTATTCCCCTGCGTTTTTGAACTATCCACAATTGAAAAACCTGATAAAATATCTTTTGATGACAAAAGAAAGCATTCAGAGTGGTCACCAACCCCTGTATGTACAACTAAGAAAAATTCATTACGGGGCTGTCCGTCAGTGTCACAAATATATTCTTCGTGTAAGTAGTGAGAAGTGTTTGTATTTTGATAAAATTTAACTTGAATAACTCCAAATCTTGGAGGAGTTACATCTAATATATTCTGAGAAGTGAGACGTCTTTGAATAATAAAATCCGCACCTTGAATATCTACGGAGCGTTCTAATATCCAAAATCTATCCATTAAAAATGCTTTTGTTCTAGCTTCAGCTAATCCCCCATTTTCCATCCTTAACAGCCAATGAGGCTTATCTTCCATCATTCCACCCCCCTTTTCTCACTGGAATATGTAAATTATTGAAACGAAGTGATACAGTCAGCCATCTTGCCGAGGAATAAATGACATTATTCATTAGTTTGACGAGATTTCTTAAGGAGTACGATCATAAAAAAACTTTTGTGAATACTGCAAATTTGAATTATACAATTTAATATTCTACTGCACCTCGACGCTCTATCCAGTTCAATAAATTATCACTTATAGTCATTTCATTAATGAATAGTAAATCTTCTGAGGTTAACATTTTAGATAGCTTATTTCTTCGTTTTACATATTCCAAAAGTATTGTTGAGAAAAATAATATCGAAGTTTCTAAAGCAATAAACGCTAGATTACTCCTATCAAGATGTGAATCCCCAGGATAAGCAGAATTATTAAATAATCCAATAGGTAGGGTATGAACACTGTTAGATAGTAAATTGTAGATTCCAGATTCAATCTCTTTATTAATTGGAGAGTATCTCTTCAGTATTCTATCAAATAAAAACGGTTTCTTACCTTTAATTATTTCCTTTTTTAAGCCATCACTAAGGTACAAAAAGACATTATTGTTAGTGAGCATGCCTTCACTGTAAAGTAATCCATAACCCGCCAAATAACCTGAAGACTTTGGAATACCAAGCGTTGAAATAATTCTGTCTGACGAGAAATTTTGGTGATAAGAAAACAGATAGAACCTGAAATCAAATTCATCATCTGAAATCCCACGTTCACACATGTAGTTATAAACATTATGAATTTCAATTAAGTTTCTAGCTAAACTCGCTATTGAACTGATGTCCAAGTATTTTTGTGCCTCTTTAAGATTATCCATTTTTAAATTCGGAATTAAATTAATGATACTATTTGCATTTAACAATGATTTTTCATAAATAGTTTCTGAGAAAAATGACCGCATTGATGAAGTATTAATTTGTATTCTATTTTGTTTTGATATACTTTTTCCAATTTGAATCAATCTATAGAATTCTTTTGTTCTATAATGAATATCCGACATTATTCCACCCTATAATTAACAATATCAGTCTTAATAATTGCATGATTCATTCACAAAACCTCGTCATAACCACGTAAAACTATTAGCTTTATCAAAAGCTTATTGTGATCTAAGGAAACCAATTTACTGGGTTATATACGTGTTGCAGTAAATATGGGTACTTTTTGAGATATCATGGGGATCAGCACTTTTCGCATGTTGGATAACAATCTACTTAAGGTTAAAAAAGATGTTCAATTATCCGCAAAAGATAATTTCAACTAATAAGGGATACCACCGCAACAAAATCCCCTCCCAATATTATTCTTGAGGTAAACTTGAGAGGGGCATGAATAACAAGTTATATAAATTTTTTTCTTTATACCACCATAATATATTTACTTGTTCTATTATCGAAAGCAGGCCATGTACCTTCAAGAATGTCTACAATTTTATTATTAACCTCAATATTTTCGATTGACCCTGTAAGATAATTTACTTTGTTTGCATTTTTTTTATCAATAGAACTATAAATCACTTGTTCCGCATCACAAACAACTGCTAAGTTTGGATTATGTGTAACAATAAATATTTGTCTTCTATTTTTTGCTTCTTTTATGCAAGGAACCAACAGTTCAAAAACAGACTGATTATCCAGATTTTCCTCAGGCTGATCTATAATTAAAGGTCGGTCATCACGATCAACCAAGAGATAAAACATTAATAACAATGCACCCTTTTCCCCCGGTGAAAGTTTGTTAATTTCTTTATCTCCAAGCTTTAAAGCATAGATTGGTGATAAATAGCTCAAATTAAACAACAAATCATAAAGTTCTTGCTTAGTCGATCCTTTTCGAAGCTGCGACTCAACAGGAAGGCTAGATTTTGAAGAATCTCTTTGATCAGTCTCTAGGTTTAGAATAACTTCATCGATAAAAGATATGATGGAATCAAAATCAAGAAATTCATACCTATCAATAATTTCTTTTAACCTTCTATTACCGTCCTCAGCTCCATAAAAGGATCCTCTAGAATTCCCAACCATTTTAAAAAAATCTTCCACGAAAGAGCCTAGTACTATTGATACTTCAAAATTAAGTTGATATTTTTCTCTGATCAAATGATGGACACTTATTGCATTTTGAACAGGATTATAAAGATCTTGATAAGTTGATATTAGATTTTGAATCAAATCAAATATTTGGTTCGAAAGGAACTTTCTAGACTTTTTAGCCTCAACCAGTTTATTTGGTAACACTGAATCAAGGTCATTAAGTTGGTTCCTTATGTAGCTTAGAGAATTTGGTGTAGATGTATCTCCCATTAATTCCTTCTCTACTTTACTCCACTCTTCAATTTTACCCAAGTATTCTTGGTAGAGTTTATTTGGTCTATCAAGCTTGTCGTCCAGGTGCCTTAATTTTTCTTCAAGCATTCCATAAACAATATTATATGATCCATCAGAGTTTCCATCTAAGTATTGAGCAAGCTTTTCAAGATTCCCATTAATTTCTTCTTGTTTTGACAAAAGTGCAAATTTATCTATTTTCAAAGAAATAACTTGTTCTTGATTTATCCCCAATAACCCTAGATGTTCACCTAAATCTTTTAATAATTTATCAAATTGCAACATAAAATTATCAATTTTCCCAAACGCACTTTTCAATGCTTCTTGTTTCTTAACAAGAGACTTTCTTTCTTCTATTTTTTTATATCTGTCTTCCTGAAGAAGAGCCTTTTGGTTATTCAACAAACTTACTTCCTTATTCAGTTCAATATAACCGCTATCCGCTTGATTATCACTTAATGGCTTTTCTACCTCCTCTGGCATTATCCTTAAATGTTGATCATACTCAATTTGCTTTGCTTTTAGTTGTTCATTTATTTGTTCTCGGTAACTACTTGTAAGTTTAATTTCTATTTCACATATAGATGAATTAACTTCACTAACTTGTCTTCTATAAATATTTATTTCCTCAGACAGCTCTTTAGTCTTTAAATTCAGTAATTGGTCAAAAGTTTCACAACCAAGTCTATTTTCTATACTAATATGAGAAAAAATAACTTTTTTTATTTCGGCATCAAAACTGTTGCCACTAGCAACATTCATTTCATTGCATAATTTTTCCAAATACTGTTGGGGGATGTATTTGACTTTTTCTACTTCAGTATCAAGTACATTTTCGGATAGTTTTTTTGTAGCTGTATCTTCACTTGCCCATTTTAAAGTCGCTTCGAAGTGCTGTGAGATATTGTGCTTTGAATTCCTAAATTTCTTATCATTTAAGAATTCAAACGAATTATGTGTACAGCCCCCTAGAAGTCCAAGTATATCAACTAAAGCACTTTTTCCATTTCCTTTGTTACCGATAATGGAAACAAGTCCTGAATTAAACTTTACCTCACATTTATCAAACCAAGCATCTGTTAATTTATCGTCTATTTTTTTAACAGTAATTGAATCTATAATTTTAGTTTTTTTTGTTTCGTAGTTTACTATTTGTTCTGGTTTTATTCCTAGTTTAATTCTATCTTTGGACTCTGTAATTGCTTGTTTCAAGCCTTTGTATGTTAAATCAGATTTAATCCATAGACTTTCTTTTATGTGATACTCTCTTATCAAATGGTTATCTGAACAAATAATTAAAGGAAAGCTTTTACCTAGGTGAGGGAAAACAATATTTTGGTAATCGGTCACATCGTCTAGTTGACCAATCTCGAATACGTCTATATATCCACCTTCTACTAAATCTTTCTTTATTGCTTGCTTGTATTTTTGATTATTACGAATACTTTCAATACCATTTGTACCATTTGTTTTTTTGCCCGCGTGTACTGTTACAATTCCACCTAGTTCATGTATTAGTTTGGACGATTCTTTAAAATCACAATAAACAAAATCGTCACCTTTCCTCTTTATATCTGCAGAAGTAATTTCAAGCTTGCCCTGTAATTTCACTGATAAATCCATAACATCTGAATCTTCTGGAAAAATACCTATAAAATGTATCGATTCACTTCCACCGAGTTCAGACCTTAATTCAATACCTGGAAATACAGTAATTCCTTTTGCTTTCCCCAATCGTTGAAGTTCTTCTATTCTGTGTACGTCCATTACGTGGTGATCTGTTATTGCAACAGCTTTAATCTCTTTTGCCTCAAGCATCTCTATTATCTCAACATTAGTAATTGACTTGTTTTGATAGTCAAATGAAGATGGAGTATGGAAATGTAAGTCCCATTTTCTCCATTTAGATCCCCGAACATCGTTCAATTTTACCCCTCCTTATAGGTATATTATACCACCTAATAAGTATAAGAGCAGCGAAAATAGTTTTAATATGTAAGCTTTTCACATGAGAACATCTATTTGATGTTACTCTCTCACAATTAGCGATTCTGCCACATCTTATTTCCAAAATATGAATATTATCAGTTCCACATGTGAGAAGACAGTGGTAAAAAACGTATTATTCCTAACCTATATTAAACCCTCCCTCCACCCGATTCCTTCCCGATTATACTACCAACTTCTTCAATCGCTCAATTCTCGTTACTGCGGCCCCCCTCACTTCCCTAAACTGCTCTACTCGCTCATATATACACTCCACAGTTTAAAAGTTTCTTTAATATACTGGTGATAGCACTATGCATCCAATGCTACCACTGCTTCAAGTTCTCGCCTACCCGAAACCTCATCAGGGAACCGGATTTCTTACAAAACAGCAAGCCTGACAAAAAGGAAAAATGTGACGTCTTGAATTCGATTCTGTTCTTAAACAGTAGTTCCATAATCGCTTCTTGTTCTTCCGGCATTTTCAATTTTCATGTGACCCCATGACTTTAATTCGCACTTCTTGGGGTAGAATTTCCACCTGACCAAGCTTGGAACGGGTTTTGCTATAAGTGATGTAACTCATATGTATTTCACTTGCCAGTACACGTAGCATCCTTGTCTTATGCCGAAGTAACTTCTGTATTTCCTTTCTATCTTTTCACCTGAGGCACCTCCTTAAGACACAAAAAAACACCCCCTGAACCTAAGTTCAGAGGGCATCCTTTATCCAGCTATTAATTGCGAATCATATAATCAAATGCGCCCAAGGCTGCTGTAGCACCCGAACCCATCGAGATAATAATTTGCTTATAAGCACTATTCGTGCAGTCGCCTGCCGCGAATACGCCTGGGATGCTTGTAGCGCCGTGGCGATCTACGACGATTTCTCCCATAGGAGTACGTTCGAGCGTATCGCCAAGCCATTCGGTGTTCGGCACTAGGCCGATCTGAACGAATACGCCTTGTAATTCGATATGATGAACGTTTCCTGTTTCACGATCCGTATAAGAGATGCCGTTCACTTTATCCGTACCGGTAATCTCTTTGGTTTGAACGTTTTTAAGCACCGTTACGTTCGGCAGACTGTAAAGACGATCTTGTAATACAGAATCTGCTTTCAGTTCTGGATTAAATTCAAGAACGGTAACATGACTCACAATACCTGCGAGGTCAATAGCTGCTTCGATACCGGAATTACCCCCGCCGATAACCGCTACATGCTTGCCGGCAAACAAAGGACCATCACAATGAGGGCAATAAGCTACACCTTTGTTCTTGAATTCCGCTTCGCCGGGAACACCAACATTACGCCAGCGTGCACCGGTTGAGAGGATTACGGTTTTACTTTTCAGAACAGCGCCGTTCTCGAGTTCAACTTCGATTAGTTCCTTCTTCTCCAGGCGCTTGGCGCGCTGCAGCTTCATAACGTCAATGTTGTACTCTTTCACATGCTCTTCAAGACTCGCTGCCAGCTTTGGACCTTCGGTATATGTCATGCTGATAAAGTTCTCAATACCTACAGTGTCCATCACTTGACCGCCAAAGCGTTCAGCAACAATACCTGTGCGTATACCTTTGCGTGCCGCATAGATCGCAGAGCTTGCGCCGGCAGGGCCGCCGCCTACTACGAGCACATCGAAGGGCTCTTTATCTGCAAAAACAGAAGCATCTGGAGCGTCGTCGAGCTTGGCAATAATTTCTTCCAGCGTCATACGACCGCTTCCGAAAAACTCGCCGTTCAGGAATACGGACGGTACCGCCATAATCTCTTTGCTTTCAACTTCTTCTTTAAAGGCAGCTCCATCAATCATGGTATGGGTAATGCCAGGATTGAGGATGCTCATCAAGTTGAGTGCTTGCACAACATCAGGACAGTTATGGCAACTCAAGCTGATGTATGATTCAAACGCATATTCGCCGCGAAGATTCTTAATCTGATCAATAACATTCTGTTCAACCTTCGGAGCTCTTCCGCTAACCTGCAGCAAGGCAAGTACCAATGAAGTAAATTCATGTCCCAAAGGAATACCGGCGAAAGCTACTCCAGTGTCTTCTCCAACGCGATTCACGCTGAAGCTTGGCGTTCTGAAAAGCTGTGCTTTCTCCACGGTAATTCTGGACGACATGCTGGCCAGCTCATTCACTAAAGCCAGCATGTCGGTAGATACTGCGTCAGACGCTGCGCTGACTTTAATCAGCACATCGCCTTCCAAGAGCTGAAGGTATTGGTTGAGCTGCTCTTTAATCTGTGCATCCAATACCATGTTTAGCCCTCCTTAGATTTTGCCTACAAGATCAAGGCTTGGTTTAAGCGTTTCGCCGCCTTCTTGCCATTTCGCAGGGCAAACTTCGCCCGGATTGTTGCGAACGTATTGAGCTGCTTTCACTTTGCCAATAAGCGCGCTTGCATCACGGCCGATACCGCCTGCATTGATTTCAACAGTTTGGATAACTCCATCTGGATCGATAATGAACGTACCGCGATCAGCCATACCATCAGCTTCGATCAATACATCAAAGTTGCGGGAGATCGTGTGAGTCGGGTCACCGATCATCAGGTAAGTGATTTTGCCGATTGTGTCTGAACTGTCATGCCATGCTTTATGAGTAAAGTGAGTATCAGTCGATACAGAGTACACTTCAACGCCCAGAGATTTCAATGTTTCATATTGATCTTGCAAATCTCCTAGTTCAGTAGGGCATACGAATGTGAAGTCAGCTGGATAGAAGCAAACTACGCTCCATTTGCCTTTGAAATTTGCTTCTGTAAGATCAACGAACTTGCCGTTTTGATAAGCTGTTGCTTTGAATGGTTGTACTTCAGTTCCGATAAGGGACATAATGAAATTCCTCCTAGTAGTGGTTTTAGATTTTTTTAGAATGACAATAGATCCGGTATTTCGTTGTCTAGAATCATTCTTATTTACTGCTTGTACTAAGATAATAACACTTACGATCATTTTGTTCATGAAGAATGCATGAAGACAAAATGAATGTTTTGTGAATTTGACGAATATTATCGAAAAAACGCGTTAAATCAAGCCATCAAATCCTTAATGTCTTACATCTAGCACCGTTTGTTCGGACCATTTATTAATTTTCCCATAAACACACGAGTCTATTCTATCCCGGCAGGTGCATTCAATCTTTCTAATGAATAAATAAATAAAAAAAAACACTACCCTCACCCAAAGGTGACAGCAGTGTTGCCAATCTTCACTTCCAATCTATACCACTTAATCTTCAACTTCTTCAATGCTTTAGCTGCTTTAGCTGCTTGAACAGCTAGCTGTTCAATTAATTCAGACTGTTAAGCAGTTGTTCCTTTTATTTTACCCGCTTGAATTGAATTAAGATTCTTGAATTTTTCAAGTCTTGCAAGTAGCAATGGATTTGCAGGTTTGCCTAGTTATCTGCCTATTTCATGCTCTTTAAGCTGAGTTGCTATTCTCAACAGGAATCAGTTGTATGCTGCTTCGCCTCAAACTGATTCGCCGCTCAAGGCGCGTCGGCGATCATGCAGTACCAGAAGGAGAATCATCCCCATCATCACCCCCAGGACGGTGCCTGCCTCCGTGGTCAGCACTTGTGCCAGCGGGTACTCTGGGGCGGGCTGGGCATCAGGGCGAGAGGTGGACAAGCGGTTGAAGAGATTGTAAGAGAACAGCATTCCCGACGATATCCATGCCGCCGCCATGGGGGGTAAGAACCTCCACGAGCCACGGCGGGAAGTAATCACCAGCAAGCCCCATGCCCCCGCGAAGGCCCATACGCCGGTACTCAACGACAGCAAGCCCCACCATATATCGCGGTAATCCAGCATGGCAGGTGCGATGCCGAGAGTGCCGCCCATCGCCCAGAATATCTTGATGAAGGAAAGCAAGATGCAACCTCCTGCTACAAATCTGGCCAGGGTAATCTGAAGTTGCCGGGTGTGTCCCGGCAGCAGCTCCCCGCAGTCGATTGGACCAACAAGTGCCTCCGGCCACCGTGTCTTGGCATATCCTGCCAAGGCGAGAGGCAGACAGATACCGACTCCGACCAGCGAGACCATGACAAAGATCTGCTCATAAACCCAAAAGTCGGCGGTACCTGCCTCCATATCCCGGGTAATGGCGGCCGGACCGAGTAACGGTGCTAGCAGCAGCATGGGTACGAGAAGACCGGTGCCCACCCACACCGGAAGAGCCACCAACCACGAGGGCAACCGCTCACCCCACGGCCTGCAGATCGCCATCGCCAACAAGATACAGGCCGCGGCGAGAACCATGGTTACTGCGTTGGCAATACGCCAACTGGGGTCGCCCATTTGATTGGTCGGCATGAATAGACCAAATGTCCAGGCGATTTTAATCAGCAGATACGGCGATACCGCTATGGCGGTCCCATATCCCCAAATTCTTCGCATTCTCATCAAACGTGATGCTTTATCTTCTGTCGTTACTATCATCTTGTCATTCCTACCTTCTTATATTTTCGTTAATAAAGGTGTGAGACATTATTAAGGAAGTAAACAATTCGGTCCTCGTCGGATATCAATAAATTGGATTGACATTACTAACACCTTTCCAAAATAAAATCACCTCATATCCCACTTTACTTGCTCAATGGGAAATTAAGGTGACCGGAAGTTTAAATTTAGTTTAATTTCTGGCTTAAATAATGGAGTGTCCCGTTTGGAGAGCTGGATATCTCCCAATCGATGTCCATTTCTTTCGTCATGAAGGAGACGATTGACAGACCAATACCTGCCCCTTTCGCTTCTGTGTCGTGCTTTATCCCTTCTCCTTTATCTTCAATGAACATATGCATTATGCCATTCCGTTCAACAAAACCAATTCCTATGTATTGACCGAGTTTGGCATACCTGATCACATTTTGCACCAGGTTATCCAAGATGCATCGCAACCATAACGGATCAACTTTCCAATTTAGCACTTGATCCGGCAAGTCTATATCCACTCGAAATCCTTCTTTTTCTAAGACAGGATACCATTCAACAGCGGCATGGTGCAATTCTTCTACAACGTCGATATTCTCCCGTTTTATTGGGTGTTTTCCCGCTGAAAGCAATGTATAGGTAAGCAGGTTTTCAAGTAATTTTCCAACATCATTGACTTTGTTGATAATGATTTGCATTGACTTTGTTGCTCTTGGTGATGATGGATTACTCTGAACAGTGTAGGCATGCTGTTGAATAACGGTCAATGGTGTGCGTAGATCGTGAGATACGTTGGCGATCCATAGTTTGCGAAGGTTCTCTTCCTCTTTCTCTCTCTCTCTACTGCTTTTCAATTGGTTCACCATCCGATTAAAGGCTTGTTCCAACTGTCCAATCTCATCGCTGTTATTGACTGTGACCTCATCCGACATTCCGTTATTTCCGGTATCTGACATTGCAGTTTGGAGTTTTACAAGCCTTTTGCGAATGCTTAAGAAGAATATCAAGGATACCATCACGATCAAAACACCTGCAGCAAAAATAATGAGGATTAAAAAGAAATTTCCATTTACGGGCTTTATTGCGAGTGTCGTAGCGGATTTGGGAATATAAAATACCATAAATCCTTGTTTCCCGTCTGTACCCATCACAGCTTTCACAGTGAACAGGTCTAGTTCCTTATTCTTTTCGAGATAGTTGATGAGATTGGAGGGTGTCCATTGATCGGGAATTTCTGTGGTATGTTTATGGATCATATGGGTTTTCCCCGCTTTGTCGACCCAAAACACCTTAGCTTTCGGATAATGCTCTTGTATTTTATCCAGCTTTTCATTGATTGTATGCTCATCAGCTTCATTTAGTTGTTCAGCTGCATGCTTCCACATTTTTTCTATTTCCAGTGGCTCATGAATCGCATTCTGTTTAAGCAAGATGCCAGGTAAATAATAGAGGGCTGGCAATATAGGCCACATGAGTATAGATGCGAGAATCAGAATCAAATATTTGGTGACAAGCGATCTTCGAATATTCATAACTTCAACCTATAACCGATGCCGCGAATCGTTCCGATCATCTGCGGATAACTGGGATCACGCTCTATTTTTTCACGCAAATGACGGATATGCACCATAAGGGTTCGATCCCCTTTAATATAGGGATCTTCCCACACTGCTTCGTATATTTGCCTTTGGGTCAAGATCTGATTGGGATGATCGAGAAGATACATAAAGATATGAAACTGTTTACCGGTCAGAACAATCTCCGTATTCGTGTCTGTATTCACAATTCGGTTGGCTTTCCTATCTATACTCAAATGCCCCAACTGCATAAGATCAGTAGAGACTACGCCGCCTGAGCGCCTGAGCAGAATTTGAATCCGCGCTTCGAGTTCGTCGGGATGATATGGCTTTGTCATATAGTCATCCGCAAACGAAAGTCCCTGCAGTTTATCCTCAATGGAGGTTCTTGCTGTCAGCATCATAATTGGTTTTTCAGGGTACTTTTGTTTAAGACGCTGTCCGATGGTATACCCATCTAACCCAGGCAGCATGATATCTAAAATGACGAGATCAACTTTCACCATATGCTCCATTGCATCTTGTCCAGAATTCAACCAAATTACTTCATAACCTCTTTCGGTTAAAAATTCATTGACCCATGATCCAATATCTTGATCATCCTCAATATGTAAAATCGTTGAGTTCATCTCAAAGTCCCCTCTTTATTAAAGATGAGTACATTTTACACTAAAATAAGGGTTACCCCAATAAATCATACCTTATCCCCATCAAGCTCTAAGAAACTCATCCCTATAAATAGAATCTACTTTCTCCAGCATACTTCGACTCTTATGCATGAATTTCACAGGCGTAGTTTTGCCTTTATTGAGGAAGTCGCCTGATTTCCCTCTACTCTCTCCGAATGCTGCATCATACAGACGTACTGCACCCTTGCTTGGGTGGGAAAAGAAGAGATGACGAATGGGAATCAGCCATGTCGGCATGCCCGAACTTCCGCTCATCGGGGTTTTATTGGGCCCTGGGCAGACACTCCTGATCTCGATGCCTTCTGCAGAAGCTGTCTGGGATGCTGCTTGCGTCCAGAGCGTCAATGCCAGCTTTGTAGATGCATATCCTCCCAGAAGCTTTTTGAATTCAGTCGGCTTCTCCAACGTTTCAAGCTCGAACCGTTTCACTGAAAGCAAAGCATTAGAGGAAGTATTGACTATGGAGCGCAACTCCCCCTTTAATACTAGTTCTCTTAATTCCATGAAAATGATATAAGGAACAACCGTATGGACCTCGAATTGCATCTCCCGACCCTGTCTGGAGTAACTTATCTTATCAGGCATAACACCTGCATTGTTAAAAATCACATCCATTCGTTCTTCGCTCGATTTGATATCCTTTAACGCTGCTTTCAAACTTTCATAATCACTTAAATCAGCTTTATAGACTCGGAGACTGTTATTCTTTAGGGATTCTCGAATAAGAGAATCGTTATTCTGAAAATCAGATCGGATCAGGGCTACTACTTGCATTCCCTCCGAGAGCAATCGTTTTGTTAATTCGAACCCTACCCCAGATTTTGCCCCAGTAATAAGTGCAACCTTATTTTGTCTTATAGTATCCAATTTGTAACCTCCGAGTATTAATTAGTCGTAAGATGTATTTCCGAAATTAAGGATACAATTGATCCTACAACTTGGTGTTGACTCCAAGTCAAGAAGAATATTTCTAACAAAAACCAAAAAAACACCGCGCTCACCTATAAGGTAAACGCAGTGTTTATAATTGAGCCCTTCGCTTATAGTATCCTAACCCTCTTACTCCTTAACGACCAGCTTCAGCGGTGCAGCAATCAACTTCTCCACTGCTTTCCCATCAAGAACATCCTTGGCCGCTTGTACAGCCAGCTGTCCAATCAATTCAGGCTGTTGGGCAATAGTTCCGGTTAATTTACCAGCTTGGATGGAATTTAGTGCATCTTCATTGCCATCGAATCCGATTATCGGAATATTCTTACCCGAGCTTTGGATCGCTTCAATGGCACCTAGAGCCATCTCATCATTGTGAGCGAAGACAGCCTGTACGCCTGGATTTCCTTGCAGAAGGTTCTCCATAACGGTTAATCCTTTCGTACGGTCGAAATCAGCGGTTTGCTTCGCAATGACTTTAAGCTGCGTATCCGCAATCTCATGGAATCCCTTGCCACGTTCACGAGTAGCTGATGCGCCTGGTGATCCTTCGAGCTCAATGACCTTTGCCCCTTTTCCAAGCTTCTCTACGATATACTCTGCTGCCATCGAGCCGCCTTTGACATTATCAGACGCAACAAGAGCTTGAATCTCCCCTTTATCTGCAGAACGATCCAATGTAATGACTGGAATAGCTAGACTGTTAGCCGTCTGAACGACGGTCGAGATCGCTGATGAATCTACAGGATTAATCAACAATGCATTAACACCCTTTTGCATTAAATCCTCCACGTCATTACTTTGCTTGGCAGAATCGTTCTGTGCATCGATGACGAGGACTTCCAACCCTTGCTTCTTAGCCTCTGCCACGACTCCATCTTTAACGGATACGAAGAATGGATTGTTCAATGTAGATATGGATAATCCAATCTTCATATTCTTCAAGTCACCCCCAGCATTGGGTTTGGCCCAATCTGGCGGCTCAAGCGAACAGCCTGTCATAAGGACTAATAGTAAGGCAGTGAGAATTAAAGTAAGTTTTTTCATGTTGGAATCCCCCTCTTATGCAGCTTTCTTACGGTCAATTAGTACAGCAATTGCGATTACAATCCCTTTTACGACCATCTGGTAAAAAGAAGATACGCCGAGCAGGTTCAAACCATTGTTCAAAATCCCGATAATAAGAGCACCAATTAATGTACCTACTATACGTCCACGACCACCGGTTAAGCTTGTGCCGCCTAATACAACTGCCGCAATGGCATCCAACTCATAAGATGTACCCGCTGTTGGTTGTGCGGAGTTCAATCTAGAGGTCAAGATAGCTCCTGCTAATGCGGATAACATACCGATTAATGAATAAATCATAATTTTGACGCGATCAACTTTAATACCTGAAATAATCGAAGCTTTCTCATTACCGCCTATCGCATACGTTTTACGGCCAAATGGCGTTTTGTTCAGTACAATCCACAAGACAGCGAACACAATAATCATCGTAATAGCAGGAACTGGAATACCAAGGAAATAACCGCGGCCGAACAATTGGAACACCATGCTGTCCCCAAGACCTGTAATTGGATTACCATTCGTATAGACAAGGGTTAATCCTCGGAAAATGGTCATAGTCGCTAAAGTAGCGATAAATGGAGCCATTCTACCTTTCGTAATCATGAGCCCATTGACCATCCCCATTACTCCACCTAACAAACAACCAACAATAATGGCTAATATAGGGTCAAATCCGGATAACATCATATTTGCCATGAGAGCACTAGATAAAGCGAGAATTGAACCTACAGATAAATCGATCCCGCCTGTCAGAATAACAAAGGTCATACCAAAAGCGATCAGTGCGTTAATCGCGACTTGTCTGAGCAAGTTCAGAATATTAAGTGGCTCCAAAAAGCTTGGGTTGAGCACGGATACAATAACAATAAGAATGATCAGCCCTAGCAATGGACCTAGTTTCTGTGTCAGTTGTCCCATTTGAAAGCCTTTTTTGTCTCTATCGTCGTTAATCGTAGTTGTCGTCATCACTATTGCCCTCCTGTAGCTAACGTCATAATGTTTTCTTGCGTTGCTTCCTCTTGTTTAAGTTCACCGCTGATTTTACCTTCATGAACAACGATAATTCGGTCACTCATCCCCAATACTTCAGGAAGTTCAGAGGATACCATAATAATGGCGACGCCACGTTCTGTTAATTCATTCATAAGTTGATAGATTTCTCGCTTAGCTCCTACGTCGACTCCACGTGTCGGTTCATCCAGAATGAGAACACTAAGGCCAATTCCAATCCATTTGGCAATGACCACCTTCTGTTGGTTGCCCCCAGATAAATGACGTACTAAGGTTGAAGAGGACTGTGTCTTGATCTGCAGCCGTTTGATAAGAATCTCTACGAATTCTTGTTCTTTCTTATCATTGATAACGCCCTTCGGTGCAAAGCTATATAAATTCGTAAGAACCATATTGTCTCGAATCGAGAAATCAAGAACTAATCCTTCATCCTTACGATCCTCTGTAACAAAACCTATTCCCGCCTTCATTGCGTCATTGGGATTACGGATCGCAACCTTTTTCCCCTTTACCCAAATCTCACCGGAATCTAATGAATCTAGTCCGAATAAGGTTCTCATCATTTCTGTCCGTCCAGAACCCATTAAGCCGGAGAATCCGATAATTTCACCAGATCGAACAGAGAAATTAACATCCTTGAATTGACCCTTCTTAGAAGCGCTCTTAACTTCAAGCACTATTTCACCAGGTTCGGATTGACGCTCAGGGAAACGATCTGTTAATTCTCGTCCAACCATCTTTCTAACGACATCGTCAAAGTTCGTATCTGGGATTGCTTTGGTATCTACCGTTTTCCCATCCCGCATGACAGTTATTCGATCACATATGGTAAAAATCTCCTCCATCCGATGCGAAATATAGACGATGGAGACTCCTTCTTTCTTAAGAGCAGTAATAACTTCGAATAGTTTCTGTATTTCTCGCTCTGTTAATGCAGCAGTGGGCTCGTCCATGACGATAACCTTCGCATGGGTCATGAGCGCTTTGGCAATCTCAATCATCTGTTTCTCGCCTACGGAGCATTTCCCCGCCTCTTGACTCAGCGGAATCGTCACGGAAAGCTTATGAAACTGTTCATTTGCTAACGCTTTCATCTCATTCCTATTTAGCAAACCTAATTTGGAAGTTCGTTCTTTACCGATGAATAGGTTGTCCAGAACCGTCATATCTGGCCACACATTCAATTCTTGATGGATGAAAGCTATCCCGCTTCGTTCCGCCTCTCTTGGATTGGAAAAATAGGTTTCCTGCCCATCGATCATTATCGTTCCTTGGTCACGCTGATGCAGACCAATTAGAATATTCATCATAGTAGACTTACCGGCGCCATTCTCACCCATAAGGGCATGGACTTCACCATCCAGAAGCTCGAAATCCACACCGGTCAACACTCGGTTAGCACCAAATGACTTATAAATATCTTTCATTGTTATGTGCATATCCATAGAACCCCCTTATTATCCAAAGTAGACACCAGCTTGTAAAATGCAGTTCGCATAAGGTTTAGCCTCACCCGTCCGAATAACAACCTTCGCATTCTGGGTTAATTGCTTAAATTGTTCATGTGAATATTCTTCTATAGTTATTTCCTTAAACTTATCTTTTAAGTAGTAAGACGTTGTTTTATTATTCTCAGCTAGTTCCTCTGCCACGATCACCTTTTCTATGACCATATCCTCCGCAATGATATCAACAACATCTTGGAAGCTAGGAATGCCAAGCTTAAGAGCCAGATCAATCTTAGGAACATCGGGTGGGATGGGCAGACCAACATCTGCAATGACGATCGTGTCGGTGTGACCTAAATCAGCAAGTATTTTGGAAATATGACTATTTAATATCCCAAGCTTCTTCATATTAAAGATTCGCCTCAACCTCTGCTCTTGTTGGCATACCGCCTTGAGCACCGAATTTGGTAACCGATAGAGAAGCAGCGCGATTAGCGAACTTCAAGCCCTCTGGTATGGAATGGCCTTCTGCTACAGCGACTGCGAATGCTGCATTAAAAGTATCTCCCGCTCCAGTCGTATCTATAGCCTCCACTTTATAAGTGGGAATCAGTACTTCTTGATCACCATCGAAATATCGTACGCCTCTGCTGCCTTCTGTAATGATTAGCTTATTGGGATATTTCTGCAAAGCTTCTGACGTGCTCATCCCAGGGAACAATATCGTACATTCATGTTCATTAGGCGTTAAGTAGGTCGCATTCTCAATAATCGCATCGCTAATGGAACGTGCTGGTGCCGGATTAAGCAGTAATGGGATATTCAAGTTACGGCAAAGGTCGCTTACATAAGCTACCGTTTCTTCCGGTATTTCTTGTTGAATGAGAACGATATCAGCGCTGTGAATCGCATCAAGTGCTCGTTCAACGTAAGCTGGAGTAACTCGATCATTGGCCCCTTTTACAACAACAATGCTATTATCGCCTTCAGCCAAAATGATATGAGCTGTTCCGCTTTCGATATGTGTAACCGGTTCCACATAGGTGGTAATAATATGATTTGCTTTTAGATTGTCCAAAATAGCTTTCCCATAGAAATCCTCTCCTATGCAGCCGATCATACTAACTTCAGCACCTAGACGCGCTGCTGCAACTGCTTGGTTCGCTCCCTTACCTCCAGGAACTGTAGTGAAGCTGTCTCCAAGAACCGTTTCACCAGCCTGAGGGCGCTTGGATGCAGTCACCACCAAATCCATTGAACTGCTTCCTACTACACAAATCTTAGCCATAATCATCAACCTTTCTCATGGTTTAATCTAATGCTTCGGCCTGGTCGTCTCTCGTTCCACGAAGCTAACAGGCAATTGAATAATCTTATCTTCTACCTTATCTTGTTCAATTAACTTAATAAGTAAACCAGCCGCTTCTCTGCCCATGTCATGTGCAGGCTGGCGAATGGTTGATAAAGATGGTGACAACAGACTGCTAAGCGGGATATCATCGAATCCGATGATTTGAACATCCTGTGGTACTTTTTTGCCTAGACGATGTGCTTCATGAAGAACGGCCGTTGCTACGATATCATTACTAGCAATGACTCCATCGGTATCTATATATTTATCAAATAACTCTTGGGCCCATTGCTCCGCTTCTGCGAATGAGAAGGATGAAGTCTGGATCACATTATAGGTTATATCCATTTCATTCAGCACCTCAACAGCTCCAAGAAAACGATCCTGTGCAGGTTTGATATGTGCCGGTCCTTGTACAACCGTAATTAGTTTACTTCCTCGAGCAATGATTTCTTCAGCAGCAAGACGTCCGCCTTTTCTCCCGTCTGCATATACAGAAGGACTGTCATTAGAAGTACGATCCAAAAATACGATTGGAATTTTCAAATCAAGATAAGTATCACTGTCAGGAAAATTCGTTGATGCAATTACTCCGATGACATTGTTTTGGACAAAGGTTCGAATATAATCCAATTCCTTGTCCCCATTCTCATCGCTGTTCCCAAATATAATCCGATAACCATTCTCCTGCATTCGATCCTCTATCCCTCTTGCTAACTGCGGGAAAAATGGATTGGTGATGTCAGGCAATAACAATCCGATTAATTTGGACTTCCGTTTGTATAACGACCGTGCTACTTCATTAGGGGTGTAATTAATTTGTTTGACCGCTGCTTCGACCTTTTTGCGGGTATCTACATTTACATAACCAGATTCATTGATCACCCGTGAGACGGTGGCCACCGAGACTCCAGCGATTCTTGCAACATCTTTAATAGTCATTAACGATTCATCCCCCAATGTGTAACCGGTTACATGCATTTCGTTTTTTTAGATTATCATATTATTATTTTAATTACAACTATTTTGCGTTCGATAATCCTCTACACTACTATGCAACTTTTTCCACTAACATTTGAATACAGCTAATCCCATAAGAAAAAAAGAATATTTACAATTTATAATCCCGAAGCGGATCTCCATACCTTATCAAAACATGCCACAAGAGTTTCTATAATTGTGATTCTGATAGATTTGAATGTCTTTTATATTTCTCCACACATTTTTGACAAATACAGACTTTCCCTACTAACTCTTCAGGTAAACGTTCATTCAACTCTATGGGGAATTTCGTATTGAAACACCAGCAGTCACCGCTCTCAACACTGCATTGATTTACATCACTACATAAGGGGCATCTATTCTCCTCAACCTGTTTATTTACTTTATCCAAAAGACTCCCTCCTCTATAAGCAATGCTTTATAAGTATAAAAACTTAAAACGATATGGTGAAACGTTAATAATTCTCTTTTACTAAAGGAATGAACACAGCCGATAGTTGTTCAGCTAGCTGCTTCGGCTCAAGTTCTAGCTGAAGTCCGATCTTACCAGCACTCACAATCATCTTTTGTAAATCTTGAGCGCTGCTGTCCATATAAGTAGGATACAGCTTTTTCATTCCTATTGGTGAACAGCCACCACGAATATAGCCCGTCCACTTTTGAAGATCCTTAACAGGGAGCATCTCGATCTTCTTCACACCAGCCGCCTGTGCTGCTACTTTAAGATCAAGCTCCTCCTCTACTGGAATGACATATATGAATAAATTCGCGGCTTGGTGAGCGACTAACGTCTTGAAAACGATCTCCTTCGGTTTACCGATCTTCTCGGCAACAGCCGATCCATGTATTTTACCATCTTCATTATCATAGGTCATAATTGCATACGGAATTTGGGCCTTGTCCAACATTCGCATCGCATTCGTCTTGCTTTGTGCCATTAACGTCTGCTCCAATCTATGAGGATTTAATCATTTATTTAATCATAGCATCTAACCGAACAAACTTTAACACCCCTTTAAGGATAATCATTGAAGCATCTTATCCATAGGGGTGCTCATTTTATTTTATATGGTAATTTTGTATTCATTCAACAAGAACCAAGCCGTTCTAGCAGCTGCTGCATTTGTTCGATACCTTTGCATTGGGAAGTTATGATAGCATATAGAATCGGCTTTAACTCGGGACAGATATTGAATTGAAGTACGTTGTTAGACATGCGTATAGCACCCACGTGATGCGGAATCATTTCTCTCACAAAATTTGCATTTACACCATTTGTAATAGGAGCTGAACTCATTTCAACAAACATGGTGTTCGATATTTCATTAAATCTAGTCATGTAGTGAGATCGCTCGTAATCTGTATTTGTCATAAGGCCGCATTGATGCTGTATGGCTTGCATATTCGTAATACTTTTTGTTTGTTCAGCAATAATGTTCAAAGCGATACTTTGCAATTCAAGATTTGTTGTGTATTTCAATATATTGTTAGACATTTCAATTGCTGCTCTGTGATGGGGAATCATCTGCCTAATAAAAATATCGGAAATACTATTGGTGAGGGGCACACTTGTCATATCCCGAATCATGGTATTCAGAATATTGAAGTAACAATCTAGATAGGCCTTCGTCACAAGGCTTAGTTCGTTGTGTCTATTCATCAGGCTGCAATCTCCTTTTAGAATAGTGTATTCTAGGTATTAGCTTACTGTGTCTTTAGAAATTTTGATCAATTAAGTGGACAGATAAATCAATAAATCATTAAACTTATGCATTAAAGTTATGAATAACATTTATTTTTTATTTAGAAATTATAATAGTACAATCTAATATAAACCGAAACAATAATTGAAGGAGCTCGATGATAATGGCACCTGAAACAAATGGATCTTATTATGCAGTTATTTTTTCAAGTCAACGTACTGATGGTGATAATGGTTATAGTCTAATGTCCGACAAAATGGAGCAGCTTGCTGCCGAGCAACCTGGTTTCTTAGGTGTTGAAGGTGTTAGAGATTCTTCAGGCGCTGGCATTACCATCTCCTATTGGGATAGCCTGGAGGCGATCAGTAATTGGAAGCAGCATCAATCTCACAAGGTCGCCCAGGATAAGGGCATGCAAGATTGGTACCATAACTATAAAGTGAAGATCTGTAAAATTGAAAGAGAATATTCTTCGTAACTGGGCAGTCATCACCTAGTTGCAACATTGTTTCCCAATTGACGTCTATATTAGCGATTTCGTTAATAGATTGGGGACGGTTTGAATGAAAAGAATACTACCGTTTGTTCTACTACTCGGTATAATTGTTAGTATAAGTGCATTCAGCCCGAACAAGGCATATGCTTGTAGTTGTGCAGAACCAGGCACTAAAAAAAACTTTGAGCAGTCCAGCGTCGTATTCACAGGCACTTTGGAAAGTAAAGATTCTGAAGGCGGAAATGTTTTTAGTATAGATAAGGTTTGGAAAGGTGAACTTGCAGATGGGCATGGAAGCAGGCAAGGATATTCGAACACTAAACAACTTGACTGAACCCCTTTGGAAGAATAAATATCTAATATCTATTTCTTTGGGATTTGCAATTGCACTAATCGTATCTATTATACTAAAGAGATCTAAATCGAAATTATAGTAAACAGTAAAAGGAGAATTACAAATGTCCTCCGTACTTGGAACAAAGGAAAACCCATGGAAATTAAAAACTCCTCCCCTGTCATCCGAATATGAAATGTATAAAGACGAAAAAGACGGTAGAGAAATCTTAGTATGTACCGTTGGAAAAACGGTATTGCATTATGATTATCGTTGTATTGCTGACTTGCACAATATGCTCAAACAACATTCTGACTGGATAGAGCTTGGCAGTGCTGATGAGCAGAAATCTGCTAAGGAAGGTACCGTTGAAGCTTGGGGTCGCTCGGAAGTGAATCCTATTGGAGGATGGTATGGTTTGAAAAAAGGGCTGCGAGGACGATTCGGCATGTATATTCCGCCGTTATTGGAGCAATTAGGACTAGCTGAGGTAGAACATCATGCTCGGAATAATCGTATGAGAGCCATATAACTAAGCTAGGGAGCTGACACAGCGTTGGCTCCCTTACTCAGCTGTATCAGTCCTTACTCCATTATTGCTCTCCCACCTCGATTTCCTTTACAAGCTTTTAAGAACATTCAATTAACTCATTGCTCAGCATCGCACTGGCTATCGTCAAAAAGTCCTCCCGACTGATCTCAAAATGGCCATAGCGAAAGGAATACCCCCAATTTCGGTTCCCGCGAGTAAAGCTAAGCTGTTCTAGTAGATCTCTAATTTGTACCTCCTGGCATGAAATATAACGGATATTTCTGCGGAATGGCACAAACGATTCGGACATCTGATATTCATATACATGATCATCATCCAATTCCCCGATAGCAGTGAACGCTTGGAGTAGTGCTCCTTTCGTCATTTCTGTACGGGGGGAATAGTAGATCAACCAATCGCCAGCTCGCATCTTACGTAAAGACGCTGACTTACCGTGACAAAGCTGAGCGAATCCCCCCAACACTCCATACTTCACATGAGATGCGGACACGACACCAATCCAAAAGCGACTTTGTTGACTTATTTTATCCATTTGCATATTTCGATTTCCCCTCTTACATTAAGTTAGGTCTCTTTCTCTACCAATCCTTGTTTTAAGCGGTCCAGCTGCAGAAGATGATGACGGTAATGCATTTCAACAAGCAGAAACCATTCCTCCGCACATAGTTCACCGAATCGCGGATGGGATACTGTATTTTGTTTGGACGCTTGTTCAAGGTTAGGTTCAATCTCATTCATTCTTTGAATGACAGTCTGTAAGCCTTGAATGAGCTGCTCTTTGCTTTCCGGCAGCTCAGGCGTATATTGTGGGGAAGGCGGAACATGAATCCGAATGGGCGGAAAGCTCCCCTGAGCAAATATTGCAGCACCAACCTCGGTTTTTTGCGTTCGCGATACCAAGGCATCTTGGCTTGACAGAAGACATTGATCAAGATTACGAAGCTGCATATAAAGCGCCGAGCTAATGAGATGCTGAAGCATCTCTCCGATCGACCACTCATTGTCACTTGGCTTTTGTCTCAGCTGCTCCAGACTGAATTGATCTAGTTCATGAATATAATAGGTTGCAGTCTCTTCAAATCGTTGTAATGCTTTCTTTGTTGTAATCATCATTATCATCGCCTTTTGTCATCTTTTTATCTAAGTATACAAAAACGCTACTGACAACATTATGTCAGTAGCGTTTCAACGTATTTTCTAGTTCGTTTCTAACCCGCTGTCGGAAGGATTCCGGCTCCAGTACAACCACTCCGCCTCCCCATCCGAGCACCCAATGCAGCAATTCCTCAGGTTGCCGAACGCGAAAGGTCATAAGCAACCCTTCCTTATGATCCTCTATGGTTTCCAAATAGAAGTTGTTCGCTTCCCTTACCTTATCGGCAATGTCAGGTAGGACCAAGATGCGCACACTTACGTCGCGATCATCTGGAGGCTGGTATATTTCTAAACAAAAATCTGCTGGCAGTATAAATTTATCTTCCAAATCGATAAGCTCTTTCATCCGTGATAACCGGAAATGTCGAATATCTTGACGCAGTTCACACCATGCAATGAGTACCCATGACCCTTGATGAAAAACAAGTCCATATGGAGCAACTGTACGTACACTTTGACGGTTCCCATCAGCTTCGGCGATTCTTTTGGAATAACGGAAGCTTATTTTCCTTTCCTCCAGCATCGCTCGACGAATCGCTTCCAAGTATGCTTTCTCTTGTAATCGAGCTGCATCTTCAGAGGACACAAACAAACGAAAGCTTTTGCGAATCCGGGATGCCTCACTGCGGATCGTTTCCGGCAGGATAGCTTCAATCTTCCCTCTAGAAGTTCGAGACTTATTGCTATAGTGGGCATCAAACCAATGCTCGATAAAATCTGTCCCGATGAGAAGTGTCACTGCTTCTTCCACCGTGAAACTGACTGGCGGCAGGAAGTACCCCTCCATTAAGGAGTATCCCTGTCCTGGCGCCCCTATCACGGATACGCCAGCTTCACTCAAAGCCTGTATATCTCTATAGATGGTTCGCACGCTTGTTTCAAATGTAGCCGCCAAATCCTCAGCTCGTAACACTTCGTTACGCTGCAGCTCTAGCACTATAGCTAACAAACGATCTGTTTTGTTCATGCCCTGCACCCTTTTCCGAGAGATAGTTTTACGTTACCCCTTGGAACGTAATCCTGTTCCTATTAGATGGGGAAATTGTAACAAACGAATCATTTGTTCGTCAAATGATCCTTATTGTCCCCAGATTGCAATATCAACATATTTATTAACCAATTGTGAACTTCGAATCCATAATCATTTCTATCATGCTATACTATATCCAAACTTCTTGTTGTGAAAAGGAGCTACGCTATGGATACCACCATCAAATTTCCTGACATAACCAACACCTTGCAATTGATTGGCTGTCACTTCGGTGTTAAGCCTCCTTCTTGGGAGTTTCCTAAGCATCATCACCACTTTTTCGAGCTGTTGTTCTGCTGGGACGGCGAAATCACACAGGTGATTAATCGAGAGGTTGTGCATCTCAATCAAGGTGACTGGTTGTTAATTAACTCAGGTGTCCGGCATTATACGATGAATCGATCCAACTCCCATTATGTATACTTCAATGCCCATTTCGACTTGGATGATATGAAGATACGCAAGCAGCTTGGAGTATCCCCGTACATCATGATAACAAGCGAAGAAGCAGCCCTAACTAAGCTGCCCTCATATGCAGAAGTTATGGAATCTCTGTTCCACAAAGGGCTAATCAAGAATCAGATACAGGAGATCGTCGAGGTTAAAATTATTCATTCTTCTTTTATTGATCGTATTTACCTTCAAGCCCACATCTTTCTTATCATCGGAGAGCTACTTTCCTTCCCTCAACAAAAAAAGACAGCTGGCTCTACGCACAGCATGTCCTCTTCCTATATTACTGATGTTGCTCATGCTATCGAAGAATGTCTGGTTCGGAATCTCAACGCGGATATCTCGATTACCGACATTTCTACTGAATTCCATCTAAGCCGTTATCAAAGCTCTAAAATTTTCTCGCAAGTGTATGGAATGTCGCCGCGTCAATACTTAAGTCGACTCAAGCTGAATAAAGCAAAGGAACTGTTAGTGAACACCAACATGACAGTAGAAGCCGTGGCTGATCAGCTCGGTTTTCATTCGGTTAGTCACTTCTCCAGACAATTTCGCAGATGGTCGAATCAAGCACCAAGTCATTTCCGTCCCAAACACCGTACGTTGGAGAGTGTTCCTGATCAGCCCCATTCCGATCAATAAGCTTCTTTTTGCAAGTAAGAAATGGACTTGCCGTTTAAGACAAATTCAATCTCCAGCTTATTAAAAATTTCACTCAGTCGTTCTTCATAATAAATATCTTCTACATAATTTTTGATCGCATTATATTTATTATCTTCGAATGAACGCTGATGGCTTTCTTTAGACCTCATAGTGATTAAGTAATGGTTATCATATCTCTCATAGGATGCTTCTTCACCTTCCTTTAAGTTCTCAAGGAAACGGATCATTTCAGGATCAGAGTTTTCCATTATTCGTTTGTTGTCATTATTGATGAGAACCCTTTCTATCTCACCCAGCTTCCCATCCTCAAATACTTGTACCCTATCAAACTCGATTGTTTCATCGGTATAAATTTCCTTAATTTCATTATAATATCGTTTGCTTTCCTCAACTAACTCGCGATTTGCTTCGTCAGCTATTTTTTTAATGGTCCCGTTGGCTGCTTCATCAATCTTATATTCATAATAATCTCTTAATTCAAGCTGCTCAGGGCCATAAAAAACTTGACCTTCTTCTTTCATTTTTTTTCGTTTATTATTTTCCTCGATATGTTGAAGCTTTAACTGATCAAATGAAAAGGGTTCGATGATTGATGATTGATGAGCTAATATCCATCTAGCATACATTTGCCGTGTATATTCCTTTGTTTTATCTATTAGCTCTTCATTCCTTTCTCTATTCACCTCGGAGCTGCCGACGATATCGAGATAAAATGAGAATTCTTCCTCTTCGACCTTGAATTTCAATGATTCAGCTGCAGCATTAGCTTCCGATTCATTAAGACTTGTAAAGATAAATACGATAACGATAGATACGACAACCATGAACGAGGCAGCAATTAGAACGAATCCTGACTTATTTTTATTTAATTTAATCATGAAGATCCCCTCCAGTTCAATTCGGATCACATGGATAATAAGTCTACGCATGTAAGCACATGCGCAGACTTTAACATTATGGTTCTAGAACAATTTTACTTGCAACGATTGCAAGATCATTAATATCTATACTGCCGTTGGCATCCAGATCAAATCTGTTCACTTGCGCCCAATCTGAGCTTTCCTCATTCTTACCATAATTTGCAGCGATCATTGCCAAATCACCGATGCTTATTTTACCATCATTATTCAAATCACCTGAAGTGCCAGAGTTAATGGAAATCGAAATGGAAGCTAGTGTTGCCTCCCACTCCTCACCGTTAGCATCTGCAACAACTGCTTCAGTAGCAGCTATCACACCTGCAGCGTTTGCTTCTCCTGACTTCGCAGTGAATTCAAGTTCTACCATTTCTTTATCATCCGAGACTGCATGTGCAGAGCCTTCGCTAATGACAAGCAGTTTAATTTGTCCTGCCTCGTTCACGACGTCCAGAATTCGAACCCCTTCAACAAGAGAAATGGCTTCAACAAAATCGAATTTGCTCTGATCATACTGAAGGACAATCTGTTCGGCGAGTATCGGCTTATCCAAATATTTGAAGCCCAATTTAACTTGGAAATGTTCATTGGCGTTCACTATAGTCGGTCCTTTGATGAAGAGTGTAGTAGGTTCAGGCTCTTGTTCCTCTTCTTCGTAATATTCCACTGCTCCAATATCAGCTAACCCGTTGTATAAAGGATTGTTCAGAATATCTCTACCGCCATTATTCTCTACGTTCACACCTGCATCAATTGCTGGTGAATCCGGCAATAAATTGTATCCCGTAAGCGTCGAGAACACATCCACTTCAGCACTATAGGATCCACCTGTCCCAATAGCCACAAGCTTCGGATCTGCTGTAATTGATCCCTGTGGTGCGCTCGGGAATCCATAGAATATATTGTTGCTATATTCAACAACATCTTCATGGAAGAGAGAATCCTTGAGACCGCCTGCATTATAGACGATATTATTGAAGAATTGAATTTTGTTGTTGTACCCGCCTGATTTTCTCGAGAAAACGGTTCGATCTAGGCCAGGTGCAAGATAAATGGTATTGTTATACGCTTTGCTTCCGAAATTATTCGTGAATAAAGCAATAACACCGTAACCCGTTCCGTCATTCTGACTAATATTGTATCTGAAGATACCGTCATAGCTTGGGTAACCAGGGATCGTACACCATTCCAAAAACCCACCGAAATTGTCATGTGAGTAATTGTACTGAACGATGGTATTATCATTCAAAGCATCAATTTCTACCCCTTGAGCATCATTCCCTCGTCCAGTGTTGCTCAATTCATTGAATTGAATAACGGTATCTGTTGAGTTCCAGCTGAATACACCCGCCGCATAGCCGGAATTATTCAGAGCTTTATCAACTAGATTATGTTCAAACACTGCACCTAACGTATTATCAATAATCGTTCCATCTCCATCAATTTCTTTGAAAATGTTATGACCGATGTATACATTAGTGAAAGGAGTCCATTCACCTACACCTACGTATGAGAAATTCGCCCATTTTCCATCTTCTGCTTTCCTTGTTGTCCATGGCGTATGAAAGTTAACACCTGATCTTCCGACTTTTTCGATTTTATTATTCGTTATCTTTAGATCATCAAACCAGGTTTTCTTCCGTTTAGAAGCATCTTTGCTCGTAAATACATGAGCGATAATGCCTCCAGATACTTTCCCTTCGTTATAGCTAGGTCCTCTGAACCCATGAATATACAAATTGTTCAAATAAATATGTTTAATCTCTCCGACATCCTCTGCATGAATAAATACACCACGGCGGTAGACATTTGTATGATTAGGACTGACACTATCATAGCTGGGATCGAATAGCTCTAAATTATTGATTTCCCAATAAGATTGGTTGGACAGCTTTAACCCATTATTGACCTTTACATTCTCAATTGAACGCTGCACCCATGTCATGTAAGGGATAGTCGTATCTGCTCCTGCCATAAATCTTGGTTTGGGACCTTCTCCATACTTATCAACAATAATCGGTTTGCCTTCTACACCAGAACCTTTTGGCCACAACTCCCCAGTCCAGTTGCCTCCAGCTTTAAATAGCAATTTGTCATTACCGGAGAACGTCGTATTGTTCACCTTCTCGATCGATTGCCATGCATGTTCCGGCGACGTTCCATCGTTCAAGTCATTCCCATTCACATCATCCACATAATAGGTTATACCAATACCTAGAGCCTCGATAACTAAGTCGCCGGCCGTTTCAACTCCTTTTAGTGTTACTTGAATATGAATCGTTTTTTGCGCTGCTTCTTTAGAGAAGCCGTTAAATGCCAAATCCACTTTTTTGTCTGCTGCAGAATATTGCAAGCTTTGAATTGGAAGCACTAAAGACTCTGCACCACTATTTACGGTATAGTTAACTCCGAAATCTGATAATTTAGGTGCATAAGTTGGATTTTCCGCTAAAATGATTTCGATATTACCGTTGCTCACACTCATTTCTTCAACAACAGGCTCTATGACTTGCTCGCCATTAGCTGGCAGATCAAACAAGACCTCTACTTGACCTCTGTCTTGCTTGTACTCAACCGCCATAGTGATCTGTTGGGCAAGTGGAGCTGCTGCAATCGGTGGATAGTTATAGGTTACTTTACTGGTAGCTGCATTGAAGTTGAAATTAGTAAGTGTAATCGTATTGGTTTGATCCGGGTCCAGTGAAGTTGTGTAGGATGCTGCAAAAGCATCAGCTGCTACTGCAGCAGGGATGTTATTGAAGCTAATTTCCATCGTACCTTCCTCACGAACGATTACACTCTCCAGTACGGTTGACTGTTTTACCTCATAATCATCCACATATCCCGTACCGCCTCCGGATTCCTTCCAGAAGAATACTCTAGCACTCGTATTGCTAGCTCCAGTCGTGAACTTAACTTGATATTGTTTGTACTCTGTACTGTCAACTAATAAAGTTGATTGAGTTGAACCAAAGTTTTTTACACCGATGTAGAATTTCGCTGTAGGAGCTGTAGTCTTGGCCCATACTTTAATGGCGTACTCCGTATTTGGCTTCAAGTCTACTATATCCTGCTCCAGTGATGCTCCTACTGAAGATACAACCGCCGCCCTACTCTCGTCGCGACCTACTCCTGCTGCAACAGAGCTTAGATAAGTAACCCATGTGCCATTACGATTATTCACATCCGTAGTTAAGTTGCTGCTGTCCTCAAAACTGCTGTTGATTACGTGATTTTTCAAGGTGCCTGTTGCTTGTGTGAAACTTGCAGCATTAACCCCATTGCCAAGTATTGTGAGGAATAATACAGTAACAAACAAAATGCATACCGCTGTCTTTCCGTACCTTGTCTTCTGCAAGCTTACCATCACCATTTTCCTCCTTTTGATTATTGGTGTTAATCAGTATCTGAGGATATTCTATTGATGTATAATTTCATTATAGAGAGCATGTTTCAAGTATCACATTTACTAATTCCGCTATTGTTTAACCAATTGTGATTAGTTTCTAGTGCGTGCATGTATATAAAAAAATGACATGAAGGCAATTGCCCTCATGTCATTGATGAATCTTTTGATAAATATCAATAAATATAAAGTTTAGTTAGGCATTTGCTTGAAGCTTTTTCCTACGAAATAGGACGAAAATCAAATAACTTCCATAGGCTAGATATAGCAATGACCGATTTACCGTTTCAACTCACTTCTATGCGTTTCATCAACCTTAAGGACAGAGAATCCGTTATTTGTAGGAATTAGCTCAATATGTTGATCCATGCGGACAGAGAATCCGTTATTTCCTCACCAGAGCCCTGAATTCACTTGATTAATAGGTAATAACGGATCTCCTGTCCGCTTAAATACTCAAATGACTAAAATCGGACAAATAGCGGAATCTCAGTCCTCGTACAAATTGTCCTCTCATTTCTCCATGAGGGGCTGTCCCAAAGAGGACCAAATAATTCGTAGCTATAAGGCAGAGCCCATTTGGATCATATTTTAACTTCTATCCCTTGTAATTATTCATTTCCAAATGTGCGCGAAACATGTCTGCGACAACAGGCAGCTCTTCTTTGGATAACCACTTTTCATTATCCCATATTCCTGCTTGTTTAAAGGCTCTCGGGCAATGTATGAAACATTCCTGTACTTCAATAACAACAGCTATTCCTGTTGATTTCCCTTCGAATTGCATCTCATTGATAAATGCTTCATTGCGGGTAAGTGTAGCAACTCCATTAATACGAAGCACTTCCTGCAACGGTGGAATAAGGAAAATCATGCCTACCTGTGGATTTTCGAGCATATTCAGCATGGAATCGATACGTCGATTGCCTGGGCGATCTGCAAATACGATCCTTTTGTTATCCAACACTTTAACGAACCCGGCATGATCCCCTCGAGGGGATACATCAGCCCTTCCATTCGCAGCCGCAGTCGCTAGAAAAAAGAGCGGTGATTGGGCGATAAAGTTCGCAATATGCGAATCGATCTGGGTGACCGTTTTCTTAACTACAGCTTCATGAGGTTCACCTATCATTTGCTTCAATTCTTCAGCCGATCTGATTATATCTTCTTGCCATAACTCATTCATTGTTTAATCTTCTCCTTAGATACGAAATCGTCTATTACGCTGATAATCTTATGGTTGTTCTCATTATATAGTCTACGAGAAACTTTATCTCTTAATTCGTAATCTGCCGGCTCTCAAAAAGAAAGCTCACCAATCCCATCAATTCTATTACACAATACCGCGTGTCAATCCAGTAGATATGCAGAATGCTGAGTCTGTACCCATTTGATCCAAGGCTTTAGCTCATCAATTGAGCGGAATACTTAATTCATTATATCTGGATGACCTTATTGAATGTAAGTCCAAGAAACCGATACTTAATTCTAACCTTTTGAATAGTTTCATGATGACCAATTGAAATTGCGTAAATTGTATCCTTTTCTGTTGCAGTTCCATTACTTAATTTATCAAACTGTTTTTGTCTTTCAGTTTTAGTTTGAATGGATACTGATTTTAAATCTTGAAAATTATACTTTTTTTCTTCTTCACCTTCAAAATTGCTCGATATGATAAAACCCTTTAAGGGATTACTCACCTGAATCTTTACATTAGAAGGTAAACTATTGTTATTAACAAAGACATCTTCAACCCGAATATCCGCAAGACGACTCTTATTACCTACTCCCATTAATATAACTTGTTTTTCAGAAGATGAACCCGAATATCCAATATCCAATGGTGGATTATAAACCAGACAACCGATATAGATAACGATGACCATAGTTAATAGGGATAACAGTATTACACTCGAACGTCGTATGATTTCCACCTCCATTATTTACATATTATTTTAACAATCATTCGTTAAAGTTGTAAACAATAACCAACACTTCTACATAGAAATCACTTACCGGATATATCATAAAATCGAACTTTAATATGTCTTTGTTTAACAATGTAGTATGATGATTTTGCCAATCACATCATTTCCAACCAGCACTTTGTAGTATCTCTTTCACTATATCGCTCTTAGCATTTGTATATGCCGTACGATCATTTTGGAATCGTTGTGCGAGTTCTAATTTCAAGTCACCATACATTCTTACGGCTTCAGGATGTCTTCTTAAATAATCTCGAAAAAAGATATGACGCTTATATTCGTCGTTCTCAATGGTGCAAACGTATAGATGATGCCAGGATACACGATCAGGAGGAATAAATGTGGACCCATTGCTTTTTTCTGCAAAATTGATCAACAAGAAAAAGCGGCATCCGAAGACCTGAAATAAAGTCTTAGATTTACCGCTTTTTATATAAAACGAATGATTGTATCATTAGAATCCAACAATAGGATTTAGTTTCCATCATAATGATAAATGAGTTGTACAACACCTGAGGAGAACGTTTTTGATTGAACCATTTTCAAATTCAATCTCTGCTTTATATCCACAAACAGCGGTTTCCCTTCTCCCAACACAACAGGATGAACAGATAATCTGAATTCATCGACAAGCCCTAAATGGATAAAAGTTGTAATAAGGTTTGCTCCGCCATATAACCAAATGTCATTGCCCGGCTCACTCTTTAATTTATTTACTTCTTCAAGAATATTATTATTTATGAATATTGCTTTATCATCGGTCCCCTTTTGCGTCCTGGAAAACACATATTTCTTTTTACTATGAACCAAGTCCCACAACTCTTTTTCAGCATCTGTATGTTCCATTTCTGGAGTAAATTGTCCCCATAAATCATAGCTTTTTCTTCCGTAGAGAATGGTATCAATTTGATTTAAAAAATCATTGAACCCCATCTCAGAGTCCATAACGCACCAATCAACTTCACCATTATTCCCCTCTATAAAACCATCCAAAGTTACTGCTAAATCTAAAATTATTCTTCGTGTCATGATTCATCACTCCTTCTTTTGATCTACCACCATCCTAGACCTTCAAATACGTCACCTTATGTCATATAAAAAAAGTGAGGATATTTTTTATAATTAATGGAATTGAGAGAAGCCCTAAAACGAAAAGTCAAGGCATTGGAGAATGAAAAAAAGATGCTGTGAGAGTAAATAAAAAAAGCTTATGCTCAGGTTTACGATAAATTTTAACTCACTGATTAAGCTAACTGACAAGATATCTAATAACAATTGAAATGATAGTACCAAGTTAAGATCAATTTGCGTCAGCCCCGAGCAGTTCCAATGCCATTCTAACGTGGATTTGCTCGCGCTTCTCAGTCAAATAACAGGCGTATCCCTTGATAATTGGTGATTTGACACGCAGCGGGATTCGATACAGCCTCTTCGACTGGAGATACGGATCGGCAATCGATTTTGGCAAAAAACCGAAAACAGAGTTGCTCAACAACATCGTCAGCATAGTGGCCGAATGGTCGGTTTGAAGAGCTGGAATAAATCCGGGCTTAACAAGGGAGGCGAACCATTCCGTGAAGGGTTTGCCCCAATCGATGTGGCAATAGGTCGGCTCGGAAAAATCAGGCTGGCGGAACTCGGTCGCTCGGACTGCAGATACAAGAATGATTTCGTCTTCGAAAAGCAACCTTTTCGAAATACCTGAATGGTCGGGCGGGTCCAGCTTGATCGCAAGATTGACAGTCCCGTCAAGCAGCAAATCACGTATCATATAACTCGGGTCGAGATAGCTAAAAAATTTGACAGCGACATGCGGATTTTTGCTTCTGAAGTCGAGAATCCGATTCAAGTATCGATAGTGCCATACGGAGCCAGGGCCGCTCACCACAAGATGTTCCCGATATTGTTCGGATAGCGACAGTTTGCTCTCCTGGAAGAGCTGGAGCATACGTTCAGCGTAGGGTAGAAAAGCAATGCCAGAACGCGTCAGTCTGACGGTTCTATTGTCACGATCAAACAACCGCTTGTCAACGGCTTGTTCCAACGCCCGAATTCTGGCCGTCACAGCGGATTGGGAGATGTGCATATGTTTGGCGGCCGTGGTGAAGTTGAGGGTTTGACAAACCGTAATAAACGCCTCCAATTGAGACAGGTCCATTCGTGTTTCCTCGATTCGTTTTTTTTATTACTGCGATGCTTAAGATTTGTTATACAAATCATTGTAGGCAAACTATACTTATCTTGCAAGATATTTATTGCAAGCAAAACTCAGGTATGGGAGGTCATAAATAATGAATGATAAGTTGTTGCATATTGAACAAGTGAACACTATTGACGATTATATCGAGGATCTTGCAGACCTTCTGGTACAAGTTGTAGAAGACGGAGCTTCCATCGGCTTCTTACCTCCACTCTTACATCATGAGGCTCTGGACTATTGGGATAATCTCTTGAATCCGGACATAAGGTTATGGATTGCCGTACAGCATGAACGCGTGGTAGGTACTGTGCAGCTACATCTCTGCGATAAGCCGAACGGCAAACATCGTGCGGAAATTGCCAAATTGATGACGCGGCCACAACACAGAAGAACGGGAATTGGTCGTGCACTTATGAGTAAGGCGGAAGTGGCAGCGGGGAGCGAAGGCCGCTCATTGCTCTTACTGGATACGCGGGAAGGCGACTCGTCAAACCTTTTGTATCGTTCTATAGGATATCAACAGGCGGGGACAATCCCGTCCTACGCGAGATCAGCAAACGGAAATCTGGATGCGACGGTTCTTTATTACAAGCTACTTGAACCGAATGCCTGAGGATGAACGAAAAAATAAGCTGCCGGGGAACGATAGTGGAACAGGAAAAGGAGATTATTTAAATATTTAGGTCTTGATAATTAGGAAATTATTTTTTAATCAAGGTGTCGCTTTTCGATGGTGCGATTGTATTAGATGTATTCGTTCTGATCCTATCGTCATTATAACTATTCCTAATCAATTCACTTCTTCACAATAAAATCCCCGCGCTTCTCGTTAATTTAACGGTTGGCAGCGGGGATTTTCTCACTTCCTAGAGGTTTAATGGTGATGCATGTATAGCACGCATAATGACGTACATAACATTTATAATGCAATATATATTTGACATTTTGACATCTGTATTATATATTGTTTACAGAAGTAACCAGAAGAAAAACTAACTTGGAGGTTGATGGCAAATGAAATGGTGGCCATTCAAGAACAAAATAGTTGACGAAAGGATTGTAAATACTCGCAATAAGATTTATAAAGAAACCTATGTAATCGTAAGCTTATTATGTAGTGTTTCGGTAATTGTGAAATATATCTATTATGGGCAAAACATAAATATGATCGCCACAGAACTTGTCATATTGCTAGCTTCTTCACTTTATTTCGGAATTAGATCCGTTATGCTTGGGCTATATTCTGACGAAGTTGAGGTTCATGATCGAAAAAGTAAAATTCCATTTAGTACTAAAAATATGATTTGGGGTTTAGCTCTCGGTATTGTGATTGCCTTATTTTTCGGCATAAGAAGCTCTATTGTCTATGCAGACAACGACATGCAATCCGTGAAGTATTTCATTGTTGTCTTCTTCGTTTCAATGATCATTTATATTCCATTTTTGCTTATCGTTTTGACATCTACACATTATTTTGCAAATCAGATCAGTAAAAAAGCTGCTGATGATGATCTAGTTGAATAAGAGACAGTATTAAGTAAGGTGGTTGTAAATGAAAAATATAAGATTAAAACTAGCCCGGGTTGAGAAAGACTTATCCCAAGAGGAGCTGGCTCAACTTGTCGGAGTGTCTAGACAAACAATTGGATTAATTGAATTAGGGAAATATAATCCCAGCCTAAGTCTTTGTGTTGCAATTTGCAGAGCATTATCGAAAACGTTGAATGATTTGTTTTGGGAGGATTAACTGATTTCATGAACGAGGAATCACTGAAGAGACGCTAACTTATTAACGTCTCTTCTAATTATTTTTTCTCAATAGTGGCAACTAAATTGAGGATATGCTTCTTAACTTGTTCCTTTTCTAAATCAGATAGATCTCTTGCTTTAAAGTCCTTATCGATTAATTCAGTGGTTAATATGGTTAGAGGTTTATCACTATTCATCTTGTCTCCATCAGAAGTCATATGTTCAGTAACAAAATCCTTACTTCCTTGTCCATATTCGATAGAACTTTCCATAAAATCTCCGTCAAGATCATAATGATCCTCTACAACAAATAACTCCCACTTCTTACCATTCTTAGATTCCTCTATAATAGTGATCGCGTTAACAAGCTTATGCCCTATTGGTGTGTACATACCTTCACTATCAGTAGAGTCTGATAACGATTCAACCGAATACACTTCTACTGTTTCATGCTTCTCTTTGCTAGCACATCCTACCAATACACAAATAACCATCATAATTACGAACAATTTCGAAACACTTCGGTTGCTCAAAGTATCTCCCCCCACTCATATCCCTCATACACCATATCAGTATTCAAACAACATTGTTTGTCTGACTCCCCTACAATGATAGACCATATCTATGATCACGACAATGACCGACATGGAATTTGGACTAGTAACACCATTTTCCTTGCATACCTGTTACTGAAACTGAATATTCATTACTGTTTACTACAAGTTGTGGGGGTGACAATAAACTGTCGAATGCATTCGTAACCCGCTCGTTAGATGAAATCCGTTTTTGGTCACGCATTATGAAGGAACATTCGCTGTTTCTTAAATTAGGCTTTAGATGTGATGATACACAATTAATCAATGAAGCGAATCAATTTTATTCCTTATTTGATGAGATTGAAAGAAAGTCTCATACGTTTACAACCGGAACAGACCCTGAACAGATTAGACGTTTTAATGTAGAGGTTCACAGTGCAGCTTCTTATATTTGGGCATTCAAAAGAAAAGTATTAGGTTTGGTATTAACCTGCCAGATGCCAGGGGCTAATAATTTCCCCTTATTAATCGACCATACTAGCAGGGAAGCCAATTATTTTAGAAATCGATTGGAGGAACTTAATAGCGGAAGATTAGACCCATTACCTGATGCAATTATCAACGAAAATGTGTTTTTCTTACGCATTATGGCAGATCACGCCAAATTCATTGGACATCTACTCGACCCGTCTGAAAGACAATTAGTAGATCAAGCTCGAAATTTCAGTCAAGACTTTGATCAGCTTTTGTTCCAAGCTCAAGACTTGGATTCCATGCGTCCCCAATCCCAGACCGTTCCGCTTCTTGATCAATTTTTAGATCAAAATCGAGTATCTGTGGCATCTCTTCGTGATTTCAAAAAAACAGCGAAGGATCTAATTGAATCTTGTCGTATAAAAAGCATCATCCACCCTTTACTTGCAGATCATGTCTTCCGTGAGGCTGAGAGATTCTTATTCATCATTGATATGTTCGAGGAAAGTTTATTAAACGTGAAGTCTTCATAAGGACGACTACTTATTCAATAGCAAAATACAACAATCCGACATTTGTCGGATTGTTGTATTTAATTATTTATGAGGACAAGCAGCTAGAATCAACGGTCAAAAATGCGACTTTAGTGAATTTGATTCTAATGCAGTAAATGGTACAATATTCTAGTCATTCATTAATGAATGACTACCTAGTTAATCTAAGGAGTGGCGCAAATGGCTGTTGATGTTTATCTTAATTTTAATGGTAACACTCGTGAAGCAGTTGAGTTCTATGCTCAAGTGTTCGAGACAGACAAACCAGAAATTATGACTTTTGGAGAAACACCTTCTGACCCCAACTATCCTCTGCCAGAAGAAGCGAAGGATCTAGTCATGCACACTCGCCTTAACATCGATGGAAGCAATGTCATGTTTTCTGATGTGTTTCCTGGAATGCCCTTTAATCAAGGGAATAATATCAGCCTAGCTATCGTCAATAAAGATTTAGAAAAAATTAAAGGCTACTATAACAAGCTTAGTGATGGCGGCACCGTAATTATGGAGCTTCAAGAAACGTTTTGGAGTAAATTATACGGCAGTGTAAGGGATAAATTCGGGATTGAATGGCAATTTAATTACGAAAGTAATTAATTCATTCTCTACTATAGGAATAAATAAGGGGACCAGAGCATGTGCTCTGATCCCCTTCTATTATATGTGACTAATCATGGAAATTAAGTCCTGAAGTCGTCGCTTTAACATAACCTGTACGGATAACAAAATCTCCGAAATGCTCGTCTTTCTCCCGCTCTTTTGCATATCTGTGAAGAATAGGCTCCAGCGTCTCCAAGATTTCTTTCTCATCAATACTTTCTTTATAGATCTTATTCAGACGATCACCTACAAAGCTTGCGCCCATGTACATATTGTATTTGCCTGGTGATTTACCAATGAACGAGATCTCACCCAAAGCTGGACGCGCACAGCCATTAGGACAGCCAGTCATGCGAATAACGATGGAATCATTGCGCAATCCAGCTTCATCCATTATCAGTTCCAGTTTATCTAACAGAGTCGGCATGTAACGCTCTGCTTCCGCCATAGCCAGACCACAAGTCGGTAACGCCACGCAAGACATCGAGCTTCTGCGCAATGCAGAATGATGAGCGCCATCAGAAAGTCCATATTGCTCAATCATATCCACTATTTTACGCTTCTTCTGGGTAGTCACATTGGCAATGACAAGATTCTGGTTCGGCGATAGTCTGAAGTCACCCGTGTGAATCTTCGCAATTTCTCGCAACCCAGTCATCAGCTGATAGTCGCCATCATCATGAATTCTTCCACTCTGAATGAACAATGTATAATTCCATTTGCCATTACTGCCCTTCACCCAACCATAACGATCGCCATTATGATCAAAATGATACGAGCGTGCTGTCTCAAGCTCCCAGCCCAATCGCTCATGAAGTTCACTAATGAACCATTCAATGCCATGACGGTCAATCGTATATTTGAATCGAGCGTTTTTACGAACAGAACGATTGCCATAATCACGTTGGATAGTTACGGTCTTCTCTGCCACATCGATGATTTTCTCTGGTGTACAGAAACCGATTACCCGTCCTAGTTGAGGGTAAGTAGCCGTATCACCATGGGTCATACCCATTCCGCCGCCTACTGTAATATTAAATCCTACAAGCTTATCGTTCTCAACGATAGCAATGAAACCTAGATCCTGAGAATAGACATCTACATCATTGGACGGTGGAACTGCCATCCCGATTTTGAACTTACGCGGCAAGTAGACAGGACCGTAAATCGGTTCAACCTCTTGACCTTCCAGGCCATCTACAACCTTTTCGCCATCCAGCCATATTTCATGATACGCAGCTGTCCTTGGCGCTAGATGATCACTTACACGTCTAGCCCACTCATAAGCTTCACCATGAATTTCAGATTGATAGGGATTCGGATTACACATGACATTACGGTTAACATCACCGCAAGCCGCGAGTGTAGTCAACATCGTGTCGTTAATCTCTTTAATCGTGCTTTTTAAGTTCCACTTCAGAATGCCGTGTATTTGAAAAGCTTGGCGAGTGGTAACACGCATCGTATGATTGCCATACTTCCGTGCCAATCCATCCATCGTCAACCATTGCTCAGGTGTTGCAACACCTCCAGCCGATACAACGCGAAGCATGAACTGATAAGCAGGCTCTAGCTTCTGCCGTTCACGCTCATTGCGCAAATCCCGATCATCCTGCATATAGCTCCCGTGGAACTTCAACAAACGGTTGTCGTCATCTGGCAAGCCGCCGGTAACCGGATTTTTCAGCGTTTCGACTAGTGCTCCACGCAAGTAATTGCTTTCGCTTTTTATATGCTCAACATCGCTAGGCGGTCCGCCTATAGGCTTCACTGCTTGATCATTCGCCATTATTGCAGTCTCCTCTCGCTTTCAATCAGTCTGACTTCATCTATATTAATAAACATCTCTTTGATATCGCTGTTGTTGCTGCATTTCGGCTAGATAAGCCGTTGCCTCTTCGTGACTCATTTTACCTTCACTTTCGAGGATGCTGATTAGTGCCGCATGAACATCATGTGCCATATGCTTCTCATCTCCGCAAATATAGACATGAGCTCCTTCTTGCAGCCACTGGAAGATTTCACGACTCTTCTCAATCAAACGGTTTTGTACGTACACCTTTTCTTCTGTATCACGAGAGAATGCGACATCAAGACGAGTTAATGCTCCATCTTTAAGCATCCGCTGCCAATCCGTCTGATAGAGGAAGTCGGTTACAAAATGACGATCACCGTAGAACAGCCATGTTTTACCTTCCGCACCAAGCTCTTCACGTTCCTCCAGAAATGCTCGGAATGGAGCAACTCCTGTTCCAGGACCAATCATAATAACTGGCGTATCCGAAACCACAGGAAGCTTGAAATTAGGATTATGCTGGATATAGATCGGCAAAGTGTCACCTGGCTGCAATCGCTCTGCACATTGTACCGAACAAACTCCGTACCGATCACGTCCATGTGACTCGTAGCGAACTGCTCTGATTGTCAAATGTACTTCATCTGGATTAGCCTTAAAGCTGCTCGCAATAGAATACAGACGTGCAGGCAATTTTCTTAGAATAGCGACAAAGTCGCGTGCTGAGATTTGCCATGGTGAAAGCTCTTGAACAAGATCCAACAGATCCCGTCCCGCGATATAACTCTTAAGCTCTTGTTCATGACCTGTTGACAACAACTCACGAAGTTTAGCACTTGAAGTTATTTGGGCGATTTGCTCCACTAAAGGCTTCGTTAGTACCGTTATTTCATAATGCTGCGAGAGTGCCTCAAGCAAAGTACGCTCTTCGCCCTTTTTATTAATTGGTACCAATTCGTCAGCCTTCCAACCCATCGCTTCAATTAGGCTGTTCACCAATTCAGGATGATTCTCCGGGCAAATACCCAAGCAATCACCTGGCTCATATTGCAGGTTAGAACCCTCAAGAGACAACTCTAGATGTCTGGTTTCACGGTCAGAGCCGCGTCCGTTCAGATTAATATTCGCAAGTACTTCCGCCTTGAATGGATTGGTACGGGAATATATAGATTGTTCGGCCATTGTCCCGCTGCCCGTCGCACTCACAGACACTGTAGCTGCGGTTGCAGAAGCATTCAATCGCTGATTGAGGGCGCTGATAACATTGTCAAACCATTCAGCAGCTGGCTCATCATAATCCAGATCACAATCGACACGCGGGCTAAGACGTTGACCGCCAAGCTCCTCTAGACGTTGATCGAAATCCTTACCTGTTTTACAGAAAAACTCATAAGAGGTGTCACCCAGCGAAAGCACGGAGTACCATAGGCTCTCAAGCTGAGGAGCTCTTTTGCTATAAATAAACTCATGGAATGATATCGCATTGTCTGGTGGATCTCCTTCACCGTGAGTACTTGCCAGAATAAGCAAATTCTCAACCTTCTTCAAGCCATTTGGCTTAAAGGTATTCATTGCTGCAAGTGAAACTTGATAGCCTTGCTCTTCTAGTTTACGGGACAATTTGCCCGCTAGTCTCTGGCAGTTGCCGGTCTGAGAACCAAAGAGAATGGTAACTTCACGTGACCCGACTGGTTGACTAACTACTGAAGAAAGAGTAGCCACGGTTCCTAGTTCTGCTGTAGCAGCAGCGTGCTGCTCCGCACCTGTTAAAGCTGACCTGCTGAGTGCGGATAAATATCCGCTAATCCAAATTTGCTGTGTCTCTGTCAACGACGGTAGAAGACGATTCAAAAGTTCAACTTGCTCCTGATTAAAAGGACTGTTCGTTACTTGAAGTTGCAACAAAATCCACCTCTCATAAACATAAGATCATTACCTATTGAATTACCCTGAATTTTATCTTTATCGCTACCAAACTAACACAATATAAGGAAACGATCAATGACCGTTTTTCGCCCTTTTCATACATCTATATACATAAATATACATAATCCTTAAAAAAACCAAGAAATCAGGGTATTTCGCCCTGATTATTGCAATTTCATTATAAATAATGATGATATCTATTAGAAAAAATGATAGGCCATTTTCAAATTATTTTTATAAAGTTCATACGATTGCCAAGACATTTTCGCATAAGGACGGAATATAGTGTAGAATTGATCACAGAATGACCAAATAAATTATTCAATGAAGTAGGAGTTGTATTTGTGTCTCAAAATGAAATCATACTAACCCGTGAGGGATTGGCTAAGCTTGAAGTTGAATTGGAGGAGCTTAAGACCGTTAAACGTTCTGAGCTAGCACATCGTCTGAAGGTAGCAATCAGCTACGGCGATCTTAAGGAAAACAGCGAGTATCATTCCGCCAAAGACGATCAAGCATTCATGGAAACCAGAATCGCTACCATTGAAAAATTGTTGAAGAACGCTCGTGTTGCCGAGAGTGCTGACAACACAAAAGTAGCCGTTGGATCTCTCGTTGTATTGAACGACATCGAGGTCTCAGAGAAAATTGAGTATAGAATTGTTGGTCCTGCTGAAGCAGATGTACTCGATAATAAAATATCGTACGAAAGTCCATTGGGAAGCGCTCTGATGAACAAAAAATCAGGTGATATTATTAGTGTGGCTGCTCCTATGGGCGTCATTAAATATGAATTGCTCGAGATCAAAGCAACTTAGTTGAATTTGAATGATCTGACTGCATGTTTATAAAACAAATAACCTCCCCGTTTTTTTGGGGAGGTTATTTGTTTTTCTTGTTTGGTTTGATTTGGTTTGGTTTGCCTTGTTTGGTTTGCCTTGTTTGGTTTGCCTTGTTTGGTTTGCCTTTGTTGATTTGCCCTATTTGGTTTGCCTTTGTTGATTTGCCCTATTTGGTTTGCCTTTGTTAATTTGCCTTATTTGGTTTGCCTTGTTGTTTTGCCTTATTCCGTTTGTCTGTGTTTTTCCGTTTATTTACAGCTTGCTGGTCAAACCTACTCCTCATGGTAACCGTTTCGCTATTTAGCGAAGTGATATTCGTTGTCCAACCCACTTTCGAGCGATTCGGAGTGCTTTATGTATATCATTTCCTTAGTGGCGAACCTAGTTTCCCCACTAAGGAAATTCACTTCGTTATTGCGCAGACGGATCTCCTTTTACACCGAAACAAGGAAATCGGATTCGCTATTTAGCGAACCCGATTCCTAATTCAGTAAATGTACCTTTAACCAGCCCTGCCCTCCACATCTATAACAGTAATAAGTCCGACACCGCAATGGTTACTCAACAACACATTACGCACTCCAACACTTCCCTCAACTAATCAACGCCTTCATTCACATCTTCTTTAGCAACTACAATAAACACCGACACCGCAAAGGTTACTCAACAACACATTACGCACTCCAACTCTTCCCTCAACTAATCAGCGCCCTCCTTCACATCTTCTGTAGCAACTACAGTAGAGCTACACAGCATTAGTTACTCAATAACGAATCATGCACTCCAACTCTTCCCTCAACTAATCAACGCCCTCCTTCACATCCTCTGTAGCAACTACAGTAGAGCGACACAGCATTAGTTACTCAATAACGAATCATGCACTCCGACACTTCCCTTAACTAGCCTGCTCTTTACGGTAACCGTTTCGCTATTTAGCGAAACCAAATTCACTGTTTATCACAATATCGAGTGAGTATGACAAGTTTAATGTATCTCACTTCCTTGTTGGCGAACCTAGTTTCCCCACTAAAGAAATTCACTTCGCTATTGCGCAGACAAATATCCTTTTACGCCGAAACAAAGAAATCGGATTCGCTATTTAGCGAACCCGATTCCTTAAGTAAATTTCTTGAGTAATTTTTTTAGCAGCCCCTCCTGCCTTATCTATCTCCATACGTCAACAATAAATGCGTAACAGCATCTACCCGATTTGCTCCTCTAATCGGCACCGGTATGAATGGAGCAACTCGATTGATAATATGCGACACCGCGATTAGCGATACGAATGCCAATATGGCTAAAAAGAGTTCCATTCTTTAATCCATCCTTCATCTCGCCTAATCTAGTTGTTGAGTGATTTGGGTACGCGCTAAGCTTGATTCTCTAACGATAAGTCTTGGCTCGAACTGAACTCTTTCATAAAGTCCTTTTTTCTGCTCATGAATTCGTTGCAGCAGCAATTCCGTTGCCACCTTCGCCACTTCTGCGCCCATAATGGAAACAGAGCTGATTCTCGGTGTTGTAATTGTACATAGCAAATTATTATCTATCCCTACAACGGCGATATCTTCTGGTACACGTATGCCAAGTTCTTTGAAACGATTGAGCAGCCCTATTGCAACCATATCATTCCCAGCATAGATACCATCTGGCATATGTGTCAGATTAACAAAGTAATCAGCCGCTCTTGCCCCTGTCTGCAATGAAAAATCATCTCCGAAATAGATCAATGAACGATCCATATGATCCAATGCATCCTCATAAGCGAAAAATCTCTCTTCGATGATTTCTTTTGGCGCTCCAGCATAACCAATTCGAGTTCTTCCGATGCCCAATAAATGCTCCATAACTAGCTTGCCCTCTTGTGTCGAGAGACTAACAATATCAGCCTTAACATCTTTATCTAATTTTTTACCGTAATTGATGATGGATATGGGAAGACTAGCTTTATTAATAAGGTCTTTTAACGTTTTTGGGTAAGCAAGCGGCAATATAATAAGTCCATCCACATGTAGTTTCTTAATATCTCGTAGAAGTTCCAGCTCTGATCTGGAATTGCCTAAAGTATTGATCTGAACGACACGATATCCATAATGTTTGGCAGCCTGTTCGACGGCATAGGAAATTTCCGGTACAAAAGCATTTCGTATATCAGGAACAGCGAGTGCAATCTGTTTCGTTTGACGAACCTTCAGATTCTGGGCGAAGGAATTTGGAATAAATCCAAGCTCTTCTACAGCTTGCAAGACTCTCGCCTTGGTCTTCGGGCTAATACCATCCATATTATTAATAGCTCTTGAGACCGTTGCAATACCAACACCCGCTCGTGTGGCAACATCTTCAATCGTTATTTTATCATTTCCCAATCCGCGCACTTCCCGCCACTTTGAAATTGTTTCCACAATATTATGCATTAAAAACAATCTAATTATAACATAGCCGAATCATTTGATGAATATCAACATGTGAAATACGTAACTATGTTGACAATGTGTCCATGCTGTGACATAGTAGTTGACGGAAACGTTTCCGAAATACTTATTAAATTTCCGTAATTACAACAGTTTTTTTCGTAATTCAACATGACTTGGGAGATGACACCTATGAAAGCATTAAGATGGCATGGATTGAAAGATTTACGGTTGGAGAACATTGAAGAACCAACCGCACAACCTGGAAAAGTGAAAATCAAAGTCGAATGGTGCGGTATTTGCGGCAGCGACTTGCATGAATATACAGCAGGACCAATCTTTATTCCCGAAGGCACTCCTCATCCAATTACTGGAGAAAAAGCTCCTATCGTTATGGGTCATGAATTCTCCGGACAAGTTGTCGAAGTTGGCGAAGGCGTAACAAGAGTAAAAGCTGGTGATCGTGTAGTTGTAGAACCGATCTATGCATGCGGCAAATGTGATGCTTGTAAAGGCGGATTCTATAACCTTTGCTCCACAATGGGCTTTCTCGGTCTCGCTGGTGGCGGAGGCGGTTTCTCTGAATATGTAGCTGCTGAAGAATATATGGTTCACAAAATTCCAGACAGCGTGTCTTACGAGCAAGGTGCTCTTGTAGAACCTTCGGCTGTTGCTCTCCACGCTGTCCGTCAAAGTAAATTAAAAGTTGGCGATAAAGCTGTTGTATTCGGCGCAGGTCCAATCGGCTTGCTCGTAATCGAAGCGTTAAAAGCATCCGGTGCTTCAGAAATCTATGCAGTCGAGCTATCCGCAGAACGGAAGCAAAAAGCAACTGAGCTTGGCGCAATCGTAATCGATCCTACCCAGTATGATGTTGTTCAAGAAATTCACAATCGTACAAATGGCGGTGCAGACGTTGCTTATGAAGTTACTGGTGTCCCTCCAGTTCTCACACAAGCGCTTAACTCGACGAAAATTGGCGGCGAATTGATGATTGTCAGCATCTTCGAGAAAGAAGCTCCAATTAAACCGAACAACATTGTTATGATGGAACGCACCATTAAAGGAATTATTGGTTATCGCAACGTATTCCCTGCCGTCATCAGTTTGATGGAGCAAGGATACTTCGACGCTGATAAACTAGTAACAAAACGGATTAAACTTAATGAAGTCGTTGAAGAAGGCTTTGAAGCACTCTTGAAGGAAAAAAATCATGTGAAGATTCTTGTTAAAGCTGAATAGCAGCAATTGTATTCTATATGAGGCTAGATTCCAGCAGAATCTAGCCTTTTACATGTTCGAATTGAGAAAAAAGCGAAGCCAAATCAATCATTGGCTTCGCTTTTTTATTACTCTTGCTTTGGTCCCTTTTGAACTGCACGTTCCGGCCTTACAACCCAATTATCTCGATTCATTCGTTTCACACTATTCACTCGGTTCAGCCCAGCCATTGTTTCAGGTGATATGGGCTCTACAGTCTCTGGACGTGTAGCTGCATCGTTAGTCTTAGGTGTTATCTTCGGGTTAGCTCCAGCTTTAGATCCAACCCCGCCATTGTGTTTTCCCTTGTTCCACACTTTGCCTTTACTCATTTCAACACTCCATTTCTATAGCTTTGAACATATCACATTGGGTTTAGTAAAGGAAGAGCCAGTCGACGAATTTCCCAACTCTATAACTCTATTAAAAATGTGTCATTGAATAGAGATATTATGCCTGTCCAACTCTCTCATTTTTTCATAGATTATAGCAAAAGGTAAAGGAGGAGATGTTCATGGTCACACATTCACGCGTTATCAGAGAAACAAAAACATTCATCATTATTCTAATCATCATCGTTATCATCACTAAAAAAGGCAAAAAAACCATTCGCCGCACTGTTAAAAAGAGAAAATACTAATCACAAAAAAACGCTCATTATGAGCGTTTTTTTGTGATTAACTTTTTCAGTTAACTTAAAAAAACCGAAAAAGTAACTTCTAGTTAATCATCCAGATCAACTAGAAGTTACATTCGGTTATTACAATGTCGATTATCGGCAATGCTTAAGCTCTTATTTATACAGCTTTTTATGACGGCGTTTCGGTGGACAAGGACAGATGCCATGGTCGTATTCCGTTGTACACCATTTCGTAATACAAGGTATATACGTTATTTTTGTGTAATACGTTTTTATGCATTTCTTGTAATAGCATTTTGGATCTGGTGTACAGTGTACAGTATCGTGAGTCGGCTGCCAATCCGGTTCCCATGTTGGTTTGCGCGTCGGTTTGTGTACTGGTTTTTTATACTTCTTGCTAGAGGATTTACGAATCGATTTACATGCCGGTTTGCGCGTCGGTTTGTTAGTTGTGCACCACTTACTTGACATTCTACATTACCACCTTTTGATTAATAACTACGTGATAATATATGTCAAGCAAATATTGATATAAACGGCTAATGCATGTCTTCTACTAAAAAGGCTAATAGATATCCAGCAACTAGATTTACTTCAATTATATCTCAATGTGTAATTCGGTTTTATTTTTGCCCATTGACCTATTTGAGCTACCCGATAGGATACACCCGGCTTTAATTTTGCACCATCTAATAACTCAAAGGTCGTCGAAGCGCCTTTTCTTGATTGCGTCTTATATTGTGCTTTTACCACACTACCATCAGCACCCATTAATTTAAGCCGTCTTCCGACAAACAGCTCATCCATCGGATCCTTTTTGAAAGTAACGGTCAAATTAGTGTCATCCACAGCTTGTACATCAACTATAGCCAACGGTTTAATTTTCTTCGCCTTGAATGTAGGATTGTGAATGGTTGCCCATTCTGAAGTAACCGTATATTTCATACCTGGCTTCAGGCTTTCTCCCTCTGGAAGTCGGAACTTAGGTGCTTGTCGACCATCCGTCGCTTGAGTGAACAATACATAATTAGCTGTCATAGGACTGCCTTTATCAGGTGTTATCGTTACTGTAGCATCTCGCAAAGATGGAATAACCTCATAGGTGCGGCCTCCTGCTGCATTGTTATCATCCACAATGAAATCAAGACCGCCTCGTTTACCCGCATGTATTTGAACAATATTTTGATAATCGGTTACACCATCTTGCAAGCTGGATACCAGCTCAAAAGTATCAGAGGCGACCTGTTTCACAGAGCGTAAAGGAATTTTTTTCGTATTGGCGTTAAAAGAAACCGGCGCTTCTCCTTTATAGCTTAATGTATAGACTATACCCGGCTTCTGTACTGTAGTAGGTACAATATAAGTCGCCTTTGAGCCTGTTTTCAGCTGTGGGATATTACGAATTACTAGTCCGTGACTGAATTGGAAGTTCTTCTTCGCCATATCCAATACGACATCCGATTCCGGAATAGGTTCTGAGAAGGTCACTTGTATACCAATCGGATTGAGCGGTTTCACTTCTACAATTGACTCCTGAGAAGGTACTATTTCCTCGGCCGCAAACGCTGTTGCTTTCGTTTGAGTTCCTATCCCAATCATTTGTCCAATCATTACAGCCAGCACTATAACTAACGAATACCATTTTCTACTCATGACTGCCTCCTTGATCAATGTGGTTTGAAGTCCATATCAAGGATAGTATGTTACAAAATTGGCAATCTATTCATGGCACACCTTGTCTCTGCGAATCCTCATTTGCCCAATAACTCAATGAATAGTCTGGCACTTTTGGATAAGTAACGATCCTTAAGCCACACGATTCCTACTTCAGACTGAAAATCCGCATCTGCTATAGTCAGCATTTTAATAGTGGAAAGCGGAAATGAAGCCATAACAGACTTGGGGAAAACAGTGGCTCCAATTCCTGCAGCTACTAATGCTATAATGATGGCAACGCTAGAACACTCACAGATGACATTCGGCTCGAAGCCATGTGCTCTGGATTCCACCATCACTTGATGATGCATTCCAATCGTTTTATCCGTTTTCAACGTAAGAAACGGCAAATCCTTAAGCTCACACATTTTCATCGTATCCTTATTGGGATCTGCAACCCAGTTGGCTGGAAGTACCGCAACAAACGGATCCGAAGGAAGTTGAAGGATGGAATAGGGCTGTGAATCGTTTGGCGATTCGAAGGGAAGTCTTGCTAATATAAGTTCGATATTCCGTCTCTCCAGATGATGGCCTAAAATAAAATGATCACCTTCGACAATTTTATACGTCACCTGAGGATGCATCTCACGGAAGCTTTCGATTGTTGGGGGAATTAAAGAAATGCAAGAAACAACTGATCCAATTGCCAGCATGCCTCTAATACCAGAATCGAGCTCTTTCACTTCTTTCATCGTCTCGTTAAATTGCAGAAGCAAATGCTCAGCTTTATCCCTAAGCAGTTCACCTGCATGAGTAAGAGTCAAGCCTCTGCCGCTTCTATCGAATAAAGTAACGTCCAGCTCCTCTTCCATCAGCTTTAATTGCCGACTTAATGGAGGCTGCTCCATGTTTAATACTTTTGCAGCGCGAGTAATTTGACCTTCCTTTGCAATAGCTAGAAAATATCGAAGCTGACGAATATCCATCTATACCTCCGTGTCATACCTTTTAGGTATGTCTATCCAATAAAACAGATACTATTAATATACTCATTATAATGTTACGATTCAACTAACTAGTTAGATAGGGAGATGTTAGCCGCCATGACTCAAGTCATTGAAATTGAATTATCAACAGCTAAAAAAACGAAACCAGATTCATCTAAGCTAGGGTTCGGAACCTATTATACCGATCATATGTTCATAATGGATTACGATACCGGTCTCGGTTGGCATCATCCACGTATTATCCCTTATCAACCCATTACACTTGATCCGGCTGCTAAAGTATTTCATTATGGACAAACCGTATTTGAAGGCTTGAAGGCATATTTGACAGCTGACGGTACCGTCCGACTGTTCCGTCCAGAGATGAACTTTCAACGTTTGAATCGTTCTAATGAACGTCTGAGCATACCTGAACTTGACGAAGAGTTCGCTCTCACTGCTTTGAAACAACTAATTACTACTGATCGCGAGTGGATACCAGCTGAAGAAGGCACTTCGCTGTATATCAGACCATTCGTTATCGCCACTGAAGCTGCGCTTGGTGTCGCTCCATCCAATCGTTATCAATTCATGATCATCATGTCGCCGGTTGGCTCTTATTATGCCGAAGGTATTCATCCGGTGAAAATCTATGTGGAATCGGAATACGTTCGTGCGGTTAAAGGTGGCGTTGGCAACGCAAAGACCGCCGGTAATTACGCGGCGGGCTTGAAAGCACAGGAGCAAGCAACCAAGAGCGGCTGCTCCCAAGTATTGTGGCTAGACGGCGTACACCGTAAATATATCGAAGAAGTGGGCAGCATGAACGTCTTCTTCAATATTAATGGAACGGTTATTACACCGGCTTTGAATGGCAGCATATTGGATGGAATAACGAGAAATTCCATGATTCAACTATTGAAGCATTGGAACGTTCCTGTGGAAGAAAGACTAATTTCCATTGATGAGCTCGTTGAAGCTCACACTAAAGGAACTTTAATAGAAGCTTTCGGCACAGGAACAGCTGCTGTTATTTCGCCAATTGGTGAGCTGAACTGGCTGGGCTCCCAACTTCTGATTAACAACGGTGAGACAGGGATTCTATCTCATAAGCTTTATGATACGCTCACAGGCATCCAGAATGGAACGGCAGCCGATCCATTCGGATGGACAACTGGTTTGGAAGCTTAATTAGCGTTCAAACCCATAAGTCTTCGTCTTCATTTGATCCAACCCTTTAAATTCATAGCCCTGCCTGCGAGCTTCATCAATAATAGCTCCCAGAGCTCCTGCATTATCTTTCGAGACGGTATGCAATAAAATAACCGCTCCTGGATGCAGCTGCTTGGTTACTTGCTCGTAGGCGTAATTCGGGCCCTTCTGACTGTTCACATCCCAATCCTTATAAGCCACCGACCAGAAGACATTGGTATATCCTGCCTCTTTACTCACTGCCAGTACATTATCGTTAAAGATCCCTCTTGGCGGTCTTAAATAAGTCATTTCCTTCTGTTCAGTCAATACACCCACTTGTTCTTTCACCTTCTGTAATTCTGTCTGGATTTGCGTTGCCGATAATTGGGTCATATCGGGATGACTCCAAGAATGGTTGCCAACCAGATGCCCCTCATTGGTCATCCTCTTCACCAGATCAGGCTGATCCTTCACATAATGTCCGGTAACAAAAAAGATAGCCGGTACCTGCTTTTCCTTCAATACATCCAATATTTGACCTGTGTAACCATTCTCATAACCGTTATCAAAAGTCATGTAGAGCTCTTTGTTAACGGTATCCCCCAGAAATATCGCTTCATGCTTCATCACGACATCCTTGAAGCCCTCTTCATTGATCGACGGCAATTGACCATTGACACTCTTCTTGAATCCAAAGTGAAACGCTCCTGATTGGGCGAATGCCGGTTGATGCGCAATCCAGAAAGCCAATGTCGCTATCCATAATACATGGATTATGGCGGTTTTTTTCTTCATTAATCATATGCACCCCTTGGGATTATTTCGCTTAATTTCCCCCAAAGTGTCCTTAACTATAAATGAGAAATCATTGACAAATTAAGTTGTTTTACTTATAGTTGTTATAGCAACTAATTTACAGGAGTGAATGCTTATGCACAAAAAGGGATTAGATCATTCGATCGGTTTTCTACTCGGTATTGCTCATCGGAAGCTTACCAACCTATTTATGTTGCGAATAAAACAATTCGATCTAACACCAGAGCAATGGTCTGTTCTTTATCGTGTTAGAGAAGAGGATGGCTTAATTCAAAAGGATCTCGCCATACGCTCTGGCAAAGACAAGCCCACAACGACAAGAATACTGGATGTATTGGAGGCCAAAGGTTATATCACGAAGCAAGCTGGCAAGCAAGATCGCCGGTCCTTTCATGTTTTTATAACAGAACAAGGGACAGCGATTGCAGATGCCATCGAGCCGATTGAATATCAGACCGTTCAAGATGTATCGGAGACTTTATCCGATGAAGAATATAGGCTTTTGGTTCAATTACTAAACAAGCTTAATCAACAAGGAACAGAATGGACGGAGAAAGAAAAGGAGTAATGACATCATGCCTACACATCAAGAGAAACTTTGGACAAAATCTTTTATCGTCCTAACCGCAAGCTACTTACTATTGTTTCTAAGTTTACAAATGCTGCTATCACCCTTCCCTGCTTATGCCAAAGAGCAATTTCACCCAGGTGACTTTACACTAAGCCTGGTTACCAGTTTATTCGCTCTAGCTGCTATTGTAACTCGCTTTGCAACAGCTGCTCTTCTGTGCAAGGTACATCGAAATACCATATTATTCTCTGGATTAATCATTTTATCAGTAGCAACCGTGCTTTATCCTTATGCTGCTTCCATGACCCAATTACTTGGGCTACGTGTTCTATTCGGAATTGGCTTCGGTATGACAAGTACAGTGCTTCCTACACTTGTATCGCAAATCATTCCCCACAAGCGAATCGGGGAAGGCATCGGCTATTTTGGGCTTTCAACCAGTATTGCCATGTCAATTGGACCTATGATCGGTCTGTCTGTCATTAAAGATTATGGATTCACTACATTATCGATGCTAGGAACTCTTTCAGCTGTACTGATCATTCCATTATTATTGCTGTCTAGAAGTATTCCTCCTCAGCCTGTAAAAGTGGCGAAGCCTGTAACAACAACAGAGGTAAGTAAAAAGAAGCCTTCCATGGCTGGCATGTGGCTTCCCGCACTATTAAATATGCTCATGTCGATTACTTACGGCGGAGTTCTTGGTTTCCTTGCCTTGTATGGTGAAGAAAAAAACTTGGCTCAGATTGGTCTCTTCTTCTTATTTATCGCTTTTACCGTTCTTATTGTTCGCCCTATCTCTGGACGATTATTCGACCGTAAAGGACCTCTTCTTGTACTTGTTCCCGGAGCTATCATCGTAGTGGCAAGCTTATTAATATTGTCTTATGCCAACTCACTTCCAATGGTTTTATTATCTGCACTTCTGTATGGATTTGGATTTGGCGCCATCCAGCCTACTACGCAAGCTTGGATGATTCGTGAAGCTGCTCCTGAGCAGCATAGTACAGCCAATAGCCTTTATTACAACTCGATTGATCTAGGCGTTGCATTAGGCTCCATGCTGCTAGGTGTCGTTGCTTCTGCTTCTAACTATTCCATCATGTATCGCTATTCCGCTGGAGTCATGGTTGTCTTTCTCGCTATTTATTTAATTAGCCATGTGCGCAAAATGAAGAAAGATAAAGAAGCTGCCATAGAGTTAGTATCTATTGAACAGGTTCAATAAAAACAAGAGATCCATTCCTTACTTAAGCTGACTTAAATTTCATCAATTGCTCATGCAGATCGCCTGACAATGCTTCAAGATGCTTCGATAATTCGACAAGCCTACCGCTAATCGATAGTTGATCAACTGTTAATGAGCTTACTTCCATCGATGAAGCTGCGGATTGCTCGGATACCGCGCTAACATTGCCAATCGTCATCAACAGATTTTGCTGCATCAATCCAAGCTGATTAATCGATTCTGTTGAAGAGGCGATTTCCAGCATGACTTGATTCATTTCCTGTTCCATATGACCGAATGTATATGCTGCAGAGTTAACTGCCGTGCTTTGCTCTTTGAGCATTGGAAGTACGGCATGCAGCTCAGCGACTGTCGCTTCCATTTCTGTTTCGATCGTTGCCGTCATGTCATTTACCGTTACGATTGAGTTTTTGGATTGTTCTGCTAACTGACGGATTTCTCCAGCAACGACCATGAACCCTTTACCTGATGCTCCTGACCGAGCAGCTTCTATTGCAGCATTAAGCGATAAGATATTGGTTTGGCGAGCGATTGCATTCATGACATCGAGTAATTTCCGAATAGATGAAGTGCTTGTCTTCAATTGATTGATCCGATCTATAAGCGCTTTGGATTTACGTTCTGTCTCATCGGTTAAGCCTACGAGCCCCAGCATCTGCACAGCTGCAGATGAGCTTGTTTGCTGAAACCGATCTGATGAACGATTTAATCCTTCATTCGTAGAGGCAACCCTCTCCATCGTTTTCCTTATCGTATCGACACTTTCAAGCCCTTTCTCCGCCTCATTCGCAAGCTGAACGGCACCATTGGCAATTTGACCTGTAGAGTCATTAATATACTCCGTTGATAAACGCATCTGATTTGACACTTCAATTAATTCTTCAGCCCTAATCGTTACTTGCTTAGCTGAATCATTCGTCCGATTCACCAGCGTACCTATTTCACCGAGCATTCGATCGAAGCTATTGCCAAGGCGAGCAATCTCATCGCTGCCTTTCTGCGAAGACCTAACCATCAGGTTGCCATTCTCTGCTTGCTCCATTAGACCACACATATTTTCCAGCGGCCTAGCTACCATACGAACCAGTGCATAGCCAATTAATATGGCAGCTAACGCTGCTAGTCCACACATGATAACCGTCAATATAAGTATAGTTTGTGTTCTTGTTACAAGCTCCTTTAACTGAACCGCGCCTTGCAATGTCCAGCCTGTAACCTCCGAAGCTTGTCTTACGACCAACTGTTTATTGCTGTAGCTCGGCCCTTCTGTTCCCACTATGGCATCGGTCATTGAACTATAAATGATCCCATTCTCTTTCGTTACAATAGTCAACGAGCCCTCTTCACCAAAATTCAAATTTTTGAACGTATCTTCAAGCATTTTAACTGGAAATTCCATAAGTAGTATATACTCTGAGCTTCGATTATTCATATTTTTCAATAACCGACCAAGTGTAAAGCTTGGCTCAGTAGTAAAACCAAATATTCCTTTGACTTTCGAAGGTATGTAGAAAATTTCCCCATCTGCTTCTATGATTTTGTTCAGATCTGCAGTTATCTCTGCTCCCTGTTCAACAGAAGTTGCACCGGATGTCGAGATTATTCTAGCCTTATCCAAGCTCTTCGGAACAAGTCTAATGGCTGTTATTCCTGGATTAGACGCACGTAAACTATCTAAATCTTCACGCAAGCTTTTTTCAATCGCAACCTTCTCATAGGTTCCGAGCTCTAATCCGCTTAACTGCACAAACTGGGTCTGAAGCTCCTTATCAATAAGCATTTGTCTTGTAAGACCTGCGTAGCTTGCTAACATGGTGTCCATTTTGTCTGTAGCCATTGTGATTGTTTGCTGCTGGGCTTGTGCGACTTCATCCTTAATAATTTGTTTTGAGAGGAGATAGGAAGAAACCCCGAGTATAGAAACGATTACTACAATGCTAATAAAAATAATTAAAAACAATTTGGTACCAATAGATTTCCTTGGACTCTTCCATAATTTCAAACTTGTCATAAAAGCGCTTCTCCTCCTATTGAACTATATTTTTGCAAACGCTTTATCGCATTCATCATACAATAAATTGGAACTTTAGTACAACGTTTGCACAAAAATATTTCGTGATAAAGGCAATTTTCTTTCAATTAATGGTCATTAAATCCGACTTTATAACTATTTTTAAAGAAAGTTTCACTATTTTATGCACACGTTTGCATATTTGATCAATATCTTTTGCTTTCATCAATCATTCCTAAGATCAGGACTTTTTTCCCGATAGATCAGGGCATTCCCCGAATTACATTTCTGCTGGTAAAGGTTACTATAAGGGTATAACTTTAGACAGACAGGAGCCCGCAGCCATGCCAAACTTTACATTTAGTCTTGTGAAAAAAATCGTAATCGGCATTTCAGTTGTTTCCGCCGTCACCTACGGTACCAGCGCATTTTTCATATTTGTTCTGAAGGACCTTACTGCCTCTTACATACCCGAATGGATTTTTATTACTGGAACACTATTTCTCGGTATCTTCTGGACAGCCTTCCTAGGATGGATTGCTGCCCGGTGGTTAATTAAACCACTTATTCAAATGACAGCAGCAGCTGAACAAGCTTCTGGAGGCAATCTTAATGTTGATATTAAACCAAGTGAATCTGACGATGAATTAAGAGCACTCGGTTTGTCCTTCCGGAAAATGATCACACATCTGCATGGTGTCGTGAATGGAATCATCGTGTCTCATCATGAAACCGACTCCCATGCGAGTGAACTTAGCGATGCTATAGGAACAGCGGCGCATCACATTGAGACAATTACAGCCACAGTAGAACAAATTGCTGATGGAGCCGAAGCTCAATCAGAATCAACCAATACGATGTTCCATACCGTTGAGCAAATGACTCGCACCTCTGACGATATCGATAAAGAAGCCGCATCTGCCCGTATACTAACCAATGGAATGGTTGATGTCATTAGCAAAAATTCATTAATTATACAATCCTTAGTCAACGGTATTCAATCTGTAGCTGATGCTAGCGAACAATCTGTCTTAAAAATGAAGGTTCTTAATGAACAAGCTGAACAGATCAACGGCATATCCGCACTCGTAGGGGAAATTGCCGATCAGACCCATCTGCTAGCCTTGAATGCATCCATTGAAGCTGCTCATGCAGGTGATCATGGCAGCGGGTTCGCTGTCGTAGCACAGCAAGTGAAGAAGCTGGCTGAGCAAAGCGGCAATGCCGTATTGGCCATTAAACAATTGATTGGACAGATTCAAGTCGAGATCGATGATGCGTCTCAGCAAATCTCGCAACAAGCGAAAGCGGCACTCCAAGAATCACAGAATGGCGCAATTGCCTCCGCAGCACTACTGACAATGAGTGATACAGCAAACAAAGTATCAGAAGCCTTCGAGCAAATCGCAACCATGATTTCCGGTCAAACGGAACAAGTTCAGCTTACCTTGCAAGAAGCAAAGCAGATCGCAACTGTCGCTTCCTCCATTCATTCCGGTGCTAAGAACGTATTTGCCTCAACGCAAGAACAAACAGCACTTATGGAGGAGATCGCCGCTGCATCCGAATTCCTTCGCAAGCAATCCGGCAGTCTGAAGGATCAAATTTCATTCTTTGATAAAAGCGCATAACTCATAGAGACGTACTGTTTAATTGTGTGAAATGGAGCTTAACGATCCGGGACATCGTTAAGCTCCTATTTAATGCCTGTATGCTCACTCTTAACGTTCTGCCACATCGTCAAGCAGCTTCATTTGAGCTCAAACTGTCCTAATCCCACTGTTTAGAAAGAGCTTAACGATGCGGGACATCGTTAAGCTCCTCTTTTATGCATGCTGACTCATCCTTAACGATCTGTCACATCGTTAAGCAGCTAAATTTGAGCTCAAACTGTCCTTTTCCCACTGTGCAAAGGGTCCAGTTCCATAATCTCTACATGTCGAGAGATGCGAATCCCCTTTGTTCTCCAAAGTGTAAAACAAAAAGAAGCCAAACCTTTGTAATGAAACAAAGGAGGGCTTCTTTTGTGCATTCATTAAACAAGTGAGCTAACTACTTCTATACCATATCCGTTTACTTGTAACGACTAACGAAGACGGTAATTCAGATCATTCCAACGCAATTCATTGCGGAAACCTCGAATGGTGGTCGCTTTATCAATTACTACACATTCAATACCAACTAAATCAGCCCAATCAATTAATTGCTCGGTTGTTACCACATAGGAGAATACCGTATGATGAGCGCCACCTGCATAAATCCAAGCTTCAGCTGCATCTCGTAATGAGGGCTCCGGTTTCCACAAAACCCGTGCAACCGGAAGCTTCGGCATCGCATGTTGTGGAGTCACCGCATTAACTTCACTAATAATCAACCGGAAACGATTGCCTAGATCAACAAGTGATGCATTTACCGCTGTCCCTTCTCGTCCATCGAATATTATCCTTGCAGGATCTGCTTTACCGCCAATCCCAAGAGGATGTACTTCAATTTTCGGACGATTATTAGCAATGGTAGGACAAACTTCAAGCATATGAGCACCTAAAATCATTTCATTGCCCGGTTCTAGATGATAGGTGTAATCTTCCATGAAGGAAGTTCCTTTATTATTAGCGATAAGCTTCATCATCCGAGTTAGCGCTGAAGTTTTCCAATCACCTTCTCCACCGAAACCGTACCCCTGCTCCATTAAGCGTTGTACAGCAAGACCTGGCAGCTGCTTCATACCATGCAAGTCTTCAAACGTCGTCGTGAAAGCTGTAAAACCGCCTTCTTCCAAGAAAGTTTTCATCCCTAGTTCAATTCTTGCTTGCTCTGCGATTGAATCCCAAGAAGCCGTGTTTTTACGAACATCATCGGCAATAACATAGGTAGTATCGTACTCTTCGAGCAACTGCTTTACCGCTGCATCTGATACATCATTCATACGTTCGACTAAGTCACCAATTCCGTAACCATTAATCGACCATCCAAATTTAATTTGCGCCTCTACTTTATCGCCTTCTGTCACGGCTACTTGACGCATATTGTCACCGAAACGAGCTACTTTCAATTGACGTCCTTCCATATAAGCGACCGCTGAACCCATCCAGCTAGCGATACGAGAAATGGTCTCTCCATCTTGCCAGTGACCCGTTACGACTTTGCGCTCCAGCCCCATGCGAGAGAATATATGGCCGAACTCCCGATCACCATGCGCGGATTGGTTCGTATTCATAAAGTCCATATCGATATTGTCCCAAGGGATATCACGATTAAATTGCGTGTGAAGATGGAGCAATGGCTTACGCAGCTCTGCTAAACCGGCAATCCACATTTTCGCTGGAGAGAAGGTATGCATCCAAGTGATAATACCTGCACAGCTCTCATCTGCTTTTGCCGATAAGCATAATTTGTAAATATCCTCTGGTGTAGTTGACACTGGTTTGAATACGATTTCATAAGGAATGACGGAATCCTCATTAAGTGATCCTGTAATGATACGTGAATGCTGTGCTACCTCTTCAATCGTTTCCGGACCATATAAGTGCTGACTGCCTGTAACGAACCAAAATTGATAAGGTCTAGTTTGTAACATGATTGCTCCTCCTTATACTGTAAGTGAGTTCAAGTCCTTCAACTATTAAGTTGTACGGACATCGAATGCAGTTTTGCTGACTTTTCTCGGTAAGTTGTACGAACAACTTGATGCATTTCTATCTTACTCCGAAATAGTTCTATTTTCAATCCTGCATAGCAATTTTTTCTATTGATTTATGCTTGCTTGTCCAAACGATACGTATAGCCGCAAAATGTACATTTAAACAACACTCCTGAGTCGCCTACCATAAAAGTTAATCTTTCATCATCCTCGATCTCGATGTATTCTCTGCGATTCTCATCCTTGTCCCCTGTTGCAAAGATTGCTGTACGGTTGCCGCATTCGCATTCAAACGTCATAACCATCTAAAAAACCTCTTTTCTACTTATATTTTTCGTATATTTCCGTATAACACTTGACAATGATACAATTTGTATCATAGATTACTATTAGTGGGTGAAATTCTTTATCTTGCCTGCTTTACTACGAATATAGGGAGCCCTCTATAATGACGATGGGAAATCGTTTGAAAGAGCTTCGTATACAACGAAGCTTATCACAAGAAGCAGTTGCCCGCACAATCGGTATTACCCGGTCCGCTTATAGCCATTATGAAATTAATAATCGACAGCCTGTTTATGATACCTTAATCAAACTTGCTGCCTTTTTCAGTGTAACTACCGATTACATTATTGATGGTGATTCACGGGTAGCAGCAACTGCTGAGACGAATGAGATTATACGATTATTGAACAACATGAATCAAGATAAACGTAAAGAATCCATTGATAAGATGCTTGATCTGATTAGAGAAGTTGAATAGCCGCTGCCGCTTAAGAAAGCGGCTGTTCTGCCTTTCTAGCATTCGCCAATTCCGGTTAGTCACGTAAGATCACTTCAAAACTACATCACTTCTTTATACATAATTGTACAAAGTAATTGTTCGCCAGCAATTGATGGCGCTTACAACCGCTTTTTCCACATTAATCGCTATAGTTTACGAATTATTGCCCGCCTTCAATTGCTTCAACTTGTTTGCTTCGTTATAATAATCGATGACCTCATTTTAATACAAGGAAGGATTACTATAACATGTATGTAGCAAATAAATGGTTGGATTACGAATTACTCGATACAGGAGGCGGCGACAAGCTTGAACGTTGGGGCTCGCATATTCTACGTCGTCCAGACCCGCAAATTATTTGGCCACTCATTAAAGAGACTGGATTGTGGAAAAATGCGGATGCTCATTATCACCGGAGTTCTTCAGGAGGCGGACAATGGTCGATGAAGGATGGATTGCCAGATCGTTGGACGATCACATATGGAGAACTTAGCTTCCATATTAAACCGACTAACTTCAAGCATACTGGATTATTCCCTGAGCAAGCTGTGAACTGGAGCTGGATGATGGACAAAATCCGTGCTGCCGGACGACCAATTCGCGTACTAAACCTATTCGCATACTCCGGTGGCGCAACGGTTGCAGCTGCAGCAGCTGGAGCTGAAGTTGTCCACGTAGATGCGGCTAAAGGCATGGTGCAATGGGCCAAAGAAAATGCCCAGCTGTCAGGCCTGGAGAACGCTCCTATTCGCTATATTACGGATGATGTATTCAAATTCGTACAACGCGAGCAACGTCGTGGAAGACAGTATGATGCGATTATTATGGATCCACCATCTTACGGTCGCGGTCCGAATGGCGAAACGTGGAAGCTTGAAGAGAATCTCTACCCGTTTCTTGAATCCTGCACAACTATCCTGTCGGATAATCCGCTATTCGTATTAATCAACTCCTATACAACCGGTCTTTCCCCTTCCGTACTGCATAATTTGCTGCATATGACGATGGGACGCAAGTATGGCGGAGAAATCAACTGCGGAGAAATCGGTTTGCCAATAACAGAATCAGGTCTGAACTTGCCATGCGGAATCCTTGGACGTTGGGAGTCCAAGTAATGAACCGCGAGCATACGAATAGTCCTTCCATTCCGGTACTTTTCGAAGACAATCATATCATCGCAGTCGTCAAGCTTCCGGGTATTCCTTCGCAAGAGGATGAGACAGGCGATCCCGACATGCTGACCTTAATTAAACAAGATTTGAAAGAGCGCTATAACAAACCGGGAAATGTGTTTCTCGGTCTGGTTCATCGGCTTGATCGGCCTGTCGGGGGGGCTATGCTGTTTGCTAAGACATCGAAGGCAGCCTCCCGCCTATCCGAATCGGTTCGCAGTCGAACTTTCGGCAAAACCTATGTATGCGTCGTTCATGGTCGTCCAAGTCAACCTCAAGGACGGTTGCGGCATTATATTAGTAAGGATGCCAAACGAAATCAAGTTACCGTCTATAACGGAGCTACAGCGGATGCAAAAGAAGCAATTCTTGATTATGAGGTTACCGCGCATGCTGGCGGATTTTCACTCATTGCCGTTTCATTGTTGACAGGCAGATCCCATCAAATCCGCGCCCAAATGGCGCATATTGGCTGTCCGCTTGTCGCTGATCGGAAATATGGTGCGCCGCCTTTATCTACCGTTTCAGATATTGCACTTTGGTCTACTTCTGTTGGCGCGCCTCATCCCGTGACTAAAGAGCAGCTTTGTTTCCGTTCCATTCCCTATGGCTCTCCAGCCTGGTCTTGGTGGACACAAGAGCAGCTAGAAACGGCGGCAAATTTATTTATAAAGGAAGGGCCAACCCCCTATGCGCCAAAAGCGTAAAAAGCATTACACCATTAATTTTATTCTCCTGCTGCTCACTGCAGCAGGAATCCTAATCCTTGTGATGACGACCTTACAGAGAGACACTACCTCTTCACAAGAAACGATGCAACAATTGCCGACAGCTAGCGATGTTGGCGTTCCACCGCCAGAAGAAACTGCAACTGCAACACCTGTTGAGATTGTTCCTACTCCATCTCCTTCCCCCAACCCTTCTCCTACGCCCCAGTACAACGAAGCTGTGTGGATAGCTGTTGGCGATGTGATGATGCACAAACCTCAACTCCCTGGCTCTTACGACAAAAAAACGAAAAAGTATTCATTTGATTCTTACTTCACCGATGTTAAGCCCATTCTTGCAGATGGCGATTGGGTGATGGCAAACTTAGAAACCCCTGTTGCTGGACCTGCATATGGATACACCGGCTACCCTAGCTTTAATGCCCCTATAGAGCTCCTAGAAGGGCTTCAGAAAGCCGGATTCAATATATTGACTACAGCTAACAATCATTCGCTTGATAAAGGCGAGAAGGGCCTTCTGTTAACGCTAAAGCATATTAAGGAATTAAATATACCGTTCAAAGGAACAGCAGCAACCCAAGAGGAAGCAGATTCCCCAGTCATTATCGATCAGAATGGAATAAAGATGGGCGTACTCTCCTATACATATGGAACGAATGGAATACCATTGCCTAAAGGGAAGCCATATATGGTGTCATTAATCGAAGAAAACAAGATTATCGAGGATATTCAGAAGACGAAGCAGGCAGGCGCGGATTTCGTAACGGTAGCTCTTCATTTCGGAACAGAGTACCAAACAAAGCCGAATGAGGAACAGAAACGACTAGCAAGAAAGCTCGTAGCGGAAGGTGCAGACATTATTGCCGGCTCCCATCCCCATGTGATACAACCTTATGAAGTATTAGAAGCAACGGATTCGAATGGCGAAGTAAGACGCGGACTTATCATTTATTCTATGGGTAATTTTATATCGAATCAACGCGAGGATACGAAAGATTATGGAGTTATATTCAAAGTACTTATTCGTAAAAATATGACCGACAATACGATTGAGCTTCGCGAAATCGAATCTATCCCAACTTGGGTGCACCGATACAAGCCGGACGCTTATTACAGATATCGCATTCTTCCCGTTGAAGAAACAATTGAAGCTTCCTCCGATACCTTGCTGTCACAAGCCGACTACACTTCGTTAAAGAATCATCTGAAGCTGTTGCGAAGCCGGCTCGACTCAATGCTTACGAAAACAAAGGGTACCTAAGAATTAAGATTTAAGCGTTTGCTACCTTGCCAAGTAAATAAACAAGTAATTGCTGATTATGAGCAGATATACGGTCCAGCGCCTCTCCAATCAACTTGGAACGGATTTCACTTCCGCGCTGGGCCTCTTCTTTCCCTCTCTCCGACACCGAAATCCATACAATACGACGATCATTGTCATCTCTTGTACGTACAATTAAATCATTACGCTCCATCCGATCCAACAAAGTTGTGATCGCTGCAGGCGTAGTATTTAAATATTGCAGCAAATCTGAAGGTTTCATTGGCTCATGCTGAAGTAAAATGTCCAACACATTCAACTGACCTTCCGTTAAAGGCGCTAAATCCTCTTCCAAGCTTGTCTTCCATTCCCTAGTCATCTTCGTCCATAATCGAGTAAATTCTTCAGAAACCATACCAGCACCCGCTTCCTGTACAATTTTCTCCATATTCCCAATTATACCATTTGGCAATGTCGAATAAAAGGTTAACCTAATTAATAATTTTGGTCATTAATCGGTATAAACCCGAACGTTTTGACAATACGCGACATACAATGACCTAGGCCATCCGCCTATTTGTCATATGATTGACTGCCACCACGTTGCATTACCCAAGGCTTTGAGCTTCAAAAGTTGCTGATAACTGTTGTTTTCGCAGAGCCCATCATTAACTCTTTCTTTGCTTATAAAGCGGGGTACAGTCACCTCTTGCTTTGTTCTTGCTCTGTTCTTGCTCTGTTCTTGCTTTGTTCTTGCTTTGTTCTTTAACTTGTCTGTTGGCTTTGCTTGTTAATAGTTTATCTCTTTTCACTTACTCGTCATCTGCTTTTCTACTTGCTCTTCTGTAACTTCGGCAACAGTCAACCTTTTGTGGACACAGAAGGCCTTATTTAACGCAATTTACACTAATTTGCTATTTGGCGGACCACAGATCCGTTATTCTACTAAAAACCGCCCAATATGCTCCATTTCTAGCCAAATAACGTCCCTACAGTCCGCTTATATCTCCAAACTCATGAAACTTCACAAATAACGGATCCTGTGTCCTCTACTAACTAGCTTTTCACTAAAAAGCTGCGTTGCTTGTACTTTCAGCAGCAGATTGTGATTGAATTTATTTGCTCAGCTTGTTGCATGTACTTCTCACCGTTAGTTCACTGTTGTATGCTCAAAACTTCTTGTTCTTGTTCTTGTTCTTGTTCTTGTTCTTGTTCTTGTTCTTGTTCTCTGTTCTCTGTTCTCTGTTCTCTGTTCTCTGTTCTCTGTTCTCTGTTCTCTGTTCTCTGTTCTCTGTTCTCTGTTCTCTGTTCTCTGTTC
>JBHGUX010000030.1:0-14527 GCA_048976605.1 Pristimantibacillus sp. | reverse complement strand
CTCACCCGTCCGCCGCTAAGTTAGTTGAAAGCAAGCTTTCAACTAACTCCGCTCGACTTGCATGTATTAGGCACGCCGCCAGCGTTCGTCCTGAGCCAGGATCAAACTCTCCATTTAGGTGTTTGACTTGCTCATTACTTTATATTGCTTTTCCATTATATTCGCTAGAATAAATGGGGCAGTTTCGCTCGTTGTTCAGTTTTCAAAGAACAATTCTTTTCGACAACGGAATGTATCTTACCATGTCCATTCTCTCGATGCAAGCTTTATTTTTCAGCTCGTTTCGAGCAATTCCGCTCTCCACTTGGCTTATCCTGCTTGCCTCGCCAACCGTGTATCTCTCGGCCGGAATTAGAATATACCATACCGTCATATATCTTTGCAACCCTTTTACGAAAAAAAGTTTAATATCATTAAAAACCTTTGATATTTCTGCCGTTCATCGGTTCTCAGTCCTCTACTCTCTTTCAATTACTACTTGCCACAGCATTTTTTATATTTCTTACCGCTGCCACAGATGCATGGTTCATTCCGACCCGCTTTACGCACAGCATTCAAATCAATAACGTTGGATACTGGGCCTTTCATCGAACCCATCGGCTCTTTCCTCTCTCTATATGCCGATAGCTCTCCCGGTATATGACCTTTCAAGAACCATAGCCTTGTATGATTATTGAGCTGTGCCAGTAGTCCAGCAAGCATATCCATTGTTTCTAAACTATCTATTTCAATATCTTCACCTAACTCTTGAAGGATGCTTCCCATCGATTCCCCATTTTGAAAAGAATAAACACAACTCTCGGCAATCATCTCGGCTTCTTCCCGATCCATTGCATATTCACGAATCAAATAGGATTGCAATGCATTAAAGCTAGGATTACGATCAATAAATCCAGCTTTGCCTGCTTCAAGGAGCTGTTTCTTCGTAAAGTTGTAAAAAGGTACGTTCGGTCTCATGTCATGCTCTTGCTTGACCCTCTCAGGTTCTTCCACATTAAAATTAGAGAAACCAACTTCATCTGATTCGAATCCTGCATATGAAGCCTGATCAAGCAGAAAATTCAGATAATCCACAAATCTAATCTTTTCTCCCGTCAAAACTTCGATTTGTTCAATCAGACGATTCAAAGTTAATGTCCCATTATAAAAGAGTAGACCTCTAGTCAATAAGAGCCATTCCGTGTTTTTCCGAACAACTTCTTTATATGATGTTGTAATCATCAGTTGAAAAGCTTCACGTATTTCTTGAGGAATAACGAGTACCATCTCCCCTTGAACGGAACCAGTGAAAGCAATTCCTCTATCGCGTAAAAATGGAATCAATATGCGGTTTTTTCCCAGCTTATTTACAGGGATGCTTCCATTGTTCCGGTTCATCAGCAGCTTCAATAGATCAAAACGCTGTTGATCAAACAGATGAAATACTTTTTTAAGAGCTGATGGAATTGCAGGCTCAAGTCCTTCTATTAACAATGGTTTGTTTACATTGCTAAGTCCGCCGATACCCAAATGCTTTCTGATGCCATCAAGAGTATTTTTAGTTTGCAATTGAAGTGCTTCCGACAAATTTAAAGGTAATTTAAGATTCGGCCAATTTTTATCCTGTTTCATATTAGCGTCAACAATCAATTCCAAAAACTTATCCATTATTAATCCTCCATATTAAGCAATTTAAATAAGGCTTGTCCTCTTACTCTATTTGAATTAATCCAATATGTCGAGTTCTTCTCTTTACCGTTCATCCATTGATTGTCTCAGGGTTGTCTCAGTCATGTTGGGTTTGAGGTTCTCTGCATGTTACACTCAAGGAGTTATCAATAATCATTAAGCCTTGCTTGGCAAGAATGGAGTACAAGTAATGAGAATGAACATTATTGTGGCGGATGATGATCCGTCGATCAGAACGCTGCTTCGATTTATTTTGACCAAAGAGGGCTACAACGTTATAGAAGCAGAAGATGGCGCAGCGGCTGCTCGTCTTCTCGAGCTCGAACAAATTCATTTGGCTGTTGTAGATGTTATGATGCCTGCTAAGAACGGTCTCGAGCTCTGTCAAGAAATTCGCGAGCATTATGATATTCCTGTCATTCTGTTAACTGCAAAAGGAGAGTTGGAGGATAAGGAGCTAGGCTTTCGTTATGGAACAGACGATTACTTAGTTAAACCTTTTGAACCTAAGGAATTGTTATTCCGCATTAAGGCTCTCCTGCGCAGATATCGCCTTGTCTCCTCGGAATCCATCCGTCTTGGACGTATCCTAATAGACCGAAGAAGTTATGAAGTGAAGTATGGTGATGTAACAATTGAGCTGCCTCTGCGCGAATTCGAGCTTCTATCCCATCTTGCTGCTAATCCTGGACGCATCTTTACCCGTGAGCAATTGATTCAATTCGTATGGGGGGCAGACTTCAGCGGGGATAGCAGGACGGTTGATGTTCATGTAAAAAGATTAAGGGAAAGATTCGCTCTCCACCATGATGACTTTATCATTACGACGGTTAGAGGACTCGGATATAAACTTGAGGTAAAAGAATGAAAACCTTATATGTACGTATTGTCGTCACTTTCATCGCTGTTGCTTTCATAAGCGGCATTGCTGGTCTCTTATTCTCCAACTCGTACTACAAACAAAAGCTGCTTTCCGAGAATGAAACCAAAACCGAAGCTGTAGCAGCAAGCATCCGAGATTGGTATGAACACAATCGAGCTGTAAACCTTGAACAATATCTAACCCATCTGGCCTCGCTTGGTTATCAATTCTATCTCGTTAATGAACGCGGTGATGAGCAAGCTTTCGGTTCGCCATTCAAACAGGGAATTCTCAGTAAAGAACAATATCAGACAGTACTGGATGGAGAAACCTATCTGGGCATGAATCAGGATGATGATGATGGTCTTAAGCTGTTCTCTTTTTTTGTAAATAGTGTACGCAACACGGTTGGTATTCCTTTGGATACTCCTGATGGACGAGCCGCCTTGTTCGTAAGGGCGGATCTTCAGCAGCAAATTGGTGAAGTGCGCATTATATTGGCTGTACTGCTGTGTGCAACCTTTCTAACCAGTCTATTGCTTATCGTCGTACTTACACGTTTTATTGTGAGTCCAGTCAAACAATTAACTAAAGCTACACGGCAGATTGAGAGCGGAGACTACGAATTGCAATTGGCCGTCGTCCGTAAAGACGAAATTGGAGATTTGGCCAGAGACTTTGCTCGGATGGCAATATCCATTCAACGCTCAGAAGCGAGGAGACAGCAATTCGTGTCCAATGTGTCCCATGAATTCCAGACACCGCTTACTTCTATTCAAGGTCTCGCGCAAGCTGCATCAGATCCTTCTGTACCACAAGAGGAATCAATTAAATATATGCATATCATCGCTAATGAAAGCTTAAGACTATCCACTTTAAGCAAACAGCTATTGAAGCTTGCTTCACTTGACCAAGAGAAACAGCTGCAACAGGCTTCTTTTCGGTTGGACGAGCAAATTAGGCAAATCATTATTATGCTGGAATGGCAATGGACGGAGAAGAACTTGGAGTTGGAACTCGATTTGCCGGAAACGATAGCCATTGGGAACTCTCATTTGCTGTATGAGGTATGGCTTAATCTGATTACGAATGCCATTAAATTTTCCAGTCCTCATGATACATTGAGCGTTTCCATTCAACAAGATCCCTCTGGTCCAATTACTGTAATCGTAAGCGATACCGGTGAAGGCATACCAGAAGATGAGCTCCCGCTTCTATTCGACCGATTTTATAAAGTGGATCAAACAAGGAACCGTGCCATCGAGGGCAGCGGACTGGGATTATCTATCGCACAAACAATCATCTCTCTTCATGGAGGACAAATATCCGTTACTAGTACCTATGGTGAAGGCAGTAAATTTACCATAGTACTTCCTAATACAATGTAATATTCCGTTCATTGTGCGTTCATATTTTCACTAGACAATAGAAAGTATGAATGTGAAAGATACAGGAGGAATATGACATGTACGGTACGGCCTTATTTTTACACTTTACTGGTTTGTTTCTATGGATTGGAGCTTTAGTATTCTCAGCCGCTTCACTACTGTTAATGAAGCCGCAATTTCAATCTGTCGGTATACGGCAATTAGCAGTCCGAATGACCAAACTCTCAATGCCATGGTCACACTCTGGCGCACTGCTCGTTCTCTTAAGCGGGGTCTACATGATTCTCGTGTTGGATATGGGTTCAGATAAACCGCTATGGCTGTCAGCGATGGAAAAAGGCGGGGGCTCTTTGCTGCTCCTCTCGGCTGTGTTCGCTGGAATTACCGCTAGTAAAACCATTAAGCGAATCGCCAATCCTGATGCTCCAAATGCAAACATCAAAAGCTATGTAATTGTGGCTGCAGTTTCATTGATCCTCAGCTTGGCGTTGCTGTTCATCGTTAGTATGAAATATTAGTTCTCGTAAAGAGGTGATCCAATAGGGTTTACAAAGAACCCTGAATGGACCACCTCTTTTGCTTGTTATATCAGTCATATTCCTGAAGGTTCTCCTCCTCAGCAATATTCTGTATCTCCTCTGCACCGATACTTATATAGCGATAACCATCTTCATTATGCTTCTTCAATGCTCTTTCTTTAGTATACTTAGCACTTCCTTCAGCAGCTTCCTCATCATAAAACAAAATAATGCCGTCCGTCTTCCGAAACAACAGCTCGTCCCTTGCCTGGAACTGCCATGGTCCGACGTATGGCTGATTGCTTACAGATGCGTAGTAGTCGACACCTTCCAATATTTTCTGATAGTAGGCTTTCTTCTCATCCTTCCAGTTCTCTTCTGGATTGCTAAATGCAGTTATGATCGATAATTTGATATGCGGGTACTGCTTCCTCAATTCAATTGCCGTTTCACACGCCCATAAGTCAGTTCCATACTGCCCTGGAGTAATGATCCACTCTAGTCCCTCCTCAATTAGAGAAATTAGCTTCCCTTCGATCGCTTTTTTTATATAAACGATGTTCTTATGCTTTTGATCAAAAATTTGCAATTCATGCGCTCGGTAACCAGTTACGAGAACATTTTTCATCTTATAGCCACGCTCTCTCTATTTTTCTCTTGATGCTACTATATCAGGTATCTCGACAAAAAAAAGACCCGAACGAACCATAATGGTTGTTCGAGTCTATTGCTCCTGCAATTAATTGCTAATGATTTGCATCAGATTGCCTAGCATTTTCGCTGTTTCTTCACGCGTTGCATGATCTTGTGGAGCAAAATAGTTCCCGGTGTGGTTCGCTATCGTTTTGCCATTAATAATTCCAGCCTGCTGTACCGCTGCAACAGCTTCACTTGCATAATCTTGAATAGCTGAGCTGTCCACAAAGGCTGCCGATTGAATCTTAACCGGTAAAGTCACTTTCATGAATTCCGTAAAGCGAACGATCATTGCTGCCATCTGTTCACGAGTAATGCTCGCTTTAGGGTCGAATTTGCTGTCACCGATACCCGCCACAATACCGTTCTCTAAAGCCCACTCTACCGACTTCACATAATAATCCGTTGCTTTCACATCTTTAAAGCTTGTTGTCATGTACGAGTCAAGCTGTACGCCTGCAATCCGAGCCAAGATGAGGGTGAAATCTGCTCTAGTCATGTTTGCTTTTGGAGCAAACTTGTTATTACCAACACCCCCGAGCAGCTCTCTTGCCGACAAATACGTAATCGAATCTTTGGCAAAGCTTGCGTTGATATCGTTATATATCTTCTTATTGTAACCAACCCCATATTTGGAGAAATGGGTAGTAGTAAATTGCAAAGTACTTGATAACTTATCAAAGCTGCTATTGGTAATGATAACAGGCTCATCGCTTCCTGAAATGAAGTAGGCAACGACTGCTTGATCTTCTTCATTTGCTTGCAATACATAAGGGATACTTACTCGAGCCGATCCTCCGCCAAAACTTGAAATTATCGTTCCAGCTGCAGTCAAAGTGAAGTCAACTACTGGTCGATTGCCAATCGCCGCAATTATAGCCGAGCTAGATCTGCTGACATTCAGTGAAACTTCTCCTTTTCCCGCTGAAGCAGCTATAGCAGAAATAGCTTTACTATCAAAGGTAACCGTCCCTGCATCCGTGTGAATCGTTAACAAATTCACGCCGCTTGCAGCAAATTGAGCAAAGGTCTCCTTCTCGAAACGTACTATCCCTTGAGTAGAGCTGCTGCCTGCTGCTGCCATCGTAATTTCAAGTTTAGTTTCCTTGCCTCCCGATGCTTTCTCCAGAGCTGCCAATGCTGCCGTTAATTGTGCGGAAGTCATCGTAGCTGTCGCTTTACCTGAACTATCGATTGCAGTCGGTATTTCCGTAATCACATTCGTAACATTCTCATTATTAACGATATTAATAACGTATTCTGGCTTAGGGGTTACCGGGTTAGGAGTTACTGAAGGTCCGGTACCATTGCCATTACCCGTATCAGCAGACGAAACCGTTACGATGCTTTCAGCTACTCCATAACCATCCTCACTAACTGCACTAATAGCAGCTTTACCTGGAGCTAACGGCGTGACGTTACCGCTCGAATCAACCTCTGCTACCGCAGGATTAGAAGATGACCATGTTACCGTAGATCCGCTATTACCAGCTGGGATTACTGAAGCTGTTAATTTAACCGATGTTTGACCTGCTTTAAGTGATAGATTTGCTTGATCCAAAGACAGCTTTGTAACATTCAGTTGATACACGCCCACTTTGCCGCCTACCTCAAAAGCAACTAGTAGTAAAGGTGAGCCCGTTGGACTATCGCTAGCCGGGATAAACTCCAATCCTTCAGGTGCTGTATCTGTATCTAAGTTCACTTTATTCTCGCTGTTCTTGAACACTCGTGTATTCGTATAGTTGGCAAAAACCGGTTGTGCAGGATTCGTCACATCATAGGTCATAATGCCGCCAATACGCTCCAGTCCGATAAACGCCAGCACTTTGTTGCCTACTTTGCCGGTTTTAATATCTTCCGGCTCCGGTCCCTTCTTGCCGCTGCGATCATCAATAGCGATCTTGCTATTACTTGTGTTGAAATAGTCTGGTGCTCGCAGTGCGGTAATCGTCTCGAAAGCATTGCCGCTATCATATACTTGCTCCATCGTCGTACTATTCCAGATGGAGAAGGATCTTCCACCGTACATATAAATACCATCATTGCCCATATCACTAGCTACTTCAACACCATCATAGTCTGTTGTGCTGTTTAAGAAAATCGCTGCTGCTGAGTCAGGTGCAAGATTGGTTTTCAAAGCCCCAATTGTTGTACCATTTTTCCGGCCTGCCCAGCCAGAAGTATCCCCTTCAACTGGCCATTCCGTAACATCACCTTCATTAGCAGTGAACAGATATGTCTGACCGTTAATCGAATGTGATGCAATTCCATCTGGCATATACAAGCCGTAGAACGGAACATTTTCCAACTTAATAGCTCCGTCTTTGACTAAATCAAGTGAGTTGCTTTGATCATTGTAATTCTTCAGACCCAAAGCCTTCACAGCTGTCACTTCATAATTAGCAATGTCGATGACAGCAATTGCGTTATTCTCCTGTAGGGAGACATACGCCGTCTTATTGTCTTCGGATAGGGTAATATATTCTGGCTCCAAATCGTGAATAGCATCAGCCTTCGTCCCACTACCCGTAATTAATCCAGTCACTGGATCAGATGTACCTCTTATATGAACACCATCTTCAATAACAGCAGGATTATCGAATAGCAATTGAGTTACAGCTTTTCTGCTTGTGTCAACAATCGTAATACTGCCTTGTGGATCACCTGCTCCAGTACGGGGTTCCCCTTCATTCGCAGTCAAGATGTAGCTGCCGTCAGCAGTTGATTTAATCATGTCTGGCTGAACGCCTGCTTCATATTCTTCTACCAGGTTCCCATCATAATCCAGCACTAATATTTTACCATTCTTCATCGGATCAGCTTCTTGTACAGATACTGACACTACCTTCGATACTGTATTCACATCCACAGAGGTCAAGTCCCCATAATGGAATTCACCTGTTTCCGCTAAAGGTTGAATAAGAATAGTTTTCTCTTTAATCAAGTTACCGCTTCCGCTGCCTAAGCCAACAATATCTAAGCTCGGAGGGTTACCCGACCCATTCACCAAATAAAACTTCCCATTGTCCTTGTTGAATTTAACGATTTCCGCTACCCCACCGTCTTTATTGTTCGTACCGACCGAATATTCTCCGATTTTTGTTATATTAAGCGTATCTTCAATAGTAACGGCAGCATTCTTCACTATGAGTGAAAATTGTTTATCTAGACTTACTGGTGTAGAAGCACTGTCTGTTACGGTAATCGTTACTGAAGCAGCTGCAACATTTGCTTCTGTCGGTGTACCTGTAATTGCCCCAGCCGAATCGATAGTTAATCCAGCAGGCAGACCCACTGCGCTATAGGTATATGGCGGCGTACCGCCACTCGCTTTCACTTCTGCTGAGTAGGGGATTCCTGCATAAGCATCCGCTAGAGTTGTAGTAGCAATTGAGAGAGACGGTACGGTAACCACTTCTCCCCATACACCGTCTGCACTGCTCTGCGGGCTTGCAGCAGCAAGCTGCTCTGCACTAACCGCTCCATAATCGATTTGTTTAAAGTCAATTTTGTTTTGATCTGTATCAACAAAGTCAACTCTGCGAATCGACTTTTTCTTCGAAGTTCCTTCCGAATCTCCACTAGGGAAATTGGTTTCATAGCCGTCTATATCACTTCCATCATCATTGCTGCCTGTCCCAACTAAATCCACATAACCTTCAGGCTTCGTATCAAATGGGTTAGCCTCTGTCAGCAGTACTTGATTGCTCATCAGAGCAACCTTTAACCCTTTATTGATAATAAATTGATTCGACCACGATTGGTCGACTTTATTAGTAAGATTAACGACAGGACTTGCAGCAGTTGTCGCAGCTCCTCGTATCAAATAGGAGGAGTGAGCTTTAATCGTTCCCGTAAGATCAAGCTTTTGCCAAGGCAATGTTGCCCCTGTTATAGCTTTAGAACCCCGATCTGCATACTGCAATGACCAGCTCGATAAATCAATATCCTCATTAGTTGGATTGTATAGCTCGATAAAACCATGGGAATGAATGCTTGTAGTATCTGCTGCCATTCCGCCTCCATAAATCTGGTTAATAATTACATGCGGTACGGTAACATCATACTGGCTGTTACTATTGTATGGCGTTCCAGACAACGGAGTTGTGCTTGCCATTGCTGACCCCACGCCCATCAGTCCACTCATTGTCATTTCGGCAGCAAGAAATACGGTAAGCAGCTTCTTTTTATACGGTTTCACTGATCGATCACTCCCATTAATTGGCTTTGTTCAAATTGTAAAGGTAGATTGTTCTCCTAACATCAACGTACATATTAAGGTTATGTAAAAAGAATGCTTGTCAAATCGCTATTGGAATAGGTAAAATCGATAGTTGTACTAAAAAACAGAATAAAACAATCATGGGGGATGCTACACAATGAAACGTGAAATTGGAATTCATGAACGACCGCCTATGGGACAGAGCATGATGCTGAGTCTGCAGCATTTGTTCGCCATGTTCGGATCAACCGTACTTGTACCGAACATCCTTGGAGTGGATCCGGCAATCTGCCTGCTAATGAATGGTATTGGCACTTTGCTATACTTGTTTATTGTAAAAGGTAAGATTCCCGCTTATCTAGGATCAAGCTTTGCTTTTCTAGGCCCAGCGGGTGCGGTAATTAGCAACTATGCCTCACCGGAAGCAGGGTATGCTGCAGCACTAGGCGGATTTATTGCGGCGGGTGTTGTATTTACTATTGTCGCTTTCATTATTCAGAAGGCTGGTACAGGCTGGATCAACGTCGTATTCCCACCGGCAGCGATGGGTGCAATTGTCGCTGTTATCGGACTAGAGCTTATTCCTGTTGCAGCGGGGATGGCTGGATGGATACCTAAGTCAAATTCTCCTGCAGATTGGGCAATGGATCGTGATACGGTAATTATCTCGATCGTTACCCTATGCGTGACCATCTTTGGTTCTGTATTGTTTCGTGGCTTCATGCGTATTATCCCGATCTTGATCGGTATCGTCACTGGTTACGTTTTAGCTTATTGTATGGATTTCACCAACTTCAAAGCCGTTGCGGACAGTGGCTGGTTGGCATCTCCTACATTCACATTCCCTGTCTTTGAACTAGGAGCCATTCTAACTATCGTTCCTGCTTCGCTTGTCGTTATCGCTGAGCATATCGGTCATCTTATTGTTACGGGAAACATCGTGAAGAAAGACTTGTCTAAGGACCCTGGCCTTCACCGCTCTATGCTGGGTAATGGTATTTCTACTTTGCTGTCCGGCTTCACTGGCTCCACTCCGAATACAACTTATGGTGAAAATATCGGTGTATTAGCTATTACTCGCGTTTACTCCACATTCGTAATCGGCGGAGCAGCAGTAATCGCAATCCTATTAAGCTTTATGGGTAAGGTGTCCGCATTAATAGCTGCAATTCCTGAGCCAGTCATGGGCGGTGTTTCCTTGCTGTTATTCGGAGTTATTGCCGCTTCAGGCTTGCGTATGCTTGTAGAGGGCAAAGTCGACTACAGCAAACCAACCAATCTTTATTTGACAACAATCGTTCTTGTTATCGGGTTGAGCGGCGTGAAGATTGTCATTGGCGACTTCTCCCTATCAGGAATGGGACTAGCAACTGTCGTTGCGATAGTACTTAGCTTATTGTTCAAGTTATTCGATGTTCTTAAGCTGTCTAACGACCATGAAAAAACTGAGCATTAAGATTGTGTCGTTAATGAAATAAAATGAATTAAGAACTTAAAGGATATGCCATTCCTAGTCAAAACAAAGCCCTTGCCGAGATTCGGCAAGGGCTTTGTTTGTGTTATTTGATAAATATTAAATCCTGATGCAAAGCTTATTTCCGCTTCCATGAGGTTCCATCGGAATAAGCTACTTTATCGATTTGAATGTTCTTAAGTTTGCTCGTTGAGTCAAATGAGAATAAACTCGAGCTAAAGATTGAAGAGTAACCACTCTCTAAGCTGATATCGGTCCCTCTTCCGTAAAATCGATTGCTATTTGAAAAATCGCCATTAACCTTATCTCCATAAGCATCATAGCAGCTAAAGGAAAGCTCGAAGGAAACGATTCTCTTCTCAGTTAAATTGGTCAGCTTTATATTAGCTTCTGGATATCCAAGTGCATCGTAGGTAATGTTAGATGAATCGATTCTGAGCGGTACATACTTATTTTTAATTAGCTCTTGCTTCATGAGCTTTCTTGACTCTTCATTGTTCTTTTCGATTATCTTCATCAGATTTGTTTCGAATGAGCCATTAAGGTAGATATCGTCCGCTTTCTTAAAGCTCTTGCTAGCGGTCTCTGTTTCTCCTACAGTGATACTTTTAACTGCTCTGCCAAAGAACGCATATTCCTCATAATCAACCTCAACAGTAGATGCAAGCGTTGCTGAAGAATTCTCAAAGGCTTGTTTCTTGCCAGCAGCCAACTCTAGAGAGTAGTCAACTGTGTACACACCGTCTTCTTTGTAGAGATATTCTACGTAATTAACGGTTATGGATTCTTTACTTAAGTTCTTAACCGTTGTATTCGTAATTTCTAGCGGCAAGCCTGTATAATACTTGCTCTTTTCTTTGGAAGCGGTCTTAACATTGATTTGATTCGCTTTCGTTTCCATTGTAGCACCAACGCTGTCCAGCAAGAATCTTAACGGAACCATAATTCTGCCGTTCTTCTCAACTGCCGGAGTACCTAGAAATACAGAAACTCCGTTAGCTGTTGCCGTATATTCTCCAAGCACAATAGCGACCGTCATCTCGCCATTTGTACCAATTATTCTCTTATTTCCTTTATCCCAGCTAAAAGTTAACCCCAACGCTTCAATCGTTTCTCTAGCCGATACAAGAGTTGTTCCATTCTCTGTAATCGGTGCTTGGGCATACTTTACTTTCTTCCCGGCTACATACACCGTTACTTCCTTCGCAGCTGCCGCTCCTGCCGCTGCAGGTACAGTTAAGATCATCATGATTGCCAGTAATAATGCGATAAAAGGTTTGTTCATTCTTTCTGATTCCCCTTCTTTACAAGTATGAATAGTACGAATAGTTATTTGTCTCAACCTAACAGTGGCAATTATACTACAAATTTACCCAATAAAGAATATATTCTTAAACATTATTTCCCTAATAATCGACAAGTTATAAATTCAGAATCGAATGATTGGATAGACTTCAATTCTGGAAGATGAGGCTAGAGGACGATCCCTAGAATTTGCACATAAAAACACTAATACGCCGGTATTATCGGGTGGGTGATAGAAGGAAAACCTCTCAATTTGTATTTCAACTAGAGTCATCATAAAAACAAAAAAACACCTCGGTTAAGGTGCTTTTTAAGGTTGACTATACGATGGATTTACTTATACAACTGCATTCCCGCAATTCTCGCAAAGCTCTTCATTTTGACCGATTTCTGAACCGCAAGATGTACATTTATTAAGTTCCACTTGCACTTCAACAGGTTCAACGACAACAGCTGCCGCCTCCACCACGATAGCATCTTCAAATTTATGACCACATGAAGGACAGAATTTGGTGTCCAACGGTACTATTACCCCGCATGTACAGTCTTTCTCATCTTTAATGAAATTTATTTTGTCATCAAGTTGCTCAATCTCTTCTTGTAATGCAATAATTTTTGCACTCTCATCCTTAATCAAACTCTCCGCCAAAGTTATATCATTAGAAGTATAGGCCTGGAATACAGACTCCCCAATCACCGAATAACTTTTTTCAATTTCTTTACGTTTGGAAGAAATTTGAGCGTTCAATTTCACTACTTCTACAGAGTCCTTAGCCATATCCGCAGCTTTCGAAGCGCCTTCCTTCAGCTTGTTTAGAAAACCCATATTAATCCTCCTTAAATTTCGTTCTTATATGATAATAACTCATAAATGCGACAAAGTTTGTCGAAAATTGTTGATAAATCAGAAATTTATGGAGCCCTAATCAAATTGACATAATCACAAGTAAAGAACTATAATTTCTAAGATATAACAATTATTGAGGATGGTGACTTACATTAAAACACTTGCTTCGGTTATCGGTAAAATCGCATTAGGCTATATTATGCCGCTCATCGTATTAGTGGTCATCGGTATTGTGTACGCCATTGTATTCATTGCTTCAGGTAATACCGACAGCAATGCAATTACTGACGCGGTAGATAATGTTTGGTTGCAATACTGTCAGTTATTTCTCTTCATTGCTAGTGCCTTTGCCATGTATAGCTGGTTCGAGCGCAAAAAAGGATGGTCTCTAGGATTAAAGCAAAAGAATGCCGGACTCTTTGCTCTGCAAGGTCTAGCAGCAGGTATTATATTAATGGCTATATCAGCTGTTCTGATCTGGGCGTTCGGCGGTATTAGTTGGGAAGCCTCCTCTTGGAATCAAGAACTAATATTGTCCTTATTGAAAGGAATTGCACTGTATGTTTGTGTAGCTGTCTCCGAGGAAATCTTCTCACGAGGCTACGTACAAGGATTGTTGCGGCATCATTATGGAAGTACACCAGCTATACTCGTCAGTTCGATCTTATTTGCATTTTTGCACAGTTTCAACCCTGGTGTATTCGACTCCCCATTCCCTATTCTGAACATTTTCTTCGCTGGCGTTATTATGGCACTTGCCCGTGAGTTAACAGGAGGTTTATGGTGGCCAATCGGTTTGCATATGACTTGGAACTTCTTTCAAGGGTATGTATTTGGATTTAATGTCTCAGGAACGGACCCTGTTCCTTCCGCATTACGCGCAACAGACAATGGCCCTTCGTGGCTCTCCGGCGCTGCGTTCGGGGCAGAGGGGAGTGCTGTCGCCACTGCAATATTGATCATTGGTACAATTGGCGTATATTATTACTATAGAAGAAAGAATGTTCTATCAGCTAACCATATCGCTCAATGACGAAGTTACTAGTAAAGGGAAGCCCAAGTGAGTCTGCATGTGCAGCTTCACTTGGGCTTCCCTTTTTGTCAGCTTATAAAGCATATTGCAACCTTCTCATACGAACATCTTTATATAACAAAAAAACCTTGTTATGTCACAAGGAGTTGGAGTTAAAAATATGGGGCGATCGAGGGGAATTGAACCCCCGAATGTCGGATCCACAAACCGATGCGTTAACCACTTCGCCACGACCGCCATAATAAGTAGGCATTTACTTAAAACAAAACCCACCAATGTGGGTGTATATTGCCTATGAACATAAGGGTAATCAATTACACCTTAAAAACTAGATATGAACTTTAGATGATGGACTCTTTAGCTGAGTCGCTTGCCGAAGCAAACTATTAGGATAAGCCCTCGACCGATTAGTATTCGTCAGCTGCACGCATTGCTGCGCTTCCACCCCGAACCTATCAACCTCGTCGTCTTCAAGGGGTCTTACTAATTGGGAAATCTCATCTTGAGGGGG
>JBHGUX010000029.1:0-123070 GCA_048976605.1 Pristimantibacillus sp. | reverse complement strand
TTTTCAGTATAACAAATCTGAAGCGAATCAAAAAGATTAACTTGACATACTATTAGCTGGTTTTGACAATAGAGGAAAGCTGTTCCTCTATTGTCCGTGCATCACACGATTATCTTATAATAGCGGATGCACGATCCTTTAGTTTAACTCATTGATCGTGTTTCAAATGAATTATAGTCCTATAGCGGAACTCCGTTCCTTTATGGCTGCTGACATTCATGATAAGACAGTAATAGAGGACCGGAGTTCCCTTATTATGATGCGGTTCGAGTTCGTCACCACAAGGCTTCATCCCCTGTTAACCGTACAAAACAAAACTAGGGGGATCCCAAAAGGTAATTAAACCTTATGGGACTGCTCCTTTATTGTGTTTATCGAACTACACAGATTCATTACTTTCGTCTTTCGTAGCTGCCGTGGTGCTGTCTGGAGCGTTAGTGTTGACTTCAACGATTGCAGCATCCCGTATAGCGGCAGCTTGCAGTCGATATAACTCCCTGTATATATGCAGAAGCTCCGCTTCTTTCTCATTCAACTGACGCGTCAGCTCTGCGATCTTCTCTTTGACACCTTTGTTCTCTGAATCCACATTCACAACCAAATTTGATTGCTCTGGAAAAAACATGACTAGCCTGCTGCATCCAAAAGTATCTTCCGCCCACTTGTCCGCTTCTGCCCTGCCGCTAACCCTATATATATCGACATATGTATCAAATATCGTGTTGACCGTTTTGCGGCAATCCCAGCCCAAGATAACAAGTCCTTGTTTGGCCCGAGTAACAGCTAGCATCAGTTGAAAGTCGTTCAGCTTGCCTCGCTCCACTTCTATCCGATCAATTTCATTGATGAATGCCGGATAGGCAGACCGAAACAGCTCTACAGCTGCATCATATTCTTCAGGTGTAATTATGATTTCTTCATCCAATTTACTCATTCCTCCTTGCCTATGCCATTATAAAAGTATAGGGGGAGTAGCAAGGCGAATCAATGAGAAAGGCTGACAGTTAAAGTGAAAAACTTCCATATGAAGAGCAGTAAATTATACATTGCGAACTAACTAGTTTATAATATAACCATCATTCATAGGAAAGTTGGTGCAACCATGCGTGGACCCAAGGCTGTATTATTACTATTAGGAGTATGTGCTGGACTAGCTTTACTCGTCTATTTCATGCTTCAATTCGTAGTAACGGCACAGCAGTAACTGCTGTGCCGTTATCTTTAGTTTATTAATCCCACGGTTGTTTAACCGTTAGGTAGCCTGCGAACTTCTTGCTTTCTTCTCTGCGAATTCTACGCATATCTGCACGTTGAGGAGCTAATTCGAATAACTTAAGCTCTTCTTCTGTTTCAGGGATAACCGCTGGTACAGGTACCGGCTTATTGTTCTCATCAAGTGCCACGAAAGTTAGGAACGAAGTAGCAGCTACCTTCTTTTCTCCGCTCAGCAAATCTTCTTTAATGACCTTAACGAATACCTCCACAGATGTTCTTCCGTTCCAAGTAACGAATGACTCCAAACTTACATAGTCTGTTGGTCTGATCGGATGCAAGAAGTCGACTGAATCTGTAGAAGCTGTTACTACCGAATACCGGCAATGCTTCGTTGCAGATATGGAAGCAATATCATCAATATAAGCCATGAGCTTGCCGCCGAATAGTGTATTGTGATTGTTGACATCGGTCGGGAACACCCTTGCTGTCTTGATACATTTTGATTCACGAGAATATCGTTGTTCCATTGTAATATACCCTATCCTTTCCGGTCTTACATGCACTATTCACTATAAAATACAGAAAGCAATTGCTTCATAGCTTTATCTGCATCTACGTCAATACAGAAATCCATCTCTCTTCCGATTACAGAACGCGGTCTGCGATCCGTAATGATCATACCTGCTGTCAGATCATTGCCGCAGTCGATAACCGCATTCATTTTGCGTGTAGTAACAAGTGAAGGATTAATCGCCACTAATACAGCCAACGCATCATGCATCGGACATTCGCCAATCAAATAATTAGTCTCGAAATAGAAGTGGAAGTAACGATCCAACGAGCTATGTAGAAATTTAACGATCTCCTGCTTGGATGCAGGTGCATCTTTACTCAGTTGCTCCAGATGTGATCTCGTAAGCAGCGTCTTCAACGTAACGTCAAGACCAACTATCGTAAGCGGAAGACTGGAATTGAATACAATTGCGGCTGCTTCAGGATCGCCATATAGGTTCGCCTCACTTACCGGTGTTACATTGCCCGGAGCAAATACAGTTCCGCCCATTACGACGACCTTTTGGATTTTATCGACAATGGATGGGTCTTTCTTCAAGGCTAAGGCAAGATTCGTCATTCTGCCGACTGTCACGACAATCAACTCACCAGGCAGCTCATGCGCCTTCTTAATAATGAAGTCTGCGGATGATTCTTTAACTGGTCGTTGACTAGTAGGAGGAATCTCAGCATCACCAATACCGTTATTACCATGTATGTGTCGCACAGGCCCGCCATATTCGCGCTCTAATGGTCCAGCAGCACCAGCCGCAACCGGTACCTCATAACCACAGTTAGCGAGCTTAACCAACCGCAATGTATTTTCTGTCGCTTGATCTACATCAATATTGCCAAACCCTGTTGTAATGCCCTCTAAGTGAATATCAGGAGATAGTAATGCGTATAAGATCGCAATTGCGTCATCAATCCCTGTATCTACATCAAGAATTAATCGTTTTTTGTAAGTCATAGTTGAATTTCCTCCGTTTCTGTATGTCCATTGTATACGTTTCAGGTGCTATTGACAAAGTCAACCTTAAAATTGTCATTTTGAACAAGCAGAAACGGCTTCGCCGTCGTTTGGAGGCGAAGCATCGTTTCGCGGTGAAATAGAAGCGTATTTATAAAGCAAAATCATATAAATTCTTATATTTTGAAAAATAATCACTTTTTCGTGAATGATGCCCTATCATCATGATTGAAGTTTACATAATTAATGTTATGTAACTTAATTGCAATTCGTGGCAGTCATTTGCTCACTTATATATCTCGCTACGGCATCTTCATCATTCGTACTAATAACTTGATCAGCCAGTTCTATTAATCTTTCATGTGCATTAGCCACAGCTATGCTCTTCCCTGCTGCTTCAAACATCCCAACATCATTCAAATTATCGCCAAACACTGAAATTTCGCTTAACGAATGTCCTACAAGCTCGGCCCATAGCTTTGCACCTTCTGCTTTATTCGCTTTCGGATGGCTGAACTCTAGGAAATAATGATCCTTAATATAGTTATCCTTCATCATATGAACAAGAACTTGATCACCATATTCCTCGCTAATCCGTTTCTTAAGCGCCAACAAATCTTCCAATAAACCTATGTACGTGATGATAAGAGTGCGATGCGTCTCTGGACAGCTTAATTGTTCAACCTCTTGAAAGCGAGGATCATTAGGCCGACTATTGTAAAAGCTGACATCACCGATCTTATATAGTTTTTCGTGCAGCACCTGCTCGTTATCTTCATTATCCAGAGAAAATAACAACGGTACTAATTGATATCCGCGACCCAACTCAATGATCATATTGGCAATTTCTCTGTCCAACCACTGTCCATCTAACACTTTCTGATGAATAGGATCAAAGATAAGCGCTCCATTATACAAAATGATAGGCGCTTTCCATGGAATAGAGGATACTGCCCTCGACGAGCTCAGGTAACTTCGTGCAGTCGCATAACTAATGACAGCGCCTTTCTCAATAGCTGCGGTTAAGACTTCCTTGGCATATATAGAGAGCGAAGCATCAGAGCGCAGCAACGTCCCGTCTAGATCCGTAAGAAAACACTTATTTTCATTCATCTGCCCATTCCCCCGCATCCCTTTTAATTATCGGACTCCTTCTTCACGTAGGTCAACCGTGATATCGTACGACCCTCTGCAGAATCATTAATGAGTGCAGCGAGTCTGCTCAACCTAGTCTCTTCTTCTCGCTTTCGTGATGCTCTTTCAGCCATTCCCGCCATTCTGACGGCTCTGCAAAAAAAGAACTTGCTCACTCATTCCGCTTCCCCCTCGTTCTTACACCCATTATTCGATATAATGAACCCATAATATCGTCTTGAAGGAGAATTAGCAATGAATTCCAAAGAAATGGATCAGTTCATAATTGACAGTTATCAGCGTGACGAACAAACGATGATTCTCATCTTTGCTCAGTGGTGTATTAATCATCAGCTAGATCCCATTGAAGTGTATGGTCGGGCTTATCCGGGACAAGGAAGTAATGAAGCACTGCAACAAGCAATTACCTTAACGGTTACCAAAGAAGAGGCTGGAGAAATAGATGACGATACCGTATTGCAGGTGCTCTCCTTGTTCGGCAATGAAGAACTAGCTTTCATAGTTAGCGAAGAAATAAGCTCTCGTCTCAACCGCAGCAAATAATGAAAGGATAATTTGTTCGCACTATTGTTCGTACAGGATATTACCTGTATAATGGGACTGCGAACATATGTTTGACACAGCGAAGTCAGTCACAGGAGGTATAATGAAAGGGACCACTCATCTTACTATTGGCGTTGCCATTGGAGCAGTTGCTGCTCTGTACTACCCATTCACAATGGCGAATGCAGCAACCTATGTTGCCGTCGCTGCATTTTCTGCATTAAGCGCAGATCTCGACGGTCCCAGCATTCTAAGCTCGAAGCTTAGTACATTATCTAAGCTGGTTTACGAGCTTCTTCATTGGGGAGGATGGCTGCTGCTAGGAGCCGTTATTTATCTCTATTTCACTGATCAATACATGAATCTCACGCTTTCTATCTCTTCCGTTGTTATTATCTTGCTCGGACTGGTCGCCAAACGCGGGGCCATTCGCAACGGTCTTGTCAGCGTCATCGGCGCTTGTCTCATGTATGGAGGATACACAGCAGGCATGAATTGGCTGATTGGCTTTGGTCTATTCGTGGCTTGGGTACCTTGGCTGAAGCATCGTGGAATGACCCATACCGTGTGGGCTGTAATGATATGGGGGATGATTGGCTCAGGTTTGGAGCAAGAGCTTCAACTTGAAGGCATTATGAATGTAGCTGTCCTTGGATATCTCTCTCATCTTGTTGCCGATACGTTAACACCAAGCGGTGTGAAATGGCTGTATCCGATCTATAAGAAATCAATCAAGCTATAAACGCAAAAGACGCTTCCCCCGATCAACGGTGGAAGCGTCTTTATTGTAGCTATTTATTTGAGAAAGACGATATTATCATTACGTAAATCAATCGTTAAGTCATTGCCGTCCATGTACCAGGCATCATTTTCTTCTACATAAAAGTGAATGCCATCTTCGACTGTACTGAGTACCGGATATCTCGCCGTGTCTTTCATAATGCCGAATGAGAAGGCATCCTCTCCGCCCCCGCTATATCTCACATAAATACGAACGCTATCCTCATTCTTATAACCCCACTCTTGCTTGAAGCGGGTCGTAGCAGCTGCCGTTACGTTCAGTTTCATCGTGATTCCCCCTGATTGTAGTCTATTGTCCATCTACTCCCGCTCCACATCACGAGATCATCCTGCCTCAAGCCGTCTGCCACCTTAGATATCGGAACAGCAATACCCTTGCCTTCCACCTCTATTATAAAATAAAATTCATCCATAGAGATGATTTTTCCTCTGCGTTTTATTTGGCAATGGTTGTTATTATCCATTCTTGAAGACCATCCTTTTCATTGTCCCTATAATTGATGAATGGTCACTTCACTGCGAACAAGAAAGCGGGCGTTCGGGCCAGCTTGACTAATTCCTTTGGAAATATAAAAGCTGCCGTACTTCCCTCTATGAAGTCCTTTATAGATTCCACTAGCAGCAAGCTTCCCTTTATTAATAAATCGGAATAAAAATGGCAAATTAAATTGCATTCCGTGAAAATGTCCTGCCAACAAATAATGGTATTCACGATTCAAGTGTAGAACAATATTCGGATCATGCGTCAAGACAATCGTTGGCTTGCTGGGATCCGTATGCTGAAACGCTTGATTAATTTTACTCTTCTTACTTCCCCAATCATCAATTCCGACGATTTGAAAGTCACCAGCATCGAATCCCTCATTCGTCAGCAGCTTCACGCCTTCATACTCAAACAACTTAACCAATTTGTTCATCGCCGCACTCTTCAATCGATGATCGTGATTGCCAAGCACCGCAAATACCGGAATTCCGCTAGAAGCAATCACATGCAGATAATGCTGTACTTTAGGCAAGTATAGCGCTTTCTCCGTAAAGTCTCCTGTAATAAAAATATATGACGGACGTTCTGTCCTAATCAATTGATTTAACCGCTTAGCACTAATTCTTATTTTCTCAACATGCATATCACTAATTTGCAACACTTTAATGCCAAGACCAGAAGACAAGCTGATTCGTTCTACCTTAAGCCATTGTGTCGGGAAAATCAATAACAAATAACCAAGTACAATAATGATTGCTAGCCCTATAAAATAGATCAATACCTTGTCCCCCTACGCTTCCACTAGCCTTCATATGGTAAAAAAAATCAATAACAACCGGAAGCGCCGCTTCCGGTTGTTGACGTTGCTGCTATGAATAGTGTAACGGATTAGAGGAGCTTAGAACAAGTGCTCCGCTTCAAAGTTAAACATCATGGATATTTCACTATAACTATAAAGCATATTAATCCTTGCTCTCATGATAGATATGTCTAGCCTTCAAGACCCCTTCAGCAGCGTGTATGATTCCGAAGGAATAAAGCCGCTGCTTCCTTTTCGACGTTGTCGAGCCTGGATTGAATAACAATATGCCATTATGCCATTTCAGTAAAGGAACATGAGAATGACCGAAGATAATTACGTCTACTTCTTCAGCTGTGAACGAATTTGAAGCGTTATACACGGCTGAACGTTTGGGGTTAGGCAAATGCCCATGAACGATTCCGAATCGTTTCGTACCGCATTTGATTATTTTCTTATAACCGAACCTGTTGGCTAATAAGTCTCCATCATTGTTTCCAGCGACACCTTCGACAGGTGCATACTTGACCAGCTTGTCATACACATCCGATTGGGTCCAATCTCCGGCATGAATAATCAAATCCGCAGTAACCAGTTCTTTCACGAGCCGCTCTGGCAGCCCTTTCGCCATGCGCGGCATATGTGTGTCGGATACGACTACGATTTTCATAGATAAAAGCTCCTTCATCCCTCTTATGAATACGATAATTGATCAAGCAACTGATGCAGCAATTTCGTTGAATCATCATGTCTCCACAACTGCTCTTTGATTATTTCAGACCGTTGTATATAAGGAGCAGCAACAAGTTCCTGCTTCCACGTTGACAGCATCGTATGTATGCAAGCTGGCGTCGTCTCCAAGTGAAATTGTAAAGCGAGTACATGATCATGGTAGGCAAAAGCTTGACATCGTGTTGCCTCTGAAAAGGCTAGCGGAACTGCACCCTTCGGCAAATTGAAACAATCTCCATGCCAATGAAAGGAATAGAACGATGAAGCTATACCTTCAAATAAGATATGCGAATGTTCTGTGCGTGTGACCGGATGCCAGCCAATTTCTTTCTGTTCATTCCGATATACTGTGCTTCCTAGTACTTCAGCCAACAATTGCGCTCCAAGACAGATACCTAGAACCTTGCGGTCCTTCACAATCGCCTCATGAATATAGGCTTTCTCCTCTATTAACCAAGAATACTCCACTTCTTGATAGGCACTCATTGGTCCGCCAAGAATGATCAGCATCTCGTACTCATCATGGGGTGGCCATTGGTCTCCCTCTGGTGGTGTGATAATCGTAATGGGATATTCCTTGCGTTCTGCCCAAGCTGCAATCGTCGATTCATCATCAAATTCAAAATGCTTTAATAGTACGATACGCATAGTGTTCCCTCTCTCCCATTATGTCAAACTTCTATTTTAGGTCTATTTTCGGTCATTAAATCGAAGTTGTCAATCTATCCCTTCGTTATTCCTATATTCTTCTATCTGTACTATCATATAAATATTGTAATTAGTTATCGAATAAAGGAGATTACACTATGACTGACAATGATATTCCTACAATCTCTCTCGCGAGTAAAAGTTCTAATCATATGCAGGCTGACTGTGAGAACTGCTTTGGTCTATGTTGTGTCGCACTGCCCTTTGGTGCTTCGGTAGACTTCGCAATGGACAAAGCTGCTGGACACCCTTGCAGCAATCTGCAAACCGATTTCCGTTGCGGCATACATACTAGCCTTAGGCAGCGGGGATTCCGGGGCTGTACCGTTTACGATTGCTTTGGCGCTGGACAGAAGATTTCCCAAATTACCTTCGGTGGACATGACTGGCGGCAAAGGCCAGAATCAGCAAAACAAATGTTCGAAGTTTTTCCCATTATGCGTCAGCTCCAAGAGCTCCTCTATTATTTGACCGAAGCGCTATCGCTGCAAGCAGCTCATTCCATCCATAATGAAATAAGAATAGCTCTCCATCAGACGGAACGATTCACTGGTCTCGATCCCGAATCCCTTCTGAATATAGATGTGGTCACCCACCATTATGAAATTAACACTTTACTGCTGCGTACTAGCGAGCTTGTTCGTTCCGAAGCTCTTCTCTCGTTGAAGAGCTCCTCAAGCCGCCGAAAGAAATATGACCGAGGGGCTGACCTGATGGGTGCCAAATTACGCGGAGCCGATCTCAGAGCCGCTAATTTAAGAGGTGCTTACCTCATAGCCGCTGACCTTAGAGGAGCTGATCTTAGAATGGCCGACCTCATCGGGGCGGATTTCCGAGACACTGATCTTAGAGGTGCTAACCTCAACGAAAGCATTTTCCTAACTCAGGCCCAGCTCAACGCTGCTAGAGGTGATACGAGCACTAAGTTGCCACCGTCCCTCAACTATCCATCGCACTGGACCAGTTAATTCATTAATGATATAGACATCTGCGAAGTAGACATGAATCGTTTCAGTGACATATAATGGGATTGAAATGGAATGAATTAAGAATGGAGTGATGAAATGCAGAATGAAGCAAAGTTGCAATTAGTTAATAAATCATTAGAGGGATGGAAAAATAGATAACAGTTAGCTGATCGTTTTTCCAGTCCTTCTAGCTAAATGAGGAGGACGAAATGAAATTACGACAATTAGGTTGGACAGATGATATACCTACATTTAACAGTGAAAATATAAAGATGGGCAAAGTCATTCTTCAACAAAAGCATATCTATCGTGTATATGATGGTACACATGAATATGAAGCCAAAGTATCTGGCAAGTTCATGCATGAGAACCTACTGCCGGTTCATTACCCTGCTGTAGGCGACTGGGTAGAAATGACCGTTATTCCTGAAGAAAGCAAAGGGATCATCTATAAAGTTCTGCCGCGAAAAAGTATATTTAGCCGACAAGCAGCAGGCAACAAAACAGAGCAGCAAATCGTTGCCACTAACATCGATTATGTGTTTCTGATGATGGGATTAAATTTAGACTTTAATAGTAAACGATTAGAGCGTTATCTTGTGACGGCTTATGACAGCGGCGCTCAACCTATTATCGTTCTAACTAAAAAGGATCTCTGCATCGACCTCGATGAAAAGGTGTCCGAAGTTAATGATGTAGCCTACGGCGTGCCTATTCTATTGATTAGTAATGTTACAGGTGAAGGGCTCGAACAGCTGCAGCCTTATTTGCAAGAAGGCATAACGGTTGCTTTTATCGGCTCGTCAGGTGTAGGAAAGTCTTCACTGCTGAATGCATTCCTCGAGCAGGATGTACAGAAAACGATCGAAGTGCGCCAAGGCGATGACCGAGGTCGACATACAACAACGCATAAAGAACTGTTCTTCTTACCCTCCGGTGCAATGGTGATTGATACACCAGGCATGCGTGAGTTGCAGCTTTGGGATGCAGCGGAAGGATTAGAGAATGCTTTCCACGACGTTGAAGATCTTGCAGAACAATGTCGATTTACAGATTGTACGCATCATGCGGAGCCTGGCTGTGCAGTTCAAGCAGCTATAGCTGCAGGATCTATTCCTGAACAAAGGCTGGAGAGTTACCGCAAGCTGCAGCGCGAGCTCGTCTTTAGCCAGAGAAAGCAAGATACTTCAATTGCCAGAGCCGAGAAAGAAAAGTACAAGCAAATTAGTAAATGGCAGAAGCAGCATTACAAGAATCGATAACCGTCATTAACAAAAAGACGATTTCCCTTAAGAATAAGAGGAAATCGTCTTTTTAGTTTGCTTATATCGTAGATGCAGCCTGACTTGTCAGTGAGGACAATTGCTCGAGATCGACCGCTTGTCCTTTCTTTATCTTGATCGTCTTTCTTTCCGGAGGACCTTCGAACATTCCTTCTGGCAAGGCAAGCTCAGTGGCATTAAAGATTGTAAAACTAACCGCTTCCTTGGATGTTGATAGGACAGCGGCGTACTTTCCGTTTTTCAAAAAATGAGGTTTCTTATACTGAATACGTTCCTGTACGTCTGGAATCGCTTGGTGAACTGCATCGCGAAGCTGAGCACTTAGCTCCCCTTGCCATGGTTCTTTGATTGCCTCGATAAAATCCGTTACCTCTTGATTCATTTGTCATTCTCCTTATCAATATTATAATTTATAAATGCACACCTAGCTTCTCGATAGAACCATCGATTAACTCTCTCTCTATTCATACGACGAATGGAAATGATCTAAATCGACAACCTCTAACTAATTTTATAATAAAAATTTGAAATCCTATATAATCGACATATTTACTGTCCCATTATTGCGCACATTCGGCAGCGCGTCTCAGCAACAGTTCAATTTCACGTTCATTGCTCGTTAATGACGCAGCGCGTTCGAATTCTTTCTTCGCTTCCACATTCCGTCCCAATTTCGTTAGTAAGTCGCCCCGAACGCTCGGTAGAAGATGATAATCCTTAAGAGAAGGTTCATCATTCAACACATCAACGATTTGAAGGGCGATATCTGGGCCAAATGCCATCCCGACAGCCACTGCTCGATTCAACTCCACTACTGGAGAAGGTGTCCGCTGGGCCAAAGCTTCATAAAGTGCTGCTATTCGTACCCAATTAGTCTCGGAAGCCGTTCTTGCGCTTGCATGGCATGCAGAGATGGCTGCCTGCAGCGTATACGGGCCGAGAGATTGCCCAAGATTCTGAGCACGTTCTAGTGCGGCTAACCCACGTCGAATTAACAGATGATCCCAGAGCGCACGATTTTGATCCATCAGAAGAATCGGTTCGCCCTTGGAATTTGAACGTGTTTTGAATCGTGATGACTGAATTTCCATCAGCGCTACGAGGCCATGAACCTCTGGTTCCATCGGTGCACTTTCAGCAAGTATACGACCGAGTCTAAGCGCTTCTTGGCACAATAAGGGACGAATCCAACTGCCGCCAGAAGTCGCTGTGTACCCTTCATTAAACATCAGATAGATCACTTCGAGAACGGTTGACATCCGATCCTTCAGCTCTTCTCCTACAGGTACTTCAAAAGGTACTTTAGCAGTGCTTAGCGTCTTCTTCGCTCTAACAATACGTTGTGCGATAGTTGATTCGGAGGCAAGGAAGGCATGTGCAATCTCCTCTGTCGTAAGCCCTCCGAGCAGCCGAAGCGTAAGGGCAACCTGCGCCTCCCGGGAAAGAACGGGATGACAAGTTGTGAAGATCAATCGCAGGAGATCATCTCCGATCTCTCCGTCCAATTCTTGGTCGAAGTCTTGCTCGGTGTACAGATCATTGCTGCGGCTGAATTCTTCATATTTCTGATCACGAAGCTTGTTCCTGCGTATCATATCAATCGCACGTCGTTTCGCTGTTGTCATCAACCATGCACCAGGGTTGTCCGGCACGCCTATATCCGGCCAACGCTCTAATGCAATAACAAGAGCATCCTGAGCAAGGTCTTCTGCGAGACCTACATCCTTTACTATCCGCGCCAGACCAGCGATAACTTTCGCTGATTCAATTCGCCATATCGCATCAATGGTGTGATGGGTTGTGGAGGAAGTCACGGTTTATTAGACCTTTCCATCTGCTCGCGAATCGCAGCTTCCATCGCCAAGGTTTCCTTATTCTGCGTCAAGTCTTGCGGTTCAAGAATTTGGCGGAGCTCAATTTCTCCTTCCCCATATCCGTGAGGATCCGGCATGCGCATCGCCCAATAGATCGCTTCATCGCGGGACTTTACCTCGATCAACGTATAACCGGCAATTAACTCTTTCGCCTCTGTGAAAGGACCGTCAGTAACTTTAGGCTTGCTGCCAGGCTCAGCATAGGAGATTCGTATGGCATTTGAACTTGCCTGCAGACCATCAGCAGCTAGCAGCACGCCTGCCTTAGCTAACTCCTCGTTATATCTCAGCATCGCCTCGAGAAGCTCTTGACTTGGCATAATACCTGCTTCAGAATCCTTGGTAGCTTTAACAATCATCATAAATCGCATAGATGTTTTCCTCCAGCATTCATATTAACGATCAGAACCACAAGAAAATATGGATCTAATCAGACATCTATCAACAAGCAATAGATAACTAACAATTATTTATAATTTTACCAGCCTAGCTATTCATTCGTCATCCATAAATTAAACTCCTTTTCTTGATTAACATTAGATTCCGGTTATTGCTTTTGCTTTGAACCATAAAAATGTATACAAAACCGAATAAGACAGAGATACGTTCATCTCTGTCTGAATGAAATTCGATAAGTTTTGAGCGGCCTGCCGCGGGTATGCGGGCTTTCCTCGCCAACAGCTTGAGCGAGTCCTTCCGACTCTAATTGCGATAAGATTCTTCTAGCACTTCGGGGCAAGATACTCATATGCTGTGCTAACTCATTCGCATTCACTTCATCGGTTCCCAGCTTGCGCATAATTGCATCTACTTTGCTTAATGTCGCTGCACTTAAGCTAGTACCTCCGCTAATCGATTGGAGTTTATCGGAGACATAGCTAAACGAAAGATGCTCCGGCTTCCCTAATGGACCTGTAACGGTTTTATCATCGAAGAAGATAAGCCAGCTTCCCTCGCCGATGATCCTAGATCGAGCTAATCCTTCATCTGCTAATCGTCCCGCTTCATATGCCGTTCTTCCAATACCAATTCCGCATAACATAATCCGAGAATCCCATTGCTCCGGTATCGACCTGAAATGATCCGTCAAGTCACGAACCGCCCCGCGTGTTGTATATAGAGTGAAGAGATTCGAGCCGGCTTGCAACAAAGATCCCTGTATTTGCTTTGAATAGCTAAGAAGCTCCTGATAGACGTCATTTCCCTCATTATCACTTGCAGTATCTGCTGTATGATTGACCTTTTCATCCTCAATTGCTAATAGTTCGGTTTCGATTCGAAGAACTGCAATTTGCATATCTCTGTAACGCAGCCCCTCAAGCTTCAGCAAAATCGAGCCGAGCACAGCCTCAATGGTTGAATCCGTTGGTATAACCCGATATACCGGAATAGCGAGCTTCTCGAGTTGTTGAGCCACATACCAGACACAAGTAACCGCACCTTTGGTTAATCCAGACTCCCAATTACGCACATGGAAATCAATCAAATCATGATACGAGCCTTGATAAGGCATACATTGCAGCTTAACTCCTTCTGCTCCTAAATCAGCGAATACAGCAAGAAGCTGTGATTGTTCGTAGACGTCATAGCTTAATTCATCAGCCCTAATCGGCTTCGTATAAAAGATTCCACATAAAGTTCGATATAGGCTAGTCTCGGAAAATGGGATCGCAAACATCGGAGGCCAGTCCTCTCTCCCTTGAGCCAATCTATAATCCAGCGCTGTTGCATATGGCAATGGACCAGAGAACAACCATACATCAACCTCATGGGAGTGTTTATCCAACAAAGCAGGAATTTCTTCGAAGCGGGTATGTAAGAACGAATAGCAATCAAATTCAGCAAACTTATGAATGACGGACAATACTAGCTCCATCGTATCTTCCACGCCAATATAGCCTAATCTGATTCTCAACTTCAAACACCAAACCTTTCATGCAACTGTCCCTAATCGTACAAAAAAACCCCGGATTTCTCCGAGGTGTAATGAAACTATAATAGAAAGGAAGGTTTCTTATAGATCGCTTTCCGTTCAAATACGACTACATATTCTCTATCGCGCCCGTCTAGTGAAGGCGCTACATATACCGAAGCAGCATCTTTGCTGGTTTGAACGGACTTTCCAGTTGCCTTCATCATGGGGTCAACCTTCTCTCCTCTAAGCTTGCTCAATGCGAATCGCCTCCAAGCAAATAATTAATCATGTCCATCAATTCGCTGTTCAGTTCCGCAAGCCTTGTTAAGTCTTCCTCAGAGGCAGCACGGGCACCAGCCAAATGAACCGTTATTACAAACTCCTTACCAACAGGATAACATAGCAAATAACCTGCCGCAATATGCTTCCCCAATTTCAGGAATCTCATTGTACTATTTAGGTAGGTGTCTACTACGAGAATTTTGGACTCGCCATCGTCTTTACCTTCATTGGAATGATAAGGGAAATACCTGCCCTTGCCGACATTGCCTGCAATCTGTGTCATTCCATCTAACCCTGCCTGCCATATGGCCGCACCCGTTACACGATATCCATCAAGAGCAGATGTATCATAGGCAATTCGGATCGCTTCATACATTCTTTCATATTGATTGTGAGGAATAAAAGCTTTCTTATTAAACTCTATAAAAAAATGAAGTAAATTATGTCGTTGTTTTAATTCTGCCTCATATAATTGCAGCTGCTGAACAAGGTCTGGAAACTTGCCTAACGCTTTAATACGGTCATTAATGTCATCACAAGCCAAGTTAACGGCAGCATCATAATTGTCATCTGTACGATTCTCATATCGAAGGACGGTCATGCCTAGAAGATCGGATGGCAGATGAAATTCATCAATAGACTGCCCATTTCGTTCCTTCGACGCATATTCCGGAATAAGAAAAAATACCCGTCCACGCCGCAATTTCCCCCAAAACATACCCATCTCGAACACAGCATTATCCCTTGGTACCAAATACGTTTTGCCACGCATCTCGACAATGTCGTCCGCGGCTAGTACGAATACAGCAAAGTCACTAGCTTGCAGTTGACGCTCAAGTGCTTCAATCGCATAGTCATTCGCTTTGAACGTACCCGCATGCCAAGGTGTCACTTCTGCGTAATAACTTAAGGAACGATGAATGGCATTGGTATATTTAATCGCTTCCATGGAGGAACCAATGAATAATTTCGGTTTTGCCATGCTAGGACTCCTTTGTATAAGTTAATTATGATGAAGATGCTGCAACGTTTGAACGAAAATTTCTTTCACATGATCATCATCTAACGAATAAAAGACCGTTTTACCTACTTTCCGACGTTTCACAATTCGCACATTGCGCAAGTAGCGAAGCTGATGAGAGACAGCCGATTGCGCCATATCAAGAACGACACATAAATCATGAACGCAAAGCTCTTGGTTTAGTAGAGCATAAATCATTTTCACTCTTGTCGGATCGCCAAGCGCCTTGAACATTTCTGCCAAATCAATTGCTGTTTGCTCTTCAACTCTAGCCTTTAGCAATGAAGCATCATTCGTCTCCGTGCCAACACAGGACTCTTCACATTGGTCATCTATTATTTTATCCATTGGGAGCACCACCTTATATACATAAGGTCTATTATATCAGAATTTACTCGACAATTCTGATTCACTATGTTGCAACTCGAAAGCGCTCTCAGACCTTGTCGTTTAAAAGTTCGCCATCTATACCATTATCCCTGCCGATCATTAATTAACAGTTCGTTAGATCTATATGTTGCTCTAATGTCGGATTTGATCATGAGTTAACATAATGTTATTTATGTTAACTCAAAAAACTGTTGTCGCATTTCGACAACAGTTTCTATAAAACGATATAACCATTCGCGAAGTTCTGTGAGTAATCCATTCATGATTGAGCATACAAATCTCAGCCAACAGAATGTTCGAACCAAATATCCTTAAAATCAATCCAACCTAATGAGTTTACGTGAACACCTCTTATGTTGGGATAGTAAAATGTATTTAGCTTTTTATGGAGTAAAAATAAGACGTATGTCTCATCTTTAAGCATTTTTTCTATCTCCATTAGATAATCCCATCGTTCTTCTAAACTTTTACAAGCTAAAGCCTTATCTATAGTCTCCTTCACCCAATCTCTAATATGGGGATCCAAATGCTCTCTCAAAAAACTACGCGTTTGTTCATAAAGTTCAATGAAGCAGACTTCATCCTCGGCGAATACAACACAATAGATAAAACAATCAACGTTCTGGATGACTTTCAGATCTCGAATATTCTCTGGTGTTTCCACTTGTACTTCGACATTTATACCGAAAGCTGCTAAATGACGCTTCAGCCACAAAGCATCTTTCTCATGTATGCCAAAAGCACCAATTCGAATACTTTCCCCTTCATAATTGCATGATTTGAGAAGCTCAGTGGCAAGCTCAACATCACAGCTATCCTTCCAACTAGACGCTTCAGTATCAGGCATAAAACCTCTTGCAGGGAGAATTCGATCCTCTCCGAGCTGTTGTATCATTAATGTTCTATCTATAAGGAGATCAACAGCTTTCCTGAATGAAGCGAATTGCTGAGGTCCCTTTTTTCTCATATTCCAAGTTATTAAGCTGCAGCCATTACTAATCGATTCAATCTTCTGCCTGTCTTTATTAGGTTGGAACTCATTTAAATCATGATCAATTAATAACTGCTCCCAGCTCTTCGAATAGTTGATCGTATCTTCAGGCATCATGACGATCACAACTCTGTCCAAATGAGCTCTTCCTTGAAAATAATTTGGATAAGCCTGCATAGTGAAATGATTCTCGGTCCATTCCATGAACTGGAACGGCCCAGTACCTACGGGATGTTGCCAGAATTGCTCATCTTGCTCCACAAGATCATGAGGTACAATGGATAAACCGGAAGAGCATAAGAATCTAGGGAATAGCCAATTCGATTGAGCTAACTCTATTTTAACCGTACGTATGCCTACTGCTTCTGCTTGTATAATGGAGCGAACGAACCACCCTGAAGGGCTGCTCCCATGAAGACGCATTAATGAATACACGACATCGTCGGCGATTAGTTCTCTTCCATGATGAAACAGAATACCTTTACGCAGATGAAAGGTCCATTCCTTTCCCTCCCCATCATGCTCCCATGCATGTGCCAGAGCTGGAACAACTTTACCTGTAACACGATCATATTTCACTAGACAGTCGAACAACTGCTTAATCATATGTGTACAGAAAGCGAAATAGGTCTCTTTGGGATCTAGGGTCAGTATAGGTTTATATACAGGGAGTCGAAGTATATCTAACGCCATATCTTCAACTTGAACAGTTCGGAAGCCGAAATGATCATTTAGCCACTTAACGAATACGTTTCTTACATTAGTTCCTTCTCCGTATAATTCAATCATTTCAAATGCTATTTTATAATCCTCTTTCCTTGCAAGCTGTTGAGCTAACTCAATGAGCTTTTGTTCTTTATCCATTAGAAATGTCATATGCGATCGATTGCCTCGTCCACGTCCGCCTACCCATTTAATAAGAGCCTCTTCTTCGAGTTTACGCAAGATTAGTTTCACATTACGAACCGTGCAGTATAGCGTATCCGAGAGCTGTTCCAATGTGACTTCGATTGCTTTGCCACTACCTTCTGTTTCAGCGTATTTGCTGTATAACAACAAATAACGTTCAGTTGATAACAATGAGCAATCCTCCTCTAGTTAAAAGGGGAAATATGTAATTTGGATTATACTCTTTTTAGCCCCTTTTGATGACCGCATAATAAACTTATCAAGATTATACGGTTGCTGGGAGGTATATTACAATGTTATCTCATTATTATGTTGCGGAAGTCCTGCACAATCTGCAAGAACAGGAATGGAATCGCCGTGTTCGTCGAGGTGATTTTGTTCAAGATCATTCAACTAAGGTATCATGGGGCAAAAGTCTATTCTGTTTCAATAAACAAACACCAAATCATCCTTCAAATTCGGTTGATAAAATTCATAAAATCAATAACTAACAATAAGTTAGTTACTTGACATAAGGAATTTAATTTGCTATTCTTATCTCGTATTAAAGATACTCTAATTGAAGACAATTAGAATGCGGATTTATTTTTAAAGTTTAAGAATACCCACCCTGGTTTTAGGGATTATTATAGTAGGAAATAATCATTCCTGAGGGCTGGTTATAAGCTTGATCTTTAAAAAAACTTTAATGAAAACTAAGGAGGAAACAACTATGTCAAAATTAAATATCGGTATTATTCTAGGAAGTACTCGTCAAGGCCGTTTAAGTCCACAAGTCGGTGAGTGGGTTAAAAGTGTAGCTGACCAACGCGGAGATGCAAATTATGAAATCGTGGATATTGCAGATTTCAAGCTTCCACTATTAGGCGAAGCTGACGCTACTGAGCAAGCAACGGCTTGGAATACTAAGCTAGCAAGCTTGGACGGTTTCGTATTTATCGTTCAGGAGTACAATCACAGTATCTCTGCTTCATTGAAAAACGCACTTGATTATGCACGTGATGCATGGAACAACAAAGCTGCAGGTATCGTAAGCTACGGTTCCGTAGGCGGCGCTCGTGCGGCTGAGCATCTTCGCGGTATCTTGGGTGAGTTGTCTGTAGCGGACGTTCGTGTACACCCTGCATTGTCGCTCTTCACTGATTTCGAGAACGGATCTGTATTCAAACCAGCTGATCTACATCTTACTAATGTTAACGGAATGCTTGATCAAGTACTCGCTTGGAGCGGTGCGTTGAAAACATTGCGTTAAGATGAACTTCCACCCATCTCTTAGTTCTAAGAGGTGGGTTTTTTATTATTAATGATAAGAAATCACCATCCTGGAGAGAATGGGTATAAGCTTCCGCTCAAGGTAAAGGAAGCTTGACCTGTTTCTTCCGAAACAATGATAACTAGAGCATCGCATCGTTCAGATAATCCCAGTCCGGCACGATGTCTTGTACCCAGCTTCCTCTGCTCTGTTTCTCTGTGAGTTAACGGAAGAACGTTTGCTGCCGATATGATTTTATCCCCTTGAACTAATACTGCACCATCATGCAAAGGCCCGCCAGGAATAAATAGAGATTCCAGCAATGAATGTGTCAATGAGGCTGTAATCTGTACGCCTGGTGTGATATAGAGGTCAATCGGATCTGTTCTTTGGATGATAATAAGAGCCCCGTGACGCCGCTGTGATAAATGAGAAATAGCTTTGGATAACTCATCATATTTGTCAGTGTAAGGAGCTAAGTAGCATTTCAAATAAAATGTCGATGCAATCGATTCTGTATACACAAATTGTTCTTTCATAGAATGGAACTCGTTCAACATGCAATTGCCAGCCTCATGATCCAAACCCTTTATCAATGCTTCAATAGAAGCATTTAATTGAAGAAGTCTGTTCTTCACCTCCACTTTCATTGGAGAAAAATCACATTTAATTTCATCCATACGTTCACCCCGTTAATTGGACTGCAGTTAACCTTCATCACACTCTCTTCTATTTTGCTTAGCCCCCCTTTTTTTATGCATAACCAGTTATAATAGCAGTCTTAAGTGAAAGATTTATAATAAAAAACCGCATTTCTGCGGTTATGCATATCCATTATTCATTCTCAAGAATCGAAGCCTCCCGGTCACGGATATGGCGTCTTAGTATAGTAGCAATTTCACGAGTAACTGCATCTTGTTCATATAAATCCTGTACCTCATCCCTCTCTGCTTGGATCGCTATCCAATGTAAATCTCTTTTGATTTCCTCATCACCTTCTGACACTGGGTAGGGAGTTGAGAATTTATTCTTGAGGTAACGGTAATGCTTGATAACTTCCGTTCTTTCATTCTGATCGGAGAGTGTAGTTTGCGTCTCTAAAGTTTCGATGACTTCATTAATGGTTTGCAGTTTAATCATTCTCAACATATCACGATCAGAATTAGATAACTTACCTTCTTGTTTGAACAAGAACCGATTCAATCCATTGATTAAAGATACCACCACAATAATCCATGGAGCCGTTTTTCCAGATATAATCCGTTCCACTTTGTCTAGATTGGTTAGAAATAACGCAGCATGCTCTTCGCTAATTTCACCGCTGTCCAATAATTGGCGTGTTTTATCGCGTTCAATTGCCAGAGCTTTCATACGTAATACCACCTGGTGCTGATTCTGCTGCTCTCGCACTTTAATTTGACAGGATCTTATCCAGCGATCATAGTCTGCGATGACTGCCGCGGATTCATCTGCATTATCCTCGTTAGTAGCATGTCTAACCGCTCGAATAGCGGATCGCATCATTTTAATTTGCCCTTCATATTCCTTCTTCGCACTATCCTCTTCACTTTGCATTTCATTGTTCTTTGCTAATAACGGTAGGAACAAACTTGCAACGAGCAAGGATAATAAGATAACAAAGGCGGCTAAAAATAGGATTAAACTTCGTTCAGGGAAAGGATCGCCATTGTCCAAAAATAACGGAATGGTGAACGCTCCTGCAAGGGTTAAAGCACCACGAACACCTGATAAAGAGGTCATGGTTAATATTCGGAATGACATCCTCTGATTCTTCCCCTTGCCGATTAGAGAGAATGCAAAAACCCATAAAAACCGCAATACGATTAACATAACGTATATCACTAACGCATATCCAATGACTTCTATGTTGTTAAAGGCAGAACTTTTAAATACAGTTTGGAATACAACAGGAATCTGTAAGCCAAGTATGACGAATACGAGTCCATTTAACAGGTAAACGATAACCGACCATGTATTATCGGATAGTTCATTGGAACGGGATTTTATCTTATTCGATTGATCACGCTCTATAGCATGCACGACACCGCCGGCAACCGCAGCTAGAATACCTGACAATCCTAATTCCTCAGCTGTCAAATAAAGCGCAAACGGTGTTAGAATCTGCAAGAGCATATGCATTGTCTCATCTTCAAGTCCTGATCGACGAAGCAGCGATCGGATTCCCGTAATGATCAAAGCTAGTATGGCTCCGACTGCCAAACCGCCAATTGCGATGACGAGGAAGCTTACACTCGCTTTTGGCAAGGAGAATACACCTGTCACAGCGGCAGCAATCGCAAACTTAAAGGCAACAAGTCCGGATGCGTCATTCATTAATGCTTCGCCTTCAAGCAAATGCATTAAACTCTTGGGCAAATGAATTCTCCCGGCCAAGGCACCAACGGCAACAGCATCAGTAGGCGATAATATGGCAGCTAGTCCGAACGCTGCTGGAAGCGGAATAGACGGAATCATCCAATGAATGCTATAGCCAACCACCAATACAGTAGTAAATACAAGACCGACAGCTAACAATAAAATCGGAATGCGAAGACGCCACAGTTCACTTCTAGGTGTATGTCTTCCATCGTTATACAGGAGAGGAGCAATAAATAAGAGGAAGAAAACTTCCGGCTCCAATTCGAGATGCATGCCTGAAGCGATAAAAGTTATAGCGCCTCCTAGTGCAATTTGAATGAGCGGAACGGGTACAAATGGCAGTTGTCGATTAATGACATTGGACACTCCGATTAAAGCAAGGAGAACCAAAATAATAATAAATAGTTCCATATTGTAATTCTCCTTTTAATAGATAAAATGCGCTATGTAGGATAGGACTAAGTTCTTCCATTTCATAGATGTAGTATGCTTCAGCGGACCCGTCATTATTACTCATTAACCACTATGCTGACTCCAATAAACATCACTTGCTCAAACAGATCGCTACACATTAGGGGTATTAATGAAAAAAGACGCAACGGAATGAAAACCGTTACGTCTTTTTTTGCAATTGTACCTGATCTACTTATTCGTATCTTTTACTTTGGAATACTGATTTTCTCTGACCAAGTTTTTCCGCCGTCTGTCGTTCTGTAAACCGCAGGATCAGATAAACTTGTATCAGCCATCCAGCCTTGATCTTTGCTTGTGAACGAAATGACACTTTCCATCCCTTTAATGCCTTTGAGATTACTCCATGATTTACCTGAATCTAATGAACGGCCAACACCAATGACTTCACCGGCTGGAGAATATCCAGCGAGTATTGCCGCTCCATCGACCAGCTCCATATTACTGGAATGACCGCCTGGCGATGCAGGACCTTTGTTCGTAACTCCGGCTGCTCCGCCTGGTGCGGCTCCGCCTCCAGCTGTATCCTGATCGATCACTTTTCGCCAGCTTGCACCATTATCAGTTGAAGCATACAGGGAATAGGATTGTTGAGACATTCCTGTACCGCCATAGAATTCAGCCCATACCTGATTGCCCCTCGTATAGATCTCTCCACCGCTGACTTCATCTGATTTTACAGTAAGCTTAGTGGACCAAGTAGCGCCGCCATCCGCTGTCTTAAACAATTTATATCCAGATCCCGGAGCAACAATAAGTACCCAGCCATGCTTAGCATCTGTAAATTCCGCATAACGGGTATTTGCAGGTGTCTTTATTTTGGTCCATGTTTTCCCACCGTTGGATGTTTGATAAGCGTAAGCTTTTGTATAACCGAAGCCCTGTTTAGAATCGGTGAAATGGACTCGTTCCAGAGCTAGTGAACCGGTTGGGATTTTAGTAAAGGTAGTGCCTCCATTGGTTGTATGAATGAGGGCATTCGGTCCGTTGCTTGACGATTTCGCTAATGCCCACCCTGTTGTATTGGATATAAAATCCAGCTGAGTAAATTGCCAAGTCCCCTTATATATAGACTGCCAAGTTGATCCTGCGTCTGAAGTTCCGATTAGAAATCCATTACCTGCCGCTCGTCCAGTTGTACCATTAAGAAATTGAATGTCGCTGAAGTGATAAGTCGCATCTCCCGCCGGTGTTCCACTGAAAATACCCTTAGCTGCTGTTCCTCCAGCCGCCTGTGTTAACGGTACAGCTGCTGTAAGCCCAATGGCTAGTGCGGTAGTTACAATTCCACATTTCAATTTGAATGAATTCATTAACATCTTCCTCTCCTGTCTCTAGATGTAATAGAAAGCTGCGTTACTAGAAAGAATTACCCTTCTTTGTTGCAAACGAATCTTACTGGTAAAAGGTTGCATAAGCAACTTTTTGTCATTTCATTTGAATCGCAACTTTTCTATGGGAGACATGGACAAGGAGATTTAATCTTCTGCCGTTATTGCGAATAATACATGATCTTCCCATTTGCCGTTAATCTTCAAATATTTTTGAGCTAATCCTTCCTGTCTGAAACCTATCTTTTCTAGAACTCGAATAGACGGAAGGTTTCTAGGCATAACGCCAGCTTGAATGCGATGTAAACCAAGCTGTTCAAAGGCAAATGTCACACAGAGCGAAACGGCTGCAGTTCCATAACCTTTTCCATTATGCTGCTGATCAATGTTATAACCCATATAGGCATTTTGAAATGGTCCGCGGGAAACGCTTGTTAAGGCAATTCTTCCAAGAAGCTCGTCTGTTGCTTGGAGAAAGATTCCGAACGTGTAGGATTGCTCATTCTTCACACCTAGAATACATGCCGCTATCTCCTTCTCTTGTCCTTCCAAGCTAAAGTATGATTCATCTCTAATCGGTTCAAAGGGTTGAAAAAAATCATTATTTCTCAGTCTAAAAGCAAGCAGTGAATCTACATCGTTCCTGTCAAAATATCTTAAATAAATGTCATTGTTATTCATGAAATAACCAGACCTTTCTCATCTCTTTGTTCTTATCTCTTCCTTCATTTGCTCTATTATTTCATGGATACGGATTGAACCGAGATCACCTTCTGCTCTCTTTCTGACAGACACAAGCCCCGCATTCTTCTCCTGCTCACCTAGTACAAGCATATAAGGCACTTTCTCCAGCTGTGCTTCACGAATTTTGTATCCGAGTTTCTCATTGCGAGTATCTACTTCGACACGTATGCCCTCTTGTGCTAAGGACTGTTTCACTTGAAACGCATAGTCGACATAGTTCTCTGAAACAGGCAGCAGCTTCGCTTGGACTGGCGCGAGCCATAGCGGGAATGCACCTGCGTAATGCTCAGTTAAAATACCGATAAAACGATCAATCGATCCGTACACAGCTCGGTGGATAACGACTGGACGGTGTTTTTGGTTATCCTCACCGATGTAAGAAAGATCGAATTTCACAGGCATCTGGTAATCCAATTGAATTGTCCCACATTGCCAGCTCCGTTTGAGCGCATCTAATATATGAAAATCGATTTTGGGACCATAAAATGCTCCATCTCCTTCATTGACACGATAGCTGATACCGCTTTCGTCCAACACATCCTTCAAAGCTTGTTCCGCCTGCTCCCATAGTTCGTCTGAGCCCATATAATCTTCTGGGCGTGTAGACAGCTCGACCTTGTATTCAAAGCCAAATACTTGATAAATATGGCCAATCAATGCGATGATACGACTAATTTCTTGCTTAATTTGTTCAGGTAAAACGAATAGATGTGCATCGTCTTGACAGAATGTGCGAACTCGCATCATTCCATTAAGAGCACCAGAATATTCATGACGATGTACCTGACCAAATTCTGAGATGCGAATTGGCAATTCTCGATAGGAACGTAAGCTGTTTTTGAATATGAGCATATGCCCGGGGCAATTCATCGGTTTAAGTGCGAAAGTTGTATCGTCTACGTTGGTAAAATACATGTTGTCTTTGTAGTGATCCCAATGTCCGGATTCTTCCCAGATCCGATTATTCATCATAAGTGGTGTACGTACTTCATCATAATCCCGTTGTTTATGCAAATCACGAGCGAAGTTCTCGAGCTCCGTACGGATAGTCATCCCTTTAGGGAGATAGAAAGGCATTCCCGGAGCTTCTTCTGAGAACATAAACAGTTCAAGTTCCTTGCCGAGCTTACGATGATCACGCTTCTTCGCTTCCTCAATAACATGCAAATGTTCATCAAGCTGTACTTTCTTCGGGAATGCAGTTCCATAAATACGTTGCAGCATTTTGTTATTCGAGTTGCCTCGCCAGTATGCTCCAGCCACACTTAACAGCTTGAATGCTTTAATCCGACCTGTTGAGGGAAGATGGGGACCACGGCATAAGTCAAGAAATTCCCCTTGCTCATAAATCGTTAACACAGTATCTTCTGGCAAATCACGAATGAGTTCTAATTTTAAAGGTTCCTCGAGCTTCTCGAATGTTTCGATTGCTTCTGAACGGCTGACGACTCGACGAACAATCGGTAAATTCTCTTGGATCAGTCTCTGCATCTCTTTTTCAATACTGACAAGATCGTCACTAGATAACGGCTTCTCTATATCGATGTCATAATAAAATCCGTCTTCGATTACGGGCCCTATTCCGAGCTTAACGGCTTTATCTCCATAAATACGTTTGATGGCTTGTGCCATTACATGTGCTGTACTATGTCTATATATATCTAGACCATCCTTGCTGTCCAGTGTAATGATCTCAATGTGGCAATCATGTTCCATCCGATGGTTAAGATCAACGAGTTTACCGTTTATCTTTCCAGCTGCAGCATTTTTCTTTAACCCGGAACTAATCGAATCTGCCACTTCTTCGATGGTCGTTCCTTGTACATACCTCCTAATTGTTCCATCTGGCAAGTTTACGTTGATCTCCATGATTTAGCCTCCATTTCTATTGATTTGATTGTTGTTGAACGCAAAAAAACGCATCTCTCCCTGCAAGGGACGAGTGCGTTCAGCTCGTGGTTCCACCCTAATTCGACCTCCAATAATGCGAGATCCTCATTAGTATCCGGTATCGGGGATAAGACGGTGACGAATACAACCGCGAATAAAACGGGTTCAACGTCACGGCTGCAAAGGGGTAATAGTCCGACCGATAACTGGAGAAGCTTGCAGCCTGGACTTCTCTCTCTGAACAGTTCGTATTGGACATCATGTCTTTGGTCAAAGCCTGATTTATGTTTATTGGAGTATATTACATAATCACACTTGTCAAAGTCAAGCAGAAAATAATATTCAAAATTATTCTGTTGACACTTGAGACTTACGGCTGCCGCCGAATTTGAATACAAGAATGCCGCCAACTATGACCAACACACCTATCAATTGGTTGAATGTAAAGGGTACCTTTTCTAGACCAAACCAGCCTAATGAATCCCATAATAAAGCAAAGGTTAGCTGTGAGGTGAGAACGATAGAGATCGCAAATGTTGGGTTCAGCAGCTTCATAGCATTCATCAAACAGATGACGACTCCTACTCCGATCAAACCACTGATCCAATACCAAGGTTGAATGCTTCCTAACTGAAATATTTGCTTTCCTTCAACGATTAGACCGATTGTTAATGACGCTAAGAATCCCATACCTAATACTAATGTGGTCGTAGCCCAAGAGCCGTTGCGCTCATTCACCTTGGTGTTGAAAATGTTTTGCAAACTAACGAAAGAACCTGCGACAAGCGCTAATATTATCCCTTGAATCATAACCAATACTCTCCCATTTGCTAATGATATTCTGATGTGGAAATTTACAAACTTATTCGTATATATTGTGACTTGCAAGCTCACTTAATCGCTCTCTATCTTTAACCAGGATATATCCTTTCGTGCGCTCTATCATACCCGATTCACATAGCTGCTGGATAACTCGATTCAAATGTCTATAGCTAGTTCCGATTAAATTTGCTGCATCCTTCAGACTGCTTGTGCTTAGACTTCCGATAAATAAAGAATCAAATTCATCAAAAGAAACCGACAATAGATAACTTGCCAATCGAACCTCCACTGGATACATCAAATTAAAACTCAATGAATTCGACTTCATATAGAACTTTTGTGTGATGATTTGGAGCATAAACTGCAGCAGCGGTGGATAATCTTTGCCGTATTTGTCTAACCAGCGATGATGAATGCCGATCATATAGACCTTCGATACAGCCTCTACTGTATTAATAATGTTAGTACCCTGTACATATTCGATATCCCCTATCAGATCAAGAGGTGTTTTGAACGAGAGGATAAGTGTCTTGCCTTCCACTGAGGTCGTATAGATTTTAATTTTCCCTTTAACAAGCACATATACATATTGTGAAGGTTCGTCTTGGGAACAGATAAGTTCCTCTTGGTCAAAGCTAAACAACGACATGTGAGGTATTAATTGTTCATTAAATATCGATTGCAATTGATGAGCATGCAAGTAATGAGTTAACTGCTCTCGATCTAGAATTTCTTTCATTACTCCATTTCACCCCAGCTTATTTAACTGTCAAATCCCGAAACCTGATTTCTGTTAAAGTTTTAGAATAATCACACCAAAGATCATCATGCCAATACCAATAAATTGCGGCAGCTTCATCTTTTGCTTCGCCACTCCGAACCAACCATTACTATCAATCAGGAAGGTTAGACACAGCTGAGCAATCAACAGGGCAGATATAGCAAACGTAACCCCAATTTCTTGAATAGCCGTAACTTCGCTGAAAATAATAATGGCTCCAAAAGCACCGCCTGTTAGATATAACGGCTTCACTTGTTTAAACCCTTGCCAATTGGCATCCCTCACAAATAATAGAATAATTAATGCCATTAAGAATCCAGTAAATTGTGTAATCGTTGCCGCTTGCCACGTACCGATATCTTGACTTATTCTGGCATTGGATACTCCCTGCAACGTAATACAAGCCCCGCCTAATATTGCAAATAAACTCCCTTTCATTACTTCTTCGCTCCTCGATTTAGCTCTCTACCCTATTAAATAATAAATGAAGGGGTTGGGGAAGGACATATGTCCTCAATTTTTACTTACCTACTTATAATGACACATTATTGTTGGTATTATGTTTGACTCATTAATTAAAACGAGGCTACAGCCAAGAACATAAACTAATGTTCTTAGCTATAGCCTCAATTATGAATTAATTAATCACATTAATTATATCTCTATATTGTGCCTTCTCGCTAGCTAAATTTCTAGCTCGTCCTCTTCTTCTATATCCAGTTCTTCCGTTTCGTAATCTCCCTCTAAGATTCGATCTAGAAAATAACCTGGTTTTTCGAGCAGTAAATCCCAAGTCATATCCTCAAGAATCATGACAGAATGATGTTCAATATCTACACTCACGAAACACTGTTTATTGGGGCACCAGGTTATAACGCCAGTAGCGCCATAGTTGTCCAAATCTTCAAGTAGATCATACACTTCATAGTCATAAAATTTAAAATGGGTAACTTCAAATATAGTCCTAAACACTAAAAATTCGCAACAATCACCTTGGAAATCCAATCTGCGATTATCGGTTCCTATTGATTCAATGATCTGAAGCGGAACACCGGCTGCCAAAAGTTCTACCTTTTTGAGATCAAAATCATGGAATTCTTTCGGTTCTTGTTGCTTTATGTATTCAGCTAGCTCATGATATCCTCTTTGTTTGGCGATATGATAAGCTCTTTCACCAAGTAAATCCGGTGTCGTAATATCAGCACCTAGTTTAATCAAGTATTCTACGACTTCAACATGATTTCTTCCTGCAGCAACCGCTAATGGTGTAGCTCCATAGCTATGTACTTGATCCGGCACATTATAATTCAAGTTCGCTCCGAGTTCGACAAGCCGTTTTACTAAGCTCAGATCCCCATTCCACGCAGCGCTGCGTAACGAATCCCCACCATGCATTTCGATACTTATTCCTAAGTCTATTAGTACTGTAACGGCTTCGAAATTTTCGAAAGCGATTGCCCGACTTAAAGCTGAGTGACCAACGTTATTAACGGCATTAATGTCCGCTCCTTTACTAAGCAGAAATTCGAATAGAGAACGATCCCCCTTCGAAGCTGCATCAACTAGAGCTGGCGAAGTTTTATTGTTTACATCTGCCCCAAACTCGATAAGCATTCTAACAATCTCGTATTCGTAATTGTCAAATGCATATTCAAGTATTGTTTCGTAATAAATCATTGTATTAGGATCCAATCCTCCCACAAGTAAAGAATGTATGTCTTCGCAATTTCCTTCTTTGATTAACTGTTTTAATTGTTCTATGTGTTCCATGAACTCCATATAGTAACCCCTCTCCGTTATATACACTTGATTATATTCCATTAGTAGATTTAATTCATACTGGGATTTTTCCTTTCGATGTCCTCCACCAACTGACAAACGATAGGATCGGATGTCCATTTGTTCATACCCTGCCAACGCATCTTCGATATTTGGGTAACATAATATTAATTATGTTTATCTATAGATTTTAGTGAATAAGATTGGATGAACAAACATTAGGTATCCCTAACACATTTTCTGCTGGCTGGATCTCCGAGTTATCAGAGTCAACTATTGTTTTTGTCCTAGCGGCGCTAGGTAATTTACTCATCTTCTGTCGTTTCAGCTTATTATGGAAACATGGCATTAAGTAAATCCAGTAAAAAAGGAGCATGGAATCCATTTCTAATATAAAAAATCGTTGAGGGCAATGATATAACTAAAAATGTTGTTTAATACATTTTCTGCATGGTAAAATGACAAAGGAAAATAATGCAGGTGGAGGTTATAATTGCAAAATGAGCACATTAGCAGAAAAGGAATCATTACGAAGTTTAATTAAGAAAGGAAATACCTCATCAGCTGCCGCAGCTATCGGTAATACAATTATCTCAGCTTTAAAGGCAGTCGCTTTCATCGTAACTGGGAGTGGGACTATGTTCGCTTCAATGATGCACTCCATCGCTGATGCGATTAATCAGGGCTTTGTATTCGCTGGCAGTGTACTGGCAGAAAAGAAACCAACACGAAAATTCCCAACCGGCTTTGGACGTGTTATTAATATTTTCTGTATGGTCGCTGTTATCGTCGTTACAATTATGGCTTATGAGACCATTAAAGAGGGTTTCCATCTTCTTGCTCATCCTACAGAGTCGCATGGGTTTTGGTTGAATCTCAGTATTCTACTTATATCCTTATTCATTGATGGTTTTATTTTGATCAAAGCGATGAAGGAAGTATCACATGAAGCAAGAGTAGAGGCAAAAGGTTTTGGATTATTTGCTTCTACATTTCGTAATGTCGGAAGAGCTGCTCCACCCACAAGACTAGTATTTTATGAAGATCTTGTAGCTACTCTAGGTGCCCTTCTCGCCTTAATTGCTGTTGTATTCTCCGCTCTCACTCCATTCAAAGCATTCGATGGTATTGCGTCCATATTAATCGGATGTCTAATGGTATTTGTTGCTTTTCGAGTTGGTTATGACAACATGGTCGGGCTAATCGGTGTTGCTGCACCGCAAGATGTTGAAGAAAGTGTTGCTGCGACTCTGTTAGCCGATCCAGACGTCACGGATATTTATCAATTGCGTGTACTTCAAGAAGGCCGATATTATCATGTAGAAGGACTTGTTGAGCTGAAGAAAGGCTTCTCCCTCGCCGACGCGGATGACATCAAGTTTAGATTGCGGGATCAATTGATGAAGGATTCGAATATCACTGACGTTACACTCGGTATTATCGAGGATAATGGGGTTAAGAATTGGAATCCACAATATAAATAAGTAACTCAGATAACCACCTTCCATGGTGGTTTTTCTGAGTTTAGAGGCTTTAGATTTAAATACATTGGTTTTTGCTATTACGTACAGCCATGTATTATAATCGCTCTTATATAATTTAATTGAAAGGGGTGTAGTTACGAAGAGTGAAGATCGTATCGCAGTATGTCATTCTAAACATGTGGTTAGCCTTGATATCGATTCTGTTTTTCGCATATGATGGAAAAATTACTCCCGTAGAAGGAACCATACTACTATTCATTAACGTGGTCTGTCTGATTAATGTCTCTAGAATTAACCAATTTTTATTTGGTGTAAAAGAAAAAAAATAAACATGAAGAAAGCCAGCGTTATGAGTCCAATAACGCTGGCTTTCTTCTATATATGTAGTCTTATTCGGTAGTAGGGATGTCTACTGTACCGAAATGTTCAAGCAATAATTCATCTGAAATCAGTTGTTCCATGCCAATCTGCTCACGTATCTGGCTAACCGCAGCTACAAGACTATCTCGTTTTGCGTACACATAAGGACTTTTCCATGTGCTCTCAATCTTAATAAGATCTGTAGAGGCTGGTTTAACATCGTTGAAATTAATTATCCAATCGCGAAGGGTTTGTTTTTCTATGTCAGTCTTAATATTATTGCCGATAATTTCTAGAATGGAATCCCATTGAGAAATCCCGTTTAATGTACCCAGTTTGTTTAACAACTGATTAACGACTTGCTGCTGTCGTTCATTACGTGCGAAATCAGAGGATTCTTCTGTCCCTCGATTGGACTTTCTGTATCTTACGAAATCCAATACTTCTTTTCCATCTAGAAGCTGTTGTCCAGCTTTCAGATTAATATTCGTCCCATCAAAGTTATCCACGTAACGCATATCCATATCCACATTGATATCAAGTCCACCTAACGAGTCTACGATTTCCTTCAATCCTGTAAAATTAATCGTTATCATATAATCGATTGGCAGTCCTACAAGCTCGTTGAAGAACTGTTTGGTTTCCGCAAGGGCAGTCGTTTTATCTCGGCTATAGAAATAGGGGAAGAAATAATTCACTTTATGAGTACCTATTTCCTCTGAATTTATTTTTAGATCGCGAGGCAAAGATAGAATTGTCGCTCGTTTGCTCTCAGGATCATAGGAAGCGAACATCAGTACATCTGTATTGATGCTGCCGCTTTCTACTCGATTATCCAATCCTGCAAGTAAAACAGTAAATGGCTTTTGTTTATCCACGACTTGTTGAATTATGGGCTCTCCTGTTTCTATATCCGTTTTCTCAGCTTCTTTGGTTGGGACTGTTATTTGATTAAGCGTGTCATCGACTTTCGCATACACATAGGCGAGAATACCGCCAGTTAATATCATAATGGATGTTAAACATATGGCTACTATTTTAATAATGCTTTTCTTTTTACTCGATTTCTCTGTCATAATTAACCTGATTCCTCCATTATTATCTTGTTCAACATGAGCAGCAGCTGATACTTTTCTAGTAATGATCCATGTAATAGACGTAGTTTGCCAGAAATAGGTTACACATTTTTCCTGCCAGTCATTAGAATACAGTATGCGAATGGTCGTGACAACCTATTGCAATGTCGAATTTCTGACATATATGTCCTAATGTTTAATTTTTATTAAGGCAGATCCTATCAATTTGTACACAAAAACAGCCGATCGAGAGCATCGATCGGCTGTTTGAATGTTGATGGTTGAATGTTTTGATTATAGTCTACTATGACCCATTCACTCGAACTAGTTTATCTTCGCCCTGCGCATACTGATAATAGCGGAGTACTTCACCGGAATGGATCACAAATAGCTTTTGGTTAGGCTCATAAGTTACAACATCACCTGATGCTGCCCCCAAAGCCTCATCTACTTCTGCCAACTTATATCCATCCGCTCTTTTCTTAATGATATAAATTTTATAATCGAATATATAGCCTGTCGTCGCGATAAGCTCTTCAATCCCGTCACCATCCAAATCTGCTTCATAGCTCTCTGAATGCAACATGTACTTCGCTTTCACTTCGTTATCTTCGACGTTCAACAGAAACTGACATACTAATTTAGGGCCGCACTGACCTGATAAGCGGTACAGATCCTCTCCAAAAGCGCTGCTTTTTCCCCATTCCACATTATCCATCGAACCATAACCCAATTCAAACAGTTCTCCCGGTCTGGAATTCCCCTCTAATTCAATCCCTTGAAACAACGTTGTTTCCTCTTCGTTAGACTTGGAATAAGTGATAAAGCTTCCTGCCCCTCTCAAATCCAACACCTTCAATGGATCAATCATCGATTTATTTACTCTCGTAAACTGAAATTCATTCTCTTCCCATAATGGTACATTTGAAAAGGCTATATTGACCGGATCATTAGTGTAAGCTAGACTTTTCTCTTCCTTAGAGTCGTCCGTTGCTATCACTTCGTTATTCTGTAATGGACTCATTCCAGATCTCGAAGAATCTTGAAGTGAGATCGTACTTTCATCAAAGAGAAACAAGAATGCGGTTACAGCGCTGATGCTTATCGCTGTAATCATTGTCATTTTCCAATATGTATTCATTCGCCCATCTTCCCCCTTCTGGATACGTTGAATAACATTATTCTGCATCTCAGAGGTGAAATTCCCTTTAAAACTGCCTTTGGCATTGGCATACCAGTCAGGCTTAGCTTTGCTCATCTTCTTCACTCCTCTCGATTCTTCCATTCCTTCTCCACAGCTCTGCGTGCACGAAACAACCTTGACTTTACTGTTCCTTCTGCCAGTCCGAGCAGATTCGCGATTTCTTGAATAGTAAGGTCATGTTCAAGATCCAGCACGAGAACTTCACGAAGTTTAACGGACAGCTTCATAATAATCCCCCAAATTTCTGCAGTGGATTGATTATGCAGATAGGCAGCTTCAGCGGACTGAGCGACATCTTGATTGTTGACCTTCTCGAACAATAGAATTCGCCGGAAATAACTAGATTTCAGTTCATTAAGTGCTAGATTTCGTGTTATGGCAAATAGCCATGTTTTGAATGAGGACTGCCCCCGGAACGTATGTATTTTATAATAGGCCTTAATAAAAGCTTCCTGTGCGATATCCTTTGCTTGTTCGCGGTTTTTGGTTATCGCATAGGCATAACCCCACACATCATCGCCGTACAAGGTTATGAGATTATGAAGCTCCGTAGTGTCGACTGTGTCGATATACTTCAAATAATCTGTTTCCATTTCTTCACCTCCAACCTTTTGACAGTTATCAGTCACTATAAGTTCCCTAAGCTTGCAAATAATTATAGTATTCGCTGAATCGAAACTAAAAAATGAGCTACCATCAGGCAGCCCATTCTTTTCAATATGTAAGTCTGGCAACAGGTGGCTTTTGAATCGAACCGACCGGATTATCAGGAATTTTAAGCTCAAAAATTGTTGCCTCTGATAACAAGATAAGCCTATCGTTATTAACAACAAAAAAACTTACACTTACAGGTATGCTAAGTTTTGTAGAAGGGTCACTTATATTTATTGCTTTTACTACATCATTTATATTTAAGCCTGGGACATTTATTTTATATAATCTATAAAAAGAGTCCGAGTTATAGCATGTCGCTGTAATCTCATATAATGGATTTTTTAGTTCATATTGATAATCATCATAGTTTTTAAGTCCTTTTGATGAAAAAAAGTCTTTTTTGATTATAATTTCATCTCCAATAAATTTTTGCCCTGTTGGATATTCAGAAGCATCATTATATGAGTTTGCAAATCCTAAAAGCTTCTCAACTTTCCAAGTTCCATAGAAATATTTTTCAGTTTCACTATCCAAATTTATACTTTCTCCAAGACAATATTCGGATGTGTTTTTTGGAATAATAGACTCATCCGTTTCAGGTTTAGGCTCACTAGAAGTATTTGGATTTGATGTCATTTCAACATTTCCACAAGCCGATGCTAGCATCAACATTATCATAATACAAACCAATAATATTTTTTTCATATTTCACACTTCCACAATAAAGTTATGTTTTCGCCTATTTACTCGCTTGCTAACTGGAAGATTTGCTCAATGAAACGGAAGTTGAGTAATAATAAATCCTAGCCTTTGCCGACATTCTACCTTCAGTATATTTTTTATGGCCTCGTTATCTGACCGCTTGTTGAGTAGTATATATCTCCCTTTTTTTCTCATCATAAAAACCTTAATTTTGTGAAGTAGTCCAGCCTCTTGGAAAATGAAATACAGAGCTATTAGAAACCGACCTTAAGAGTATTCCCCTCAACAGCAGATCCCTGAGACAGAGTCAGCGGCAAGCGCTGATCTGCGGTGAAGCCAATCGTCTCACCACTTCTCAACGTCACATTACTGCCAATAATATAAGAAGTTATGACCATCATGAACTCAAATACATCGCCCAGACTATGCTGTGATTGAATAATCTCGAGCTCTTCTTTTCCGAATTTCCGCATGCCTCTTGTATAAGACGAGCTTTGTTGCTGATTGTGATATAAACCGATAAATACCCACAGTTGAACCGGCAATTCATTTTCCTTCAGCATGGCAGCACTCTTAATGTAATACTCTGCAGACATGACCATCGGAGCCATATAAATAGCTAACGCATTATCCAATTGCAGAAGACTGCTCGTTACTTGTGTGAATAAAACATGAGCTTCGATAGGATCAGTCGCGCCCATCACAGTGACGATTACATGAGCTTGATGCTTAGATACAACCTGCTCTGCATCTGGCCATAGCAAATTAAATTTACAGCATTCCTCAACCTCATTGTTAGGAATTGGAGCAGGTAAGTAGGCGCAAGCTACCTTCATATGCCCAACCTCAAACACGAATGTTTCTTCATCGGGTGTATTCTTAACCTGCACATTCCATTCCGTGTTCAAATGAGTGAGAAATTGATTGAAATCACAGGAAAGACTGTCCAACAGTACAAAACCTAATACTATACCACTGTCCTCATGCTGAGATTGTTCTGCCTCTTGCTGTACAGGTTCTGTTTTCTTAGTGCGGAACCTATCAAATAATCCCATGTAATGATTCTCCCTTGTAGTCATATCGTCCAATAGCAATAATAGCTTACTTCTATTTACCAAATCTAGGAACATAGGATATATTCTACAACGGAAGCTCTAGTTGCGTCTATATGTAACCTATTATGTATCTCACTTGGCAAAAGAGAGCTCTAAATCGGATAATGCAGCACGAAGCTGCTTTATTGCATTAGGCCCTATGCCATGTAAGCTAAGAATTTCCGCTTCACTGATTGTCGTAAGTTGTTCAAGCCGAGTAATGCCGGCCTGTGCAAGAGCACGCTTTGCTGGATTAGACAATTTAACTGGCAAGTTATTTTCTTGTTCATTCTGGTTCACGGATAACACTCCTTAATAACATTATTAACTGATCATTATTTACAGTGATGCAACTTCGAGCTTACTGGCTTTTCCCCATACTCATGGAATTGGGGTAAGTCAGCTCAAAACCATACTTATTATACAATTTAATGGCCGACAATTCCGCCATTATCATAACAAAAGCACCTTTAGGAGCGTTAAGGTCTAAGTAATCTGTTATCTCATTCATGATAACCTTTAGCATATCTGTTCCAGAATGATTAGGGTCAACAGCGACATCAACAATCTGATAATGATATCCTCCATCACCAATTATTCTGCCCATACCAATGAGCTTCGAGTTACCATCTCTGATGGTCACTGAGAAAATCGAATTACTCAAAACCGCCGCAGCAATAGATCCATCCCTTGGATGTAATCCTACAGCTGCAATCAGTTCCACATACTCATTAGCGTTGGGTACTTCATATCCAATATTCATATAATTCTCCTTTTTGATTGTTGTAGTGAAATACAGCCTTAAGAAAGGAAGGCTATATCATCCACTTTACAACACTCATGCAAGTGAGAACGTTCCCGTGAATTCACTGCTATACCTAGATGGAGCATGCGGATTACCTTCTCAATCAGCTTTAAGCTTCTTCTATAATATTTGCCTAGTTGATACGGGTTTGGTATAGTGAGGCATCTAACCTCTATAGAAGGGGAGTTTATGATTATGGAAACCAGATACTTCAAGCCTATCGAGATTGCAAGAGAGCTTCGCATCAGTACGAGTGCATTACGTCATTATGAATCATGGGGAGTAGTTCCTCCACCTGCTCGTGCCGCCAACGGCTATCGGTTATATACGAAGCTGCATTTGGCTTATTTTCGCTGTCTGCGCGCCATGTTCCCCGGATTTGGTGTCGCGATTACCTGTGAGGTTCTTCGAAGCCTTCAAACCGCAAATAGGAATGCTGCCTTCTGGCTCGTCAACAAGGAGCAGTCGAATCTTCAGCATGAAAAAATCGCCGCAGACCAAACGCTGGAGCTGCTGCAAAATCTCGATCTGCCACCTCTACCGAATAAAAAAGCGAACAACCACATGACGATTGGCGAGGCAGCTGAATTCACAGGTGTTACAACTTCAGCTATTCGCCACTGGGAAAAAGAAGGATTGCTCACCATTACTCGTAATCCAGAGAATGGCTATCGGTTGTTCACAACTCAACATATCCGTACTATTTTACTCATCCGTACCTTGCGGAACACGATCTATTTTTTGAAAAGCATGAAAGAAATCGTAATGGCTATCGAACACGGAACGATTGAGCAAGCAAAAAAAGTAACAGAAGATGCGATTCTTAGCATTAATAACCGCAATCGTGAGCAGCTTCTCGGCGTTCATCAGTTAGTTGAGCTTTGTAACGAATTAGATAGGAATCTATAACAAATTGTATAACCTGATATGCGCAGCCTCTATTATCAGTTCGAAATCATTTATTTCCATTAATAATTAACGATATTAACAATAGTAAAGCTAAGCATGGAAAGGGTTACTTCTCCCTTAGGCTGTTCTAAAGTTGAAATCTTTTCTTAATCATTGCCGCTGCTTCTATTGAACTCAGATTTGTATTATTAATCCGCAAATAATTCTTCCTTTGGATTTCTCCCTCAAATGAATTTAATCGATGCTTGTCCATCGTATCCTTCAAATCTTGCTCGGAACGCTCCGTATTTCTCTTTGATGGTTTATGTTCAAGTCTGTGTGGAGTTGTGTTTCGAATAAGTCTATCCTCTAAAGCAGCCTCAAGTTCGACCAAATATATTTCTCCGCCCTTGGATTCGAAGATATGACAAATCTTATTGACAAAGTCCCAATCGGATTGTAGATCGAACGCCCACACATAGGTAAAAATCATGCCTGGCTGATCACTCTTTGACATAGCTTCGAATATTTCTGTACGAAATAGATCTGATAACCGCCAAGTATCTGGGCCAAATCCAAAAAAAGGATTTAGAAGTTCAAGAGTCATATGATTATGAAGAAGCTTCAATTCCGATATCTTTTCTAATTCATGACCTATAGTCATTTTTCCAACTGCTTGCGGTCCAAATATAATGATGAATTTCATATATCCTCCTCGCAGCGCTTGAATATTATCATTCTATTCTACTTGAAACAATAGTAGTTTCCAATATATAACAAGAGAATAATTTGTTGTTTTATACAGATAAAAACCCACCAACTGCAAGGTCTGTTGATGGGTTTTATGTTTGTGTATCCTCGAGAAATTGGAAGATTAGCCTTTTGTCTTATCCTTCGGTTTGGCCGCAGCGAATGCGTTCAGATCACGGCCTTTAATCGCTGCCTCAACTAATTCAGGGAGCCGATCAGGTGTACAGCCGAAACACGGAATTCCTTGCTGAGCGAGTTTCCTCGCATTATGCTCGTCATAGGATGGCACGCCGCTGTCAGAGAGTGCAAGCAAGCAAATAACGGTTACACCTGCTTGATGCAGGTCCGTCAGCCTACGATGCATTTCCGCTTGATTGCCGCCTTCATACAGATCAGTAATCATAATGAAAATCGTTTTGGCAGGTTCCTTTACAAAACTTTGGCAGTACTGAACCGATTGGTTGATATCTGTTCCACCGCCGAGTTGAATACCAAAGAGCATATCTACCGGATCATCGGCACATTGCTCCGTCAAGTCAACAACAGTCGTGTCGAAAGCAACCACTCTCGTCTCAAGTGAAGGCAATGACGCAAAGATGGATCCGATCACAGATGCATAGATAACCGATTCAGCCATTGAGCCGCTCTGATCGATATCCAGAATAACCGTCCATTCTTTGGACTTGCGGGCTCTTTCGAAAAAGTAAAAGCGTTCCGGCACGATGCGCTTTCGTTGATCATTGTAATTTTTAAGATTCCGATCAATTGTCCGCTTCCAATCAATACCGCTAACCGATGGAAGCGGTGTATGCCGCCTGCGGTTCAAAGCTCCTGTAACCGCCCGGCGGATATCGCTTTCCAGCCGTTTAGTAATGTCATCGACAACTGCACGAATAAACAATCGAGCTGTCTCCTTCGTCTTCTCAGGGATTTGTCCCCGTAAAGCTAGCAATGTGGACACCATTTTAATATCTGGCTTCATACGTGAAAGTGTCTCCGGCTCGAATAGCAGCTCTTTTAATCCCTTACGCTCAATAGCATCCGACTGAATGATAGAAACGACGTCAGGTGGAAAAAAAGTACGAATGTCTCCAAGCCACTTTGCCAGCTGCGGAGCTGAGGAACCGAGACTTGCTCTCCTGCCGGAACCATGGCTGCCTTCCTTATGCGTAGCATCGTAAATGGCAGCCAGAGCCTGATCCATTAAGCTGTCTTCACCCTCCAACAGCTGCTTGCCATTGTTATTAGCCGATTGTAGTTTCTCCTCGGCAGCATGTCCCAGTATGAGCCGCCAACGTCGCAATGCTTCATTATTGTCTATGGTCATTATAGCCCTTCATCCCCGATCAAAAATCATCAAAATCAAACTCATCCAATTCTGAAATCGCTGCTTGTTCAACCTCAGTTAAAGGCTGTTGTAAAGCCACTGCATCATCAAGATTTGTACTCCCCCACATATCACTGAGCAATTCAGCTAGAGACGCCTTCTCGCGAGGCTCGAATGCACCAAAAGAACGTCTCAGGAACACGAGTGATCGCTGAAATTGCTCCCTGTCCAGCGAACCAATGTAGCGATCTAGTTGATGCCATAGTGAAGGACGTGAAAGCAAGGCATACCGATTGCGCATCGCTAGTCCTTCGAACCAGCCTGCGCCAAGATCGGCAGATATTCCTGGTGATAATCGACGCGCAACCTCTTGCTCACACTCTTCTTCCGAGACAATATGACGTTCAAGCAAGATCGCGAAAGCAAAGCCGGATAAGCGTGGATTACGGTCGTCACGGGAAGCGAGCTCCCATAGTTTTCTCAACCATAGTTCATCATCTACAAGCTCTTCGTGATCCTGAGAGACGGTATGAAGACTATTGATTGCTACTACAAGTGCTGGAGCTGCTTCATCACTGCATGCCGATGCTTCCACTAACAGCAAAGATGCGCGAAGAAACAGCTGTTGTAATAACGGAATTAGTGTTGCGGTATCCATACGACGTATAGAACCGTAACGAATAAGAGCAGACAACTCGAAAGCTGCAGATGCCAGCGGTTCAAATTGCTGACCATCTACGGATAGTCTTTGCAAGGTTTGTCTTGCTTCCTCCATACAGGTAGGCAGCCCGCAGTTGCTAGAGATGCGGATCAGCTTGGAAGCATCTGTTACGTCAGAGCATTGCTCCAGCTTTTCACGGATTGCATAGGCTGTTGCCCACTCAATCGTCTCTCCTTTTAGTGTTGCTTCAATCAGTTGAATTTCGGCTTCAGGGCTCCATTGCAGCATCCAGTTCTCTGCCCACGACGAGCTATCCGTTCGATTTGATTTTCTCTTAACGAAGGGAATCTCGAGCAGCTCCAGTCGATGGAACAGTATGGAACGATTAAGATCAAGATACGCCGCTTCCTCAGATTTCACTCGTCTGTTCTCACGCAAATCGAGCTCTAGATCTTCGGCAACAACCGATTTGTACTTAGTCAGCTTAAGCTTCTTCAATTGTCTGCTCAAATCATCCTGAATCGGAGTCTGACTGACTCCCTCTGGCAAGTACCCAATCGCGGTGCCGATATCGGTTCGCGCCATCGCCTCAGCGACCGTTCCCAGTTCTCCATATCCGATCGATACAACTGCCGCATCCCGTAAATCTTGTAAGATAGGATGCTTGCTGTTCCGCAAGGAAGCGAGCGCATAAGCAAGTCGCACTCCTTCTATTACAGAGGCTGTCGAGCGAAAGGTTCCTTGTTCACGCAATCGATGGGTCACTTGGGTCAAATAAAGGGAAGGAAGATCTTGCAGACCTCCCTCTTGCAGACAATCCCACAGCAGCTCGTAATAGGCTGGCGCAGGATTGCCTGCGCCATATCCAGATTGGTTGGATAATTTGTAATAAGAATACGGCATAAGTGTTTGCTTAGTCATTGTACGCGGCAAAGCGGCTAGTTCCAGCTCTGACATTGGGTCCAATTCAGCGTTCAATCCGGATACATGATGTGCCCCTGTCACGACAACGATTCGTCCAGGATCTATACCATCTGCAAGGCGACGGCTAATTTCTAACCGCATATAGCTCTCGCGCACTTCATTTATAGCAGCTTCTAACGGATCAGCAGCCTTCTCCTCCGATTCCTGCAGCTCTCGCATATTTCGAGAGTATGCTGTGATTTCCTGCTGATACTCTGAGGATGAATCAACATGCTCGAAGTGTCGCTCCCAGTAGCTCTCATAGTCTTGCTCGCCCGCTAATGCTGCAATATCTTCATAGAGCTGATGTTGTCTCTCATAATAGTCGAGTCTCGAGCGGTTTTGATCTGAAGTTGACTCTGCCTCTTCAGTTGTCTGTATTCCATCTTCTTGTGTGATTTCATCTTCTGACGGTATCGCTTCTGTATTATTGCGAGCTTTTTTGCGGAATTCATACAATGAAATGGCAATTTCAGAAGGCAAATCGATGAAGGCCGCTTCTGCCTGATTGGCGGCAGCCCAGCGAATGGCTTCATATTCTGGAGAGTATGCAGCCAATGGATACAATAACGTGCGGATTGGCAAAGTTTCCGTATAAGCCATTAAGGCAATAGGAGGAACAACACCAGCGACTGTCATTTGCTTAATCCATTGATTGGCATCAGATGGTCCTTCGATTAGAACGATGGTTGGCTGAATCTCATCTAGAAATTGACGCAAGTGATAGGCTCCCGCAGGTGACAAATGTCGAATGCCGAAGAGATGTACCCCGGTTGCGCTTGTGCCGCTCAATCGTTCATCTCCCGGCATGCGTTATACAACGGACGCCATTCAGAGCCGCGTTTTTTCATCACATTCTCAAGATAATCGATCCAGATCATCCGATCTTTCTCTTCATCCTTCACTATGGCACCTTGAAGACCAGCAGCCAGATCGGATTCTTCTACTTCACCAGAGCCGAAGCTGCCTGCCAGCGCCATGCTTCCTGTTATTAACGAAATAGCTTCTGCTGTAGAGATAACACCGCTAGGCGATTTTACTTTTTCCTTGCTGTCTAACGTCATCCCGTTGCGCAGCTCTCTAAAGATTGTAACGACTTTGCGAAGGGTATCATCCGCAGGAAGTGAAGATGCCAGCTCGTAACTGTTCGATAGTTCTCCTACTCGTCTGCGAACAATATCAAGCTCAGTCTCCAAGTCTTTGGGCGCAGGCAATACGATGGTATTGAACCGGCGCTTGAGAGCCGAGGACATATCGTTGACACCTCGATCACGCGTATTCGCGGTTGCAATAATAGAGAATCCCTTCTCCGCAGATACTTCCTTGTCTAGCTCAGGTACAGAAATTGATTTCTCAGACAAAATCGAAATTAAGGCATCCTGAACCTCGGAAGCACATCTCGATATTTCCTCGAATCGGGTAAGTCCTCCCTCTTCCATTGCACGATAAATAGGGCTCTTAATGATTGCATCCTCTGAAGGACCATTAGCAAGCAGCATTGCATAATTCCATGAGTAACGAATCTGTTCTTCTGTTGTACCGGCAGTACCTTGAATAACCTTGGAAGAATTGCCGTGAATCGCAGCCGTCAAATTCTCTGATAGCCAAGACTTAGCAGTCCCTGGCTCGCCGATAAGCAATAGCGCGCGATCGGTTAGGAGAGTTGCTATTGCGATTTCTACCAATCTCGTACTGCCAATATATTTGGGAGTAATCGTGATCCCTTTCACCGTTCCACCAGTAATGAATGTAAGTACCGCTCTTGGTGAGAGCTGCCAGCCTGTTGGGCGAGGATGAGTATCCGTTTCTCTCAGCACTGCCAATTCATGTGCGTAAAGGGTTTCGGCAGGAAGTCTTAGTTTAGTTTGCTGTTCAGCCATGCGATTCGTTCCGCTCCTTTGATAGCCGGTATTTCGGCGTAATGATTTTGTTTGATTTGTTCAATCGGGCCCTCAAGCAGCTCCTTAACGTATGGCCGTTGGCTTTCCTTGAAGGCTTCTAGATGAGATGCATACGATTCAGGCAATAAAGCTACCAGGTCTATAAAATTGTAATTCATTGAATAATAACTTTGCGCAGCAAGAAATTGAATCGCGTTAAGCAAATATTGTGGTGTAAAGGAATCTGTAGTTGCAATTAACGCAACTGTAATTGTTCTAACATCTCTTTGAATTTCTGAATTTTGCACTTTATTATCTCGGATAAGCCTATCTTTAAGATAGGAAATCGTCAGTTCATCAGGTTCATATTCTTGAAAGAATCGCACGAGCAGAAAGTCATAATTGAACTCTCTCAGAAACGGTATCCATCGCTCATCACGAAAAGCTTGTGGCAGGGAGCGTGTTGGCCCTGCGATCGCATATTCTGGTTCGTCTGACGAACGCCATATTGCAGATTCTATGGATGGCAGAAGCTTTGCCATTATCCAGATCAAAGCTTTACTTGCTGCCGACGATTTCTTTCTCAAATCAGGAGAAAAACGTTCATAGATTTCACCAGCACTCAAGTGACGGACAGCTGCCTGCAGACTGTAACCATTGAATCGATTGTCCCATCGAGATTGAAGTCCAATCAAGAATAAATCAGACTCCTCGGTCAATTGCTCCAGAAGCAGTTGAGCAATGAGTTCATGAAGCTGAGGTTGCTGCAGCGACATGAAGGAATCATGATTCAGAGCTTGTTGCAATACCTCAGACACAGCCTCATTACGCTTGCCTGTAAGCGATTGAATCCCTGCACTGATATTCTCAGTTGCCGTTTGAAGCCATTTATCCTGCTTGCTTTTATTCACTTGTGACGAATCCTGATCAGTATTATGATTACTTGTTGATAATTCATCCACTACCGACAGCTGTTCACTGATATAAGTAGTAACTCTCTTGGATAAGTGCTCGCTATTGCTCAGTTGTATGGGCTCAATAGTCAAGCTCTGGTCTTTGCCGATGAAAGCTTCGTAGAGTCGATCAATAGATTCATTAGCAATATTATCGGATAAAGCATAATAAGCGGCACGCCGTATCTCGCTTTTGCTGTCTCTGCTTTGTTCCAGCAGCAATGGCAGGCTGCCATCATATTTCCCTAGCAAACCGATTGCTGTCTTGCGGACCTCTGTTGATCCTTCTTGAACTGCCCGTTCATATAGTTGTATGTCAGCATCTCCTTGCAATGCTTGAATAGCACGCAGCTTTCTCGCATCACCTTTACCGCCTTGCAAGTTCAAATCGCGAAGCAATAGCGGAAGCAGAACAATTCCGATATCTGGAATTACCTTATCTGCCAAAAAATCTGCAATTTCAGGAACATCATTTAAACCATGCAACGTTGGAAGGTAAGCTCTGAAGTCTTTAAACAATCCTTGCTCATATCCAGCAACGATTACGGACAAGCGACCAGAACCTTTTACAGTTAAAGCTTCAAGCAACGGCTGTAGCTTGCGATAAGGAGTAGGAATTGAATTCGCACATCCAAGCGGTTCTATCTGAATCGATGACTTATTGGCATCACTATTTCCTTGGGTATATAGAATGGCATGCAGCAATCCGCCAAGCTCCAAGAGGGAAGGCGCCAAAGCCTCTCCTTCTGAGTCAAGAACCTTTTGCACATGATCGGCAAGACGTTTAAATACTGGTGAATTCTCACCCAGCTGTGCAAGTTGCGGATGCAGCTTAACAAGTCGGGGATCATTTGCTGCTAATCGGCTTCCGGCGATAAATAATCTCCGGACTTCTTGATGCAATTCATTAATAATAGCTACACTCATTGTTGTAATCCTCCAATTCTGGATAGCAGCCTAATACAGCAACCGGATAATTTCGCTGTTCGTAACAATCGTCAGCGGCTGAGCAATTAAGTGTCCAGTGACTAAATCATGCTCGAAAATAACCATGACATTGACGTCATGCAATTGTGCCGCATTAAGCAACTCCAACAGCTGCGTGGTCGGGTGCCCGATTTCTTGGATATCTCCGAGTGCAAGTCGAGCTCCATTCTTGTCTACGAGAACATAAGTACCTTCATCCGTGACAACAATTTGATCAGCATGGAGCAACATGCAAGGATGTTTATCGGCGAGTGGGTTTTTCAGCTGATTCTTGACCTGCTTCAGGGCGTCAGTTATCGAGTTTCCTGAATAGGCTGCTACCCTGTTCATCTCTTCTACTCCTACTTCACGGTGCAAGGCCTGCTCCCAACGTATACGAGGATTCAATTCACCCGGATAGATGTATAGCTCTTTCGTCTGAACAATAGAATAATAACTGTCTTCTTCTTTCATATATTTGGAGGCACGGAATGGGCGATAGTTCTTGGTCGTATAGATCATTCCATTCTCCAATGAAATCCAATAGCCTATATCTACATATTCTGAACGTGCTGTATCTGCAGCGGAATGAAAGGCTAGCTGTAATAGTTCTATGTTCGGCATTGTCATACCGAGTTCACTGAGCTCGGCTAGCTGCCAGGCATGTCCAATTCGCTCTTCCAATGAAGAATGGATATCCATCTGCATTGCCGAATCATTCATTCGAGCATTCAAATATTCCCTGCTTCTCTTCACAAGTACATGAAGCCCTGTTAACTGGTCTATCAATCCGGTATATGCTTGCTCGATATCTTCCGTTCTACGCAGCTGTTCAAGCACTTCTTGCATAGCTATTTGAAGACCAGGTACATAATTTGAACTGAGCTGCTTCGCTTGTTCTTCCAATAACCGAATCATACGTGAGTCAATTGAAGCAATACCAGCTTGCACAATTTGCATTACAAGCTTCTCCAGTATTGTAACCCCTTCTAATTGAGCGGCTATTTTCTTCGTAAGCGCTGCTTTATTCACTTTGCGTTTAGGCTTCACAGCCTCCTCAGACTGTGAGGATTCCGCTTGCCGTTTCTCTTCACGTTTCTCCACTTTCGCTCGTTTTTCAACGATATCTGCTGGAATCGTCGCTTTCTCAAATGCCGACCCATCCGTGTGAGCATACAGCAGACCAAGTACATGCTTGCAAGGAAACTGTCTACTTGGACAGGTGCAGCGATACACGGGATTGTCCTGCGCAATGAAATCTGCTGAACAATAATAGGGCTCCTTGCCGCTCCCCATGCATTCTCCGAATAATAACGTCTCATCCTCTGCATGGTTCAAACGAATAAATTTTTTCTTCTTTACCAAATCTCGCCCATTTTTAGCGGCTGCAGCATTTAACGCAATCGAATCGACAAAAGTATCTGTTATCGTAATCATCTTGTCATCTCCAATGTGAATCAAGTTGTTCTAATTACTTCCACATTCATAGCGAATATCCTCTGATTTTGGGGTAATTAAGAGAATAGCAGGTTTAATCGATCAGTAAAATCTGTTCATTCGTTTTCATTCATAGCTTATGAAGGGAGATTTGTAATGATGCAAAAAAAGCATGGCTTCAGAATGATCTGATGCCATGCTTTTTCTTTTGCACTAGTTATATCGATTAATCTCTCGTATTGTCAATGAGCTCGAAGCAGCAGTCTGAACTTAACTATTTATTACGCTGTGTTGCTGATTGAGCCATTCGAATAATTTTCTCAAGTCCTTCAATATATTGTTGAAACATTTCTACACCAAGACTTGTAGACTGACAGGTCGTTCTTGGGCGTTTGCCAACGAATGACTTGCTTACAGCTATGTATCCCGCCTCTTCCAACACTCGAATATGATTGCCCAAGTTGCCTTCGGTCAGTTGAAGCTCATTGCGCAGAAAGCCAAAGTCGCATTCACCATGGACAGACAACATGCTCATAATGCCAAGTCGCACCTTAGCATGTATGGCATCATCAATTGCATCTAATATATTTTCACCCATCAATGCTCCTCCGTCGTTGCAGGAGCAATCCGGTTGCGAGCATACTTCCTCCACCCAATAACCCTAGAATTAGAAATTGATAGTCAAGGAAGAACAGCCTGATCAGCACTGACATGACAACAAACCAAACTCCAAGAATGACTGGTCCTTTCCCAATCAGCGGCCCCATGGATACATAAGCAATACCAATCAGATTCAGCCAGAACAACGAAATATATTCTTGCTTCACGACACCAGTGATCATCATGAAAAAACCGGATAAGAACACAATTAAGAAGGGCAACCAAAACATCCACCCCGTTGAGCCGCCGCTCTGCTTGGGCATATGACGCGATTGCCGGCTGCCGACAATAGCAGATAATAATCCACCAATAACAGAAGCAATCGACCAATACCAATTCGGCCAAACAGTAACATCGAACTGCATACCAATAAAACCAACTAACATATAGGTTCCCCATATAAATAAGAACGGCGGAGATTGATCAAGCTTTTTCTGATTTCTAGTAATTAATCGTTTGATAAACTCGATATCCTCTAGAGCTGCGTCATTCTTATTCAATACAATCACTCCTACATGCTATTATTTTTCCCAACGGAAGAGCAGCAAAGCCAATATGCAGCATATGACTGCAAATCCAGCAAGGACGATAAGTTCTATCCCGAACTCTGTAATAGCAGTACCCTGCCATACTCCTTGTGCTAATTCAACAAAATAAGTCATTGGAAGCCACTTACTGATCGTTTGCATAAAACTAGGAAAACTTGATATTGGCATCGATATGCCAGAAAGGAACAGCATTGGGAAAAATACAGCCATTGCCAGACCGCTTGCAGCACCTGCAGTTCTAGTCAGACCAGACATTGCGAAGCCGAGACTGAAGAAAGATAAACATCCGAATAGCATACATGCAAATAGCGTTAATAGACCCGATATCGTAATATCAATATTCCATACGATTTTGGCTGTAATTATAATTTCAATAGCACCAACAAGTATTAAGAATACACCCTGCACCGCATGCGAGGCAAGTACCATCGATTTACGGATTGGACTAACTCTGTATCTTCTTAAGATACCATTTTCCCGTTGTGTAATCATATTAATATTAAGCGTAAAAACCGATACCGATAACACATTCATGACACATAATGCTGGTACGTAAGTCTCTATATAGCGAACACCTGTAACTACATCCTCTTGACTGCCGAACATGGATCCGAAGATGAGAAGCATAAGTATCGGGTATATAAGAATCCAGAAAATCGTTATCCAATCACGGAAATATAAGCGAAAGTCAAAAGCAATTAGTCTCATATATGGATTCATATGGCTTCCCTTCTTTCCTCTGAAGTTAATTCATTAAATACATCATCCATAGATGCATCCTCTAAACGAAGTTCACTAACCATCCAATTATCGGTTGCTGCCAAATGAAACAATTGCTTCAACGTTTGATCCATATTCGTTGTATGAAGCTTTATCCAATCCTGCTCCCATTCCACATGAACGACATGAGTCAGCTCTGTGAACTTCTCTTGTTTTGCAGCATGGACATTCTTGAAGCCTATTCGTTTCGTTCTCCCAATCCGCGAAACAAGATTGCGAGGCGTATCCAGTGCGATCAATCGACCGTTGCTAATGACAGCAATCCGATCACAAAGGTGTTCTGCTTCCTCCATATAATGAGTCGTCACGACGATCGTACGTCCATCATTTCTCAGCCTATGAATGATAGCCCACATTTCCCTTCTGGCATTCGGATCAAGTCCCATGCTTGGCTCATCAAGAAAGACAATTTCTGGATCATTAATTAAGGCTAGTGCTAATGAAACCCGTTGCTTCCAACCTCCAGATAATGACTTTATATATTCATTTTGCTTATCCTCAAGACCCAGCAGCTGCGTAATTTCATGCAGAGCAAGCGATTTCTTCTTGTAGAACGAAGAAAATAAATGAAAAACCTCTTTTACTTTTGCCTTGTCAGGAATCGAAGTAGACTGTAATAAAACGCCAATCTGATGCTTTATCTCCTCCGAATGTTTGCGAATATCTTTATCGAGTACATGTAATTTACCGCTGTCTGGGACACGCAGCCCTACCATCATTTCTATTAAGGTAGTCTTTCCTGCTCCATTCGGCCCCACAATGCCGAATATTTCACCTTTATTGATATTCATCGTAATATGATCTACAGCCATTTTCTTTCCGTATTGCTTATGAACATTATCAACCTCGATAACAGTCTGCACAGCATTACCTCCATACTATTTTAGATTACTCTGAAATACAGAGTAATCTAAAAACTTATAATAGTCAATCAAATACAACCTCACCATAACTCTCCATATTGGAGAATCTAAGAAAGTCTCGTTTTTGATTGATGATTTTTGTACGAATTGGGGAAATTAGGTTTGACATCTATTTACGAATCGCATATTATATGAGCATATATTCATATAATATTCCGGAAGAAGGGTACCCGATGAATGAATATCGAGTTAAAGGGCTCTCTTGTGGTAATTGTACACAGCAGCTGGAGCGAGAACTTAGACAATTACAATATGGTGAAGATACTAAACTCAGCTACAACACAGGCAAATTAACCGTTGATTCCCGAACAGCCATGACTGAGGTTGAGCGAATATTAAAAGCAGACGGTGCTTACATTGCGAAGAAACCGAACATGCACATGGATCATGATTCTAATCATCACAATAGTACCTCTGATCATAATCATGCAGAGCATAATCATGAAGGACATGATCATAGCCATGATGGGCATGACCACAGCCACTCAGGCAGCAATTCCACCATGTTAAAGCTTTTACTTACTTCCACCGCTATATATATAGGGGCCATTTTGTTGCAAGGCATGCTGGACAAACAGGCAATTATTTTACTTTATTTATTAGCTACTGGAATTAGCGGGTACACCACTTTCTTACGTGGAGCGAAGAACTTATTCAAGCTTAAGTTCAATATCGATACCTTAATGACGATTGCTCTAGTTGGCGCAATAGCGATCGGGGAGTGGAAAGAAGCGACTCTTGTCGCCATTCTCTTCGGATTGAATGAATTGCTGGAAGGCTACGGAATGGAGAAAGCAAGACGCTCCATGGAAACCTTGCTTCAGGTCGCACCCAAAGAAGCAATAAAATTAGATAATGGCAAAGAAATAATCGTACCTATCTCTTCTCTTGCAGTCGGCGATTTGGTCCGTGTAAAACCAGGTGAAAAGATACCTTCTGACGGAACAGTTATAGAAGGCAAAAGCTCAGTGAACGAATCTCCCATTACGGGGGAATCATTACCCGTTGATAAATCAACTGATCAACAGGTGTTTGGTGGCAGCATTAATAACGAAGGTGTTCTTCTCATTCGTATAGATAAAGCTTATCAGGATTCCTCTCTCGCCAAAATTCTACATCTAGTCGAGGTAGCACAAGAAACGAAAACACCGACCGAGCTTTTCATTAATAAATTCGCCAGATATTACACACCAATCGTCATGGTTGTCTCAGCGCTGGTTATGATTGTGCCTCCCCTTTTCATTGATGGGGATTGGATGAAGTGGCTTTACCAAGGTCTCTCTGTCCTTATCGTAGGTTGTCCTTGCGCTCTAATTTTATCTTCTCCAATAGCTATAGTTTCAGGAATTACACGTAATGCTAGACATGGCATTTTAATTAAAGGCGGTGTCTTTCTCGAGCAACTTGGTAAAATCGATACACTTGCTTTTGACAAGACGGGTACTCTTACTAAAGGTGAACCACATGTCGTTAAAACAGAGGTTTATGATAACAATCGTTTCTACACGATAGCAGCTACTATTGAGAAATCCTCCTCTCACCCGCTTGCAAAGGCTATTATGAAAGAGGTTGAGCGTCTCGGTCAATCTTACGGTGACCCAGATGAAATTCAGACGATTTCTGGCAGTGGGATCCAAGCGATTATTCAAGGAGCTCCTTATTGGGTCGGTAATGAAAAAAGCATGGAGCATCTATCTATTCCAGCTGAAATTCAATCGCAAATTAACCAGTTAAAAGAAGAAGGACTCACACTTGTTATCGTAGCAGATGCAACACAAATATTAGGAATGTTCGGTATCTCTGATGAAATTAGAGAAGAAAGTCGTTCTGTGATCACCGCACTTCATAAACAAGGAATTAAACAAACTGTCATGCTTACAGGCGATCATCCCCATACCGCAGAAAAAGTAGCTGCCGCTGTTGGTGTGTCATCCTACTATGGAGGCTTGCTTCCTGAAGATAAAGTAAATCAGATTAAAAAACTATCGGAAAACGGTCAAGTCGCCATGATTGGCGATGGCATCAATGACGCTCCTGCACTCGCTTCCGCTCAACTGGGTATCGCAATGGGTAAAGGAACCGACAGTGCCATTGAGACAGCTGATATTGTACTGATGCAAGATCATCTTGGTAAATTGCCTGAAGCAATTTCTGTAGCCAAGCGAGTGAATTCAATTATACGATTCAATATTATCGTATCCCTCGGTCTCAAACTCATTGCTCTTGCTTTGACCATACCAGGGATGTTGACCTTATGGATCGCGATTCTCTCCGATATGGGGGCAACGATATTCGTCACCTTGGTCAGCTTGACCATCTTAATAGAAAGAAAGAAATAATGAAAAGAGGGGCAGTCACTCAAGGTCAATGACCTCGCGAGACTGCCCCTCTTTATTAATTCACTAAATGTAACAGCCTTATTTGGCTAAACCAACTGAATCAAGCATTCTCATCAAAGTAACTGCCGCTTGCGCTTTCGTTACAGTAGATTTAGGAGCTAATTTGGTTTGCGAAACACCTTGCATAATTTGTTGTTGAACAACAATGGCTAGTGGCGATGTGGCATAGGCAGAAATGGCAGCTTGATCTGCAAATCGATTAAGTACTGCAGAATCTGGCACATACGTCTTGCCTGCGTAACTCATCGCATTAACTAGGATTACTGCGATTTCTTGACGTGTCAGTGATCCATTCGGATCGAAAGTATTCACCGTTTTTCCTTTGATTAATCCGATGTTCTTCGCTGCTGCTATGTCACCGGCATACTTGGACTTTGGATCGACGTCTTTGAACGCAGTATCGGCATTATCTGGAAGAATACCAAGCCCTTTAACGATCATCGAGACAAACTCAGCGCGGGTAATCATGCTATTAACGCCGAACTGACCATCCGCCTCTCCTGAGACAATCAGCTTAGAAGCAGCTCGATTAATATCCTTCTGAGCCCATCCTGCGCCCACATCCTTGAATTGGAAGTCTGTCTGAATAACAGCGTAGATGCTATTCCCTTTCCTCTTCAATTCAGCAGTTACCGTTCCATCTGCGTTAACTGTGAATAGAGCAGGAACAGAACGAAGTTCATTCGTACCCGGTATATAGACAACACCCGTAGCCTTTTGAACATCCACATCTTTCCCGTTTAGCGTAAAGCTGCGACTAATATAGACATCTCCTAGGTCGGTAATCTCTGTGTATGTCTTATCAGCGTTCACTTTACTAATCTTAAAATCAACAGGCTCAACTAATAATTTCCATCCATTCGTTTGCGATAAAAGCTTAACTTGATCCACATGAGAAGCTTCAATTGAGATTACAATATCAGCCGATAATGAAATTATTGCAATCGGAACGCTGTAGACGACGCCATTATAGCTGAGCGTAATTAGCGCTTGATCTCCTTTGGCTGCTATTGCGTCTATGACTTCTTTAGGAATAATGATATCTGCTTTGTTAGCACTGTCGGAAACAATGATTTGAAATGCTTTAGCAGTGGATGCTTTGATTTTTTTGATCGCTGCTTCAGCTTGTAAGCTTATTGTGGATTTGCCGTCTTTGCTAACTATTGTCGTTTCTAATTGCGTTGAAGCTGGCGTTGGTGTTGGTGTTGGTGTTGGTGTTGGTGTTGGTGTTGGTGTATACGACCCTGAGATCGATTGTGTAGCAGCACTTAGTATGTTACTGATAACGGAAACTTCTTGAACGAGGTTATTTTCTTTCTTGATCGCTATTACATGTATCTTATAGTTTGTGCTTGATGTTAGCGATCGTAGTGTATATTGCGTCTCAGTTGTGTAACCAACGTATTGATTATTCGCGTAAACTTCATAACCTGCTGCCCCAGCAGACGTATTCCACTTCACTTCAATCGTATTCTCACTTTTTGATACGAGCGAAAGCTGTTGAGGTGCAGCAAGTGCTGATGCATTTACCACCCCATCAATTGGCAGATCATGTACCAATTGGGTGGATAACGTTCTATTTCGATCTCCACTGACATCCCAGCTCATAACACCGGCCAAATCTAATGATTTCACGAGTGAAGACGTATACATCATCGTTGTTTTATCATTGTAGGAAATAAAAACTTTCTCTTCACTGTTATATACGTAGGCTACTTTAGCAGCATCATTCCAATATCGAACAAACCCATTCTTATCTAAATAGTTTGTTTCAATATCCGTATAATCAAATATGCCGCCTTCCCATGTGCCATACGGCGTTCCCCCTGCACAGGTCTGATACTGTCCATCTGCAGGGCATTCGGCCCAGCCTTTCCCATAGAAAGGTACTCCTGTAACTAATTTGTACGGCGGAACTCCTCCATTCAAATGACCGGTTAATCCCCCAAGTACGTTATTTCTAGGCGCAGAAGTGGATGATCTTGGATGTTCTTTATCGAAGTATAATGGTGAATTATGATGTCCAAGCGATTCCCAGTTTCCACTGTAATCGTAGCTCATAATATTAACGAAATCTAAATAAGCAACTGAATTGGCAAAATCAGCATTAACGGTGAAATTGTCTCCTTGCCCGGATGCAATCGTCTGAAGATAATACTTGCCATCCTCGGAGCCTGCCGCATCCAATGCTTCACGAACGGTTTTCATTAACAGGGTGAAGTTTTGTTTGTCTTCTGGCCGACGAGAATTGGTTTCTTCCCCGCCTTCTACCGGATATTCCCAATCGATATCGAGTCCGTCGAGATTGTACTCGCGAAGGAATTTTACAGCAGAATTAGCAAATGTTCGTCTAGTTTCTTCAGTAGCTGCCATATTCGAGAAGTTCTTCGACCATGACCATCCACCTACAGAAATCATAATCTTTAAATGAGGATTTTGTTGTCTGATTGCTGCGAATGTTTCAAAATTAGCGATATCTACCTCATGATCGCCAATGACCATTTCACCATCAAACACATAATCCTTCTGGAGAGGTACGTTCTCATCCTGACAAACTATCGAACCTGTACCGAACTTCTTCCAGCATAAATCTGCAAATGCGTAGTTAATATGTGTGATTTGAGAGACATCGATATCTGTAGGTTTATAATTTCTCGCTGTCTCACTGCCTGACCAAGAGGTATAGTAGGTAACGATATTATAATTACTTCCTGGTACTGCTGTAGTCATCTCACTTGCTGGCGATGTCCAAAGACTATTGGAAGCGACAACCGTATAAGAATACGTTTGCCCCTCAGTTAAATTAGAGACTACGAAGCGATTCGTAGTGCTGGTTCCAATTCTGACTTCATCTTGATAAATATCATAGCTTGTAGCGCCAGGCGTTGGAGCCCAGCCTAGTGCTGCAGTTGTTCTTGTCGCCGTTACGACCTGAACATCTCTAGGTGCCTCCAATTCCCCCCATTGTAGAACGACTGCATTGCTGTTAGCCGAAGTTTCCGGCATGAGCTGCGCAGCAACTTCGAACTTATACACGGATCCTGTGACCGTCCCTTCAGTTGGAAGGTTATAGGTAACCGTGTTCGAACCATCCCATATTCCACTAATCCAATCACCATTCACATATAGATCATAGCCATTAGCACCTGGACTTCCTGTCCAATTCAACGTAACACTTGATTCCGTTATATCCTTCACATGCAAATTATGAGGAGGCGCTAAAGGAGGTTTTTTATATTCACTCGTATCTTCCGTTGTTGTAAACGTAACTAAGTTGCTCTTATGCTCAGGTTTAAGATTTGCTTGTTGAATGCCATCGGGTGCTGCATAGAAGGTATAGGTAGTCTCCGGTGTTAAACCGCCCACCGTCTGAGTTCCGCCTGCGCCCCAGAAAATATAAATATTTTCTTCATTCCAAATCCAATAATCTTTAATTCCTGGTGCTTGATCCCACTCTAAAGTTACACTGTTATGTGTGACATTCACGGCTTTCAGGTTTCTTGGGCCTTGCGAATCTGCTATTTCAATCGAATTATCGAGGGGTTCTTCTGCTGTTGCATACGATGAGGTTGCATTGATAAGTGTGCCGAATGCCAATATAAGACTCATGAATGAAACTAACAAGGTCGAATGTTTCTTGCGAAAGAATGAACCCACCATGGTCACCTCAACTATCTCTTATTTTTTTTGATAACTCCTTCTCTTTAACAGACAAAGACAAAGTACCCCATCCGTTCAGACGAAATCGGTTACATCGCTCACCTCCATTTGCTTGTAAATTAATATGTTGTTTACAAATTGCAGTTAAATAGATAATGGATCTACGGCTATTGTATTGGAAGGGGGAGATTTCCATTGATATAGGGTAAAATCTTATCTGTGACAATTTTACTATTTATTAACATATCGCAAGTCCTATTTTGTCTCTCTTTATTGACATAAAACTACTTTATCTCGGTCTACTGCTTCGACAAAGTTATTAAGTGATGATCTAAACTTCATATTTGACAGATAAGTAAGATATAATTGAAGCAAATTATGATCAAGTTTACGCTACTTTTTATTGAGAGGTGATTGTTATGGGAATGGTACAAAGAAAGAAACCACTAGAAGCAGCGGAAAAGTTTATTCAGGAGAAGTTCCCACACTGTCAGGGAGCACTATTAGCAGGCAGTGTAGTCCGAGGTGAAGCAACAGCAACTTCTGACCTTGATATTGTTATTTTTGATAAGACGCTGCCCTCTTCTTATAGGGAGTCTCTTGTTTTTCTAGAATGGCCCATAGAGATATTTGTCCATAATTTAACTTCCTATCAATATTATTTCGACTTGGATTGTAAAGAAGCTACACCTTCTATGCCAAAGATGGTTTCAGAAGGAATTGTTATCAGAGATGAAGGAATTATTAATTCGATAAAGGACGAAGCTAATGCAATCTTACAACGCGGTCCTGAGAAATGGTCAGATGAAACCATACGTACCAAGCGCTATTTTATAACAGATGTATTAGATGACTTCGAGGGTTGTCAGAATCGAGGAGAAGGAATATTCATTGCGAATACATTAGCAAGGCTTACACATGAATTTGTTCTAAGAACGAATGGTCGTTGGATTGGTGAGTCAAAATGGATCATACGCGCATTAAAACAATTCAATGAGCCATTTACGGATGAGTTCGTGCAAGCCTTTGATGACTATTACACCTCTGGCAATAAAAACAATATAGTACGTCTAATCGATAAGGTGTTGGAGCCTTATGGCGGCAGGTTATTTGATGGTTTCTCGCTAGGCAAGTAATAAACATATCGAACCAACCTAAATATGAACAGCCCCCCAATTGTTAGATATAACTAACAATTAGGGGGCTGTTTTTCAATGCTTCTAATCGTTCTTTCTTGAACTATAGTGACCTTTTCGACTAATGTTCACTAGCAAATAATTTTACTTTGTCAAAACAATTTGCAGTAAGAATGTCTTTATTTATCTCTTGTAATGTTTTTATAAATTCCTTCGATTTTGAAATAAGTTCACTTTCAAAATCACCCCAAGAAATGATCTCATTGAAAATGTCTCCTTTCTTTGCATCGATAAATATTTCTTTACCCGTTCGAATGTATGGAGAGATGGATATATCTGTACTAATCATCAAGTGAGAAGGAACATCGATGTTTAACTCACTCATAATAAGCTTATTTCCTTCTTTAATGAACTCAAGCCAAGTAAAAGAGTTTTCAATATATTTTACTGTGACGTAATCGCCAACTTTAAGCTGGGTATAAGCATCGATAAGAGAATTAAAGTGCACTACTATTAACTCAGAATAAATGCGTTTCGTCTCTAGTCTCATTTCGGAAGAAGGATATGAGATATATTCAATTCCATTGATCATGATGGTAAAACAACCGTAAATGGTATTGAATTTTGTATTAAAAGTCTTTAGGCCGATTTCACCAAGCTCAAGGATATCATCCTCAAAAATTTCATATTTAATTTCAAACATCGATGATCACTCCGAACTTAATAGGATGGAAATACAATACTATATTCCAGTTGAAAAAGTAGAGAATTTCAAAATTTGATGCATTCGCTGCTGTGAAGTATATTTTTTGCATAATCTTATCATAATTTATATATTCATTTCTTGTGAAACTCATCACATGATACGAAAGCTGGGGTGCAGCAATGAAATCGACAGGAAACAATCGTATCTATCATTATGATCGCTCCGCTATTAATGGTCATCATCGCTATTGTTTGCCTCTTCTTGTGGGAAGCAAAGGGCAACACTTCCCCTAAAGAGTAGCAGTCAACATCTATTGACGAACAAGATTCTTATATGCTTCTATAAAGGAATTGGGATCTGTTGATATCGTATAGGAGAAAACCCCTTGTTTTGTATGTAAATACAGCAAGCCCTCATCTCCCCCCATTGATCGATAGGATAGATCGAATACTTCAATAATCGGAAACTCCCGATATTTGGTTACAATTCTTTCTTTATACAAGTACATGAGACGATTCTGCACAACCGTCTTCTGCTCTAAGCTAGTCACTTCCCTTGCCACTTTGTAATAAGGCTGAACGGCCAACCAATCCATAATCCGCCTCCGTATCGTTAATATAAATTAACTATAACAAAAAACAAAAGGTTATGACATTTCATGTCGATTCCCTCAAGTAACATAAGATAACAAAAAAGCGTTGGCACATTGCTGCCAGCGCTTCCTACAATTCATTAAGGGTCTCCAGATTATCGTTTACGCCACTTGGATATATTCTCAGTTGTACAACAATTGAATGGCACTTACTTCAGCTATTATTCTGTCACGCAATTCTATTGGCTCCACCACTTCAACTTGTGATCCGAAACCAAGCAATATTTCACAAGCTGAATCAAGGGTATGGAATTCAACCTTCGCCTCTATCCAATGATCGACCACTCTCTCCATCTGTTGAAGCTTCATATATCGCTGTTGAGAAAGACGAGAGAGCACTTGCTCACTAAATCTAATTTTTGATGAATATTGGGGTAAGCTTGCTTGAAAATCTTTGGTCGATTGTTCCCAGTATTTGGCCAAGTCAAAGCTTTCTGGGCGATTAAAGGATTCGTCTGCCATCAGCGCAGTTACGATACGAGAGATCCGATAAGTTCGAATATCCCCATCTGTTATCGCAATTAGATACCATACACTGCTTTTGGCAACCAGACCTAATGGTTCAACAACTCGATCGACAAGCTTGTCATCCCGTCGATATTGTATAGACAGCTTTTTGTCTGCCCAGATAGCTTCTTGCACTATGGGAAGCGCAAGCAGCTGATCATCCGTTGGATGCCAACCGGCTCCATCCACGTGGATCCGCTGACGAACAATATTCGCATCTCTGCGCATCGTTGCAGGGAAAGCTGCCAACAGTTTCTGGAACGCATCTTCAAATACGCCGCCAAGGCCCAAATCGCTTAACAGCGTAGAAGAATGTGCGAGCAATAACGTTTGCATCTCTTCTGTCTTCATCCCAGTTAGATTGGTGCGATACCCTTCGAGGAGCATCCAGCCTCCATTTGTCCCTCTTTCAGCAATGACCGGAATTCCGGTTGCACTTAAAGCTTCCATATCACGATGGATCGTTCTTTCCGAAACCTCAAGATGAGCAGCCAGCTCCCGTGAAGTCATTCGACCACGGTTTTGTAAGAACATTAGAATAGAAATTAATCGATCAGCTCTCAGCTTTACATCCTCCTTTCCCTACAATCCATTAGTTGCTGCGTAATTCCCCCAATGAGGGCGAGTTCCATCATTGTCAATAAATTTGTATTCATCAGAAAGTGACCAGGTGCTCAGCGCTTGTCCTGACTTCTTATCCACATTAGGATCGGAAGCAAGTGCTGCTACTGCTCGGCCTATATAGGTTGGTGTTTCCGACACTAGGAAATGAGGCTCAATCTTGCCTGCGTCTCTCCAATTCTCCTCAGTGACGCCGAAATACTCCAACATAGCTTCCGACCGCAGGAAACCGGGAGTTAAAGCTAACGCGGTTACATGGAAGGGCTCCAATTCAATTGACATGGATTGAGCGAGTTGAATAACCGATGTTTTCGCCAACGTATAGTAGAGATTTCCTCTATAACGGTAATCTACACCGTCTGTAATTTCAATAATTAATCCCTGTTTACGCACGGTCATCAAAGGTGCGGCATAATAGCTCGTAATCATATGGGAATGCACAGCTCTTTGCTGCATGAGCAATCCGTTCTCAAGTGAATGCTGCCAGAATGGTGTATTCCATTCCGTTAATGGATCTCCACCCCACACATCATTAACCAAAATATCTAGTCGGCCTTCTTGTTCATCGTTAACTCGTTTGAATAAACACTTTACTTCTTCCTCAACCGTATGATCTACTCTTACGGCTATACCTACCCCACCAGCCTTGTTTACTAATTCTGCGGTTTCCTCAATCGTTTCGGTGCGATTCATTCCGGAGGGATTGCCCTTCACACTCCGACCTGTACAATACACGGTAGCCCCTGCTTCTCCTAACATCGTTGCGATCCCACGGCCTGCCCCACGAGTTGAACCTGCTACTACCGCAATTTTCCCTTGTAAAGGTTTCATCTTCTCATTACCCCTTATCGTTTATAATCTATTTCCTTCTTCTCGTCGATTATAAACAAAGCTTCATGTCACCTATTGTCATATTACAAAAATAGATGAGCTATTTCAATTTACTGAAATAGCCATTTGAAGAACCAACATACAGCTTATTATCGATAACCGATAGGTAGCCATTCAACAATGGATACGGTGTGAAATCATAATAACCAACACGAACATCAGATATCCGATTAAGTGCTTTCCCTGTAGATTCATCTAATGTATATATGCTGCTTAAAAACGGAAAAACGCCGAACCGTTTGCCTCCGTAGGCTATAGTTGAACCTGGCAGCGTTCCTTCTCCTGGAACATCAGAACTATTCCACCGTTGTTCGCCCTTCAGTAAATCAAAGGACAAAGCCCTCCCGTTCAGTCTGTAGTAAAGTATCTTGCCGTCTATATGACCAAATTCAGCTCTACCTTCTTCCGTAAATAGCTTTTTCCCCGTTCGAACGTCTATTAGTGAGCTTGTTATAACCTCATCTCGCAATCCTTGTATGGATGATTGCTGCTGGAATGCATACTGTCCATCAATGATCTCATAGCGAGTCTGATCATCGAGCGGCAGATGAACCTTATCCTTGCCTGTAGCCGCATCCGTCAGCACCAGTTCGTCGACTGTTCTCGTCCAGTAGGCATGTGCTTGTCTAGCAAATTGATTAGTATCTACTACTTCCCGCTCAACAGCAGCTTGTCGTTCTGTTTTCTCCCAAACAAGCTTACCTGTCAAAGGATCATAAGCCTGCAATTCAGTTAATAATACTGGGTTCATATCTACTCCTATTTGTAACAGCAAAACCTTTTGATTACCCACATCTCTAACCAATTTTGCAGGTTCTTCTAACTCAATTCGCCACATTTGTTTACCCGTGGCGATACTCCATGCTGTGAGATTATAATTATTTTCCGCTTCATTACTGCTCATTCCTTCAGATCGAACTGCCGCAACAACGTTGCCTGATACGGCAAGCGAGGATACATCCTCTTCACTATCCAATTGCTTCTTCCAGATCATCTTCCCATTATCAGTCGACAACACTTGTAATTGATAGTACGGTTTGTAATCACCCGGCATTCGTTTCATAAATGCCATTCGGCTTTTGTTCGCGGATAAACCATATAAATGAGCGTCGAAGCCTAGATCAAACTGCCAAATCTTACGTCCAGTAATCGAATCTAGCGCGTACACATTCGAATTCATATGCATGCCGCTAAATCCTCCGTCTTCTCCAGCTACCAACAGGATGTTAGAGAAATGATCGAGTAGAAAGTTGAATGCCAGATCAGATTTGAACCGCCAATTCCATTGCACTTGTTCGGATGGGACGAGCGGACCTAATGTTCTCGATTGTTCCTGCAAACCGAAACGGGCAATCGAGTCAGATGAGTCTCGATATAGAGCATAACGTAAAATCCCTGTCTCTGACCATGCAACAGTTAATTCACTGTGACCATCTTCGTATAACCATAACGGAAGAGTTTGAACCTTCTCACCATATGTCTTCACATTCTCAGAAGACTCTTTGAATGATGGTTGGCCAAATAGCTCTAATACACGCGACTGAGTTATTCCAGGTACGACCAAACTACGAACGGTAGAAGATATGGAACGCGAAAGATCGCTGCCTGTTTCTCTATTATCAAACCATATCGGAGCATCTCCATCGATTACGACTTGATTTTTATGTACCCATAGCAAACCGTAAGGTCTTTCTGAAGCAGCATTGTCAGGAACAACTACTCCGTACCAATCATCGTATGCCTCATAAGCATAGAGAGAGTCTCCCGTTTTCAATTGTACAGCAACACTATTATTAGAATTCGGATACCATAAAGCTTGGGCGTCGCTTGTCACTTTCAACGTTACAGGGGATATATTCCTACTTTTAGCGGACTCCTTAGTTAGATACCAGGTGGGCACCCAACCTCCATACCCGGATTCATCCTGAATTTCAGCAAAGTCTGCTGATAGCGTGACGACCTTATACTTTGTCTGTAGATCAACGGATTTCGTCGTAATAGAATAGTTGCCGCCCACCAATTCATAAGCGTTCATACTTCTATATAAAATCGCTGGTTTATCGATGCTTATTGCATGCTCTCTGGCTAATGAATTGTCTTGGGACGATGATGCTTGCATCTTCCCCATTGCTGGCACGAAGCTGTGACGATTTCCCCATGCATCCGTCTCGTAATAGACAGCGTAAAGTATTTCCCCCTCAGGAGACCATTGAACATAAAATCTACTGCTGCCTTCTGTATATTCTTCTTGTTCGACTGAGCTCAATTGACCGTTTACTTGAATATAAGAGTCAGCAGTTGATTGAGGATATCCGAATCGCTCATGCACCTGCTCTCTTGTCAGCGGTTTTTTTAATTCGGCTTTCACCTGTTCAAGCGGCAATGTTACAGGGACTGTGACTGTGCTGATCGTGATTGGGGTTGATTCTGGAGAAGCTGAAGGTAAATTCCCCGTGAGCGATTGATTACTTTCGTTCGTACATCCAGTATTCAGAATGATGACTGTTAGCAATATCGCTGATTTATTGAATTTCATATTTCCCATTGTAACCGAACCCTCCTGACTAGATCCGTATTTTAGTGCTCATTCAAGTCTGTATTTATTTGGTAATTATGACGAGATGTTTCGTAAAAAGTTGCAGAAAGCGGAAATCCCTCCTATTATAAATTTATCTTGAACTTGATAAATTTGGGAGGCCGAACGTGTGAATTCTAACTTTAGTGATATACCAGATGCTCATAATTGGAGTTCAATTGATGAGGTTCATAAAGGCTGGTCCAGAGATAAAAAATTTCATATTACTACGATAGACGGTAGAGAATTATTGTTAAGAACGTCTGATTACTCACATTATGATAAAAAGCACCAAGAATTCGAAGCTGTTACAACAGCTTAACCATTTGAATAGGTTAATTTCACGTCCACTAGAATTTGGGATATGCAATAACGGTCAGTTCGTCTACTCCATATTCACATGGATTGAAGGTGAGGATGCTTATGAGGTGATTCCAACACTCAGCTCACTTGTGCAATACCAGATCGGTGTTAAAGCAGGAGAAATATTGAGGGAAATACATGAAATCCCTGCCGATAATGATCAGCCTCCATGGTCAGATTTCTATAACAACAAAATCAACAAATACATATCGAACTACAAAGCTTGCGGTATAGAGCTGCTGGGTGCAGATCAAATCATAGCCTTCATTGAGCGTAATCGATATCTTTTAGACAATCGTCCGCAATCTTTTCAGCATGGTGACTTTCATATCGGGAATATGATCATAACGAACACAGGTGAACTCGGTATTATTGATTTTAATCGATTTGATTATGGTGATCCTTGGGAGGAATTTAATCGGATTACGTTTTGTGCTGGTCAAAGTGAACCATTCGCTTCTGGCCGTATCAATGGATATTTCAATAACCAAGCGCCCGATGAATTCTTCCGACTGATGGCTTTATACATTGCAAGCAACCAATTATCTGCCATTCACTGGGCGATTCCATTTGGTCAAGAACAAGTGGATTTTATGATAAGACGAGCTGAAGATGTTCTGAGATGGTATGATCATTTTCACACGTATGTCCCTAACTGGTATGTACCCCACTTCCAATCAGAAGTCTAACCTATAACCAATCGATACAACAGAAAAAAGGTCGAAAGCCTCTCCATTGGAGAACTTTCGACCTTTAATTATTTAAGCAGATCCAGCCGCTAATCGGCTACAAGAATCGTACTTGACTAATCTTTATCATCATAGTCGTCTTCGTCGTCATCATCGTCATGGTCCGAATGATCATCGTAGTCAATGGAAAGAACCTCACCATTAGTTGCATCTATTTCCACTTCAACCTTACCATCGCTTGTCTTCAGCTTCACCTCGTATGACACAACTCCGTCATCCCTGTCTTTATCGACTGCAGCCACTTCGCCTTTCACGGCTTGCAAAGCAAGCTTGGATGCCTGATCCTTACTAATAACGTTCTTCTGCTCTACATTGGCCGAAGGACTAGGTGACACAGATGAAGATGTATTAGACGTTGTACGTTTATCTCTATCATCGTCATCATAGTCCTCAACGATTGCGAGAATCTTACCCGTGTTAGCATCGACATGAACGTCAACTTCATCTATTTTGTTCGATTTACGAACCTCAACCTCATAGTAGACTTTCCCATGCTCACGTTCCAGTTCAATATTATCAATGGTGCCTGGTACCTCTTGTAGTGCTATTGCTTTTGCCTTCGTGTGACCGATATAAGCTTTGCTCTGACTTGTTGATTCCGCAGCAACTGCTGCACTTGCTCCACCAATCGTCGCGACAATCGCTGCAGCAATAATCCATTTTTGTTTGTTATTCACGATATATCCTTCCTCCTTCTGTATTCTGTTCCTGCTCTCAACAATACTTTAACCTTTAATTCTGAGAGTAAAGTTACAGTAACATTAGAATTTGATGATAAACCGCTATGTGGATGATTCCTCTTTCTAATTATCATCGTGATCGTCGTCATCATCCCAAGTGACAGATACAACAGCGCCGGAAGCCGCGTTCAACTGAATATCAGCTTCTCGTCCATCAGATGTATCAATCTCTACAAAGTAATACCATTTCCCGTCTGTCTGCTCGACATCTACGTCTTGAACGACTCCTTGTACTTTCGCGAGTGCGAGCGTTGAAGCTTCTTCTTCCGTTATGAGTACGGATGGATTAGGTGTAGGTGAAGTATCTGGTGAGCTCGGCGGAGAAGGTGTAGGATCGGGTGAAGGAATTGAAGTTTGATTTCCCTCATCCGCATTCCCGTATCGTTCCAGACTGCGAATAGCAGATACACCCGTTCCATCGCCCGCTACTGTAAATTCGTAAAGACCCGTTGCTGCTTTCAGCTTAATGAGATAAGCTTCGCCTTCTATTAAGGATTCGACTATCTGGCCATCATAATGACTTAATACCTCATTCTCAGCAGCTTCACGAGAAAGCTTCAGCTCCTTCCCCGTACGGGGCAGCAAAACCATGATAAGGATCAATACAACAAGAAGGATGATACTTCCCATCATCCAAAACTTACGGTTCATATGCAATTTCATTTTCTTTGGTTCACCTCGTTCATCTGGCATACGAAGAGTATAACTACGTCACATTAAATTTTACTGAGAACCTGGTGCATCAGCGCTTTTATCTTTCGATAATTGGATCGTTGCTGTAGTTCCTACTCCGACCACACTTTCTAATGTAATCTTCGCTCCAATAGCCACTGAGATTTCTCTTGCTAACGAGAGACCAAGTCCAGCTCCACCCGCTTGCTCTTCTCCTCTGTTACGAGCTTTATCCACACGATAGAATCGATCAAACACCAAGGACAGTTCATCCTCAGCGATGCCAATTCCATGGTCCATCACCTGAATATAACTATGATTCTTATCCATTCCAACCTGTACTGTAATGATTTCACTGCTATATTTTCTGGCATTATCGAGCAATATAAATAGGAGCTGTTTTAATTTATCTGCATCGGTATAAGCGCTAATAGGTTCCTCATTAGAGCCTTCGATCATAAGCTCTCTCCCATAGGCTCTGCGGAAACCTGCAACTGCCTGCTCAGTAAGCGGAAGCAACTCAGTATGATTCATGGTTAATTCCCAATGCCGATGTGGTTTCGCGAGCAATAATAGCTGCTCTGTCATCTCTTTCATTCTAATCGCTTCCGAATGGATAGCCTCAACCGATTCTAAGAACAGCTCTGGCCGATCCATTCCTCTGCGCTTTAGCAGACTCGCGTAGCTTTCGATTATGGTTAGCGGCGTCTTGAGCTCATGTGAGGCATTGGAGACGAATTGCTCCTGCTTGGCAAAACTGCCCTCCAGCAGTCCGATCATTTCATTAAAGGTTTCGCCCATCTTAACGAGCTCATCCTTCGAATGCCCTGTCTGATTCAATCGTATAAACTTGCCGCTGCGCGTAATTTCACTCATCGTTCTCGTCATCGCGGCGATCGGTCTCATAATAATCGTTCCCAGAACACCGCTGGATATGATGACGGGGATCATGACAGCTGCAAATACACTCATCAATACGATACGAAGCATTTGGAGCAGCTGCATCAATTCTTCCATACTCTCCGTTGCTTGGATATTCGCAACATCACCATCAGCTCCAATTATTGGAACCGATACAAAGCCGTAGCTTTTTCCCTCTATAATGACTTGCTCGACTTGACGCTTAGGATAGTAAACAGCTTGTTGCTCACTAAGTGAGGTAGCAGATGAAGTGGTAACCAGTAAAGCATTATTCTGTTCGTCCTCTTCTACGATTCGCAACATACCGTCTAACGGCAAATAAGCGCGCAGCAATTCTTCCCTTGCTATACGGTTCGAAGCTCCTCGTATCGCCTCAGAAGCTTGAATTGTTTCCTCTTTAATCTGTTCCAGCTCACGATCAATGCTCATATTGCTGAAGATTAGATAGACTGTCACATTAGCTGCCAATAACAGAATAGCGAACAATGCACTGGAGTATAGATGAATTCTACTTTTTAACTTCATGGCGATTCCTTTAAAACATAGCCGATGCCTCTGACCGTATGGATTAAATCTGTGCCGAAGCCATCGTCAATCTTTTTGCGTACATAACGAATGTAGACATCGACAACATTGGTATCACCAGCGTAATCATAGCCCCACACTTCCGAAAGAATTTGATCTCTATTCAGAACCAGTCGTTTATTTCGCAGCAAATAGGTCAACAAATCGAACTCGCGTTGCGTTAGCTGGATAGGTTTGTCCGAACGCTCGACCTCTCTTGTATTCATATTCAGCTTTAAATCTCCTGCAGTCAGCCATTCTCCAATCTGTGAACTATGCGATGATGTCTTCGCCGATATTCGGAATGCAGTACGTATTCGAGCGAGCAATTCCTCCATCTCGAATGGCTTAGTTACATAATCATTTGCCCCTAGGTCAAGTCCAGACACCTTATCCTCAACTGAGCTCTTGGCGGTCAATAGAAAGACAGGAACGTCCTCATCAACAGTACGAATACGTCTAAGCAGCTCGATGCCGCTTATGCCAGGCAGCATCACATCGAGTAGAATAAAATCCATTCCACCCTCCTGGAATAGAGTCCACCCATCTGTTCCATCCAGTGCTACCCGCACCTGGTATCCTTCGCTTTCCAGCTCAATCTGAAGCAGTCTGGCAATCTTGCGTTCATCCTCAACGACCAATATCGTCTGATTCAATATTTCCCCTCCTCTTACAGCGAGCCTTCACATCTTCTTATTATGGGCATAATAGTAGAAGTTCCTTCATGTATTGATCCTCAACAGTCATACTAAAAAGCTCTGAATCACGATCAGAGCCTAATCATCTGCCTTTTGCAGCCGGATAGAAATTTCTAAAGTTCTTTACTTCCGAATCTTTTTTCATTCTTTGCACGAGCCCGTTCTATTTCGATCTCACGATTACGTGGTTCTGCATTGGTAATCAGCGAGTCCATTAAATTGCGGGCAATTAATGCCACTTCTTCTACCGCGTGATTAAATGCTTCTTCATTCGCTTTTGAAGGCGAGTTGAAACCTGAGATTTTTCTTATGAATTGAAGCGAGGCTGCCATTATTTCATCTTCTGTTGCTGGAGGATCAAAGTTATATAGTGTCTTAATATTTCGGCACATAGCGTTCTCCTTTGTTGTTTCCTTATTTCTTTAATCCTACAATATATAAATTTGCTTCGCCAGTCCAGAGTCGTCAGGCCCTGCCTTCTAAGGGCTATTCGTTACAAGTCAATCAACAAGTGAAGTGAATTATTGTAAGATTACATAAAGTGTGAGATAGGTCATAGTATTATTGTGACTTGTTGTTATTATGGTGATAACGACCCCGTGTGGTCTGTCATAGGAAGAAACATTCTTACTAGAGTGAAGGGATGATACCAATGAAATTACAAGGGAAAACGGCCGTTATAACAGGCGCAGCTTCAGGTATGGGGAAAGAAATGGCGATTTTGTTCGCACAAGAAGGTGCACAAGTGGTTGTAGCAGATATTAATGAAGCTGCGGTTAATGGAGTTGTTGATGAAATCATATCCGCTGGAGGACAAGCTAAAGGCATAGCTGCTAATGTAACAAGTGAAGAAGATGTGGCTCGCATGATCGATACAGCCGTTCAAGGTTATGGTAAGTTAGATATCTTGGTGAACAATGCAGGTATTATGGATCAAATGCAAACCGCAGAATCCGTCACTGACGAAATGTGGAACAAAGTGATAGACATCAACGTTACAGGGCCAATGAGAGCTATTCGTATAGCTATTCCGTTAATGAAAGAACAAGGACATGGCGTTATTATTAATACCGCTTCTATAGGCGGTCTATACGGTTCACGTGCAGGAATTGCTTATACAGCTTCTAAGCACGCTGTTGTCGGTCTGACCAAAAACGTTGGTTTCCAATATGGACAACATGGTATCCGATGTAATGCAATTGCTCCAGGAGCAGTTGCCACTAATATCAGTGCGGGATTGGCTCATGCTGATTCGTACGGTTTAGAGCAAGCGATGTCTGGAATGGCCATGCAACGAGGGGATGCTGCTGATCCGAAGAGAATTGCAACTGTTGCTTTGTTCCTAGCTTCTGACGATTCGAGCTTCGTTAATGGAACAGTAATTACGGCAGATGGCGGTTGGACTGCATACTAATACCACTCTGCAGAAAAAGGAACCATCCTAGTAATCCTAGTGATGGCTCCTTTTTTGCTTTTACCAAACTATCGTTTCAGGTATTACGCTAACTGGGACAGAGTCTCCCTCCTCTCAGATAAACGCTATACCTAACAAACAACTCAAAACGCCTTATTTTCCTAAGTAGTCGTCTAAGTCGCTTTCACTTTGGCCGGAGTTGCACCAAATTGAGTACGATACACCACAGCGGCAACTACAACCAGCATACACATGACAACAAATATATTACTGTAAATACTTGCTCCCTCATTCGTGATAAAGGGATTCAAATGTAAGGAAGTTTCTTTGTTATCCAGCAATCTTCCGATAAAACTCATGGATATGGCGCCAGAAATGAAATTCACCATCGAAAATAATCCCATCCCCACTCCTACTTGATCCTTAGACAATGTCCGTGAGAGGGTGTTTGACATAGCAATTTGCATAAAGGTTTGACCAACATTTCCTGCTATTAAGATGATCATAATGAAGTACGGCGATACACCTACCCAAGTAGATAGCAGCGCAAAACAAGTGAGCAATAAGAGTGATGCCGTCCATACGAGTGAAGAATTGCCACGCTCATCCGCTAATTTCCCACCTTTGCGTCCCATTATGGCAGATGCAATAGCTGCAGGAAACAGCACAAGTCCAATACTCCCAGGTGTCAGTTCATTCAAATCAGCTAAATATTGTGGTGTCATAAACACTATTCCAAAATTTATTGCTGTACTTATAAACGCTATAAACAGTCCTACAGAGTAGCTTCTATTCCTGAATAGACTTGGTTGTATAAATGGTTCGGAAGTGGTTCGAATTCTAATAATGAACAAAGCAATCATCACTAAACCACCTGCAAACAACAGCAAATTACTTCCTGTTATGGCCAGCAATAATAGAGTGACTGTCCCTGCAAGCAATCCGCCGCCAAGGAAATCGATACGACCTGCTGTCCCCTTCTCGTTATCCAAATACTTACGAAAGAATGGCAAAGTAATTAATGAGATTAAAGAAAAGAAGAAAAGCAATCTCCAACTGCCAAAACTTGAGATTAATCCTGCGACTACTGGACCTAGAGCACCCCCAAGAGCGATACCAATTGCAGATGTACCTAATGCCCTGCCTCGTTTCTCAGGTGCAAAATAACGAATTGGTATTATCATCGCTGTAGCAGGCAGAACGGCTGCACCTGCAGCTTGAAGTACACGTCCTGCTATAATCATCCAATATTGTGATGCAGCCATTCCAAAGATCGATCCAAAAAGAATATACTTCTCAGATCGCATCTCTCCATTCAGCCATGCCGGTAACAGGCCCACGATTAAGAGTGCTTTCCATTGTGGCAGATGCAGGCCAAATTCGGATGAAGGATTTGGCCGATAAACTTGGGGTTACGGTGCGAACAGTGACGGATTTTATTGATGCGCTAGAGAAAGATGACCTACTGAACCGTTTCCCTGATCCAACTGATCGTCGTGCAACCTTAATTCAACTTACCGATCATGCACAAGCGAATATTAAAGAAGCTCTAGCTGTTCAGAAAAAGGTTACAGAGAAATTATTTGAGAATCTTTCCCCTGAAAGTCGTAACCAGCTCCTAGAATTATTATTTCTACTATTTGACGAAAAGGATCTCAGTAGTGTTGATGAGAACATTTTTAAGTAACAAGGGGCTATCTCATAAGTAGTAAGCTCGCTGGAGAGATAGCTCACTTTAAACAGAAATGTTGGGGAAAAATGAAAAATAACGGTACAGGGGGCTATTCCTATACCGTTATTTTTCATTTTCGGTCAATGGTTGCTTGCCTCATAAGTCCAAGTAAGTGTAATCTCATCATTTTTATACGAAGGGGCTGTCCTAAGGTCAATTCTGACCTTTTTAGACAGCCCTTTCGACAATAGAGGAACTCAGTTCCTCTATTGTCAGTGCACCGCATGATTATCTTATGATAGCGGAAGCACGATCCTTTAATTGATCTCATTGAAAGTGTTTCTAATGATTACAGTCCTATAGCGGAACTCCGTTCCTTTATTGCTGGCGACATTGAAGATAAGACAGAGATAGAGGACTCCAGTTCTCTTATTTATGATGCGCTGCCGGATCGGAACCACGTAGCTTACTCCATCCCCTACTTAACCCGAACAAAACAAAACCAGGGGTATCCCATAGATACATTATGGGACAGCCCCTTAGTTAGGCAAGCTTGGTTAGAGGATTCATAAGATTTTGTTTGCTTGCTTTTGGAACAGCACAGTTCTGTTCCTCAGCGAATCCTTTATCTAACTTCAACTCGATAAAATCAAGAATCTCTTGTAAGGAGTCAATCTGGCCTTTAATTTTTGCTTTATGGTTCTGTATCGTATCGAATAATTCTGGGAATGCATGTAGATCATCATCTTTAGATAGTTGTAAGAAAGGCTTCATTTCGTCAAGGGACATTCCTGTCTTTTTCAAACAGTTAATCAGTTTCATCATTTCGATGTCCTCTGTACGATAGACCCGATGGCCGTTTTCCTTCCTTTCTGCTCGTGGAAGTAATCCTATCTTCTCATAATAGCGAATTGTATCTTCGGATATCCCGGTCTGTTCCGAGCTTTCTTTAATCGAGAACGCTATTTCCCTACTCATTCCAGTCAGCTCCTTCAACCTAATCTGATTAAATTATATAACTTGGAGTTGACTCCAAGTCAATAGCTGCAAGCTTGTTTATCTACATAGCGAAAATATATGTTCTAGTTGCTTGACTTGGAGACGACTCCAACTTGTATAGTAACTCCATCGAATCGAATTTGAAATAATAACCGTGATGGAGGAATCATTCATGAAGACAAATGAACAAGAACGAATCGCCTTGATTACAGGAGCAAGCAACGGAATAGGGCTTCAATTGACCCTTAAAATGTTAACGGAAGGTTGGCAGATTATTGCGCTGAACCGATCTGATTTTCCAGAAGGCATTACATTAATACAGGATTCATTAAGAAAAGGAACCCTTCGGATTTACAAAACGGACCCTAACTGATTTCAATGGATTGAAGGCTGCTCTTAATCAAATCACAGCTAAGGAACTAAAGATTGATATATTGTTCAACAACGCAGGCGGCAGCTTTGCAGATTTGAAATACACCAAGCAAGGACGAGAGATGCATTTCGAGTTACAGACTGTTGTACCTTATATTATTGTGATGGAGCTGAAAGAGCTCCTGCTCAAAGGATCATTAAAAACCATCGTGAACACCTCTTCTACCGCCTTTAAAACCATGAAGCATTTTAGTCCAGAACAATTAGAGCGGCCGACAACATTCAAGAAGTTATTCGGACCCTACGCTTCATCCAAGATGGCACTCTCACTCTGGACCCATGAGATCGCTCCCTCATTATTAGCCGAAGGTATCACTATTCTAAGTGTGGACCCAGGTGGAAATAACACGATGAGAAAAGGAAAAAAATCTGGACTCCCCTTTTATTTAAAACCGATTATGAAGCTTTTCTTTCCTCATCCCAGTAAAGGAGCTTCGTTGTTATATAATGCAGCTATGCAGCAGAACAAGTCATTATCCGGCCATTTTTTCGTAAATGGCAAAGTGACGAAGTTGAAATTCCTCCAGCACGGCCGCAACATTTTAGATAAAGTGAGTTCAATCTATTACAAGGATTTCGCTTCAAAAAGCTAACCAAGTGATGAATATTAAAAAATAGGAGCAGCACTGTTGCAGCTCCTATTCCTTAGGTTGAATCTCTGTTCTTATAATAAATCAATAAATCCGTCCAGTGGCTGTTCTCATAAGAAAAGCCTTTTCTGATAATTTCAATATTCGTTTATTATTGTTTGTTTATAAGCTTATACTTTTCACTTTCTCTCAATATATTTGGCTCTATTCCATATCCTAGAGTATGATCTTGGGGAGCAATCGATTTGAGTTCAACTTCAACCTTAACTTGATTGGGCTGACGATCTACCTCCACTAATCCTTGAAAAAACAACTTTTCCACAAATTCATTTATAATATCTTCTACATATCCATCCTCTAAATTTCTCAAATTAAATTTTCTGTCTATAAGCAAGTTGATTTCCTTTTCAAGAAGTTCCGAAGTAATTGCTGTTTGAGGATCTTCCTTCCAAAAGGTATTAATAGCCTGTACATCATACGCAAATGTAGGGATGTAATGACGTTCGTAAATATGCTTCCAACAGTCCAATGGTACTTTCACCGATACATTGACTGTCAAATCGTCTTCATAAACGTATTTTTTTTGTTTCTTAGATTTGTTGGATAATTCATTTTTTTTGAAATTATAACTTGGTAATAGGAATGACCAACTAAGACTTGTTTCTGCTAAATCAGGTAATTTCACACCCCCCATACCCGTGGGTTCATCTTTTATCCACTCAGCAGAGACGCGTTTTACATATTTAGCAACTTCATCTTTCCCGTTGCGGTACCATATGCTTGAATCAAATACAGGTTCTTTTCCCTTAATAATCTCATCAAGACTATGTGTAATAGCATTTAATATTGCACCTAAGTGGACATCCAGCTTTTCATTATATTCATCTTCGCTGTTCACCTTGTCTTGCTTGGGAATTGGAAGTCTTGATAGCCAACGTATATTGTTATCTAATTCAAGCAAATATTTATTTCTAGCGCCTTTAAACGAGATAGCCCCAGTTCTATCCATTTCAATTTGAGGATCTAGATCTGAACCCGGATTACCTGTTGTAATCTTAAATCCAGGGCTTATATTATTCCTGATATTTGGAAGTATCGATTTCAATTTAATCTGCTGCGTCTGAGGATCTTCATGTTCCACAGATTCATCCATTTCATCAAATTTAGTAATGAAATCAATATAAGCCTGTTTCGTATGCGTATATAAATTTTTAGCAGGTAGAGCTATAAGTTTTATTGATTCCATTGCTTCATAGAGTTTCCTCATCGTATTTTGTGAAACCGCGTGATCGAGTTGCATAGCTTCCACTTTTGATGTATTTCGTGCCTTTATCAATCTCTGCTTATTATAATCATCAGCAAATAACTGAGTTATCTTTTCAACAGCAGATATTGAACTAGGTGCATTTGCTTCTGAAAAGAAGGCTGTGCCCTTATATCCTTGCGCCCTAGCACCCATCCTATCTGCTTCTTGTTCCAAGGCTGGGTTATCATTAATAGCTGTACCTTTGAATTGTTTTGAAGCTGCTACTCTTCCCTGCTTTTGCTGTACCACATGCCAAGCTTCGTGTGCCAAATGTTTCTCTTGCCCAGGTTCAATGTGTATTTCACTGCCCTGCGTATAGGCTAAAGCATGAAGTTCAGAGGGCTTGGAGGAATTATAATGCACTCGCACATCATCCATAGATAGTCCAGAAAGCCTCTCAATCCCAGCTTTCAACTGATCCGGCATACCTGTCTTATTGTTCACTGCTTGCGGAGAAGACTCCCTCCGTGTATCAGCACTGGGACTCCCCTTTTGAATCGCCTGAATAACCGCTTGATTTCCGATCATCTTCTGAAGTTGTTTCACGTTAGAGTTATTGGTATGGTTAGATTCAACTTTCCTTGATTCCACAGTCGACTGATCGATTAGTTTCGATGAATGTTCACGCAACCTGATTCCTCCGTTCACTTATATACATCTGTCACAGCCATTGCCAAGAAATATTTGTAACTATTGTATCACGTTCCCTAGAGTAATTAGTTATCCCGCACAGGATTAATCCATTCCAGTGAAAATATAGCTCAGATGTGCTACAATACTGGAATTGAAATCGTACTTACCTTAGGGAGGTTTATTGAACGTCATGCTCATTATCGGTATTGCGGGCGGCACCGGCTCTGGCAAATCTACGGTAGCCCGTTCCGTCATAGATCGTCTAGATACAGACAAAGTAACATTCATTTCACAGGATAATTATTATAAAGATCAAGCCCATCTTAGCTTCGAGCAACGGGTAACCACTAATTACGATCATCCATTCGCATTTGACAACGAGCTGCTCATCACGCATCTCAATCAATTAATTGAACAGCGTACGGTTCAAGCTCCGGTATATGACTTCACTGCACACGAACGTTCAAAAGTGGATACTGTAGAGCTGCAACCAAGCAATATTGTTATTCTCGAAGGACTGCATGTCCTATCTGACGAGAATCTTCGTGCGATGCTGGACATTAAAGTATTTGTTGATACTGATCCGGATGTACGGATCTTAAGGCGTGTAGTACGGGATATTGAGGAACGTGGACGGACCATTCAATCGATACATGACCAATATCTCAATACAGTTAAGCCGATGCATGATGCCTTTATTGAGCCATCCAAAAAATACGCTGATCTTATTATTCCTGAAGGCGGACATAATGAGGTTGGCATTCAGCTGCTCTCCATCTTGACAGAGAATTATTTGATGGGCGACCGAACGCTAGCGGGAAGATAAGCTCTTTTGAAATAAGCCCTATAAACTGAATTATTTAATGACGAAGCGGCAGACCAATTTCTGGTCTGCCGCTTCACTGATTGAACTATCGCTATCTGTTACCTAAGTTTATCAAGACCTTTATGCTTAACTATCGCGCCTATTAGCGGATATATTATAGCTTGGCAACCATTCCATGCAAGCATCTGCACGTAATTGCAACTCATTATACAGCATCCCTGCATGGTAACCATCGCACACGGCATGGTGGAATTGTACTGATAATGGCAACAGTATTTTTTCGTCATGCTGACCATATTTCCCCATTGTAAAGATAGGTAGTAAAAAGGTTCCCTCGTTAAAGACGTTCAGGTTAAAGCCAGTGAAGTTAACCCATGGAATGCTGGAAATAGGGAAAGTGTTGGGTGGTTCGTTTGTTTTTGCGGCAAACTGTTTAACACTTCCGTACTTTTTCATATCATCAAGATAACGACTGTAAAAATCATTAAAATCTTCACCGTACAATGTCCAAATGCTTGAAAAAGTCTTATCATCATCATGGAAAATGGTAAAGCTAGGAGATAAATTATCCCAATAACCTAATGTCCCATCAGAATTAAAACAGGTGCGAAATTCATTGTGGCGGTTTACCACCGTAGTTATCATATGGATTAGTGTTGGATATAGCTTTATCCCCTGATTCTTAAGTTCTTTCAGCAGCCGAGTAATATCTATATTAGCCGTAATGCTAAAGGTGCATCTGACATGGTTTAGATAATGCTCAAAATAGGGTTTTCTACTCCAGTTATCCATAACAATCGGATTGAAATTCATTTATTATAACCTCCTAAAATGATTGCTTTTTTCGTTTTAGGAGGTTTGATCCACTGCTTTAACCATATCCTCATCACAATCCCAACCTATTATTTTATCCCCTGCCATACATTGACTCTAATATTTTCATTTTTGTTAAGGGTTTCTTACTTCATTATTATATGTAATTAGCAATAATACCATGACTGCTGATAGGCAGTCCAGATTCATACAAGTGTGAGGTATCGCCTACTCCAAGACAGCGAGGAATTGCCCATTGTTTTGACCGCTCATCTAGTAGAATCGTCGTTACCGAGCTAGGCGCTTTCCAGAATCCTGTCCACATCGATGTCACAGGAATTTCTAATAAATGCGAAAGCCATGTAAGACCGAATCCTAGATGGCAAAAGATCGCAATCTTTTGTTGATTTGGCTCCACGATCCGGTAGCGTCCGCCTTCTCGCACATAACCAAGCGAAGTCAGAAACTGATCGGATTGCTCCTGCAATTGCTCATAACGTGTACTGAAATCCTGATTAGCGAATGGTCCAAAATCAGCCCAATCCGCTTTCTGCGGGAATGGTTCCTTCTCTCGAACAATCTCACCATCTACATTCCATGAAGCCCTAGGCTGTCCATCCCTGCCGTTAATACGCCATCCTGCTAGTTCAGCCATCCATGGTTCAATAGTCGGCTCTATCCCCATCAGCTTTGCTGTATATTCCATTGTATGTACAGCTCTAGGGATGGGAGAGCTATAGATTCGTTCAATACCCTCCAGCATTAATCGTTTGGCCAATGCTTGAGCTTCCAGATGACCAGGCTCTGTGATCGTGTCATTCGCATAGTCCGGATCTGCATGTCGAATGAGATAAAGTCGCATCTGTCATTCCTCCTGAAGTCCATAATAGTAAACCAACTTACTATTTACTTCAACATCAACAGTCGCTTAACCTTCTTATGGGGGGAGTACCATAGCTGTTTAGCAAACTTATAAAAAAGAATCCCGATCTGTTGACCGGGTCATAAGTTTATTGCAGGAGCTTTCTTATCTCGTTCAAGTTTTCAGAGTAACCAACGAACACTTATCTTGAATAACAATGGTCGGTACGATTTACTTTCCACCGGGCAATTTCCACTCCTTATCCCGCTTGGGGTAGCCGCTTGCCAAATTCACTTTGCCGGCTGCTCCGATTTCTTTTAACGCGCCTTCAATTGAGATTACGCAATGCTGGCAGCTCATACCTTCGACTTGCAATGTTTGTTTTGTCATGTTCTTTCTCTCCTTTAGCGGATTAATTTGTTAATAGTACTTAACATGCCGTCCACGACCGCTTCTTCATTCAGTTGGGATTTGCTCTTCATATACAGTTTCAATCGATGAAGCAAAACCAGCTTTCCTACCCCGTTAAGAGCATTGTGAACGGCTGTTATTTGATGAAGTATTTGATCGCAGTTGTCGTTTCGTTCCACTTGCCGCTGTACTCCTCGAACCTGACCTTCAATTCGATTCAGTCGGAGTGCAATAGCCAATTTCTCTTTCCCGATTAAGTAACTACCGGTTTGAGGTGATGCCTTGGACTCCTTCATGGTCATTTCCAACATTCTCCTTGGTAGTTGCTCAAACGTATATTACAATTTTTAAAATACCCCCGTACCCTATAATAAATAGATATAAAAAACAGTATTGCTGCTGCTTAAAAGCGGTCCGACCATTATTTCATCATTTTATTGATCGTCGTCATTAATTCCGTTAATACTTCCGTATCCCCTTCTTGAATCCGTTCGATGACACAACTTTTCATATGATAGTCAAGCAGCAGTTTCCCGACACCGTTCAATGAAGCTTGCACCGAAGCGATCTGATTCAACGAATCGTCATAGTAAATATCTTTCTCAATCATGCCTTTAATGCCGCGTACCTGTCCCTCTATTCGATTCAATCGGTTGAGCAGTGATTGGGCTATGGAGCCCGATTCATGGATTACATGTCTGCCGTATTGCTTACTTCACCCTGCTTAGGCGAACGGATAAACAGAAACGCTAGAACTGCACCTGCAAAAGCGACGATACCGGACCACAAAAACGCTTGTTGAAAGCCTTCGTTTAGCGCAACGACCGGGTCAACACCGGTTTGAGAAACAGTTGTTGAGCCCGCAATCGCAACCATGATGGCCAAACTGATAGCTGATCCAATCTGGTAACTCGTATTGGCGAGACCCGATGCAAGCCCTGCTTCTTCGGGTTTAGCCCCCGACATGGCGGACATCGTAGCTGGAATATAGGCAAGCGACATGCCAAACGCACCTAACAAAGAAGCTGGAAGCACGTTAGCGATGAAGTTCCCATCAACCGGCGTATTGCCAGCGAACAGAAGCATCGAACCTCCGAGAGCAATTAATCCAATGACCAGGTTTGCTTTTATCCCGAATTTTCCGATTAATTTTCCTGTAATCAAAATCATGAAGATAGCAATTAGGATCGTCATCGGCAGCAAGCCGACTCCGCCAGCGAAAGCAGAAAACTTTAGCACCTGCTGCATATAAAGATTGAGGAAATACCATAGCGGAATCCAACCAGCGGCCAGCATAATGAGCGCAATATTGCCTGCAGCCAGATTAGGCACTTTAAAAATTTTCAGTGGAACAAGCGGCTCTTTTTTAGTTGCCTGAACGATCAGGAACAGGATAAATAACACGACTCCTGAAATAAGCGTCCACAACGTGGATGGCGCTCCCCATCCATTGTGTTCTGCAGTAACAATGCCATACACCAGCAACACCAAAGCCGCTGTGACGAAGATGGAGCCAATCACGTCAATACTGCCCTTTCTTCGCATTCCCTTGGTCAAAAGTCCAGGAGACAGGAGCAACGCAATAATACCTACGGGTACGTTAATGAGAAAGGTCCACTGCCAGCTAAGCCACTCGGTAATGACCCCACCGAGAAACACGCCGGCCGACCCGCCGGCAGCAGCTGATGCGCCCCAGAAGCCTAGTGCTTTCCCTAATTCTTTGGGGTTTCCGCCGAAAAGCATCATGACAATCGTTAAAGCGGCCGGGGCTATTAATGCGGAGCCGAATCCTTGCAGGGCGCGGCCAACATTAAGCGCTTCCTCGTTCCAAGCGAATCCTGCAAGCAAGGAAGCTAACGTTAGAATGGAGAAACCCCACATGAATATGCGCCGCTGACCAAATAGATCGGACAAACGACCACCGAGTAACAATAATCCGCCAAAGAAAATGACATACGCGTTGAACACCCACTGCAAACTTGCTTGCGTATAGCCGAGCGCTTCTTTGATGGCTGGCAGTGCAACGCCGATAATGGATGTGTCCATGATCACCATAAAATTGGCAAGACATAGTAAGGCCAGCGCCATCCAACGCTTGGGATTTGCTTGCGGTAAAGTCTGTGCTTGATTTTTCATAATTTTCTTCCTCCTCTTTATGCAATCGATAATCTAAATTATCTTGTTGATAGGATTATAGTATAGCCCCCTACCCTATATGTCAAGAAATATTTGTCATATTAATAATCCCCATTTTAATCTATATGATTGAGGGTAGTGTTAAGCTAGGCTGGTACTACCTCTATTTTGATAGACAACAGCAAGAAACCGACTCCTACAGAAGTCGGTTTCTTAGCTTGCTTATTTATAGAATTAGAGCGGATAATGATCAAAAATAATCCGAGAAGTAGGGATGCTCATTCTGTATTAGTTTCTCTAACAATTGGACACTTGCATCATCCGCCTGCATTCGGCCGATTCTGGCGAGATACGTTGGACGTTTATATCCCATAAGCATAGTAGTCAATGTAGGGATGTCGATAATAACAGAAGGTTTGCCTCCCCCCTCCTTCAAATGCCCTTTCCCTGACTTATCCACTTGTAAGGTGAAAGTACCTTGGTTCCATTCCAACATAGGATCATGCAGATTGAATACCAACTGTGACTCCGTTTCTTGAGCTTGGAACGGGTACTGTTCAATGAAGAGTTCAACGTCCACGATACGAGCCATGAAATACGGCGCTATCGTTTCTTTAATATCTCCATCATCCAATATGAACGCTAATGGCTCGTCCTTATATATATCACCTTTAACAAGTTTAATCATTGAGAAATGGGCACTGACGAAATTCCATAAACCAGTCCGAGCTTCTTCATTAAGATACACCATCTCTTTAATATGGAAGATTTCCTCGGCTATCCAATACAGCAAATACCCTTTCGGTCGATCATCATTATCATAATAAATAGCGACTGTCATATCGTCCAAATCCCAGCGTAGATACTCCTCCCATGCCAGTTCATTACGGAACATCGCTCCATGGTTTTGCTTAGCATATTGTTCATATATCGCTTTAATATCCGGATGCTCAATTGTAACACGATCGACATTGCCCGGAACATTTCTTAGCTTTGGCAGCTGTGTATCTTGCACTTCGAACGAAATTTTATCAGATATAATCTCCCAGCCTTTACGGCGGTAATAAGGAATGGAATAAGGAAATAAGTAGGAAATGGACTGTTTGCGATCACGCATATTGCTAAGAGCATGTAACATAAGCTTGTGCATGAGGCCCATATTGGCGTATTCAGGATAAGTTCCTACACCTGTAAGTCCTCCCATTTCATATATATGACCGAAAAGATTTACTTGGAATGGGTAAACGGCAAGCTGTGAAATAAGTTTGTCACCATCAAACCAACCTAATACATCTGCATGCTTCAGCACGGGCAGCTTGGATTGTGCGATCTCTCTATTTTCCCAGCCGAATGTTTGCAGATCAGAGTTGGTTACTTGAAAAACATACCGAAGTAAATTATTGAACTGTTCACCGTGTATCGTGTCGACACGCTGTAATTTAAGTCTGTCTTGTAGCTTACGGCGATTCATTGGTAATAACCCTCCATTTGTATAACAATAATAACCATTATTTTCGGCTCCTGCATGAATTTCTATACAGGCAATTCCTTAGACCGAATCGAGCTATCCTTATTAAAAAGTCTACCATGTTCTTGCAATTGGTTCAAACCATGTTGACTTGCGATCATAGGAATCAGATAATTAATATGGTTATAATTAGAAAAATAGAGGTGAACATTATTGCATTCGGCAGTTAAAGTTTCTTTTATACTTGGCGCGTGTTCTCTCGTTTGCATGGCATTAAATACAGTTTTGAGTATTCTTATTGCGATGATAGGTACATTCGTTAGTCTTCTTATTATTAGGGAAAAGAAAGCGAAAGCTGCGCTATTGTTTAACATTATTGTGCTTATAATCGTTATCGTTTCATTTGTTTGGTTAATAAATAATTATACATTGCTTGAATAAGCATACTCGAAGCAATCAACTTGCCCCTTATCACTCAATACAATTAAATTATTCTGATCAATCAAGACATCTCTCACGACATTTTTCATTTTCATCTGGTTAATAACGACACCATTACTTAAACTTAGCTGGTATAGATAACTGTCCTCACTCCCGAAGAGCATACTGTCTCCATCGATTATAGCTGTTGTGGTTATTTTCTCTTTGGCGTCAAAAGTCCAACGTGTAGTTAATACTGCAGGCTGCAGTCCAGTAATATCCTCGAATTGGCAGCATTCCATTACCCCATTCTCATGTCCGATATAGATCCTATCGTGAATAACAACAGGCTTTGTATAAATGTCTGCTTTCGAATCGAAGTTAACAATAACTTCGCCCTTATCGATAGTTAAGATATAAATTTGCCCGTTTGAACTACACAGGAGTATATAACGATCCAATAGGAACTCGGCATAATGGACATATAAATTATCTCCAAAGCTCCAGATAACCTCCCCGTTGTTGATATCGAGGCAATAGTAGGCACCACCGCTTGATCCATGATAAACCTTATTCTCTTTAATCAAAAGGTTAGATGCAACATGATGTCCACTCTCAAAATTCCATCTTTCTGACCCTGTTTGCTTATCGATACAATAAGTTTTTCTTGCTTGACCATGCATCTCTGTGACAATAATGCTGTCCTCACTGCTGATTATATTCGGATTCAAGTTTCTGCTTGGATTCGTTTCGTATTTCCACTCGATTTGATATGAATCGTAATGGATACAATATAAGCTCCCATCGAATGAAGTGAGATATAGCTTGTCATCCTCAATTAACACCGTGTTTCTGATCAAATGTGGAAGTGTCAGAATGGTATCTACAGCCTGCGTATCCAACTGGATAGCGAGCAGCATACTTTCATAAAATCCTTTTTTGGAATAACAAACAGCGACGAACAGCTTATTATCCACTATTACTCCAGGCGATATAGATGGATTCCTAAGTCCATTTAATTTATAATTCCATAGCAACTTTTTCATTCTGATAGGCTCCTTCTACTCTAGTTGATCAGGGCATCTCCAGATCCATTTCATTCAAAATTCGCATAAAATCAAGTTCAATGTTGCTCCGCAAATATCCACTCCCATTGACACTGAGTTTCGGGAAGACAACTTTATCTTGTTTGTCATATGGGATCCATCCCATATACAGATTGTTATTTGATATGACATTACGATAAATATTCGACCACTCCTCGGGCATCCGAAGGATGCCATATGGACTCTCTTTCATCGATATCGTCATTTGCTTCTGAATTCTTGGTGTATACAAACTTTTCTCCATACTTAATGAGGCATTTCTTTCACTAATTAAGTAGTAATCTAGATAACTAACCTGATCCTTCGGATCGATGTTCCATACGATATAATAGGTTGATGGATCTTTCGCTTTGAGCTTCCAAATATGTGGTTCACCGCGTGTATCCATCTTTGCCATCTTCCACCCGAATTTCTCTTTAATCCAGTAGCTAACTCCATAATGCTCATTGGTCGAAAGGTATGGAACGAACACATGCCGATTATCAAGCTCAATTGTATCTAGTATTTTCACAATTTTATCTTTAGGATGATATCCGTTCATATTTGTAATCAAGAATTCTTCATTAGGAAACTCTTTAGGATTCACTTCATAATTCCAGTAAGCAATAATTCCAATGAGGACGAGAATGACAACGATAAGAAAATTTCGTTTACTTCTCATGAAGCCCCTCCCCGTTAATTAGTAATTCTGGAGATCGATAATAATACTGTTGTTTCGGAGTCGTAATCAGTATTCCTTTTCCATTATCCTCAATATAGATTTCAGTAAATATACCGCTGCCCCATTTAGGTTTCGTTCCACTGAGTTGATAGGGGAATCTCTCCTGTTGATAATACGGCTGCGATACAAATTTAGATGCCGAATACCAGTCAAAAACCATGTCCTTTGTAGGGATCAGTTCTAGTTGGTTAAAGAAATGCTCCTTAATGAGAGCTGTCTCTGAGGCTGAAGGGTGAATTGGTATGATCGTTGCATGATCCATGCTAGCTATGTAAGTAGATACCTCTTTCTTTGGATAAATCCACTCATTAACCGGACTAGATAACAATGCAGCAGCCAAGAAAATAAAATTACCCCAAAACCCTATCCACGCATAAACACGATACCTACCCCATGATTTATTCCTAGTAACAGCATAGATAAGCCATACACCTATAGGCAGTATGGGCAGCTTCACAGCTGTATGAAACAGATTTAAGTTTATGGTAACAGCTGCTATACCTAGCCAGGTAATGATCAATGCTTTCCATAGAGCAGGCTTCTCTTGTTGCTTAGAATATTGACGAACAACAATCAGTACCATGAATACCCAACCTAAAATTGAGAATGATGCTGAAATGATATTGTCCGGAAAATCCAGATTAATACTCATCCTGCTCCCCCTTTTTCACGATTACAATTACTATGGGCGAATGACACGGAATAGTGGTCCCCGGAACAAACACCCAATCATTAACGGAATATCCTGCATAAATTACAGTGTATTCCATCCATAAGGAGGTGCTTCGAATAATGTCCGGTTATGTTGGTGGAGCTTTTAATAACACAGGTGCAATTCTGGTACTTTTCATTTTGTTGGTGATTATTGCTTGTAGTTGCGGCATTTTTGGTGGCAAAGGCTACTAATTAGTTATCCTCCATGTATGCAAACATCATATTACTCATAAGCCTCCCCAAAAGGTCCATGCAAATGGACCTTTTTTGTATGAAACAGCCAACAAAACACTTGTTTTGTTGGCTGTTATTTTCTAATCAGTGATTACCTGAATATTAAGCGGACCTTCCTCGTACTCAATCGCTTGTTTCACGTGCAGCCTATTGATGACATCTTTAATTCGATATTCCACTTTGTGTTAACCGAAAAGGATTCGCATAATCAGCCTCTAGATAAGACTGGCTAACAAAATCTTCAATTAGTGCAAGCTATGCCTATGGAAGAAATTTAAACTTCAAAAATCAACCCGCCCCTTTTGAAACGCGCTATCAATTACCGCAATGACAATTATAACGCATAAATTGACTGATATGTTTCAAAATTCCTATAGCTGGTTACAGTTATCCATCTTCACTTAGGCGAATTTAAATTGAATTTAGCTTGTAATAGTAAATAGTTGCACCCAATTCTCCCGTTGCAGATTCTGCATAATGAGGAATACGACCAGCTTGAATATAATCTAATGAACGATATAGTTCATTGGAAGAATCTGAATCAGAAGATCAGCAAGCTGTCCCGAAATATCGTTAATGTCGTTAAATTGTTTAATTTTAATTTCATTAACCACGTTAATCATCTCCTATTCATCTAGCTTCGTACTCATTTGTCATAAAGCTTATGGTTTAAGAATATTATATTTTTGTGTATTAAAAAAGAGCCGGTTGCAGCCGACTCCCATAACAACAGCCAATCATTAGGGTTGGTTATTGGAAAAGATAAGATAATAGACCAAAACACAGGCAGTGGGGTCTATTTCTTATTATGAAAAGCTAACATCGCGACGACTAAGGTGGCGAACGAAATCATTAAAGCTAACGCTTCATTCACGCCCATGTTTTCACCCCCTATCGCACCACCCTATAAAACTGGTCTATTGTAATATATCATATGCCAAATACTCCCAATAAAAGAACCTATTTTTGTAAGCGATTACAACGTATTTAACTGTCTTTCTTTCTAGTGTCCATTTGGTTAATTAGGTGTCGTCTCATCTATAGAGAAGGCTGCCCCATAACGGGCAGCCTTCTCTATAGATTCTCAATCCACGGTAATAGCCGAGGCGCAGCATCCAAAATGGCATTATACTGCTCCTTCTTCCCGTATCGCCCTTCTGGATCGAGCTGCAAATACCTTTCATATTTATAAGCTCGACTCTCAGGCGTCGACCAACCCAAATGCTTCACTCTGCAAGAATGAATGAAAGAAGGTAATTCAAAGATATTATCTGGATACCGCCCACAGTGCAGCGGCTGCTCTTTCCATCGATAATTGAAATCATCACGGTATCGCAGTAAGAACGGTCGGTATACTTGATGGGCATGCCAATACGTATCTTCTCGATACTCTGTTTCGGACCACATATCATATAGCCGGAAGCATCCAACATCACCAATGGATTGCTGCAAGATAGAAGTAATACTTGATGTAAACCTCTCTTCGAAAATCTCGTCCGCATCCATATTAAGTATCCATTCTGGCTTTAGCTGAAGCGTCGTTTCCCATTGCTGCTTTCTAAGCTGAACTTCATTATTAAACCGCGAGGACTCATTGTTAATAAGATAGAGTGGTATTCCTTGAAGCAACTCTCGACAGATTTCAGCTGTATTATCGGTGCTGCCATCATCAATAATAACCGCTTCATCGATATATTCACGATGCTTTTCTAGTACTGCTCGCAAATGTTTATCCGCTTCATTGCGAACAATCATAGACAGCGTCAGCTTTGGCTTGCTTGCTGTAATTGACGGGTATAAATAGACGGATTGCTCTGCTGGAGTAGAAGGTGCTTGCAAATCCTCTCTATTATTCTGATGATTAAGCATCCATACTTTTGCTTCTGCAATATCTGTTGTTCTATACACGTGAAAGGCCGGATAATGTGTATCTACAAATAAGGATAATCCTAGAACTTGAGCACGCACACAGAAATGGCGGTCCTCTCCCCAAAAGGTTAGATTATTAATCTTGTTGAAATTAATTCCTCGTTGCAAGGCTTCCTTTCGGATTAAGGTACACGCGCCTAGACCACCTACCTCATATACGCCAGGAATACGGAGCTTTCTCAGAAATAAATGCTGCCTCAGGCCCTCTTCTTCCTTCGATAACTTCTCATTTCCATTGCGCTCGTACATCGTATACTCATCGCTAACCCATACCTGAGGAAGTGGATTCGTATCTGGTTGCCAACTCGTCCAGAAGATTTCAGAAATGATCAATTTATCTGATTCCATTAACTTATCAAGCGTATCAGGATGCAACAACAAATCCGAATCAACGAGGAATAAAGCATCATAATCATGACTCCTTGCATAATTAAGGATACGATTCTTAAAATCAGCTACCTTCCACACCAAGCTGTCATTCCAATAATGTGTGGAATGGTCTCGATAGTAAGCTTCAACAGTCGGATCTGCTTTAACAATGATCGTCCGCTCCGGGTGAAGGGATTGGAAATTCACTAGCTTCTGCTGAGATTCCTCGTCCATGTTATCATCTATGAAATAATAGTCTATATCCGCTAATTTACTGATCAATTGACCAAGTGATTGTAGAAAAAGAGTAAGAATAGCTGGTTGCTGGCAGATTGGACTGCCAATTAGAACACGTTGTTTAATAATAATCACCTCCTGATTCGATAATCTCCTCTAGATTTATTCTCCAATTCCATTATTTATGATGCCAACGCATATATGCGCAACAAAAGAAGAGCTTCCCCATAGGTTATGTTCAACCTAGTGTGGAAGCTCTATATTTTCATACTTTTAACAAACTTTAGACTACCCGGTCGAAGGGCTGTTTGGTACATGTCCCTTTTGGTTCTTGTTTTCTGCTGTTGAGGCAGCCACGTTATTCTCTGCTTCACGAGAGTTCATTTCCATTGCCTGCATTTTGCCCTTGAATGACTCTTTTTTGTTGCGACCCATTGCTCAATTCCTCCCAATAATCTTATTGTATTGATGACTAAGACGATCATAGTTTGTCCTATGCGTTATGAAAATAAAGCTGGAATTTATGGATCAATGTAATGGTTGACGTTGCGATCCATTATCTCCTCCGGCAAGTCATTGGATGCATTCGGAACGTTACGCAATTTATACTCCAACGTATCTGAGGAATATATTTTCACGTTCACTGTCCCACCATAAGTTTGAGCTCGAATTAATAAGGGTTGGTTGTAATTGTTCTCAAAGCTAAAGTCAGCTCCGTACCAGCTTACGGTAGCATCGCGTCCTGACGGCACATAGGGGACATTCCTGCTGTGGGAGTATCTTTGAACAATATGTAGTCCTGCACGATCAGCGGCGTTGAACAGCGTCGACGATACTTGACAGATGCCTCCGCCGATTCCTTCGGACAATTCTCCTCTAACGATAACCGCAGCACGCATATAACCTTTCTCTTCTGTCCTCATCCCAACTACTTGATTAAAGGAAAATAGCTCACCAGGAAATACAACATAATTATCAATTGCCTTAGTAGCAAGAGCTATGTTGTTTGTTCGGTTCTTATTATTCGAGTTGAAAAAAGTGGCGTATTGTCCGATCTGTTTCTCACGAATAGATGCAAGAAGCTCACTATCGACCTTAGGAAACAGCTTCAATCGAGGAACTTCCACCTTTGAGACATCACTACCGAACAAATAGCTATACACCTGTTCTGTAAACGCATGCTGATCCAGTTTATAGCCATCTTGCTCAGCAACCATTCTACCCTGTCCATCGAGTGAAGCATTAAGTGGAGCTTGATACAATCGTTTATCCAAATTCTGTATCAGCTTATTCATCTTGACATCATCAATGACCGTAATCCCGGGAAAAGGAAGAGTGTATTGCGATCGTTCAATAATGGCAAGGTTTTGTCCATCATGGTCTACGTATAGGCTATCGGGTAGAATGGCTTGTTGCAATAACAAGACAAGCCCAGCCATCCAATACAATACCAAGCGAGTACACCTCCCTAATTCTAAATACAAGCATCAATTAATAATGTCCGTTTTCGTCTCTTATTATGTATGAATAGCATGATAATAATCTTTCTAGAAATTATAGAAAAGAGCCAACTTCTCTCACTTTAAGTGAGGAAAGTCGGCTCCTATAATTAAATATACCTTTACGATCTCTAGAATACTTTTGTCGTCCATGACTCACAATTCCAAGTTTCAGTCACAACATCACGGTAGAACTCAGGTTCATGAGAAATCAACAGAATGCTGCCTTTGTAAGCAATGAGTGCGCGTTTAAGCTCATCCTTCGCATCTACATCCAAGTGATTAGTCGGCTCATCGAGCACGAGAAGGTTGGTTTCGTTGTTAATAAGCTTGCAGAGGCGCACTTTCGCCTTCTCACCGCCGCTTAACACCGCAATCTTACTCTCGATATGCTTAGTCGTAAGGCCGCATTTAGCGAGGGCTGCGCGTACTTCGAATTGGTTAAAAGCAGGGAATTCCTTCCACACTTCCTCGATGCATGTATTATAATTGGCATCCTTGGCTTCCTGTTCGAAATAACCGATATTCAGAATATCCCCACGCTGAACCGTCCCCGACAACGCTTGAATCTCGCCTAAAATACTGCGCAGCAAGGTTGTTTTACCGATCCCGTTAGCACCAACAAGAGCAATCTTCTGCCCGCGTTCCATCTTGAGATTGAGCGGTCTGGAGAGAGGGCTGTCATACCCAATGACCAGTTCTGTAGTCTCAAAGATCAGCTTGCTGGACGTTCTAGCATCCTTAAAGATGAACTGTGGCTTCGGTTTCTCCTTAGCAAGCTCAATAACATCCATCTTGTCGAGTTTCTTTTGCCTGGACATCGCCATGTTTCTCGTTGCTACACTCGCTTTGTTCCGAGCTACGAAGTCCTTTAAGCCGGCAATCTCTTGCTGTTGACGTTTGAAAGCAGATTCAAGCTGCTGCTTCTTCATCTCATGAACCTGTTGGAAGTAATCATAGTCGCCAACATAGCGGTTCAATTCTTGATTCTCCATATGATAAATCAAGTTAATAACGCTATTCAGGAACGGAATATCATGTGAGATAAGAATAAATGCATTCTCGTATTCCTGCAGATAACGCCTCAACCAATCTATATGCTGTTCATCGAGATAGTTCGTCGGCTCATCGAGCAGCAGGATGTCTGGCTTCTCAAGCAACAGCTTTGCAAGCAATACCTTGGTTCTTTGCCCACCGCTAAGATCATTAACATCCTTATCCAGACCTATATCGGTAAGACCTAGCCCACGAGCTGTTTCCTCGATCTTGGCATCGATCATGTAGAAGTCTTGATTCGTTAATGTATCCTGAATGGTTCCTACATCTTCAAGCAGTTGTTCAAGCTCTTCAGGAGTTACTTCCCCCATCCGACCGTACATATCGTTCATTTCTTGTTCCATATCGAACAGATACTGGAAAGCCCCTCTTAACACATCGCGGATTGACAGACCCTTGTTAAGCACCGCATGCTGATCCAGATAGCCAACACGCATACGCTTAGACCATTCAACCTTGCCGTCATCCGGCTGAAGTTTTCCTGTAATAATGTTCATGAAGGTGGACTTGCCTTCGCCGTTGGCGCCAATAAGTCCAATATGCTCGCCCTTAAGCAGTCGGAATGATACGTCATTGAAGATCGCGCGATCTCCAAAGCCGTGACTTAGTCGTTCTACGTTTAATATGCTCATGAATGACACCTTTTCTTTTAGACTTTTTTCTCGTTTTATTATAAGCGTTATCAGGTAAACAACTCAACAAAAGAAACGATAAAAGTGTATATTCTCTTGTACTTTACTAGGGCAACAATAAAAGATACCTTAGTTTGTAAAATTGCTATACCCGCACAGGTGGGTTATAATATTGATTTGCTGATCCTTATTAGGCTAGACATAAGGACGCCATAGACTAAAGAGCGCGTAGGTGACTAATATGATTGAGGTAAAAGCTTCTAAACTTAGCGACGGCGAGTTCAATAGAGGAGTATTTGCGAAACAAGATATTGCCAAGGGTGTTCTATTCCATGAGGCGCCTGTCATTCCTTTTCCCAATGAAGAACATGATCAATACATCGAGAAAACGCTGCTTGCCGATTACGTCTTTGCCTATGGTGCCAACCATACCGCAATTTTGTTAGGGTATGGGATGTTATTCAACCATTCTTATGAACCCAATGCTTATTATGATCTTAACTTTGACAATCACACTGTTGATTTCTTTGCTTACAAAGATGTCAAAGCAGGTGAAGAGCTGCTCATCAACTATAATGGTGAAGTCGATAACGATGATCCGTTATGGTTTAATGAAGAGAAACAAGAATAAAGAAACGAATATCCCTGTGGCGTAGAATTACCCAGGGGTTTTCACCAAACAAGTTCCATTTGGGGCTTGTTTGCCGCTCGTATCGATCTCATCGTCGAGACAAGCTCCATATGGAGCTTGTTCGTCTCTGTGGCGGGAAGTAACCCAGGTTTTTTCACCAAACAAGCTCCATTCTGGTCTTGTTTGCTAATCTTATCGATCCCATCGTCGAAACAGGCTCCATTATGGACTTGTTTGCCGTTCGTATCGATCCTATGTCGAAGGGACTGCATATTTCAGAATAAAAAATAGCGGTACAGGGGCAGTTCCCCTGTACCGCTATTCTCTGCATTTTACCCACGTTTCTGTTCAAAGCGAGCTATCTCTCCAGCAAGCTTACTGCTTTTTAGAAAGTTTAAGTGCGCAATACCTCCTCATTTAAAGAACAGTATCATCCACACTATCTAACCAGTCTTCTATGCTTCCGATAACGGAGGTCACACAACCATCTTCAAACGGTGAGATTAACCCTGCCACCTTAACCAATTCAGTGAATGATAAGCTTCCACCTTGGCGACAAAGATTCAAATACGATGCCCATGCGTCATCACGGTCCTCATGCATTTTTTTCCAGAATTGAAAGGCACAAATTTGAGCGAGCGTATAGTCAATATAATAAAATGGCGTACTAAAGATATGCCCTTGCTTATGCCAGAATCCACCCTGCTCAAGGTATTCATTATCTGCATAATCGCGATGCGGCAAATATTTATGCTCGATGTCACGCCAAGCTTTTTTTCGTTCTGCAGGAGTAGCATTCGGATTGGCGTATACATAATGCTGGAATTCATCAACTGATACCCCATAAGGCAAGAAGAGCAATGCTGCTGACAGGTGAGTAAAGCGGTATTTATCTGCATCTTCCTCGAAGAAATAATCCATCCAAGGCCATGTGAAGAATTCCATACTCATAGAATGAATTTCACATGCTTCATAGGTCGGGAAGCTGTATTCAGGAACTTGATAGCTTCTGCTCTCATACACCTGGAAGGCATGACCAGCTTCATGAGTTAAGACATCAATGTCGCCTGATGTACCATTAAAGTTAGCGAAGATATATGGCGCTTTATACTCACTAATATAGGTGCAGTAACCGCCGCCCTGCTTTCCTTTTTTACTAAGAAGATCCATTAGATCATTCTCTTGCATGAAGGTATAGAACTCATCCGTCTCTGGAGAAAGCTCCCCATACATCCTCGCACCATTCTTCACAATCCACTCCGGATCGCCTTTTGGCTTCGCATTACCCGATTTGAAGCTTATATTCTCATCGTAATATAACAATTGCTCCACATCGATCCGGCCACGCTGACGCTCCCTCAATTTCGTCGCAACAGGTACAATGAACTCTTCAACCTGCTTACGAAAATTAGCAACCATCTCAGCGTTATAATCTGTTCTGCACATCCGATCATATCCGAGCTCAACAAAATTATTATAGCCAAGCTTGGTTGCAATTGTCGCGCGCACTTTAACTAAATCGTCATAGATGCGATCGAACTTTTCTTCATTCTCAGACATGAACCCAAAACGTGCTTCCTCTGCCCCTTTACGGATTTGACGATCTGTCGACTGTCCAAAAGGAGTGAGCTGTGCAAGTGTTCTTTCTTCGCCTTCGAATAAAATCTTCGCAGAAGCGATAAGCTGTGCGTATTCTGTCTGCAATTTATTTTCCTGCTGGAGGTCTTGAATGATTTCTGGACTAAAAGTCTTCAGTGATAGCTCAGCGAGCTGAAACAATTGACTGCCCCATTTTTTTTCAAGCTCCGCTCTAAATGGAGAGTGAACCAAAGCATCATAATAATTAGTAATAAATTCTTGAACAATCGGTCCAGCTTCGTCAAAGAAATCCTGCTCTTCCTTATAAAATAAGTCTGTCGTATTTATTGAATGGCGGATGGCTGCGATCTGTTGCAATGAATCAAACTCACTTCTAAGCTTGTTGATACATGTCATGGCAAGATCCTGCTCTTCGTAACTGTTTGCAGAAGAGAACGCATGTAGTATTTCCTTGAACTTCTGTTCGAACTCTTTAACATCTGGCCGTTCGTAAGTATAATCACTGAATTTCATTACACACCTGCCCTTTCTTAATCATCATTTAAATCTAAGTATGTTCCTATTATATTCAATTTAAGAGAACAATTCCAATTCGATACTGACTTAATCACATCTCCAGCACAATGGCTTAATCTGATCAATTACCCATTGCATATAGATATTTGATCTAGGAGAAAACATGGAGGTACAAATAAACTTTATAAACCAAGGAGGCAAAAAAGTGAACAAAAAATGGTCGCTTCTATTCGTAATGTCGTGTTTATCGCTGGTTCTTGCAATACCTGCTTTTGCTGCGGAAGGTGTTAATAGTACTAAGATTTCTGAAAATCGAATGAATGCCACTGGGACTCGAACTTACACTGATGTTAATCGCATGGGAACAAATGATTTAGGTTCAGGCAGATTAAACATGAATGATACAGACAATTTCAGTAATCGCCCTGGTATGCGTTCAGGTATAGGCACAATTGGGACAGCCCCAGGAACGGTAGGTACAGTTAATCGGATGAATGGTAATAATAATGGCAATAATAATGGGACTATTCGTCCATTAGATGTGAATCCATTGAATGATAACAGTACCCCTTTAAATACGAATACTAATTATAGAACTAACCAATACAGAGCAAACGCAGCGGATGATAATGGCTCTGACTGGGGATGGCTGGGTCTGATCGGGTTAATTGGTTTAGCTGGTTTAAGAGGACGTAATCACGAGCGCACCTAACAATTAATTAGAAAAAAACTTAAAACAATTTAAAGCAAAACAAAGACCAATAAAGCTCATTAGATTGAGCTTTATTGGTCTTTGACTAATATTCATGCCTACTCCTTCTTCCTAACATACACGGGATAAATAAGCGTAAAGGCTAATGCTACAACTGTCATCAACGCCCCTGCCATATCCAAAGTCATCATAATGTATACTAGGAAACAAATTGGTGCAAATAATAAGAAGCCTGGTACTGCGAACAAGGTAGAAGTCCATATCCATGCCCCTTTAGACAGCTGGAAGGACATATTCAGTCCAACTAGGCTGATTATTAGCGGCCAAATGAATAAATAACTGCCTCCGGGCAAGTATAATGCTGTCCCAATACTAAGTAACAGCCACAACAATAATGAGCCTATCCATATGTTTTCTGCTCGAATATAGCGTGATACCCAACGTATAAGCAACCATGCAACACTGATTGTAACCAATAATAATCCAAATAAATAATAAATACTAATGTGAGAATCTAATAGAATTGAACTATATTTGCTAGATGAAGTATTAGAACGGATCAGATTCCATAAAAGCGTAATTAATCCATAGATGATACCTACACTAAGCAAGGTAATGAGAAAACCTCCGGCAAGTCCTTTCAGGTTTATTCGCTTCAATCGTATGCCATACCACAAGGTTGCAACAAACATAATTGCTCCCAGCAGTACTAGCCATATTGCCCAAGATTCAGGATAATGGACCATGTTCTCGCCAAATAGGTTAAAATAAACTCGATTCTCCTGCTTCACTTGGCTTAAATCCAATTGACCAAAATGCTTGGTTAAGCTCAGCATATATTCTCCATGATGCTGCAGGCTGCTTCGATCTAAATTTTCCGGTGTGTCTAGAGGTTGATGATACGCATCCAGCCCCATTCCAAAGGCGAAATTCAGACCTGCCATTCCCCCCTCACGAAACATCGTTAGATCAGTATCGTTAGGCATAAGTTTATACACGTTATAGATTAGTGAGTATGCGATAGGCTGAGGAGCAGCCTTAATAAATTGCTCAATGAGCCAACCATTCTCATCACTTGTCTCGAACATGAATGATGGCCCTTTATTGCCGCGTGCTTCAAAATTAAGAACAAGTCCGACCTCTTGCGCCCAAGGATGTTCTTTCATAAAAGCTTTGGCACCCAGCAAGCCCATTTCCTCGCCATCTGTCATCAGCAATATGAGATCATTTTTCAAGCTGCCTGATGCTTGAACCGCTCGAGCAGTTTCCAGCATTGCAGCTATACCTGCTCCATCATCCGCCGCACCTTGTGCACTAGGGACAGAATCATAATGCGCCGCAATCATAACTGCTTTACTATTGTCAGTACCAGGAATACGGGTAATGATATTCTCGATTACTCCAGAACGTCCCGACAAGTCTGATAATGCATCCGTCTTTTGTATTTCAGGATTTAAGCCAAGTGCCTGAAGCTCTGACAACAAATAATCTCGTACATCATCATGTGCTGGCGAATTAAGCGGATGCGGCTCCTTCGCAATTATGTAAAGCTTCTCCATTGCACGTTCTGCAGAAAAATGGTCATCTGGTGCATTCAATTCAGCCGGTGGGGTTGATTGAATCTGCAATAACCCGATGAGTATAGAACTCGCTACTATGACCGGGATCAGTATCCTTCTCCCCCATATACGCAATTTTTTGTTTCGCTCACTATTAACATTGGTTAACGTATAATTGGTCTTCACCACACACGCTCCTTTTCTTAAACAATTGGGATCTGCTACCATTATAACGTTTCCCTCATTAATATATAAGATCCTGCTGATTCAGCCTCTTATTGCCTCCATTCCACCATTGTTGCAAAAAGCAAAAACTCCGCTCTTCCTAATAATGGAAGGCGGAGTTTTGCTTTCAATTCGATCATTTACGATGGACTCAGGATTAGCTTGAGACCTTCGATTTTCAACTTATCCATACGACTTACCCAGTCTCTATACGTTTCATAGGTTTCTTCTGAGAAACCGAACAGCTTCTGAATTTCCTTCTCGATCTGCTTTTCATCATCATTGTAATCGCCATCTGCGAATATGAGAAGAAGAATCTCGGCGAAGAAAATATTTTTAACCTGTTCATCTTGAATATTGGCTAGTATGTCAGCCAGCTCTTTGTCACCTGACAGTTGAAAGTCGGATTGCTCTATATTCATCTCTTCCATGTAGGATCTAATATACCCTTGCTCTTTGCGGTTCACAAAACCATCTGCGCTCGCAACCAAATGAGCCAATTCAAGAAATGCTACTTTATGTGCCTTCGTCTGTAAGAAATGCAAAAACAAAATTGCTCACCCCTTTAATTCAATAATAATGCCGCATCTCATAATTTCGACATCAACTGCTCTTTTCCTACACAATTCCAAAATAATAATGCTAATTGTGAACTTTCCATGAAAGCGATTAAAATGCAGAATAGTCAGACAAAAAAAGCAACGATAATCAGTTTAATCTGATCATCCGTTGCTTTATCTATTTTCAATATGACTACATCTGTTTACTTCTGGATTTTCCCCTTCCAAGACATGATCCCGCCTTGTAAATTCGTTAAGTTACTGTATTTATTCTTTTGCAGAATTCGAGCCGCTTGTTGGCTTCGCATACCGCTTCTACAGTAAAGAAATACTGCGCTATCCTGTGGAATTTCTCCCATTCGGTTCTTGAGCTGAGATAGTGGAATGTTACGAGCATTATGAATATAGCCGCTTTTGAACTCTGCTGGTTCACGAACATCAATTAGTAAGGCATCAGTTGTCTGTTCAACTTCAGCTCGAAATTGTTCAGCTTGCAAATGACGTAACCCTTTCATAGGTTTGAATCTTGTATAGGCGAACCATATGACCGCAATAACGATAATGATATTAATTAAAGTACTCGTATTCAATTGATCCCCCTGCTTTCTCTTCGATGTCCTGTTGAGCTCATACTAATTCATCTGTCCATGCATTCAGACCGCCGGTTAGATTAACAACATCAAATCCTCTCTCGGCTAATAGTTCACAAGCAAGACCACTACGATTACCGCTTCTGCATACCAGAATGATCTCACGACTCTTATCTAATTCTTCTTGTCTTTCTATAAGAAGCCCAAGCTGAATATGCTTTGCACCCGCAATATGTCCCGCTGCCCATTCTTCCGGTTCTCTGACGTCAATCATGACAATCGATTCGCCTGCCTTCAGTCGTTTAGAAAGCTCCTGCGGTGTAATTTCTTTTGCTATTTGAAATGCCATTATAGTCGCCCCTTAAGTTAGCATCATGTTGGGTTATTAAATATAAAGAATATATTAACGGCTCTTAACGAGTAATTCTATGGCCTCTTGCACGACCTTGCTGGAATCTCTGCCTGCCTGTTGTTCTTCTAGAATACATTGTTGCAAATTCTCTGCCACGATTTGAGCTAATGCTTTATCCGCCGCATTCCGTACCGCAGATAATTGACTTACAACATCTTTGCAGGATTTGCCCTCTTCCATTAATCGCAGGACACCTCGCACTTGTCCCTCAATTTTTCTAAGCCTTGTTTTAATTTGATCGTTATATTGATAATCCATAGTTTACTCCGCCCTTCCTATTTATCAGCATATACAGGTATGGGTATATTATAATAAAAAAAATAAAATATTTCATCCTTCATGCAGAAATGGCATCACCGTAATGCTTTCATTTAAATAAATAAGTTAACTTTACCTTCAGAAGCATCGCCCAAATAAGCTGCTACTCCGCCATACTCCAAACCATCAATCAATTCTTCCTTCTGCAAGCCAAGCAAATCCATTGTCATCGTACATGCCACCAGCTTAATTCCTTGCTCTTGAGCAAGTTCAATCAACTGAGGCAGAGACAGAGCATTATGCTTTTTCATGACATGCTTGATCATTTGTGGACCAGCACCAGCGAAATTCATTTTGGATAAACCTAGCTTCTTCGGACCTCGCGGCATCATCCAGCCGAATGCTTTCTCAATAAAACCTTTATTCGTCTTCACCGCTTCATCTTTGCGCATCGTATTTAGTCCCCAGAACGTGAAGAAGATAGTCACTTCATGATCAAAGGCAGCCGCTCCATTCGCTATGATGAATGCCGCGATCGCTTTATCCAAATCACCGCTGAATAAAACGATTGTGGTTTTATTCTTTTGTTGTTCCATCCTTCATATTCCCCCATTACTGTTCAGTTTTCGTACTGCAGCTATAAGATCGTTGACCAGACTTTGATTGCTGTAATTGCAATTAATACGACCAGTCCATAACGTAAATAGGTCACATTCAAGCGTGAACTAATTTTCGAACCTAGTGGAGCTCCAAGCAAGCTGCCAATGACCGTAAACAAGATCGGCCACAAGGGTAGTTCACCAACTGCTACCTTACCAATAACGCCTCCGATCGCCGATACAAATACGATGGCAAGTGAAGAAGCAATCGTTGTCCTAGTTGGAATCCTTAAGACTGTCAACATAATAGGAATCAGTATGAAAGCTCCACCTGCACCAACAACACCGGATACGATACCAACTAGAAACGCCGAACCCACCGCAATGACTTTATTGAACTGAATCTCTTCTGATGCCAACTCCTCTGTTCCTTTGTTCGGAATCAACATCAGTACAACGGCAATAATCGCTAACGTCCCATATATGATGTTAATGATTTCTCCGTTCATAAACTTAGAACTGAATCCACCAAGAAGACTTCCCAGCAATATGCCGCTACCCATGTAGAGCACAAGTCCTTTATGGACAATTGAAGCCGCCTTGACATTCTTGTCTTTTCTACGAAAGGCAAGCACACCAGCTAAGGAAGCAAAGAAAACCTGGAACATACTGATGGAAGACACTTCTTGAGGTGTGAATTCGGCTACCCCAAGACTAGAAGGCACGAATAACAACAGCGGGTAACTAATAATTGCACCGCCAATACCTAATAAACCAGAAAAGAAGGAACCGACAAATCCAAGCAGCCCCATAACTATAAAAAGGAGAATGTCCATTATATCCCTCGCTATTCCACACCTAACCTCTGTACGAACCTAATCTGATCGCTTATAATAATTAAACCAAGTAAATTCATCCGAAATAAGGTGGTTGAGATTCTTATGCTATTAAAAACACTTTTTCAACCGATATGTCCCGCTTGCACGGAATCTTTATTAATTGCACAACGTGATTCCATCTGCAGCACAAAGGTTTGTCCGAATTGCAGTTATAAAGAAGAAAGCTATTCCTCACTTGGAGTAACCATCGTTTATAAGGCTTCGAAATAAGGGGAGCACATTAACCCTCATGTGTCCCCTCCTTGCATTAAAGCTTTTTCACTAGAAATTTGTATACGCCGTTCTCTTCTTCATGCTTAACTAGCTCATGATTGGTTTGTTTGACCCATGCTTGAAAATCATTCACGGAACCTTTGTCGGTAGACAATACTTCCATGATTTGTCCTGCTTGAAGAGTATCCAACGCTTTCTTCGCTTTCACGATTGGCATTGGACATGCCATACCCTTTGTATCCACAATAAGATCTGTTTTCATTTGATAATTCCTCCTTTAGTTATCGTGTACGGCACATCGATTCGGACCGATCTCCATATCACGCTGTTCCTCATTGGTAGGTGTGATTTTTCCCATATTCGTTTGGCGAATTTCCTGATACGCATTTGGCTGCTGCGGCAAATTTTCTGTGACCATTTTTCTGAATTCAGTTTCATTTGCTATTTGCAAACCTGGATTATGATGAAGCAAATCACCTAATCGAGCAGATACTCTGCCTCCATCGCCTAGCTCTGTTATTTTACCGAAATGAGCGGGAAGCACGATGAGATCTTCCGATAAGCTTTTATAACGGTTATATAACGTTTCACGAAGATCTCCTACCCAATCCTCAGCTTTACCTGCCAAGTCTGGCCGGCCAATAGATTCAATGAATAAAATGTCTCCAGTCAACAAGTACTTATTGTCTACTAAGAGTGAGGTGCTGCCAATTGTATGACCTGGTGAATAGATCGGTTGAATTTGAATCGTTGTATTGCCCACTGTCAACTCTTGACCATCTTCAAGTCCCGCATAATCAAAAGTAACCTCAGTCGCATCCTTTGGAGGCAGCCAGTAAGTTGCCCCTGTCTTTTCTGCCAATTGACGTCCGCCTGATATATGATCCGCGTGTAGATGCGTATCAAGCGTATGCTTTATTTCAAGATGATGCTCCGCTGCAAATTGCTCATATACATTCGTCATTCTAAGCGTATCAACAATAGCAGCCTCTCCATTAGACTCGATCAGATAGGATAAACAGCCTTTTCCAATTCGAACAAATTGATAAATGGAGCCTCCGCCTTGCAGATCGCCAATCTTCACAGGCTCCAAATATTCACTCCATGCTTTCATACCGCCTTCAAGATAGAACATACTGGAGCGTCCTGCTTCGACAATCTGCTCAGCTACGAATTTGGATGAACCTTCTTTGGCACAAACGACCAGCACCTGTTTGTCGAATGGAATTTGATCCAGTATAGAATCCACACCGTCGAGTAAATCGAAATATGGAATATTGATGACCTCAATGCCTTTCCCTTCGATCTTCCACTCATTGAAATCACTCTCATTACGTACATCGAGAATAAATAATTCCTGATGATTCAACACAAGTTGTGCAACTTCTCCTGCGGTCATTGGTTTGATCCCTGATCTGTTTGTCATTGCAGCTTCCCCCTCGTGATTAATTAGTAGAATGATGATTAGAACGATAAGGATACATTCGCATCTTTCGCAAAATCTAAGAAAGTTACGGCACCGCCAACCTCTATCCCGTCGATAAAATCTTCCTTCGTTAAACTCATGACGTCCATTGTCATTTGACAAGCGATGATCTTAACGCCCAAATCTTGCGCCATCGCTACCATCTCTGGAATGGAAGGAACGTTGGCTTTAGTAAAGCCTTCAACCATATGCTCTTTGCCTTCTGGCAGCGGCAACTGATGATGAGCTTGCTTGTGAATGAGGTTCAAGCCTTCGAAGGTGAAGAAGATTGCAACCTCTGCTTCGGTTGCAGCTGCCGCTGTAGCGATGTTGAATACTTTATAGGCATCGAATAGTCCGCCATTGCTTGCAATAATTGCTACTTTTGTTGTCATCGTTATGACCTCCATGATTAGTTGTTATTTAGTTATTAATTTGTTTCTGTAGAACCCGTCCATGCTGACATGCCTTCAATGACATTCTTCACATGCTTGAAGCCCTTATCGGCAAGCAGTTGACTAGCCATATCGCTCCGAGTGCCGCTGCGGCAAATCACATACAACTCCTCATCGGGTCTTAGTTCATCGACTCTAGATTCTAGCTCCCCGAGCGGGATTGATTTTGCTCCTGGGATATGATTAAAGGCGTATTCTGCAGGTTCACGTACATCCACTATTGTGATTGTTTCATCCGTACCAAGCTTTTGAATCAATTCCTTGTTCGAAATCGTATGCGCATATTTCCGTTCTTCTATCACTTCATTCGGACTTGATTTACGAAGATAGTGCTTCAGAACATCTCCTTCCTCAATCGTACCTATATATTGATGACCGGTATTTTTCGACCATCCTTGTATATCTGCCAACGAGCCTTTATCTGTAGCTTGCACCTCCATCACTTGGCCGGCTTCTAGTTGATCCATTGCCTTCTTGGTTCTAACGATAGGCATTGGACACGCTAGACCTTTGGCATCCACGATATGATCTGCTTTAATTTCTGCTTGATTTGCCATGCTAAATTCCTCCTTCCAACTTGTCGAACGATTCCATTCCATACCGACATCTCAAATTTAGGATGCCCTGTTAGGAAAAAATGAAATGGTGTTACTTGCTGATAAGAGTTTCCCACTCATAACGAAATGGTACGTATACCCCTATGGGTATACATCATAGTGCAGAATAGTTTCGTTGTCAACCGGGTTGGAATTTTTGAAATTACCTCCTGTATGTTTCATGACTGCTATTTGAGATAGCCCGTTGCCATTAATCCAGCGGTGAAAGTTACGGACATACCGCATCTCTCTGTTGAGTAAGCAGTGACTAGCTGCTATCCCACGATGGATGAAGCTCCAATTGGAGCTTCATCCATCTACGCAGGCTTGAACGTCCAACAAGTTCTATTTATAGCTTGTTGCCAGTGAACCGTCGTCCGGGTAGCGTCCTCTCTCACTCAGCAGTGATTTAAGCTCCAATTGGAGCTTAATCACAAATACACGCAGGCTTGATGTGCAACAAGCTCTATAGGGAGCTTGTTTGCCAAGGAAGCAGCATCCCGGTTGCATTCATGCACCATTTAAGTTCAATCGGGAGCTTAATGGCAAATATACGTATGCTTGAACGTCCAACAAGCTCCATATGGAGCTTGTTTGTTAAGGAATGGTCCGGCCGCCATCATGCAGCGGTTTAAGCTCCAATCGGAGTATAATCGCAAATAAACGCAGGTGTGATAATACACATACAGTGGTTTATCTCCAAGACAAATCGGAGAATCATCCATAATAAAAAGAGGTTAAGCAGAATACAGCTGCTTAACCTCTTTTTCAAACATCATAACTTTACTTTTTTTATTATTGGTACCCCTAGCCTCTAAATAACAAATAAATCAACAAACTGTTGAACTGGCGTTCGCTCCAATACTTCTTGGTTATCGCATAGGTTCAATATCGAATTAACTTGTTTCGCCGGGAATCGACTACTTAGATTAGCATGAAACTTTTGTTCGAGAAGTGGTATCCCTTCCTTACGTCTGCGGCGATGCCCAATAGGGTATTCTACTTCCATGTTATCTGTCGAAGTACCGTCAGTGAAATGAACTTGGATCGCGTTGGCGATGGATCGCTTGTTCCCATCTAAATAATCATGTGTATACCTGCTCTCTTCAACAGTAATCATCTTGCTGCGCAGCGCATCAATACGTGGATCCTGTGCGACACTATCCTCATAGTGATCGGCAGTTAGAGCACCGAAGAGCATGCCAATCGCCACCATATATTGCAGACAATGATCTCGATCAGCTGGATTGTGGAGCGGACCGCTCTTGTCAATGATACGCAAAGCAGACTCATGGGTTGTCAGTATAATTTTATCGATATCGGTCAACCTATCCTTAATAAGAGGATGAAGCATAATTGCAATCTCCACGGCTGTTTGACCGTGAAATTCAGCGGGATAAGAAATTTTGAATAGTATATTAGTCATCACATAAGCATCAAACTTACGTTTAATCGATAAGGATCTCCCTTTGAACAAAACGTCGTTAAACCCCCAGGTTGAAGCGGTTAAAGCTGAAGGATAGCCCATTTCCCCACGTATCGCCATAAGCGCTAACCGAACAGCGCGACTCGTCGCATCACCAGCAGCCCATGATTTTCTTGTTCCTGTATTGGGAGAATGACGATAAGTACGAAGCGGATGACCGTCGATCCAGGCATGCGATACCGCAGCAATAATCTCTTCACGAGTTCCGCCAAGCATTCCAGTAATAACAGCTGTAGAAGCAACTTTCACGAGAATAACATGATCGAGTCCAACACGATTAAAACTGTTCTCTAAGGCAATGATCCCTTGAATTTCATGAGCTTTAATCATCGCAGTCAGTACATCCCGAATCATTAAAGGCGGCTTACCTTCAGCGACTAGCATTCTACTCCTATAATCAGCCGTTGCAAGAATACCCCCCAAATTATCAGAGGGATGCCCCCACTCGGCAGCAAGCCAAGTATCGTTATAATCGAGCCATCGAATCATGCATCCAATATTAAAAGCTGCTGATACCGGATCCAACTCATAGGAGGTTCCTGGAACCCGGGCACCGTTCGGAACAATGGTTCCGGGTACAATTGGACCCATCAGCTTGGTGCATTCTGGATATCTTAATGCAAGTAATCCGCATCCGAGTGTATCCATTAAACATAACCGAGCCGTATCATAAGCTTCTACGCTCTCAATCGTATTATTAAGGACGTAATCTGCTATATTCTCGAGCAATTGATCCGGTTCCGGTCTCACATTGCTAATAGGTGAGGACATATGATTCACTCCTTCCACCGATTATATACGACCATCAATGTTAGACCATGACTGCGGTTCAGGACCGGTATAATTAGCATTAGGACGAATCAATCGATTGCTGCAACGCTGCTCAATAATGTGAGCAGCCCAGCCGCTGATACGTGCAATAACAAAGATTGGAGTAAATAGTGAGGTCGGTATTCCCATCAACCGATAAGCCGAAGCGCTGTAAAAGTCCAAATTAGGGAAAAGTTTTTTTTCGCTTAACATGATTTGTTCAATCCGTTCGGATATCTGATAGAGCTTCATATCTCCGGCTTGTTCAGAAAGAGCCCTTGATCTAAGCTTGATAATATCTGATCTTGGATCTGAAATCGTATAGACACGATGCCCAAATCCCATAACAAGCTCACGATCACGCAACAACTGCAGCACACCTTGCTCCGCTTGATCTGGATCATCGTATTGTTCAATTAACATCATCGCAGCTTCATTCGCCCCGCCATGCAAATTCCCACGCAGTGTGCCAACACCAGTAGTAATCGCAGAATAGAAATCAGATAATGTCGATGCCGTAACACGTGCTGCGAAAGTAGAGGCATTGAATTCATGCTCTGCATATAGAATTAGCGATTTATCAAGGCATTCTTCATGATGCTCGTCGGGCTTCTGCCCATGAACCAGATGGAGAAAATGCCCAGCAATACTATCACTGTCTGTCTCCGTATCTATCTTAATGCCAGACCTATGATAATGATGCCAATAGAGAAGTATAGATGCGCAGCTCGCTATTAATCTATTGGCAATCTCATACTGGTCATGCTCGCTAGTCTCTGGTTCGAAAGCAGCTAATGCAGATATCCCCGTTCGCAGTACATCCATAGGATGGGTACGCTCCGGCAACTGTTCCAATATGAATAACAGAGAATCTGGCAGCTTTCTTAAGCATGTTAGTTTATTTTTATATTGATTCAGCTCAAGCTGATTAGGTAATACACCATAGATAAGCAAGAATGCCGTTTCTTCATAGCTAGCATAGGCAGCTAAATCCTGAATGGAATAACCACGGTATGTTAGCCCCTTGCCTTCCTTCCCTACGGTCGAGATTGCTGTTTCTCCAGCTATTACATCCGCAAGTCCTCCTTTAACTGCCATTCAAGCATCTCCTCTCTCCGTTCCGAACAGCTGATCCAGTTTATGTTCATAACCCAAATAACGAAGAATGTCATACAATTCTGCTCGTGTCTGCATTAAATTGACGACCTTTTGTTGACTCCCTTCTTCACGGATCATGCGGTAAACCTGCATAGCGGCAGCATTCATAGCACGAAACGCAGATAGCGGATACAGAGCTAAGCTCACTCCGACTTCTCTTAATTCTTCAACTGTAAATAATGGAGTTTGGCCAAATTCGGTTATATTCGCCAGCACCGGCACTTGAACGGCATCGACAAATTTACGATAATCTTCGAGATTGCTAATTGCTTCAGGAAAAACCATATCCGCTCCTGCTTCCACACAGGCACATGCTCGATCAATAGCAGCACTTAACCCTTCAACAGCCAAAGCATCTGTTCTTGCCATAATAACAAAGCTTTCATCTACTCTTGCGTCTGCAGCTGCCTTCATTCGATCAACCATTTCTTGCTTGCTGACAATAGCTTTATTCGGTCGATGTCCACAACGTTTTGACAGTACTTGGTCTTCAATATGCACACCTGCCGCCCCGGCAAGACTCATCTGACGCATGGTACGAGAAATTTGGAATGCTCCTCCGAATCCAGTATCGACATCGACTAACAGCGGCAATTCGGTTACATTCGATATCCGGCGAACCTCTTCAACGCATTCCGTTAATGTCGTCATTCCAAGATCAGGCATCCCATAAGCAGCATTCGCAACTCCTGCCCCTGAGACGTACAAGGCTCGAAACCCTACTCGCTCAGCCATCATCGCTGAATAAGCGTTAATCGTACCTGCCACTTGAAGAGGCTGTTCTACTTGTATAGCGTCTCGCAATCGTTGCCCGGGAGAAACCTTCATCCCGCCACCGCCCTATCTTAATAAGGTTATCTCAGCAATTGCTGGCTAATTACGATACGATGAATCTCATTCGTTCCTTCGTAGATTTGAGTCACTTTCGCATCACGAAATAGTCTTTCAGCCGAAAGCTCTTTCATACACCCTTCCTTACCAAGCAATCTTACCGCAGCTCCTGTCACCTTAACGGCTGTATCTGAGGCGAACATTTTGGCAATCGAGGCTTCCTTCGTGCAGGGTAGTCCTTCTTGACGCCGATAAGCAGCATGATAGACAAGCAGTCTAGCCGCTTCCACCTGAGTGATTAAATCTGCTATTTCAGCATGATAGGGTTTTAATTTCTTTTTTCCATGCCATTTGCCATTCAAAATTTGCTCGAGCAATTGCACAGCCGCTTCAGCAATTCCGAGTGCTTGTGCCCCAATACCGATCCTTCCCCCGTCTAATGAACCTTTTGCAATGGCAAAGCCATCTCCTTCTTTTCCAAGTCTTTGCGAGACGGGTATCTTCATATCCGTAAATATTAATTCGCAGGTGTTGGAACCGTGCAGCCCCATCTTCTTCTCTTTAGGTCCTATGTGGAGACCTTGTGTATGACGCTCAATAAGGAATGCTGTCAAGCCGGCAGGTCCCAGCGAAGAATCCGTAACTGCAAAGGTAATATAAAGGTCTGCCACCCCCGCATTGGTGATGAATATCTTCGACCCATTCAATACATATTGATCGCCGTCATATACGGCTGTCGTGCGAATCGCCGAGGCATCTGAACCTGCTTGTGGTTCTGTCAAAGCGAATGCGCCCAAGTACTCTCCTGAAGCAAGCTGTTGAACATATTTTACCCGTTGCTCATCTGTGCCGTATTGCATGATAGGAATAGTACCAACTGATGTATGCACAGACAAAATAACTCCAACTGCAGCACTGACCTTAGATATCTCATTAACCGCAATGATATAAGAAATAAAATCAGCACCAGCACCGCCAAGCTCTGAAGGTATTGGAATGCCCATCAAACTCTGCTGAGACATTTTCCGTATAAGTTCGATTGGAAATGTCTCGTCTTGCTCCATTTTGAAGACAATCGGTGCAATTTCTAATTCTGCAAAGGCTCTAACAGCTGTCTGCATTGCCTCTTGTTCCTTCGAATACCTGAGCTCCATGGATTGTAGGCACCCCTTTCCGTTGGCCTACTTTCGTCCCGTGTATAAGTAAAATCCTCTGCCTGTCTTTCGCCCCAGCCACCCGGCCATTACATAATTACGCAAGAGCGGACAAGGTCTATATTTGGAATCACCAAAGCCTTCATACAACGTTTCCATGATCGCCAAGCAAGTATCCAGTCCTATAAAATCAGCAAGAGTAAGCGGACCCATCGGATGATTCATCCCTAGTTTCATTACCTGATCAACATCTTCGGGCGAAGCTACTCCCTCATACACGGTATAGATTGCTTCGTTAATCATTGGCATTAATATTCGGTTGGACACGAAGCCTGGGAAATCTCTCACATCAACCACTGTTTTATCTAAACTTTCCGCTAGTCGTTTAATGGTATCGAAAGTTGTCTCGGAAGTTGCAAGACCTCGAATAACCTCAACGAGCGGCATGACTGGCACTGGATTCATAAAATGCATACCAATGACCAGCTCCGGACGTTCAGTAGAAGCAGCAATGGCTGTAATAGACAGCGAAGAAGTATTCGTCGCAAGAATGGTATCCACCCGGCAGATTCGATCTAACATTCTGAACAATGATTTTTTCCTATCGAATTGTTCTGGTACTGCTTCAATGACAACATCCGAACCTTCACAGGCCTTCTCCAAATTCGTCGAGATCGTTAAGTTCTGCAAAGCGATTAATTTCTGCTCCTCCGTCAACCGACCCTTATCAATATGACGAGTTAGAGCTGCGTCGATAGAAGTATAACCTCGCTGAATCGCCTTGAGTTCAATATCATAAAGCGTAACCTCATAGCCGTACTGCACTAAAGTTTGAGCAATACCTACTCCCATCTGTCCGGAACCAATTACCGTTATATGAGTTATATCCATCATTAGCACCCCAGCATCATCCATCCACTTGAATTAATATTGCATCACCCTGTGCTCCGCCGCTGCATATCGCGGCTATTCCGAGACCGCCTCCTTGTCGTTTCAGTTCGTGGATTAAGGAGATCACAATTCTTGCTCCGCTTGCCCCAATAGGATGACCTAAAGCAATTGCCCCACCGTTAACGTTGACCTTATTCACATCCCAGTCGAGCATTTTTCCGCAGGTCAAAACTACGGCTGCGAAAGCTTCATTGATTTCAAACAACTTAATATTATTCAAGGCTACTCCGGTTTGTTGTAGAAGCTTATGGATCGCTAAAGCCGGTGCCTCGGCTAAATTTGATGCCTGTGTACCGATTGCGGCATGCCCTATAATTCGAGCTAATGGCTTATACCCGCCTCGCAGGGCTTCTTCCTTCGACATCACTACTAATGCTGCAGCTCCATCATTCACACCTGGTGCATTGCCTGCTGTAATCGTACCTCCATTGTCGTTAAGAGGACGAAGTCGGGACAGCTTCACCGCATCCGTATCCTGTCGTGGACATTCGTCCTGATCGATAATCCCCTTATCCGCAGCAAAGCCAATGACTTCCTCGTCGAATTTATGTTGACGAATAGCTGCAATCGCACGTATATGACTGAGCAGCGCCCATTCATCCTGTTCGGAGCGACTGATTCCCATTAATGCAGCAGTATGATCACCGTGTTGTGCCATTGATACTTGATCAAAGGAGCATCGCAGTCCATCGTAAGTCATGAGATCAATAAGCGCAGAGTCTCCCATCCGAGCCCCCCATCTAGCTGATGGCAGGGCATATGGCGAATTGCTCATGCTTTCCATACCGCCTGCCACAATGATTTCAGCATCGCCAGCACGTATCATTTGATCGGCCATAGTAATAGCCCTCATACCAGATGCACATACTTTATTAATGGTTTCTGATGGAATACTCCAATCCAGACCTGCAATTCTCGATGCTTGTCGTGACGGGATTTGTCCTGCACCTGCTTGAAGAACCATCCCCATAATAATGCCATCCACTTTTTGTGCCTCTACGTTTGATTTCTGTAGTGCTCCTTTGATCGCTGCAGCCCCTAATTCCACCGCCTTAACAGATTTAAACATACCGCCAAATTTACCGAATGCTGTTCTAGACCCGCCGACGATGACCGTTTCACGCAAAGTCGATCCCGCCTCCTATTCCGCTGACAATATGTCTTTAATCCAATCTGCCCGTATCCCTCCTGTTCCAATTTCTGATTCTAAACATTTGGCATCACGTAAAAAACGCTCCATCCGATACTCTCGCATATAGCCATAACCGCCCAACACTTGAATAGCCTCAAGGGTGACGGCTACAGCTGTGTCTGTCGCGAATTTCTTGGCAATTGCGGTTTCCTTCCTACTGGTTAAACCCTCATTCAATCGCCATGAGGCTTGATAAGTCAGAAGTCTAGCAGCCTCAATCTTCGCAGCCATATCGGATAATTTAAATGAAACTCCTTGCCGCCTCCCGATCTGAATACCGAATTGCTTGCGCTCCTTAGCATAGCTCGTTGCCGCTTCCATCGCTCCTTGGGCAATGCCAACCGCTTGCGCAGCGGCGCTAATGTATCCGATTGCAAGGGCTGCTGAGATGATTTCTTCCCCTTGCCCTTCCTTCCCCAATCTATTTTCTTTCGATACAATGCAGTTATCGAATAGTAGGTCTGATGTCATTAAAGAACGCAAACCAAGCTTAGTCTTCGGTATACCGACATTCATCCCAGGTATTCCACTTTCAATCACATAAGCATTGCATTTCCTTCTGTTCTTCGTATTTATCTGATCAGCAATAATGACGTATAGATCCGCTGCCCCTGCGTTAACCAACAGAGGCTGAATGCCGTTTAATACAACATGATCACCCTTGTCTCTATACCATAAGCTGTTTTTCTTTCTTATGCTCTTCTCACTCGCAGACCGTGAACCAAATCCACCAAGCTTTTCTCCAAGCGCCAAAGGCTTCAGTGCTCTCTGCTTCAGCTCTTCGCTGCCAAATTTAAGAATCGGAAACATGGTATAAGCGGTGTGTACAGCTAAGACAGCTGCTGTAGATGCGCAAACCCTAGATAATTCTTCAATTACAATCGCAAAGGTTAAAATATCGCTTCCTGCACCTCCATACTGCTCAGGAATAGCTATACCTGCTAGCCCTAACCCACCGATTTGATCAAATAGTGCGCGATCAAAATATTGGTTTTCATCTCGTTTCCCAGCAGCTGGTGCAACTTCTTTCTCGGCAAATTCACGAATAACCGCAATGGCCATCTCTTGTTCTTCCGATAACTGAAATCGCATCTCCCTCCTCCTCTACTCTGTTTACTACGGGTTGCATAGTGGACAAAGTTCGACGGTATCCGAGTTTGATGTAGTATATGAATGATACTCAATCAAAAATAACTTACATGAGTCAGATTATTGTTTTGCAGTAAAAAAAGAAGAGACAGCCGCCCGGCTGCCTCTTCTCTTTCAACTGTATCCAATCGCATAGTATGAGAAATGATTCGTCCGGAAAATGACCATTCCCGTAACCGCGTCATACCTACTGTCCTTAACCACTTCTATTTCACCTTGCGCATTGATGTAATAAATAACGATGGCATTACGATCTTCATTGGGCTTCGGTGTATAGGGCAATGCAACAACTACGTTTCCATTGAAGTCTGATATGATTTGATCACCGCTTGTCACACGAAAAGCATAGACAGCTCGATCGCCTGCCGATTGCTTGATTTCCTCAGAAAAATTCATTGCATCTGATTTCGTGATCATTACCTTCACGTCCTCAGTTGCTGCTGTCAAAATCGTGGACAATGCTTGCTGGTCAAAGGAAATGGAAGCCAGCATTGTCGTTATGGCAAACTCATCAATCCTGCCATCAACTAGTGAACGTATCGCCGCTATCGGAATCATTAATTCGACCGAATTCACATCCTTTGATGCCTCTACCTTGATCTCTACTCTAGTTAATGTAATTTGACCTTCAATTTTTTCCTCTGAGATTGCTTTGCTTACAGCCGGCACTATAAAGCTCATGTCATTGATAATTATGTCTGATAAGCCGTCATTATACTTAAGAGCGCAATCAAGTATACCGATATAAACGTCATCAGTATCAATTCAGTCATCTCAGCGTCAATAAATAAAAGGCATTCCCTTCATCCTAATGAAACGGATGAAGAGTATGCCTTCTTTGTTGTTCGAACTCGACTGCAGCCTCTATTGTTAAAGTACTAATTTTCCACGACTTGTTCCAAGAAAGTATCTACTTCCTTAGTACGTACACCGTCCGTGCCGTCGAGTAAATCAAGCAACTGTTCTAATGATTCGATTAATTTACTGCCGCCTGTATCCTTCGCAATCGCTGCTTCATAAGCTTCCCTTACCTCAGTCTCCAGTTTAAGTACCTTGCCATCGGCACTATCGTATACAGGAGTGTTGCTTGCACCATAGAATACGCGTGATTTCATGTAGCTGAATTCATTCCGAATAACGGCTCCTCGATTGGAATTCGGATAGTTCTTAAGAAAATCTTCTATTTGCAACGCTCGATCGATTACTTCATCCCAACCGATAACGATTGCACCGTCATTCATCATCGGATTATTGGACTCCACCGCCATTACATCAATATATACGGCAATATCCTTCTTAACATGAGATTTGAATTGCTGGAACCCTTGATAATGCATAACAGGGTAATACATTCCTTCACTCGTCTTAAGCTTATAACCTTTGTCTCGAGTCTCAATAAGCAGTGCGCGTGTTTTGGAATCCTTAACAACACTCAGCAGCCCTGGAAAGGAATCGCCCTTCTGTTGATACGCTTGGTTGATTATTTTCTGTATGTTTTCTGGATACCACTTCTCAGAAAAGGCATCAAGCTGGGCTTTCTGAGCGTTTTCTAGATGAAGTGTCATAATAGTTGCCTGTGAAACACTAACCCTTCCAATATTATTAATCAAATAATTACGAGCTGTCGCCAGCGTTGATGCGTTCTTCACATATCGCTCAAACTTATTGTATATGGCAGATGATGTGGTCTGATTTATCGTTGTTGGCGATGCGGCTGCGGCTCTTTCTGGTTTAATCGTAACCAATGCAGCTCCTGCAACTAATGCAATACTAAGACCTAGAACAATTGTCTTCTTCAATGGTTGAGAATATTGACTCAATCGACTCAAGAAAATTCCTCCTCTGTTTTCTTTAATTCGTTTTTACATGATCTAGTGACGAAGGTAAGAGTGTATATGTTTCATGTTCAATACTTAATAACCAAAAAAAAACCTTCATAAACACATAGGCATATATTGAACCAACACAATTAGAAAAAAACCATTAAAACCAAACACTTGCTTGGTTATAATGGCTCACTGTTTGTTTAATTAAGAGATTGTCATTCTCATTAAGGAATATACTGCTGTACAATACGGACAATCTCGCCACCTTGTACCGTTACATGATAAGGGAAGTTTTTCAGTTCAAAATCGTCTTCCGTATTAAGGAGTTCAACGAATTTATCTACCGAAATTTGTTCATCCCATACGATATCTGCTTCATTCACATCGCCAGTCCGATTATAGATTTGCATGAGTACGACGGCATCATCAGCAATGGGCAGATCCTTCAGAGTCGAATCATCGTTAATGATGTAATAACCGTCTGGCGGGGCATCCATTCCCGAGTCTTCTTCTAGCTCACGGAACTTCTGTGCCGCTTGCTCCCCTTCATACCAATCGATATGATCTATGGATAGGATATATTGATTATCCTTATGCTCGATTTTCTCGATATAACCTGTTTGTAAATTCGGCGTTTTAGGTACCGGTATGTATTCACGTCCCCCCGCTAGAGCAAAGCTAAAAGCAGTTAAACAAGCAATAGTAACAACCGTAATCATGGCATATTTTCTCATCGCGCAGACGCTCCTTCTGAGTGGTCTATATTCTTATTCTGGATACTTATATAATATAACGACTACAGGCTTAATTAAGTTACAAAATGACTACAACAAAATAAAAAAAAGCACTCCTTGTCTCAGGAGTGCTTCCTAGCCTCATTATTTAAGTAGCGGCATTCGCTTGTTTCTGAATCGCATGAATACCCATTACAACTGCAATCAACTCATAACTATCCAACAGGGTGGAATGATTATGCAGACAAAAGGCACCTGACTGCAGCCAACTGCTGGTTCTATTAAAAGTTGCGACCGTCTGGCCGTAGCTGTCTTGTACTCTGTATTCATTCGTAAAAGCAGGTGCGGTAATCTCAAATTGACCGCGATCTTTCGCGTCGTACTCAAACTTTTTCGTGAAGAAGCTTAATCGCATGCGAACGACACCTAATATCACATCTTCACCATGGCTGATATGCCATTTGCCTGAGAAGAAAGGAAATTTCCCTCCACATACTTTTACTCCCGTTTGATCATAAATGTCCAACGAAGATCCGAAGCTGCTCTTCAAATCTATTGTACCTAATGATTCTCCGGCCGCATCCATAATTGCACTTGTGCCTGCACTAAAGAAGTTGTCCTTGAAATAAAGTTCCATTTCATCACCACTTCCTATTCGGCTATAAGTTTTCCTCACTAATTGCCGCACCTGGCTCGAAGGTAAGCTTCCTCGTTGCTATTTTATCAATGAAGAATCGATCATGACTTACCGTAACGACAGCTCCTGGAAAGTGAATCAATGCTTGTTCCATTACTTGAATACTTGTTAGATCCAGATGATTCGTAGGCTCATCCAATATAATCACCGCTGCGCCTGAAAGCAAGCATTTGGCCAGCGCTACTCGTGCTTGTTGTCCGCCTGACAAATTACCGATTACTTTATGCAGATCAGCCTCAGAAAATTGCAGCATGGACAGAAATTTATTAACCTTTTTCCTTGGTGCATCGAGACCTAGTCCGTAGACGTTGACCGCATGGCTAACCGTATCCTTAAGATCCAGCTCATCCCACATCCGATTGAAATAGGCGTAGCTGACTCCTCTATCCCAGCGGATCTCCCCTGTATCTGCTTTCTCTTGACCTGTAAGTACTTTAATCAGCGTAGACTTGCCGCTTCCGTTTGGACCAACAATAGCAAGTCTATCTTCCTTCTGAATATCAAAACGGACATTATTGAAGATCATACGATCACCATATTGCTTGGATATTCCTTCAACCTGACAAAGATTATCCGGAAATCTTAGATTTTGATAAATATCAGTAATAAGTGCGTTAACTGGATTCGGCTCAACTTGCTTTTTCAAATCAGCCAGCTTGCGAGACAAACGGTCCTTCGATGATTTCTTGCGCGAACGGTTATCAACGGCCTCAGCCTCCATGATCAGCAGCTCTTCTTCCCATTCGAACTGACGATCAAGCACCTTCTTACGCAGCTTCTTCTTCTGTATGTAATCGGTATAATTTCCGTCGTACTCTTGAAAATGATAATTCTCAATCTCGATCGTCTGCGTAACTACTCTATCGATAAACTGCCTATCATGCGAGACTAGAATCATCGCGCCTTTGAAACGGTGCAGCCATTGCTCCAACCAGATGATTCCTTCCATATCGAGAAAGTTTGTAGGCTCATCAAGCAATACGACATCAGGCATTTCTATAAGTATTTTGGCTAGTGCAGCTCGGTTCTTCCAGCCTCCCGACAACTCGTCTATAGGTTGATTCCGCGAACGATCATCGAAGCCTAATTTACTGAGTACAGTGTCAATCTCCACAGATACGTTCCAGCCATCATGATGCTCCATCTGTTCGAATAAATCCGCTTGTTTCTCCAGCAGTTGATTCATCTCAGAATCATCCGTCACCAGACCTAACTGTTCTTCTACTTCCTTCAATTGTCGCTCTATCTTCCAGACATGCTCGTAGCACATCTCTATTTCTTGTTGAACAGAATTGCCGCCTGTAAGCTCCGAGAATTGGGAGAAGTAACTAACCTTCACCTTCGCATCGACTTCAATTTTACCGGCTGTCGGCTCTTCTTTCCCTAGAATAAGCTTGAACACGGTTGACTTGCCTGCCCCGTTGCGTCCGATTAGACCAATCCGATCCCCTTTGCTCAGCTTAAAATAAATATCGCGAAATATTAGAGCATCGTCATACTTTTTCGTTACATTGTCCAACCGAATCATACTCATCACTTTCACTCCTGCCCTAATAAAACAAAAAAAGGCCTAGACTTTAATAAGAGTCACAGCCATCTGTTTGTTGTTCATTAACCGCCAATTCTATTCACAATCTTCAGAACGGTATCCCGAGTCAGCTTATTGCCGCCAGCAGAAATTATGTTCATTGTCGCATGAGCTAATGCCAACGGAATTTTACAGAAACTAAGTGCAGGACCTTTTTTCAGTTCAGCAATATACTCATCCGCCATAGCCAAATTGCGTTTCGTATACTGAAGCATATCTTTGAACTTCCAGCCTGCAGGGAAGAAATCAACGCCACGAGTAAGATCCTCGTCTCGGTTACGGACTATATTAACAGCTTGCAGGCCGCGACCAAAGGCAATTGCCTTCTCACGATCAGATACGGTACCATCATTCCATAGCCATAGATCGGATAGCATTTCTCCCACCATACCCGCAACACTATAGGTATAACGATCCAAATCCTCTTCGGTTTCGATCTTCCATTGCTTCTCAACCCATTCCGCCATTTCCTTAGACATCATTGCGATGTAATGAAACACAGTTGGTCTTGCCGTAGCTGGACATAGAAGCGCCCATTCTTCAAGTCGCATGCTCACCTCTGGCAATACTGCAGCATAGGGAGCAAGCAGTTTCGTGGTTTCTTCAATCATATTATCAGATGTAAAAGCCGCATGAACACCGAACAACAGCTCTATTTTTAATTGATCTGAAATCTCATGGTGATCTTCGATTTCATCAATAGCCCGCATACAAAGATAGGCCGAGGACACTGCTTCCTTAAGTCCCCCATCCAATCGGCTAATTGGAATATAAAACGTTCTACTTGTATCCTTTAACATCGACATCGCATCGTTTAGGGTGACGTTAGTAATGAGAATTCCCTCCAGAAAGTGGCTTGTCATTTTCTTCTTAACTATTACTCCATAATACCATACGTTGATATGGACTATCTAGGGCACTCCTTAATACCTATGACATTTTCATGTATAATGAATGAAAGGTAATTCCTATCCTATATTATTTTCTAATTAAATCCATTTTTATTCAAAAAGGACGGATAACGGCAATGAGCTTTCCATTAACCAGACGAATCATAAAATTACGTTGTGGCGAGAGCTCCTATGAAGGCGGCGCAGCTTACTTCGGTGCAAGTAAAGTGAAGTTCACTTTATATAATGCTGTTCAATCACGATATGAAGCAACAGTTCTAGGGGATAATAGCTACCCTGTTACGGTTGAGATTGATGCTGATGGAGATGTTGAAGCCTCCTGTATATGTGAACTCTTCCTGACGACTAATCAATTTTGCCCTCATATCGCTGCTGTGCTGTTAAATATACATGAGAGACAACAGAATGACGATGCTCCAAGCCGTAAATTCCCTTCTGCATTGTTTCCAGAGGATTCATTCAGTGAACAAGCGGGTCAGTTGGAACCCAGATACGCCGTACCCAAGGATGATCATCTAGCTGATAGCATGATTGGTTTATTTGGTTATTCGAGACCTCCTCGTCCCAGTCGACATCAACATGTATTGGATGCAAGAGCAGTGCTTGATGTAGAGTTCATCATTAAACTCTTCCCATACGGCTATCGGAAATATATGTTTGGCATCGAACTAAAGCTTGGACCCAAACGTCCTTATATCGTCCAGAAAATCAAGGAATTTCTTATGAGTATGGAGCGTAACATACCCTATGTTTTCTCTAAGCATTTCACTTATAATCCGAATAGTCACAGCTTTCAGCCACAAGATGATCGCATTATTCGCTTATTAATTGATATTTATCATAATGAGACCATGTATCTGGAAACATCGAGCATCTATTCCAATCATGCCAAGACGTTGAGCGGAGATCGGATGCTGCTTATTCCCCCTGTTTCATGGGAATCCCTTCTTGCTCTTCTAACCAATAACCCAGCCGTAAAGCTGGAGCAAGATGATCAGCTATTCGATGGAATTCGCATCCATGATGAACCAGTTCCTCTGTTATTCGAATTCGATGAAACTAATCCAGAGGAGTTTCGGTTAGACGTACAAGGACTCGACAAAATCACCATAATGGAATCCTATGGATTTGTTCTAACCGGAGGCAAGCTGCTCCGACTTCCAAGTGATCAAATTAAACGTCTATCTGAGCTGTATCAAATGCTGGAAACGGCTCGGGAGCCACAAATTCGTATTCAACGAGCACAAATGGAATCATTCATGGAAAAAGTAATACCAGGTTTGATGAAGCTAGGCAGTGTTCATATCGCTCAAGCGGTGTCTGAACGTATCATGCATACTCCGCTTAAGGCCAAGCTCTATTTGGATCGAGTGAAGGATCGTCTCCTGGCGGGGCTTGAATTTCAGTATGGGGACATCGTCATTAATCCATTGGAGGGTACGGAACAGAAACGTGGTACAGATCGTATTCTTATGCGAGATGGCAATCAGGAAAGAATGATTCTTGAACTTATGGAGCAAGGGGAATTCGCCAAAACAGAGGGCGGATATATTATGGCGGATGAAGATGGAGAATACGAATTTCTGTATCATATCCTCCCTCAGTTAGAGAAGCTTGCTGGAATCTATGCCACCTCTGCGGTGAAAACAAGAATCTTCACGGGACATGTTCCTCCGAAAGCTAGAATTGAATGGGATGAACGAACCAATTGGCTCGATTTCAAATTTGATATTGATGGTTTTCCAGAATCCGAAATTCGTAGTCTGCTGAAATCTCTTGAGGAGAAACGTAAATACTATCGCTTGCCGGGTGGAGCTTTAATGCCGCTCGAAACAGCAGAATTTCAAGAAATCATTCGCTTCATGAATGCTTCAGGATTACACAACATAGATATTAAAGGCATAACACATCGTCTTTCTGTAGTTAATGCGTTGCATCTCATTGACTCAGATAGGCATAGCAATACGATTAAGCTGGGAAAATCATTCCGACAATTGCTAGATAATATGCGTAATCCGGATAATCTCGATTTCAATATTCCTTCAAGTATAGAGCCTATTCTTAGGGACTATCAGAAGTATGGGTTTGGCTGGTTTAAGACACTAGCCCATTACCATTTCGGTGGAATTCTTGCAGATGATATGGGTCTAGGCAAAACGTTGCAAAGCATTGCCTTCATCCTCTCAGAATTGAATGAAATACGCAGCCAGAGGTTGCCGGCCATTATTGTATGTCCTGCCTCACTCGTCTACAACTGGCGTAACGAGCTGCGTAAGTTCGCACCGGAGATTCGGGCTATTATTGTGGATGGTACTAAGGAAGAACGTAATCGATTGCTTAAGGATGTTTCTCAGGTGGATGTCGTCATCACCTCTTACCCCTTATTGCGCAGAGATGCCCTACAGTATGCGAAGCAAACCTTTCATACGCTTATTTTGGATGAGGCGCAGTTCTTCAAGAATCACACGACCCAAACGGCTCAAGCGGTGAAAAGACTTGAGGCGCAGTATCGATTCGCGTTAACCGGTACTCCGGTCGAGAACTCGTTAGATGAACTATGGTCGATTTTTAACGTCGTTTTCCCAGAGCTATTCCCGAATCTTAAGGTGTTCAATGACTTATCTAGGGAGACCGTTGCTAAGCGTATCCGACCATTTCTGTTGCGCCGGTTAAAATCCGATGTACTTAAGGAGTTGCCGGAGAAGATCGAATCGCTGCAAGCAACCGAATTGCTGCCTGATCAGAAAAAGCTATATGTTGCCTATCTGGCTGAGCTTCAACAGGAAACGTTGAAACATTTGAATGATAAAGACTTCCAAAAGAATCGGATTCGAATCTTAGCGGGATTAACCAGGCTTCGCCAGCTATGCTGTCACCCTGCTCTGTTCGTTGAAGGTTATACTGGAAGCTCCGCTAAATTCGAACAGCTCTTAGACATGATCGAGGAATGTCGCAGTGCTGGCAAGAGAATGCTGATTTTCTCCCAATTCACCGAGATGCTGGGAATTATCAAGCGCGAACTCGGTTATCAAGGCGTCCCTTACTTTTATTTGGATGGGCAGACGCCAACTTCCGAACGAGTTGAGCTATGTAATCAGTTTAACGACGGTGAACGTGATATTTTCCTTATCTCATTGAAGGCTGGCGGAACCGGATTAAATCTGACTGGTGCAGATACAGTAATCCTCTACGACTTATGGTGGAACCCTGCCGTTGAGCAGCAGGCTGCAGATCGTGCACATCGTATTGGCCAGAAGAAAGTGGTTCAGGTCATTCGACTGGTCACCCAAGGAACGGTGGAGGACAAAATGTATGAGCTTCAACAGAAGAAGAAAAACCTGATTGATGAAGTGATTCAGCCTGGTCAGGAAGCTCTATCTTCCCTTACAGAACAGGATATTCGAGAGATTCTCATGATTTAACAATGAACGCCTTAACCGATCTGGTTAAGGCGTTCATTAACCCCTTATTAACTCCTTATTAACCCCACCATCCTCAGACCATGCAATATCCCATCCTCAGCAACGTCCTTTGTTACATATCGCGCCGCTTGTTTGACGATATCTTGTGCATTGCCCATCGCTACACTATGGTGAACGTATTGCAGCATCTCAATGTCATTTAGTCCATCGCCAAAAGCATATACATCCTCATGTTTGAAACCTGTTCGTTCAATGAGAGCTGCAATTCCTCGTGCTTTTGAACCACCAGGCGGAAGAATATCGCTGCCGTACAAATGCCATCTAATAAACCCTAAGTCGGTGAAATTCTCCTTATAGTCCCCTTCATCCTCTTGCTTGCAAAACAACAGGCATTGATAGATTTCTTTTCCTTTATAATAATCCGGCTCTAGAGCAGGAAGCTTCTGCTTCAACGTCTCACAATCTTCATCGGTATAAGCATTGTGCTCCGTACTCGTCCTCATTCCTTCTGATGTCATGTACACTAGTGGATGCTTATTGGCCATCGTAATTTGTATAAGCTCCTCTAGGCGATTTTCATTAATAGCATGACGATATAGAACTTCGTCCTTATACACGACATAGGAACCATTAAAGCTGACGTAGGATTCGATTTGAAGCTCCTCACGAATGTCCTTATGCATAAACGGACCTCTGCCGGTAGCTAAGACGAGCTCATGCCCTGCTTTCTTCAATTGTGCCACAGCCCACTTTGTAGACTCTGGTATTTGCTTGTACTGATCTACCAGCGTTCCATCTATATCGAAAAAAATGAGTTTTTTATCCATCGCTTATTCTCCATCCCAAATGCGTATTAGGATTATTATAACGAAAATATATTGCTAAGGGACATAACAAAAAAAAGAAGCAAATAACCGCTTCTTTTTATAATACGCTAAAGCTTAATTTGTTTAGTAAGGCTCCAGTTCATATAGCTCATTCACAGTACAACCGATCGTTGCAGCAATTGATACAGCGACTTTAAGAGGCATAATCCGTTTATTGTCCATATAATCGGTTAAGCGTTCTGGTTTGTAATGTATGGCTAGCGCTAACTCATTCTGGGTCATCCCTCTCTCGAGCAATCGATCATTAAGCAAACAAGCACCTAACTCAAATTTCATAATGATTCATCATCCATCCTTCAATAAGCTAAGCAGCTAAGCTTGCATGAGTTTGTGTCTGTGTAGAGAAGGAAGCTTGAATTTGGCGGGTACGCTGGCTCAGCTTGTTATGAACCATTCCCATAACGGCCATTGATTCTAATTCATCCTGTAAAGCGAGTTCTACCAAAGCTGTTAGATCCCCCAACTGATACGACACAGCTAGAGCTCGCAAATAAGACTTCTTGCTTTCCTCTTCAGGTTTCGATAAAGACGGCTCCTCAAGCTCCAGCTTGACGGCTTCCAAAGATCTCCGAGCACGATGAAGCGCTGCTTTCACCGCACCTTCAGTTGTCGTGAGTATCGCTGCCGTTTCTTCAATCGAATAACCTAATACATCCCGCAATAGAAACACCGTTCTCTGGAGTGGCGGCAAATGCTTCACAAGTGACTGGAAAGCAGCCTCGAGTTCAAAGATTTCGTAATCTGGTTCCATTAGTATCTGCTTCTCCACTCTCAATTGCACCCGATTAAACACGCTTTTTCTCCTCGATTGGTCGATCCATGTATTCTTGGCAATCCGCAGCATCAAAGCTTCCGTATTCTTATGGTCTCTACCCTGCAAAGTTTGCAACCCTTTCAGCCAAGTTTCTTGAGCCAAATCCTCGGCATCCCAGTTCGATTTTGTTAGATACAAACAGTAACGATATACGACAGCTTGCAATTGTCTAAGATTGTTATCTTTTGACTCCGTAATGTTCATATCGATACCTCCTTAGTCCTTTCCCCACTATAGCCTAGGGGCTATTACAACAAACTCCATTCGGAACTTAATTACAATACACCTTATGTAGTAAACGATTGAATCCTTCCATAGGATACGCAATTTCTCAAATAAAATAAAAAAAAGATTTTTTGCTATTGCCCGTATCTTACGATGAATGTATTTCGTTTACAAGGGGAATGCAACTTAAAACTGGAGGTAATCCCAATGAGCAGCTATATCCCTTATGTGGTTGAACAAAGCAGTCGAGGTGAAAGATCCTATGATATCTACTCCCGATTGCTGAAGGATCGCATCGTGTTTCTAGGTTCAGCTATTGACGATCAGGTCGCTAACAGTATTATGGCTCAATTGCTGCTTCTTGCGGCCGAGGATTCAGAGAAAGAGATATCGCTGTTCATTAACAGCCCTGGAGGTTCTACTTCGGCTGGCTTCGCTATCTACGATACGATGCAATACATCAAACCTCCGGTGCATACCATTTGCACTGGTTTAGCGGCCTCATTTGCTGCTATTTTACTGCTGTCAGGCGCCAAAGGCAAACGTTTCGCGTTGCCGAATAGTGAAATCATGATTCATCAACCCCATGGCGGTACGCAAGGGCAAGCAAGTGATATCGCGATCAGCGCAAAGCGTATCGTGAACATTCGCTCCAGACTTAATGAAATTACCGCCGAGCGAACAGGACAGCCTCTAGAAAAAGTGGAAAAAGATATGGATCGCGATTATTTCATGAGCTCTGAAGAGGCTGTTGAATATGGGATTATTGATCAAGTGCTTACTCAAGGATATTAAAGAAAAAACCTTCCACACGGTTAAGTGTTGGAAGGTTTTCTTGAATGGATCGACTTCGAGTATGAAATCGTTGGTCGTCTAGGACCTATTCGTTTCAGAAGCTCAGGTAATGCGACCCCTACTAGCACTAATATGACTCCAATCCATTGCAGCAGGCTTACATGCTCTCTTAGCACAAATGATGACATGAAGACAGCTACAGGAAGCTCTGCCGCACCGAGAATAGCAGTCATACCTTCTCCCACACGAGGTACTCCTATCGCATACAATACTGGGGGGATAAAGGCACCGAACAAACCGAGTAAAAAGCCAATAAGCAATAAATCTCCGAATAAGGCTCCATTAAATAAGAATTGCGGCGGGAATAAAATAAAGACAAATGCGACTGCTCCTGTTAACATCCATGCGCTGCGATAAGCGGGATGAACAGATGGCACTGCTTTACCGCTGAACAATATAAACAGGGTGTAGCTCACTGCTGACAATAACCCTAGAGCAATACCAATCCAGCTGACAACGGCGCTCTCTTGTTCGAAAATCCCAGCTGCAAGCATCGTGCCTCCGAACAACACAACAAGTGTCAGCAGCATAATGCCATTAGGACGTTTACGTTGCAATACCGCCTGCAGGAGAACTCCTATCCAAGTAAACTGGAATAGCAGGATAATGGCCAATGAAGCTGGAATATAGCGCAAAGATTGATAATACAACAACCCTGTAATCGCTGTAGGCAATCCGGCTGCCATAAGCAGCAATCTTTGTTTCCAGTTGAGCTTCGGTGAAGGTTCATTACGCACTTGCTGAGATCCCGTTGATGCTGAAGCTGCTTTCGATCTTTCCCGCCATTTCGTATAAAGCGCGAACAGCCAAGCCAGAATAAACCCAACTAATAACTGCATGCCAACCACTTCGCCAAGCACATAACCTTTGCCGTATGCAATGACGACAATTGTCGATAGAATACCGTAGCTCATAGCACCTATTAATACCGATAAATAATATTTCATTACGTGATTACCCTCCTCGAATTTCGAAGAACAGTCCCTTAACAACAAAAAAATCCTTACCATGAATGTATGGAAATCCAAATTGGATTCCATATATTCGTAGTAAGGAAGTAAAGGCTTCCTGTAGAAACCCTCGCCCTGTTCGCTCGCGAGGTTATACGAAAATTTGCTGTTGTCTGTTCAATATTGCCAAATCGAATATTACATGATAAGTCAGGTTCTGTCAATGCAATATTGTTGCCATTATGGATTATAATGAGCTTCAAGGACGAACAACTACCGCTACAGAGTCAAGAAAGGAGCTGTCCCATAAGGTTTTTTACCTTTTGGGATCCCCTAGTTTTGTTTTGTTCGGATTAACAGGGGATGAGGTAAGCTCTTTGTGATGCCGAACCCGAACCGCATCATAATAAGGGAATTGCGTTCCTCTATTTCTGTCATATCATGAATGTCGCCAGCCATAAAGGAACGGAGTTCCGCTATAGGACTATACTCATTAGAAACACGATCAATGAGATAAATTAAAGGATCGTGCATCCGCTATTATAAGATAATCGTGTGATGCACGGACAATAGAGGAACAGCTTTCCTCTATTGTCAAAACCAGCTAATAGTATGTCAAGTTAATCTTTTT
>JBHGUX010000028.1:0-89641 GCA_048976605.1 Pristimantibacillus sp. | reverse complement strand
CTCACCCGTCCGCCGCTAAGTTAGTTGAAAGCAAGCTTTCAACTAACTCCGCTCGACTTGCATGTATTAGGCACGCCGCCAGCGTTCGTCCTGAGCCAGGATCAAACTCTCCATTTAGGTGTTTGACTTGCTCATTACTTTTTATTGCTTTTCCATTCTATTCGTTAGAATAAATGGGGCAGTTTCGCTCGTTGTTCAGTTTTCAAAGAACAATTATATCTTACTTTTCTTACTCGCCAACCGTGTGTTTCTCTCAGCGGCGACTTTTGTAATATAACACAGATGCCTAGATGATTGCAAGCATTTTTTTCGTCATTCGACAATTTTCTTTGTTTGTCTTTTTGACTTTTGATGCCTGCTTCAAAAGCGGCGAGGATTAATATATCATAGACTTTCAAACTAAGTCAAGCATATTTCTAAAATTAAAAATGCCCGCTGCAAAATGATTACAGAACGGGCATTGACTTCTAAAAAAGCCCCTAAACAGCAAGCATATATCGCAATTCCAGCGCTTCCGCATCTCCAATCGAAGGCATTACAGCAACCTCTCGAATATACGATCGCTTAACCAGCTTCTGAACAATTAGTGATAGATCGACTTGCAGAGTTTCGAGTGAAGGATGATTTTGCAGTTCAACAATACTCCATGGCTCTTCTCGGCTTTCCATCAACTCAAGCAACAATGAACAACATTCTTTCATTTTGTTCATTACAGTAAATTCACAAGCTAACATAACTAACTGTACACGCTGGTCTAATGTTTCCGGACTAGCCGTCAATTCTTCATACAACTTATATACGCCAGGGTGAACACGACGTATTTGCCGCCAGACGGTCAACTCTGGATGATGTCCTTCTTCTATTAATACAATCCGAGCCCAATAATGAAGCGCAGCTAGCACATTACTGTGCGCATCTAGAACATTGTTATCTTCTATGTCTTGCTTTGCCTGCAAATAGGTGCGCAAAAAACCTGAAAATTCAGTGAATCGTTTCTGTTCCCTCATCTCATTCGGAAATAACATTAAGCGCTCGCGAATATTCGTTAAATAATTGTCGCGCTCCAATAATATCTCCCCCCGAACAATCCATTGGATAATACTTCGATTCTCATGGCAGGCAATCCATTTTTCCAATTCCTCAGCTTCAAGTGTACGAATAAGAATTCTTTCGCCATGCAACTGAATATGCTGAGTCTCTTTGCCGCTATTATTCTCTCGAATAACCAATATCAACAAGTCCAATCCTTCAATAAGCGGGTTATATGGATACGGATTTTCGATTACGGCTAGACAGATAAGATCAGGCTGGGTACGATATGATTCAATGAAATGCTGTTTTATATGCTTCACTTGGGCCTCCGTATAGCTAAACAGTATTGATTCAGCTATAATAATAGTCTACGGCTTATCATTTTCGACAAACTAGGGACGGTTTCCTGCTTCTATAACAAGAATTCCGTTTCAATTACATAAGTCTATGTCACGGAGAGGAATGGGACAGTGAATAAGTTTTTTTTCAAATCAGCCAAAATTAATGAATTTCGTCTGTGGGGTCTTGTTTTCACATTAGTTGGTATGGGGGTTATGATTCTCGGTACCGGCGGTATCATCTGGTGGGGAGGAAGCACTGGAAAAATCATCGCTGTGATCTTCATGATTATCGGCATGATTTCATTATTAGTCAGCTGCATGGTTTATTTCTGGGCAGGAATGATGTCAACAAGTGCTACGATGCTTGAATGTCCTGAATGCAAACGACCAACTAAAATGCTTGGCAAGACGGACCGCTGTATGTATTGCAAAACAATATTGACGTTAGATCCGAACCAAGCGACATATGCTCCTGCATCGTTAGAACAATAAACTATTGTATAGATAGAAGAACCCCCTGCTTCCAACGGGACTGACCCCCATTTGTGAGACAGGGATCAAAACACCTTTCAAGTTTAAGCGGCCAGGCGTCGGAAATCAATCGGCGACTGGTTGTTTAGTTTCGTTTGAATACGAATTGCGTTATAGTAAGTGATGTAGTCTCGAACGGTCTGTTCAACGATTGCAGTCGTTGTACGAGTCAAACCTTCGAGGTAGAACGTTTCAGACTTTAGTGTGGAATGAAATGATTCAATGGGGGCATTATCAGCAGGCGTACCCTTGCGGGACATACTCATGGTAATGCCTTTTCCTTTTACAGCTTCCTGATAGGCCTGTGACGTGTAGACGCTGCCTTGATCGCTATGAAGCATTGCGCCTGGCAGAGAGGGCAGTTGGCTGAGCGTATCAAGCACAAATGCAGTGTCTTGCTTGTCTGATATGCTGCGAGCCACAATCTCTCCATTAAACAAATCTAGGATACTCGACAAGTACAACATTTTTCCACCAAACGGTAAATACGTAATATCCGTGACGAGTTTTTGCATGGGTGCATCCGCTTGAAATTGACGTTTTAACAGGTTCTCCGCTAGATATGCAGGCTGTCCCGATGGTTTCCGTTTCTTGACTTTAACCCGGCATTGCAACTGCTCACGTTGCATAATCCGTTGCACACGTTTGTGATTAATCGTATGCTCCTTTCGTAGCAGCGCCGTGATCTTTCGGTATCCATAGCGAAATTTATGTTGCATACAGAGTTCTCGAATCTTCTCGACCGTCTTGTCCAGTGATTCGGTTTCATACGATGCTTTCCAACGGTAGTAGGTAGCGCGTGGAATTCCAAGCCATGCACATGCTTGTGTGATACTGACCTCTCTTCGAATAGACTCGACCCATTCAACGACTAGCTTTGGTGACACCTCCTTTCCATCTCCTTGTACTTTTTTAGCATCTCTAATTGTTGCTTCAAAAACCTATTCTCCGCCTTTATTTGCTCTAATTCTGACGTGAACTCTGGTCCTTTACCATAGGTATATTGTTTGCCGACAGGCTGCTCCAGCCGGTTCAATTCGCCACTGCGATACCAGCGCATCCAAGTTTTCACTTGCGTCTTATTTCTTATATTAAGTTGATCCATGACTTCTTTCACCGAAATACCTGCTAATCTCATTTCAATAGCCTTCATCTTTGTTTTCACTGGGTAGCTTACTCTTGTTGCCAACGTAAAAAACACCTCCAAGGTAGTATCCATATCTTACGACATGTTCACATTCTCTTAAAGGTGTTTTGATTTGTCTCATGCTAGGGGGTCAGTCCCCAACGGAGCAGGGGGTTCTTCTATCTATACAAATGTATTAAGGCCGTTTGCTAATTGCATCATCAATCGTTTTCCAAATCGTTTCTGTTTGAAATGCTCGTTGCCATGAAGCGACTCCGCCAAGATCATATTTCTTCATAAGCTCGACCCGTGCTTTTATCGATACTTCGTCCTCAATCCATATGCGGTTCAAAGCGCCATCCTCTTTGTATTCAACATAATTTTGCCCAGCCTGCTCATCAAATACTTTCTTCAATTTCTTATCGGCAATAATCTCTTTCACACGATCCATACCTACTGCCTTAGAGCTCACTTTCACTTTACCGTCAGCATCCGCCTTCTCTGTCCAGATACGGGTATAGAGCGGCATACTTAACACAAGCTTGCTTGCCGGAACCTTATCCTCTTCGATAATTCGAGCAAGTGATTTCTCCGTCCATGAAAGTGACGCGACCGACCCTGCTTTAGGGCTAGAAGCCCAATGCTCATCATAGGCCATTACCATCATATAATCGACGATTCGTCCAAGGGAAGCACGGTCTAAAAACAAGGACCACATCTCGCTATTCGACTTTGGCGTCACATCAATGGATACAACGAGACCCTCTTCATGAAGCAGAGGAGTCATTTCCCTTACGAACTGCACGAGATTCTCTTTATCAGAAGTCTTCACATTCTCAAAATCGATATTAATCCCTTGCAAGTCATACAACTCGGCAAAAGCGAGCAATTGCCTTATCATCGAAAATCTCGTTTCTACAGTAGCCAATGCCTTGGTTGTCTGTTCAGGTTCGAATCCGTTACTGAAGAGTGCCCATACCTGCATACCTTGGTTATGAGCCCAACGAATATACGCCGGATCGGCTTTCCCTTTAATTGTCCCTTTGCCATCCTGAAGCTCAAACCAGGTAGGACTAACTACATTGACGCCTTGCATAGGTTTAATTGAGCTAGGTTCCGGATTACGATTGTATACGGCTTCCCAGATCATATTAATTTTACTTCCAGCAACTTTCCATGCGATAAAAGCAGGTTCTCTTGCTGGCTCAGGCACCTTCTCGATGCTTGATAATGAAGCATCTTTCTTTGCAATATATCCTGCTTGTCCTTGCGGCCCTTGCACGAATAACCAACCGTTCTGCTCACCCCATATACGGATTTTGCCTCCTGTTGCCACCTTCTCAACTATTGGAGCACGAATAGTAGGTTCATTCCGTATTGCGGCACTTTTGTCCGGTTGAGCCTCAGCCAATTGAATCGAATCACCTGCCGTCAATAATACAACGATTCCTGAATTCTCTATATACTCTGTCTTCAATCCATAGAGCTCTTCAAGCGGAGTAATTGGAATGTATACAACATCATCCTTTACTTCGGCGGCAATCTGCAGCTCATAAGGCTCTTGGTTAACTGTTGCTGTGAGTGAATTCGTCTTCATATGGAGCACTTTATCTAACGTTGTTAATATAATCGACCCTGTATCGGACTCATACCGAATAGGCTCGTCCGGTCCAAGTATCTTCTGAAGCACTGAGAGCGGGAGCTTCACCTCTTCATTCTCGATTAAAGCTCCTTCGTCCATCACTTTCCCTTCAACCGTAATCGGATAAGAAAAGTTATAATCAACCTTTATTATTTGATTGTTCGGAATATAACGCATATAAATGAACCAGCATCCTACCGCAATTGCAACAAGCAAAACAAACAGAAGCAGTTTCCTTGCTCCACCGCCACTTCGACGGCGCGGCGCCCGGGTGTACATCGTCTCCAAAATTACACACTCCTTGTGCACTATTCTTCAAAGAAAAATAACGCGCAAATCCGCGAGTTACCGCATCTTGCACGTTATTAATGAATGGCTTTCGTCCCTCACAAAGTTAGGCCTATAAAGTTATGTTACACAGAGCAGCTTGAGCAAACTCCGTAGATTTCCATTCGGTGGCCTTCTACTACAAATCCTGTTTTACTGGATGCAACTCGTTCCACTTCTAGAAGTGGCGGATATTCAAAATCAACGATACAACCGCAATGTTTGCAAATCGCATGATAGTGATCTGATAAATCTGCATCAAATCGGCTTGAATCATCACCATAGGTCAATTCTCGAACTAGACCCGCTTCTACAAATAACCGTAAGTTATTGTATATCGTAGCCACGCTCATACTTGGAAAATTAGGCGACAGTGCTTTGTAAATTTCATCGGCTGTCGGATGTGACATAGATCCCATTAAGTGGCTTAATATGGCGTGACGTTGCGGGGTCATTCGGACGCCATTCATTTTCAACTGTTCCAGTGCTTCGTTAACGCTGGCTGCTCCCATTCCCCTCACGCCTTTCTTCTAAGTAGTTAGAACTATTGTACGTTCATTCAAATTGGTTTGTCAATGAAAGCGCTCGTAATTAGAGCCCATTTCCATGAATGGAAATGCTGTTAGTCGCATTTATTTGAATGCGATAAGTTCCTTCGCCTACAGTGCCTCGTACGGTCTTCTTACTAATCGTTAAAGGAAGATCCGTTGTAATTGTACCGAATGTAACAGAACCATATACTGAAAAATCCCCATCCTCCGGTACTTGAAGCTTAATCTCGCCAACAGAGCTATCTACGTCCCAGTCACCGCCAATTACTGAACTAGACAATTCGATACCACCATTCATTGTATTTGCCTTAATGGATGCTTCAGCACCCTTTATCTTGATTTTACCATTTTTAGTATCAGCTTCAATATTACCTGCTGCTTCTTCAATATCGATACTTCCGTTAATGGTCTCAGTGAATAGCTCACCTGTAACTTTAGCTATCGCCAAGGTTCCATTCTTAGTGGATAATTTCACGTTGCCTGTTACCTCTTGCACAATAATATCTCCATTAATACCTGTTACTTCTACTGGACCCGTAATGTCAGACAGATGGATCTTCCCGCTTACGTTCTTTATTTGTAATCCTCCGGTAACGATTAATCCATTAGTATCTATGGTACCGTTGTTGGCATCAATGATAATCGACAGCTGACGTTCTTCACTTTTTTTATCATCGAGACCAAGATTAGACTGATCAACAGACTTTTCATCTGGAACAACATCTATCTCTGGCTCCACTGACACAGAAAGCCGGGGTATGGTCACAGTCATATTGATACGCGGCTTACGTGCTCCGTTCGTCCCGAATGACTGTCCTTGAGCAGCAATGGACAGCTTCTCCCCTTCAAAAGATGATGCAACGAATGAATGATCGGCAATTTGATCCGCTTCTTCTTGACTAGCAACATCAACCCAAACCTCTGATTCAATGACAACATCATCATTGTCACCAGAACGAACCGTTATTTTACCGTTCGGATTGTTTATCTTTATAGAAGATGTTAGCTCGTCAAATGGAATGCGGATGGCTTCCTTGTCATATTGAAACCCTTTCTCTTCGCCATAATCAGCCGTGCCGTTCAAATCAACATATTGGTCTAACCAACGAAACGGAAGCTCAGCATATTGTGTGACCGTATAAGCGGATACAACAATCACAATGGCCAATATCCCACCAGCAAAATCAAGACGAAGCTGTTTTTCTCCTTTACGCTGCGCAACACTGTACATAATCACTTCCGCACCTAATAAAATGAACAAAACCGGCCACCATTGTCCTAGAAGGGCAATATCGTTTCGACCTTGAACTTGATCCCACAGCAGCAAGCTGCCCACTACAATTATAAGTAATGCTGAAGTGAATCTTCCCAACTTAAACATATGCCCCTCTCCTCTCACATACATGATGAACACTACTAAGGCAAGAGAAATAAGCAGCGGACCAACTGCAAAATCAGCTAGCTCATTCATCCAAGGAACGAGAAAGGAGGGAGGTTTGATAAGTAAAAGAAGCAGCATTCCCGAAACCATAATAAGTATTCCGTTCGATATTTTAAGACTTGCTGGTCGTTCAGCTATTCGGTCCAAGCTTTGCAAAGCATCATATACACTGAAGAAATAAAATACAGGCAATGCAAGTCCTAAGTAAACGATGAAGAGCAAATGTCTCGCACCATTCGCATCGGCCAATTGGATAATCGCTGCCCCATCCAGCAGCAAGCCGACCATAAGCAGCAGCCCGCGCGAATAATGCCCTATATATAGATGTCCCGCTCCCGGCAGTATAAAAGCTAATAACACCGTAAGCAGCCGGTTCTTTGACTTTGTTACTCCGAGCTGACGCAATGCACACCCTCCATGTGCTTAATTTGATCGATTAGTGAAAGCAACGACTCCGTTTTGGGGAGTCTTACATTAATGCTGAGCATCAGCTGCTTACTGTCATTGTCATCTGGAAAATCTGTGAGACTTATTTTGCGAAGAACGATTTGATGCTCCGATAATAACGTATTCAAGGTTTCAACAATCGTCGATTTCTCGTCTGCTTGCACCTTAATCGTATGCTCTCGTTTGGCACTAATATATCTTTTCTCGAGCTTATTAAATGCCCATAGAGTGAGCAATACCATAATCGTTGAAGACGCGGCCGCGAAATAAAATCCAGCCCCTACTGCTAAGCCAATAGCGGCAACTACCCATAGAGAGGCAGCTGTCGTTAGTCCTGTTATCGATTTCCCAGTGAATAGTATCGTACCTGCACCAAGAAAACCAACTCCTGTAATAACAGCTGCAGCCAGACGCGCGGGGTCAACTCGTACGTTCGGTTCATTCACGAAAGCTGCAAACCCGTAAATCGATAGCAACATTAGCAAGCATGAACCAACACAGACTAGAATGTTCGTCCGCAGCCCTGCAGCATGATTGGATTGCTCCCTTTCAAACCCAACTAAACCGCCAAGCAAAAGCGCTAATAACAAACGTAATAAAATAGATAATTCACTAATGTACCATGGATCAGAAACTGTATTTCCCAAAATGCAACCCTACCTTTCTATGTGCCATTATTGTAACATAATTATATGCAAGGAAGTCCCTGTTGCATGAAAAGGCGCCGCTTATCCTATGGATAAACGACGCCTTTATTAAGTTATAAGAATATAGGCTTAATCCTACTTCAGGCGTTCTAACAGAAGCTTATTAACGAGCCCTGGATTAGCCTTGCCTTTAGTTTCTTTCATGATTTGGCCGACTAGGAAGCCAATCGCCTTATCTTTCCCTGCTTTAAAATCCTCAACCGACTGCGGGTTAGCTTGAACAATTTGATCAACGATTGCTAATATAGCACCTTCATCGCTGATTTGAACCAGACCTTGCTCTTCAACGATCTGCTGCGGCAGCTTGCCTGTCTCCAGCATTGCTTTGAACACGGTTTTGGCAATTTTATTACTGATCGTGCCTTTTTCTAACAGGCCTATCATTTCACCAAGTCCTTGACCCGTTAACTGCACATCAGCAAGCTCCAAGCTATTTGCATTGAGGTAGCCGAGCAAGTCGCCCATGATCCAGTTGGATACCGCTTTGGAATCCTTCGTATAGGACAGGCTTTCCTCGAATAAATCAGCTAATCTCTTCGAAGAAGTGATGACTTCAGCATCATAAGATGGAAGACCATAATCGCCTGTATAACGCGCTTTTCGTGAATCTGGCAATTCTGGAATAGAAGCACGAACACGGTCTTTCCAATCCGCATCGATATGAAGGCGAACAAGATCCGGATCTGGGAAGTAACGATAGTCATGAGACTCTTCCTTACCGCGCATAGAGATCGTTTTACCCTGTGCTTCATCCCAACGACGAGTTTCTTGAACGACAAGATTGCCGCTGTCCAGAACCTCAGCTTGACGAAGTTGTTCATACTCCAATCCGCGTTGAACACCACGGAAGGAGTTCATGTTCTTCAACTCTGCACGAGTGCCTAGTTTCTCTTGACCATGAGGGCGCAAGCTGATGTTAGCGTCGCAACGCAAGCTTCCCTCTTCCATCTTCACGTCTGAAACTTCACAATATAGCATAATCGCCTTCAGCTTCTCAAGATAAGCTTTTGCTTCTTCGGGTGTGCGAATATCGGGTTCCGATACGATTTCTACGAGGGGAGTCCCTACACGGTTGAAGTCAACAAGTGATGCATAGCCGCCGTCAACGTGAGTCAGTTTTCCTGCATCCTCTTCCAAGTGGAGACGTGTAATGCCAATCCGTTTGGTTACGCCGTTCACTTCAATATCAACCCAGCCATTCTCACCGATCGGTTGATCGAATTGAGAAATCTGATACGCTTTAGGCGAATCGGGATAGAAATAGTTTTTGCGATCGAATTTGCTTACATCGGCGATTTCACAATTGATAGCCATTGCTGCTTTCATCGCAAATTCAACTGCTTGCTTATTAAGTACAGGCAACACGCCTGGGTGTCCTAAACAAACCGGACAAGTGTGTGTATTAGCCGGTGCGCCGAACGAAGTGGAGCAGCCGCAAAATATTTTACTATTCGTATGCAGCTCGACATGCACTTCAAGCCCGACTACCGTTTCATATTTGGTCGTTTCAGACATCTATTTTTTCCTCCTCAAATGTTTGCGTTAGCAAACATACTTCGTAAGCGTGAGCCTATTGTTTGCGCAGCAAACATACTTCGTACTTTATAGCTGCGGCCGTTGTTTATGGAATTCAGTCTGCTGTTCGAAAGCATGCGCCGCACGCAATACCGTTGCCTCATCGAATGCTTTGCCGATGATTTGCAAGCCGATTGGCAACCCGTTCGAGGTTCCGCAAGGAACACTAATCGCTGGAATACCCGCTAAGCTGACTGGGATTGTACATATATCATTCAAGTACATCGTCAATGGATCACCGACTTGTTCTCCGATTTTGAATGCTGGAGTCGGAGCTGTTGGTCCTACGATAACATCATACTTCTCAAATACGTTATCGAAATCTTGTTTAATTAGAGTACGTACCTTCTGAGCCTTCAAATAGTACGCATCATAATAACCAGAGCTGAGTGCATAAGTACCGAGCATAATCCGGCGTTTCACTTCAGATCCGAAGCCTTGGCTGCGTGACTTGCGATAAAGATCGATTAGATTGTCTGGATTGTCAGCACGTACGCCATAACGGACACCATCAAAACGTGCTAGGTTAGACGACGCTTCTGAGGACGCCAGCAAATAATAGGTTGCGATTGCATATTCGGTATGTGGAAGTGATACTTCCTCCCACGTTGCGCCCATGCTCTCATATACTTTAAGTGCGTTTAGCACCGCTTCTTTTACTTGAGGATCAATACCTTCTCCGAGGTATTCCTTCGGCACCCCAATGCGAAGCCCTTTCACGTCGCCAGTTAATGCGCTCGTGTAGTCAGGAATGCTGACATTAGCCGATGTCGAATCCTTAGCGTCATACCCTGCAATAGCTTGCAATACGTATGCAGAATCTTCAACGTTCTTCGTCAATGGACCAATCTGGTCGAGAGATGAAGCGAATGCTACTAACCCATAACGGGAAACGAGTCCGTAAGTTGGCTTAAGACCAACGATACCGCAATAAGCTGCCGGTTGACGAATCGAACCGCCTGTATCCGAGCCAAGCGAGAAATATACTTGACCTGCAGCAACCGATGCTGCTGAGCCGCCGCTTGAACCGCCAGGTACATACTCCGTATTCCAAGGATTACGCGTTGGGTAGAAGCTAGAGTTCTCATTTGAACCGCCCATTGCGAATTCATCCATATTCAGCTTGCCAATCGTAACCGATTGCGCTACCTTAAGCTTAGCTACAGCAGTAGCATCATAAATCGGATTATAGTTACTGAGGAATTGGCTCGCACAAGTCGTGAGCAAACCTTCCGTCACAATATTATCTTTCACACCCGCAGGTAGACCAAAAAGAAGTCCACGCTCTGTCCCATCTTCCAATTGCTTGTCCAGTTCAGATGCCTGCTTGAGAGCATTCTCTTCGTTTAATGAAATAAAAGCTTGAATAGATGGCTCAGTCTCCACAATTCTACGGTAAGAAGCATCCACCAATTCGGAAACCTTAATTTCTTTGTTATTCAGCTTGTTATGTACATCTTGTAGGCGTAAATCAAACAGTGCCAACTGCAGTTCCTCCCTTCAAATTACGGTAATTAATTATTCCAATACGGCTGGTACTTTAAATTGGCCGTCCTCTTCATCAGGCGCGTTAAGCATTACCTTTTCGATCGGCAGCGATTCACGCATAACATCTTCTCGCATAACATTCGTAATCGGAAGTACATGGCTTGTAGGCTCCACATCATCCGTATTCAATCCATTCAGCTTTTCTGCATATTTCAAAATCGCATTCAGCTGACCTGTAAATTGTTCCTTTTCTTGATCAGACAGCTCTAGACGCGCCAAATTGGCGACATGCTCCACATCTTTTAGCGTTATGCTCATGGATGCTTAGTCCTCCCTTTCCATGCTTGTGTTCATTCTTCCCATTATAGCTTAGAATCTTATTTTCACAAAGCCCTCTAAACAAGAGAAAAGCCCCTCCGAATGATCGGAAGGAGCTCGGCCGTTCAAACCATTAAATCCAAGCCTTCAAATTAACTTGCCGGATAAAATCTTCCCTGCTCTGGCCTTCTTCAGTTGCCGTATTGTCCACTTCTTCGACTTGTTCTTTCTCACCCTTAACAATCCAATTGAACAGTTCTTCATTATAGGTGTCCAGCGCATAGTCGATAAGCGCCTGTCGTTCTACCCGGTCAACCTCTTGTTGGACGAGCACTTCCTCAAGCTCGATATCCTCATCCGGAATAAGAAAGTTTCGATTTGCCGAAGGCACCCGCAATACATAATCAAATACATTATCGGCATTGCGATCGTAGGCAATTATATAACCATACTCCCCAACAGGGAGATTTTGCTCAAATTGGTCGGCGATTATGACAACCTTAGCTCCTAAATTCAGCATCGTATTCACTCCTGTCTATCAGCCCCAAACTATAACTATTATCCTACTAAAAAATAATAGCGGTGTCCAATAGAGAGAGAATAAATATGAAAAATTATTGTAACTCTAAAGATTTCATTTTCCACAACGATGACCAAATAACTAAGACTACCAATGCAAAGGTCCCTACTATAGCTTTAATCGTACCTGCAGCTTCTCCCACAATTAATACAGTGCTTGCTATGCTTGGCAATTGCCCTGGACTCCATGCCATCGCAGCCGGCAATAAGGAAGCCAGCAAAGAAATAACTAGAGTGATACCCAGTGCAGTAAACGCTGTTGCAGCCGGGCTTTTTAGCCACACACTTAATACGACGGTCAGCGTTCCAATCAACATAAGCCATAGTCCATATACGAGAACTCCTTGCACAACGCTCGAACCATCTACTTTGCCTATTAGCAGTTGGGTATAATACCAAGCGCCCAAATATCCTAACAATAATGAAGTCCATACAATTAGCAGCATTGCCGTTAGTTTAGATAATAAGAATGCCGCATGGGAGACTGGCTTAACAAGGATCATTGAAGCAACTCCCGAAGACCGTTCCCCAGACACCGTTCCCATAAATGCCAGTGCGATGATCAAAGCTCCGATTACACCAAATTGCTGCAACGTTTGAGCGAGAACTTCTCCCCCCTGCGGCAAAGGAATTTCTATGGTCGTCCCCTCAGGAAGATTACCCGCACCCTGCAATATGTCTGGTAAAAAATAGCTTGTAATCGGCTGGCTAATACCCAGCAGCACGAATACCAAAGGCAGCCATATCAACTTATAGCTCCTAGCAAGCTCGATTAGTTCCTTTTTGCATAATAACGTCCATTGTCTCATTGTGACACCACTTTCATGAACAGCTCTTCTAGCGTAGAATGACCGCACTCAAGGCGAGTGACGCTAATCTGTTCTGCATATAATTGCTGGAGCAGTTCACGTCTCGAGTGCTCCATATCAGTTACCGTGATTTGCAGACCATTCTGAATTTCTTGTACATGTTGAACATTAGCAGTTGCATAAGCTTTACACCACTTCTGAGAACGCTCGTCTTGCTCCGTGTAGAGGGTGATAACTGGCTTTCGATAATTCTCCCTAATGTCGCTAATCGCTCCCTGCAAGGCAATTTCCCCACCGCGAATAATGATCACATCGTCGCAAAGCTCCTCAGCATCATGCAATACATGTGTCGAGAACAAAATCGTAGTCTCCCGCTTCAGCTCCTGCAGCAGCTCCAATACTTCTCGCCGTCCGACCGGATCCAGAGCCGATACCGGCTCATCCATTACGAGCAGCTTAGGTCTATGGATAAGTGCTTGAGCCAGCCCTAATCTTTGCTTCATACCGCCGGAAAAGCCTGCGATTTTGCGTGTTGCAGCATTTGCCAATCCAACACGTTCTAACAGTTCATTACCATATTTCTTCGCTTCTTGTGCTGATAACCCACATAATTGACCAGCATATACTACGAATTCTCGGCCAGTCATCCATCCGTAAAAGGCTGGAGATTGCGGCAAATAACCAAGAAGTGCTCTCGGACTTTGTCCTTGTGGCACGCCATCAAAAATCATTTCTCCTTCAGAAGGCTGCAACAATCCAGTCAACATACGAATAGTCGTTGTCTTGCCCGCACCATTTGGACCAAGCAAAGCGGTACATCGTCCTTCTTCAATAGCAAAGCTAATGCCAGCTACCGCTTGGGTTTCACTGAACTTTTTGGTTAATCGGTTAACTTGTAAAAGTGGGGCCATTACTCTTTCCTCCTGCCTACAATAAAGAACATAACTGGTCCAAGAATTTGGATAAATATAATGAGCAGAACCCACATCCATTTGGGTCCAGTTGTATGCTCTGCCCTCGCACAAGCGATAAGTGCTGTTACAATAAGAATAAGTTGAATAATCATCACTGGCGCGAGAATCGGAATTAGTTTCTCGATTAATTCCCAATCTGATGTCGATATTGAATTCATTGTTTAATTACCTCCACTGGTCAAAAATATTATGATACCGATAATAACAAAAGGGGCTAGGATAACGAGCCAACTCATTGGTCTGCCTATATTAACCGTATAACCAATTCCGAACCGTTTCTCTACAAACAAAGCTGGATCAGCAGGGTTATAATACAACATACCTAGCTTCCAATATTGATCTGCATCCATCGGCAATACGGTTGTCTCCTCAACAAATGGCATTCTTTTCAGTCTTACCATAGCTATTATGAAGTAAGTACTTACGATGACCAAGACTGCTAAGAATAGGGTAGAACTCGCTCCTGTAAAGCTTGAGCTTACCTCCCGCACACTGCCAACCTTTAGCATTGAGAAGAAAACCACAATAATAAAGCCGAGTACAATCATGAAGAGAGAGCAGAGCCTGCGGAACTTAATGTTATTGGCAAGTGAACGCTCTGGGTTCTTCGGGTCAACCTGCTGCTTGCTTATCGCCGTCAACCAATTGCAGCCAATAAACAATCCAATCATGAATAATTGCATGAAGGATAAGTCAAACACCGTCATCACACTTTTATTAGAAAAACCGTCTGCGTTACCCTGTAAATCATAATGAGTAGCCATTACATTCGGAATCTCATCATAGATATAAATTAAATAGACCGCTGTGAGAAGAACGACAAGTAAATGCAGGAAAAACCAGTGGTTTGAGTAGACCTTCTTTGCCTTATGAAAGGAGGTATCTATCATTACTCGCCCCGTATTTGCCAATTGGATCTGCCAGCCCTGTTCACCTTTAATTCGTTTAACCTTCTTATAGAAAGCAAAATACAAGACAATTTGCAGCACGATGATCGAAAAGAGCACTGTGGAAATCGCCAGTTCCACTCGTGACTCTACCCGCCATGGTTGAAATGCTACAATCGGCAATAAACTTATGATGGATATAACAACCCCCCAGCTCTTGTAGCTCTTCTTGATAGATTCGATCAATTCGCCTCCCATATGCTCCTCTGGAATCGCTACTCCAAAACAAATCGATCTCTTCGACATTAATGGAGAAACGATACACAGTACACAAATCGGAATATAAGCCACAATCATAAAAATAAGCAGTTCTAGCACCCTGACCCTCTCCTATCCTTTTCTTATATCTTCATACATTTGCTTAACCATTCTTAGCATTTCCTCTTCCTCTAGCCCTCGGCAGATGGACTCTGCTACACGTGGTCTTAATTGCTGCTGCAATCTCTCACGGTAAACATCAGTGACTGGAGGTATGGGTTCATTGGTAACAATAACCCCTTTCTTGCGATGAACTAAGATAAAACCTTCCTGCTTCAACAATGTATAAGCTTTATTGACCGTATGAAGATTAATACCAATATCTGAAGCGAGACTTCTTACAGACGGAAGTGATTCTCCAGGTTTCAGCCTACCGCTAGCGATACCTTCAACAATCTGATCCATGAGCTGTGTGTATATGGGAATATCCGATTGTAAATCCATTTGGATGATCATGGTCATTCCTTCTTTTCTTCAATGTTTTATTTGTTATATTAGTACTATAACAGATATACGAAATATTGCAATACTTTACAATAGAAAAAGGCAGCCCACCCAGATGAATAACACCTGCAAGGGGCTGCCCTTTAATTATTACCTATTCTATTGACCGATTACATTTCTCGACTGTACCATTTCCATACTCGCTTAATCTCCGCTTGATCGAGACAAGCAACACTATAATCAAGCACACTGCCCATTGCATGAACAGATAAACTAAGCAGCTCTTTACGCTGCTGACCACGCGTCCGCTTCACCTTCATAACTACAATTTGCGGTTTGCGAATCATATAGGTAACTCGAGCCAAATTCCGTCCGCGCAGCGTTAACTGACCATCGGCTAGACTCATACCAGCCGCTCTGTAGCAAGACCATCGCCATAATGCGACGACAGGTATCAATAACAATGACCACAACCCGTCATACTTGAAAAAACCAATCAGTACAGCTGATGCGATTAAGGTTAGCAGAAGCTCAATCCGCAAGTAATAGATAAGTGCTCTTGCGGGAGCAACTGTAGTAACCTCCGCCATCTTCATCTGCGGCACGAATATTTCGATTACATTCTGAAGTTCCGACACCGGTAAAAAAGGATGCAGGATCATTCTCTCCTTCTTATCTGAAGAGATGACTTGAAGCTGGATTTGTGCATAGCCTAGCATTTGACGAACAATACCTTCTTGAACAATGACCGCTTGCACTTTTTTCGGATCAAATAAATGAGTTTTTCGATCAAGCAATCCGTAGGACACTGATATTTGCTTGCCATCTTTGCGCACGGTGAAGCCGCTGTACTTGAGAATATATAAGATAATGGACAAGATCCACGCCATAACAATAGCCGAAACACCAATTACAACTACAAGGAGATAAATCGGCATCGCACTCGTTGATTGTCTATAGACATCCTCTAAGAAATGCTCTGGTGCAAATAACTTAATGACATCATCAGCGAAAGAGACTAGACCCGCTATAAAAGCCGCAACGAGACCAAAATTCATCGAAGTCGCAGCTGCCATAAACAATTTGCCTGTGTCCAATTGAAATTGGGCTCCTTTAATGTCCTCATTAGTAGCAGCCTTTGGTGTAGCAGCTGTCTCTTGAGGTGTCTCAGTTGTTGTTGTAACGGCAGGTGATTCGCTGCTCTCACGTCTCTTCAATAATAATGTCCGTAGCTGTTCCGCATCTTTCGCAGATAAAGCGGCAAGTATGCCATCGGCTTTTTTATCGCCGCCAGGCGTCTCAATTTTCACTTGAACAACGCCTAATAACCGCTGAACAAATGGCTGCTCTATGTTTACCGAATGAATTCTCCGGAAAAATATCGTCTTCTCATCTCGAAACAGGACACCTTTACGAAGGACGATACGATCTTCCTCTACCTGATAAGTGAACTTGCTCCAATCAAAATATCCGTAAATCAAGAGCAATATGATCCCTGCTGACACGCCCGCATACCAATACCAATTAAGGTCCGACCAATTAATTCCCTTTAATAGCGTTATGATAAAAATCGGCAATAAGCCCTTGATCGTTTGGAGCAATGCAAAAAACAGATAGACAGGATGAAGTTTCCCTTGTTCATTCATCTCGATCATCCACTTTCGCCAGCAATCCAATTTGCCGCTTCAGCCTTTGTGCCTCACTCAGCTTCAGACCGCTAATTCGATGTGTAGTTGCAGCGGTCACAACCTCCACACTTGCTAGATCATACTTGCGCATGAACGGCCCGCTTTCCAGTTCAACATGCTGGACCCGAACCATCGGCACGAGCACATTCTTGATGATGATAACGCCAGACTGAATTTCCAGTTCCTCATCAAACAGCTCATATTGAAAATGACGATACTTCCATTCTGGAATAAGCCAAACGTACAAAATAGTGGATAGCGTAACGACTGCTAAACCAATCCACCCTGGGATTGAGGTCCAATCCTTCGATGCGGCTAGAACGAGATAACCAATAATAATTGCATACAAAACCACATGCGTGATTAGAGCACTTAACCGGTATACGGTGATATAATCACGATGCAATCTTTTTGTTAATAATCGGTCCATGGTAAGGCCCCCTTATGGCAATATAATTAACTCTTCCTTCATACGTGTTAGAGGGCGCGGAGATTCATCTGTAATGAGATAAGTATTCTCTATTCCAACAACACCTTGACCAGGGAATGTAAACTTCGGCTCAACAGCTATCACCATGCCAGGCTCCAGCGGCAGATCAAAGCCTTTGGCTAGCACTGGCCATTCATCAATCTCCAATCCGATTCCATGACCAAGAAATTTTGCTTGATCTGCTCCGAATCCCATGAAATGGGCAGTTAGACCAGCAGAGTCTGCTAGCTTGAGCGAACGAGTATAAAGCTCCGAACAAGCCGTCCCCGGAACCATCATCCCTTCTACAGTACGGATAATATCATCTGCCGTATGATAAGCTGCAAGCAAATGATCTGGCAGTACACCAATAACAGCGGTACGGGTCTGATCAATGACATAGCCGTCGATGCAGCAGCCAATATCAACCAATAGCGGCTCGTTGCGCTTAATTTGACTTTGACTTGCGCTTTGCGGTGATGCGGCTCCAAGTCCCAAACCGCCTGCTGGTCCATCAAAATAGGTAGGGAAAGCGGCTGCCTCGCCCGAAATAACCATTCCTGTCGTTATTTCTTGATTATAGCCTCGCATTCTCATCATCCCGAAATGCCCGCGTATTCTGAGTTCATATTCAATGCGAGCGATCCAGGCTAGCTCTGTCATACCTTCACGCAAATGATTCAAAGCTTCGGTCAAAGCTTCGTCAACCGCTTGCGCTGCCGACTCGATCCTTCCGATCTCCCAAGTCGATTTGATCATGCGCAGCTTACGGATGATCGAAGAACCATCAACAATTCGGCATCCTCCTTGGGCGCCAAGCAGCTCCGTCAGCTTCAAATAGATTTGCGTTGGCAACACATCTAGATCTGCAGCCATTTGTATCCCTTGACCGGCTGAGCTTCTAAACAAATCCGGATAATGACTGTATACCGTTTGACCGAAATTACGAAATGCACCTAATTCAACAACACGAATGCCGCTTTCAAGCTTGGCCCGCTCTATGCTTCGCTTCACATAGAAAACAGGCTCCCCTTGCGCCGGAATAAATACATATCCGTTCTGCATGGAACCTGTGAAATAATATATATCTACATTTTGCGTGAGCAAAAAACCAGCAATCCCCTCTTCACCCATCGCATGCTGCAGTCGTTCGATCCGTTCACGTATAAGTTGAACAGGGATATCCTGTTTAATATCCATTATTAGATTCAACTCCTGATTACTGCCATAGTTTGCGAAGCTAACCCAGCATCGTAAACCTATTACATCAATATTTCACCCCCGCGTCAACTGGCTAACTTGATTTCCTCTTCCGCTCACTTCCTTTTGATTGCGTTTTGTTGATTGCTTTGCTGCAACAAATACCACTGTACTTACTGCGCCACATCTAAATCCCGAGTCGGCTCGTTAGCTGGTGGAGTTGCTTTTTGAACAACCTCTAAAAAGCTACCACCAGCTCAGACACCCCTTTGATATGCCACTCAATTGGTTCTAGTACCGTAAATGGTCGCGGGCAGCTCATTTTAATGATCATGACAACTCCAGGCCGCTGCAATGTAGCTTCATAGTGGTAGGTGTCATTACGATACGTATATGGGAACGTATAGTCATCATTAATAATATCGAACACGACTACCTGAACAGCATCTCGAAGCTGCGAGTTAGGAAGTGGATTGCCATTCTCATCAAGCAACAGATTAGTCTGCAAATAAGCAGCGGCTGCACGCTCCGCTGCAATCGTATCTATTCGCAGAATTCCATCCGACAAAGCCTCGAGATCCAGCTGCTGTGCAGCTGCATGAGCTGCCCGATTAATCGCATGTTTTCCTTGAAATAATTGTTTCATCGCTATCTCTTCATTCGTCTGCATGACATGCAGCAGCGTCCATATCGTCATCATTAATACAATTAGCGTTAGTTTGTACATCGCAGATTCTCCTAACCTACCTACGGTACATATTCACTCATCTTCATTCCGAATGCACGCATCCTTTCATCGGGTGCAGGCGGTGTCAATCCGATCAAACGGTCAATCTGAAATAAATCCTCATACGGGTAGCTCATCGTTAACTTGATGCCTGTGCCTCGTGGCAACGGAGCGGAAGCATCGGTTGCCACGTCACCTGTTTCCGACAACACCTCGTATGACACAGCTTCCGAACGCATGCCAAATCCAGCTAATCGCTCTCGGGATTGCTCCATCATGGCTTCATCGATATAGCCATAAGTACCGCTCGCTCCAACTTCAAGCAAATAATCAACTTCTTGCTGCAGGACAGCTTGGCGCACAATGAGAACATGCTTATAGATAGGAGAGAACATCATCCAACAAAGGATGGCAGCGAATAAGATAAATACTAAAATATTTTTCATGGGCTCATTTGTCGAATATAACTGCCGACAGCTTCACCGGATGATTTGATCTGATGCTTCATCCCGCCATCCCCATTCGCAATATTCGTATAGAGAATAATGACGGCTACCAGCAATAAGACAGATATCAGTATGCTTCGCATGGCATCTTCTCCTCTACTTTTTAGTCATTAAGCAGCTGACCAATTTTCGTATTAGCAGAGTTGCCTTGTGACTCGATACGGCTGCTCGTTCCAGTTGTATCCGCAGAGATAATACTATTGAATAATACAATGACAACGACGAGCATCATCACAGTCATTAAAATATTGCGCATTCCCATGCACCTCCTTTCTATTCAACCTAATGAATCGAATAGCTTCTGTCCTTCCATTACCCAAGGGTAGATAAAGACTTGAAACGTATAGAGAATAGGAATACCCGCCAGTACGAATAACACATAAGATGTGGATTCCTTCCGGCTCTCCTTGGCTAACTCCAGCTTCTCCTTGTAATCTTGAATTCTTTCCCGCAGCAGTCTATAGTACTCCTCGCTTTCGTGCAGCCGCAGTGAATCGATCGTTTCCACGAAGCTCATTCCGTCATCTGTTCCAATTCGGTGCTTGAATCGGCGTAAAGCCTGCTCTGCATCGTGGTACCATTCTGCAAGCAGCCGTTCCAAATCAACCCGCAGCGTTCTTGTAAAAGGCACACATCTTGTCAGCTTCGTATGAATGTTCAGCGAGGAATCCGCCAAATAGAGCAGTTGGTTGCTCATCATATAGATTTCTTTCGTGATTTGATGAGCTCGCAGCTTTCTCAAAGATCGCAACCAGGGTAAATCCCAGTACACGATGATCAGCAGCACCAGCAGTACAGTTACAACAGGCCATATTCGTTCGCTATGCCACATTTGCCAACCACAGGCTGCTAGAATCGACAAAGGTAATAACAAGAGCAACAATCTGCGGCCCGCTACATACCAACTCGCATCAATTGTCACACCGCAGCCTGCCAAGAGCGCATCCCGTTCAATAAATGCTGCATGCTCCCTTGTCAATCGAAGAAGACGGAGCCATCTATCAGAAATTCGGCTTTTCTCCCAATGAATCCGAGTCAAATGAAACCATCTCGGTCTGCGCTTAGGAAGCAGGCGCAACAGCAGCCAAAGAGCAAGGAAACCAAATAAGAACTGTCCCGCTAGTACGCCCCAACGAACGATGATCTCGACCGATTGATACAAGTCTTCACCTCCTCGATATTTGCTCGACAGGCAGCAGATATAGCTTCATGAGCAGCAACGTCATCAATCATTTGATTCATGTATTGTCCTACCTGCATTACAATTTCTTGCGAGAGAGCCATAATCCCATCAGAAATGAACAAAAAATAAGGACGATGGCATTCAACAGCATATCTCTTCCTTGCGGATCAATAACATAGTAGAAATAAGCATTTTCCTTGTTATAGTACATGTTGATTCCGATAAAAAGCGCTAAGAAAAGCACCGGCGAAAAGTTCGCGATTCGAATTTCCAGCAGTCTATTCCGTTCCTGCTCATTCGCTCGGCGCGCCTTGCGCATATCCGTTAAGAGCTCCTTCAAGCTATCACCAATGGGAGCACCTTCAGCAAGCGCCACACGCAAAATATTAATTAAATAATCTCCCCATACATGACCAAGCGAAGCTGCAAAAATTCGCAAGCTTGCATCATCATCCCCCCGCACCGATAAATTACGATAAAGCTGCTCGAATACCGTTTGCATAGGACCGAACAGCCTCCTCTCCTCCACCGTTCGCTGCAAAGCTACCCGAACCTGTCTTCCACCTGTAACCAAATAGCATTGATAGAACAACTCGATGGAAGGCAAGAAATCGATCTGCAATTGCATTTGCCGCTGGACGAGCATGGCACGCAATACTGTATAGGGCATACAGCCGGCTACAAGTCCGAACATCAGCGTTCCTTTTATACTTTGAAAGAACAACCCGCCCACTGCTATTCCAACTAAAAACAGCAGGATGGAACCGACTGCCAAGCTCAGAGGCTTCAACTTCAATTGCAGTGATTCCAGCAAATCATTCAAATGACGATAAAGCTTAACATAACGTTGGAATTGTTCTGTCAATTGAAAGGCTAGACGTTGTCGATCTCTAAACGTTAGCTTGCCCCTCTTAGCACGTACATTTATCAATAAAGTAAACAGCTTCGAAATTATGACAAAGAACAAGATGAACATTAATATGGCTGCAGCTATTACCGACAATTTAATCAAAGCCAGTCCCTCCTTTCCTCATAAGAGCTGTCGCTTGCTCCGAAGGAAGGAATGGATATTGCCATGCGTTCATTTCCTCGTCATAACGCACCCAATCTCGCACATATACCTCGTTATTTGCCCAACCAATTTCACCGATTCTGGCTATTACTCTACGCCCGTTAATATAGCGCATCTCGATTCCTACCTGTGTGACGTATTCAGCTATTCGCTTCGCAAGCCGTTCCGGATTCATCCCTCGTCCATCCAGCATGCACATATCGGTTATGGCCTCTGGTACATCTTCCAACTTGTTGGCATGCACGGTTGTCATACTCCCGGAATGACCTCTCGTGCAGGCACGGACATAGATATTCGCATCCATGTCACGGATTTCAGCATGTACGATTCGTTGAGGCGATTGTCGAAGCGCCAGCTTGAATGCTTGCACGGCTCGGTGTTGCGGATCATCTTCATCCGCTTCATACTCCACTGTATTTTTACTAGGAAAATCACGACCAAGCATCATCTCAAATCGTCCTTCAATCGTAATAATTCGTTCCTCGTCCGGCAGTTCAGCAATTAAAGCCTTCATCAAATGCGTCTTACCGGAATTAGTCGCTCCAATTATGACTAAATTAAATCTCGCTTGCAGCACTGCTTGAAGTATGGTTTTGATCCGTTCGTTCATCGTGCTGTATAAAGGGTCGCAAAGAGTGTCTAAGCTAAAGGTTTTCACTGTAAAAAATCGAATGGTTAATGTAGGCTTCGCTGTAAATCCATAGCCTGTCATCGTCACGCGCGAGCCGTCTCGCAGCATCACCTCTGCCCATCGTTTACGCGGGTTTATCCGGTCATTGTTGTACAGCACCAAGTTTTGTTGGATTCTTTCGACATCACGTTCATTATCGAACTGGTACTTGGATATAGAAGCAAGACCGTTCCTCACTTCATAAATTTGCGCTCCAACGACTTGAATCTCCTCTAAGCCGTCCTTCTCTTTCAATACAAGTTCTAACACATTAAGCCCAATAACCTCAGCAAACAAAGCTTCTGCAAGAGATTGAAAGGAATGCTTATAACCGTCAAGCTGATGAATTCGAAGGCGAATCAAACGGTCGGCTATAACTGCAAGAATCTGTTCTCGTTCGGGTGCAAAGCCTAATACCGCACGATTCAACGTCTCGTTATATTGCCTCCGCTCATCCTCAGTCAATCCTCTTGGAGCAGCTAAGAAGGATCGAACTTCATCTGCCAATCTTCCAAAATCCGTTCCTCTAGACTGTGAGGCTTCGTTACTGTCTCCAGCATCTGTCGATTGGAGTCGCAGCCCAGCAGAATAATGAGCGGGGGAGAACCGTTGACTGCTCTCGTTCATGATCCCACACCGTTGCGATGTGTCAGCAGCTTGCGGTACCATGGCTGCGTCTTAATGACCGGAACGGTACGACGAATGCCATGTCTATTCATTAGCTGATTCGCTGGCTCACGCATGGCAACAATCCCTATTGGATCTTCCTTCAACCACTGCTCATAGCGACCGCTGTCCAGTTGTGTAAACAAGGAATCAGACAATCGCAGCTCACCTAGTTTCGAAGTGCCCATTTCTTTGCAAACCTCTTTCATTCGATAACCTCCAGTGCTCCATGGAGCATGAATAACGATCGTGTCATATTGAGTAGATGAAATGCCGAACAGCGGTGAAACTTGATTAATCCAACGTCTTCCATCCTCTTGGAAATGCGATAATGCGCTTGTCGTTACCGCAACTCTAGTGCTAGCTCTGCGCAAAGCGCATACCGTAGCAGCATTATCCCAGTACGCGCCTACATCAACGATTACGACCGGGAATGCTTGTTCCGCAATATTCAGCAAATGTTCCGCTTCCTCTGGCGTGAAGAACTCTGCCTGATCTCGCATTAAATTCCCGAACAGCACATGAAGATTCGGCATGCCTTTTACCGTATGAACAGCACGCAAAAGCTTGTCTACCGTAAGTGATCCCGACTTCAGCTCAGGTCTGAGCTTATCGAGCGTGACATCAGGTTCATACACCCCAATATAGCGATGAATCTTAGCGCTCTTGAGATGAAGGCATAAGTAGCCGACCTGTCTGCCGCTCGCCTCAGCTATCCGATAGGCAGCGGCAAATGCGGCTGTCGTCGTTCCAATATTCGGCGTCGTTCCAACAAAAGCAATCATTGGGGATGATCCTGCAGTACTCACGACGCTTCATCCTCCCCGTTGATCTTTACATTCAGTGATTCTGGACTAAAGGCGATAACCAGCTTGCGAATACCGTCCTTGCAATAGCCATCAATTTGCAGCCACTGTGCTTCTGTTAGATTCAAATTAATATAATCAATCATCCCATTCGCATCACGCCTTGAGGCATACATTCGTTCTTTATCGCCTTCAGCAAGTGACAATAGGTTCGGGTCCTGCATATTATCGATCTCTACATTGCCAGATGATTTTACCGAGGCAACTGTCACGACTTCATCGAAAAGCCGCCTGGATGCTTCGCCTTCACCTGAAACATACAAAGTCACTTTATCCCCAGCCCTTATGCCATTCGATATGGATCTGACATACTCACGAGGAATCTGAAAAGTCGATTCAGTACTAGCGGGCAGCAAATGATATCGATCAATCTTCCAAGCCAGAATAGGCTCATTCGTGCCCAGTGGAATAATAGTCTCCATCCCTGCTGCAAGCTTCAGATCGAGAACCATGCCTTTGTCATACGATTGTCGAGGAAGAAGCTTATAGGACAAGTCTCCTTCCTCAAGCCGTTTCCCCGCTTCAATAAAGCGATTCGGCACGACAACTGCTACTGTTTCTTGTTTCTCCAATTGCAATCGTTGTAGTTGAAATAGTCCGTAGACTAACACTCCTGACAACAATGCGGCAACTATGCTTATCCCCATGTTTCTTATTCTGTTCATTGTCTCTCCCTTCGGAGCTCGCTAAGTAAACAAAAAAAGAACGCAGCAGCAGCCTTATAGGCTTAACTACTAGCGTTCTTCGCATAGCAATGCTCTACTATATAGAAACTCAACAACCAATTAATGTCATAATAGCAAACAGTCAGTAGCCTTGTCTACCCCTTTTTTTGAATTGCGTAATAATTCTATTTATATGACACTACATGGCAAGCACAAAAAAAGCCTCCCCATCGTACGGTGCAGGACCGTCTCTTTGGAAAAGCTCGCTTTTGTTAAAAATCGATTAGACCAACGCTAATGAGTAAAGCATCATCCACTTTGCGCATGGTTTCGTCGTCTAAATGAGTGATTTTGTCAGTCAAACGCTGCTTATCAATTGTCCGAATCTGTTCCAGAAGTACAACAGAATCTCTGTCGAAGCCATGCGCCGCCGCATCCATTTCTACATGCGTTGGCAGTTTGGCCTTCTGGATTTGCGCTGTAATAGCTGCAACAATGACCGTTGGGCTAAAACGATTGCCTATATCGTTCTGAATGACCAGAACTGGACGCACTCCGCCCTGCTCCGATCCGACGACGGGGGACAAATCCGCAAAAAACACATCTCCGCGTTTTACAATCAAGCTCTACACCCCGCTTACGAGACGCCCAAGCGTATGGTCGGCTTCTTCCTCCGCTTGAAAAGCTTCTGAGGCCATATTCAAGTTGATTTTCGCCATCTCCAGATAGCCTCGCTGCATGGACTCGCGGATTTGTCGTTTTTTTCGTTCGACAAGATACAGTTTCATAGCCTGCCTAATAAACTCGCTTCTATTGGAGTTTTCTTTCGCGACGATCCCGTCGACTTCCTCCAACAATTGATCCGGCAAGCTAATCATGATCCTCTTGGTGTTCTGCACATTGGCCACCGAACAAGCACCCCCAAAACTTTTCCAAAACCTTTAATATTCATTATTGCATTAATCAGTCGTCACTATACTTCAACATATCTATGTGTAGCGTATATCAATTATGCTGTATGTTTTCATGCATAGTGTCCGAGTACCAACTGCCATACTTATTCGTGATAATTGGTGAAAATCCTCTTCTTTTGCGTAAAAATGACATATGAAATATTTTCCAATTAAACCATCGGTTAAACAAGCGGGTTAGAAACCGCGTAATTACGGCTATTTTTGATAAAAACTCGGGGGATTCGTGCTGCCATCATGCAGGTAATTTCATAATTTATAGTACCAAGCTGTGCGGCTACTTCCTCCACCGTAATGGTTTCATTGCCTTGCTTGCCGAATAACACTACCTCTTCACCAGACTCCACTGGACCATCAGAAGAAGTAGCCGCGTTATCCAGCGCAATCATGCATTGATCCATGCATATCGTACCGAGTACCGGCACTCGAACACCTCGGACTAGCGCATTCGCTTTCCCTGTAAGCATTCGACTGAATCCGTCAGCATAGCCAATTGGCAAAGTTCCAATCCGCTCTTCGCCTTCTGTCACATACTTCGTTCCATAGCTGATTCCCCAACCCTTTGGCGCTGTTTTGACCATGACAACTTCTGTCTTCAGCGACATGACAGGCTCTAGTTCAATCCGCTTACGGTCGACTTCATCAGAGGGATACAACCCGTACATACTAATACCTAGTCTCAACATATCACATGACCATTCCGGTGTATCAATACCTGCAGCACTATTAGCTGCATGAATAATACGAATAGGCAGCTCATGCTGCTTAACATACTGTATAATTTCATTAAATCGTTCAAATTGCAGTTTCGTGTAGCTTTTATCCGTTTCATCAGCACGAGCGTAGTGAGTGAACATCCCTTCTACATCAAGCTGAGGCGTCTTCAAAGCCCGTTCGATAAAGGATACAGCTGCATCTAGTCCGAATACACCTAACCGGCCCATCCCTGAGTCGATTTTCACATGAACCTTGAGCACTTTACCATCGTTTCTAGGAGGAAGCGCTGCAGCAGCTTCTATAATATCTTCTCGGAACAACGCTATCGTAACGTTATGAGCACGTGCCAGATCAAGATCATCCGCGGCAACATAACCTAGCACTAAGATCGGTGTTTGGATTCCCGCATTACGCAGCTGTAACGCTTCATCTAAAAAGGCTACTCCCAAATAATCAACGCCGAATCGTTCCGCCTCGCGTGCGATTTCCACAGCGCCATGACCGTAAGCATTCGCTTTGACAGAGGCCAAGAGCAAACGTTCTTCAGGCATAGCGCTGCGAAAGGCGCGCAAGTTATAATTCAACGCATCCAATGATATTTCTACCCTTGTTGGGCGATAATACGATTCCAAGTCTTCCACTTCTCCTTTTCTAACGGGCAATGCAATCCGAGCAACGAAACATCAATAGAAATAATGTTAAACGTTGCTGCATGGACTGTCAATGAAATGAACGCTAGAATCGGCTAGTACCTCTTGGAAAAAAAGATGATTCTACTTATCAGCACTCGCTTGGACAGACTGAGCGATCTTGATCATTTCCGATTCAGGCAGTGTAGCGCTTGTGAGACGGAATTGATTGCCTTCGTAAGTCCAAGTAAGCGTTTGTTGAACTTCGCCGCTTTGCAGTTCCCCTATTGTAAAGCCGAGATCAATCAGTAAGCCATTCGCATAGGAGACTGCTTGATCATGCGGCTGTGTTTGGATCAATGTGTAATCGTGAGTTCCTGTGTAGCGAGTAAGAATGCCTGGATTGCCGCCGAAATCGATGTCTGCACTGTCTTTCCAAGTGACACCGTCACCAAGATAAGTTGGCGCCATAACTAGAAGTTCATTCGACAAGTCACTATCTGGCTGTGCACTTGTTTCCTCTTCGTTGGCAGCATTCCCTGAAGTCGTATTATTGGCTCCGCTGTTATTGCTGCCGTTATCATTCTCAGCTTGGCTGCCAGCCTCATCGTCTGCAGGATTCTCTGGTGTTGCTGCATTTTCACTGTCATTAATGACTTCGCCATTGTTTTCTGGCTCTGTCATCGTTGTTTCATCCTCAGTGCTGCTTGAAGGAGAAGACTGCATATTGGCTTCTGTCTCGAATACGCTCTTATCGAATTTCGAACCGAATTCAAATTTATCAAAATCCACTTTCACCATAACAGCCGCATTAGCGTCACTAACTTCGACATGAACGGGTTTGTAGTCCGACTTGTTCAGCCAAATTTTCTGGCGAGCCAGCGAACCGTTATTATAGTTAGCCATAACATCAAATACATAAGCATTCTCATCCGTAACAAACTGTCTTGAATTATCATTCAGAATACTTTGTACTAATGTCTGGTACAAGTATACCTGCCCTTGATTTTGCGGCCAGTCGCTTTGGAACCGGAATACTTTGTTCAAGCGTGGTGTAAGAACGAATACGCCATCGTCATTGCGAAGTACGATTTGGGTAATATCCTTTTCCGCATTCGTTAATTTAATCCGGTAATATTGCGGCTTCTGGTAAGAAACCTCGACATTGTACTCCAACGGCTGCTGGCCCGTATAAAGCGTCATTTTACCCGTACCTGAATAGCTCTCCATCCCATTCACCACTTTGTCGAGCTCCTTGACCACGGACTCGGCGTCCTTCGTCCCGCAAGCGCTCAACACGAGTGAGAATACTAACATAATTGCCGCTGCCCATGTAATGCGACGCATTAAAATCATCCCCTCTTCACAATGTTTTTCCAACTGGTAACATGTCTATGAGGGAACTTGGCCAATTATGCGGACTAGTTATAGGCTTGGCTAATTTTTTTACGTAGATGTATGCTTGCGGAAACTGTTTACAACAGGCTGACTACAGACTTATCTGGCATGCAGAAAGTAATGTCATACGAAGAATACAAGATAAAGGATGAAACAAAAACGGGCTGGCATAGTCCAGTAAAATACCGAACTCGTGCCAGCCAATTAGCTGCATAATAAAAACTTTAACTTTAAGGAGTCACTACCAAATCTACTTTATAGACTGCCCCATTTATTTTAAATTAAGAAATTTTGAAAGATTGAATGATCTCGTCGCCTGTCGCCTTCCATTCTTCTAATTGCTCCTGTAAGCAGTTGAAGTTAACGAGAACCAACTGGTCGTCAACGACGGTAAATAGCATAGAATTATAAATACTTGCGTTATCTCCTTCAACTGCAACTACAAAAGTGAGATACCCTGCTTTCTTTCCATTAATTTCAACAATGCCATCCTCTATCCACTCTGTTGCAATTGGTTGATACATTGCGACCATCTCTTCTGTAAATGCTTCAAGCTCATCTTCTTTCAACGGACTGCCAGTCTCGTTCAAAGCAATGTTAATGGTGCCTTCTTCATTCGTATAGACCTCTTTCGGAGCGTTTCCGGTAGGATATTTGATTTGCTTCATGTCATCGGACATGATGATGAATGGTTCAGGAATACTAATCGTAGCAAGACCGGACATAACGCTTTGCTCTTTGAGTGCGATTGTTCCTTCTGGTGCCGTAGTTTCTTCTGGTGTCGTAGTTTCTTCTGGTGAGGTTTCCGGAGTAGGAGAGGCCTCTGTGTCGGCCACAACTTCAGTAGTTTCATTAGCTGAATCACTTTGGTTTTGGGAGCATCCTGTAACAATGAGTGCAAATGCGGTAAAAACGATAACAAACAGCTTTTTCATAATAATTTCCTCCACGTCTCTATCTTTTTTCCATCTAGCTGGAATGTAAGGAATTAATCCTCAAATTATGATGTCGACTAATCATAGGTCAAATTTAATACTTTTCTAGGAAATATATAAAATATTACTTTTGTCCTAATTTATATATGGGATATTAGACTTATAGTAATCATCTAATTGATGCGATGCCAATAGTGTTGCATTCATGTTGTCTAAATATCCATAATTTTCTATTCCATCAAAACTTACGCAAAAAAAAATCCCTTTCCAATAGATATGGTAGGTAGCCCTGTCCATATCCATCGAAAAGGAACGCATCACATTAGGAGAACAAAACGAAGAGGCTTTAAGGGCCTCCACGCGCTATGTGGACTGTTTTACAAGCTTTGACGGTTGAGAACCTAGCCTAAAATCGGCTTCGCTATCGCAATCTGTTCCGATGCTCCATCCATAGTAAACGTCAAAGTAACACATTCCTCCTGCTCATCTAGCTGATAGGAAACGATGCTGTCACTCCCCATCTTCCTCGGAACCAACAAGGTTGCTATCCGATGGCTGGCGGCCGAATTCGTCTTACCGATTATATGCCATTGATTGGGCAGCCCTTCCAGTTCGGAAGGCTCCACTCCAGTGAATTGATCATGCTGGGATATGCGAAGCGGACCAGAAGAAGCATATACGAATTGTCCGAGCAGCTCGGCCTTGTTTCCTTGCGTTACGAAAGATTGATCGGATAGATGGTAGGGCTGTAAGGAATGAAGCAGCCATTGGATAGATGCATTATGATTCAAATCTATCGTATCAACGATAACGAAGTAGGAATGATTGATAAAATGAATTTCGCGTATGAACTGCGTCAATTCAGGTACATTCAGCCGATAGGCATCTGTAGCATCCATACGAATATATCCGCGTCCTTCGGCATAGGAAGCTTCCTCTACCACACCTTTGGCCTGTAAATTAAGCTCCCGATCCATTCCGGCATATTGACCTTGACCGTCTATAAGAAGGCTGTTTGTCGACACTGTCTGCCTCCGCCAATTCAAATGCATCGAACTGCCGAATGCGACATAGTGACCCGATGCTATAGCAAGCGGCTCACCATAAGCATGCAACAAGAATGCATTCTGGTCGCCATGGCTATGGCTAATCGACCCATAGCGACTGCTTTTGGCAAGCAGCATAATATGATTGTCTGGATCATCCATTCGATGATGTAGCGCAACCCATCCCACATCACAGAACCACTCAACAGCAGGCAGTCCTGATGGCTGAGCAGGTTCAATCATCGGATAATCATGACGATAGAGCAGCTCATCGAACCGAAAATCCCACCAGCCGTAGTTATAGCCTTTCATTTCCGTGCCCTGATCTTGCCTTTTTACGGTTTCATAATACCATTGATACAGACCTTCTCCTGTCACGCCGGCAAACTGCCTCATTAAATAAGCGGTTTTCAACCCAGGCAGACTGCCTAGATTAGACTGATCACCGAAGCTCGTACGAGTCGTATTCGCACTGAAGCAATACAATGGAAAACGACCAGTTGCTTGGAAAAACGGACGCTTATAATAATCAATGTCTAAATAATTTTTCACCATATTGAATGCTTCTGTTAAAAATGCCATCCCCGTTGTCCAGTACATTACTCCTTCTGCCCAGCCTCCATTTTCCCAACCCCATGGCGTGTATAGGCATCCGTAATAATCCAATGTATAATTCAGCCATTCCCTAGCCCTGCTCTCCTCATGAAGCAAAGCGATGCAGCAAGGCACCAGCACAGAGGATAACGAGCGAACAGCATGGCTATCGTAAGGAACAAGATGAATCTTGGACCGTTCTATAACATGGAAAGCAACCTGCTCGGTTCTTCGGGTTAAACTGCAGCGGACAAGCACCCGCTCCTCCACAGATAAGCTATCGTATAGCCAATCATATCCCCAGGCAAGCGCTCCAGCTATTCGAAAGGCTGCCTCATCGTTATAACTATGAGAGGTCGCCCCCTCTGTATCCCAACTGGCTGCATGCAGGAGCCATCGCTTTGCAGTCGAGATCATTTCCTCATTTTCCAGAACAATGCCTGCTACACTAAGATGACGCACCGCATAGAGTACTTCTTGGCAATCGATGTACATCCTTCGCCACAGCTTAGGTGTGCGTTGATGATTTGGGTACGGCTTTGGCTCGGGGATGAGAGATTTAGAGAGCCAGGGAACGACTGACTGTTCATAGAAAGAATCCCATCCGCAATAATTCTTATCACTAGCAAGCTGCTCTCTAAAACGCCGAACTCCATCTGGTTGCAGCCAAAGTCTTGGATGCGAACTCTTCGCTTTATCATAGCGTGTGCCACCGGCTGGCAGCGGGGTTTCCGGCAATTGATCTGGCATGAAGAAGCTGCGAGTTACACTCCAAGCTGATCTCCTGTTCAGAGATTGCAGCTCATCCACACCATTATCTACTAATGCGTATCTCCAATAATATCTTCCCGGCTCGAAAGAATGATCTGGCGTATAGAAGTTATAGTTTACTGGGCTAATCGTTATAGTTAGAGCTTCTATAAATTCAGGTGAGCGCCCATATTGAAGCATATACTGGTTATACCCTTGTCCATGCTTCTCCTTCTCCTCCATCCAAGTGAATCGTGGAGGATTCTCTATGAATCTAGTACTCTCATCAGGAGCATAAGCGATCGTTAATACTCCGCTTGGCGGCTGAGATAATCGTTCCATCATCATTCCCCCTAATTCAACATCGTCATACTCCATTAGAAAATTCGGTTACGCCACCCTTTAAGTTTAGCTAACGCTTCGACATAGAAGTAATCACCGTAAATCAACGATACATTCACGTTTTCTTCGGCAGGCTTATTTCCCGTACCTTCCAAAAGAATACCTTGCTGATCTTTGCGATCCCATGTCGTATAGGAGCTCGTTAATGCTTGCAGCATACGTGTTGCTCCGTTAAGGTATAGGTTCGATTCTGCTTCATTCAAATGGGCTGATAGTTCCAGCAAGCCGGAAGCAGCAATTGCTGCAGCAGATGTATCCTTAGGCACCTTCTCTAGAGAGACTGCCCTGAAATCCCAAGGTGGAATTCCATCTTTCGGCAATGCCGATAGGAAATAATGGGCAACCCTTTGCGATGCATGCAGGAAGCGCACATCTCTGGTGTAACGATAAGCATTGGCCATTCCGTATATCGCCCAAGCCTGACCACGGCTCCAAGAAGATCCGGCTGCAAAGCCTTGACCTCCTAATTCTTCTATATATTCGCCCGTCTCTGGATTAAAGCTAACGATATGACACACTGAACCGTCCTCACGAATGAAATTCCTGATTATCGTATCGGCGTGAGAAACAGCAATGTGACGATATCTGGGGTCACCAGTCTCCTGTGACGCCCAGAATAGCAACGATAAATTCATGGCGGAATCGATGATTGCCCAGCCCGTGCGGTCTAGATTCCATGCTCGCAAGAACTGACCCTTCAAATTATATCTTCCTGCCAAAAAGTTGGCGGCAGCCAAACCTCTTCTTCGCCCATCCCTATCTTCTGAAACTATATATTTCATTACAGCAGTCGGCAAAAACTGAAAGCCCACATCATGATGGAGATTAGACTCCTTCAAGAAACATTGCTCAAAACGCTCGTCCCAGGCCCAAGCCTCGTTCCGATATCGTGCGTCTCCAGTCCTATCATGCATAATCCACAGCATGCCCGGCCAAAAGCCAGAGGTCCACCAATCAAGCCGCATATCGTCATAAATACCGTCAACGGTCCGATGAGGCGATCGATCACCCAACTGTTCGATCATCAAATCAATCTTTGTCGTTACTTGCGCCCACGCTGATGTAATCCATTCGTCTCCCATATTCGCCACCTACTTTATCCATTCTTATCATTCACGAAAGATTATACAGTCGCCATGGCTTGCGGCCGCCGAAATAATTGCGGATATCCTGGTGATTCTCAACTGCTCTTATTACCAGCTCAGGCATCTCTTCCCCTTCATAAATGACAACTTCATCTCCAGCCTTCAAGCTTAATTCAATGATCCCGTTCTTCTTCACCTCGAAGTTGACGGTCGAGATTGCAGTTGGTGTCGAGATCCTATGAATCTGTATAGGCTTCTCCCCGCTCCAATCCGTTTTGATTGTGCAAGGCTCTCCCGCTAAGCTCTTGACACTGACAAAACGGGTCTTCCCTCTCTTCCGCGCTGCGCTGATTAGGAAAGCACCTTCCGCCCTCAATTGATGAAATGACGCATCCTGCCATTCTTCCGGCAACGCTGGGAATACACGAATGATGTCTCCCCAGCTTTGCAGCAGCATATCATGAATCGCTTCTGCACCAGCGAGAGGTGTTTCTATGACAGGTCCAGCTTCCTTGTACATCGTATTAGGGGTAATCATATGCATGAGCGTCTGCAAGCATTGGAGCGCCATATCACCCCATCCAAGGGTTGCAGCGATAGAAGCTGCGCCGGTGAAACTAAAGCCCCGTAAATCCCCCTCTTTACCCAGCCAATGTTTCAACGAGCGTCCAATCAGTTTCCGTTCATCCTCGGTATCAACTCCGAGCTGATGCAAAGGAAACACAGCCAGCATATGGCTGAAATGCCGATGTCCAAACGCCAACGGCGTATCCTTGCCGATCTGTAAACCAGATTGGTCGACCGGATAGGGAGTCAATCTGTCCAGCACATTCTGCCATCGATCATGCAGTGGATCTTTCGTTATCAAATTATCACTCAGCTTCAACAAGGTCTCACAGCCCCAGCGCAGCAAAGCTAAATCGTAATGACAATCCGGTACAGTCATCTTGATAAAAGAACCGTATTCCGGCGAAACGGTTGGCGGCAAGTGGAGCTTGCCATCCTCACCCTCGATCAATATATGCAAATAATAATTCACACTTCTGCGAAGAAGTGGATAGAGCAGCTTCTCTAACAGTTCTCTATCCATCGAATAGCGATATTGCCGCCAAATATTATGGCACACCCAAGTCAAATTCCCTGTTTCATCACTCACATTGCTTCGCATGTCGAGGCCGGAATTACGTCCGAGCCCCGCGGAATCCGATCGATAAGCTTCAGGAACATTTTGAATTAAATTATCCATATTTTTATGCAAGGCATGTACGAGCGACTTTCCGATCTCCAACCGATTTGAAGTGTATACAGGGGAATAGCTCATTTGCACATTCATGTTAAACCATGCGCCTGGCCAAGGTGTCGTAGTAAGCCAAGGACCTTGATTATCAACAATCGGACAATCGGCTCTCGTAGCGGAAGCCAGCTTATACATTTGGATCCAATAGAAAGATTCAAGCCTCGCATCCGGTATCGATATAAAGCTTTGTTCGTAATAGTCATGCCACCAGGCACGGTGAGATTCCACAAACTCCTTGAACAAAATCGATTCTGCGGTCAGGATTTCCTGCAAGGCATTGCTTCTTGCCAGCTCGTCATGCCCAAGTGCAGTCGTAATCAACCAACACTTGCGGTCATCCGAAGAATGGGTCTCTTTCCAAGCCGTTACACATCCTTCAAGAGCTCCATATTGCTGCGTGCCAAGCCATATGTCGTCCACTTGCTCCTTCTTCACTATTATTTCTGGCAAATAGCGATTCAAATTAATTCCATCCGTATGAAGCAGTACAGGATCAACCTCCGGATAAGGGTACCACTTTAATCCAGCACCTCTTTCACCATCTGAAGTCTCCAGTTCAATGACTAGTACATTGTTCTCGCTATGAACCAATGCTCGAAGCTTCGCTTCACCTTTCGTAGTCGTAATCTGTGCGGTTACCTCAGCATTCCATAGATCTAATCGGATACTCGTCGGCTGATAAATCCACCCTTCCAGCTCAAGCTGAAACTCGCCGATCGGTACACGAGGATCAAAACCTGCTTTGCCATTCGCACTCGCCGTGACATCGGTTCTACCCATTACAAACCGCAGCACATTGCGCTTGGTCGAATTCTCTTCTCCATAAATCATAGCTCCGATTAACCCATTCCCAATAAAAGCGCCGGAATCCCAAGTTAACGGACGCACGACCCAGCTCATATCATGTTTGGACAAATAATCATCCCAAGCCAGATCAAGTTTAATTCCACTAGTTTCCTCTCCCAGCATGAATAATACCTCCTATCCTTTAACTGCGCCTACTAATGCGCCTTTGACAAAATATTTTTGCAAGAACGGATAGGCGAGCAGAATGGGAACTGTCGCTACCATGATCGTGGCATATTTCAACGTTGTGGACAGCATCGCGGCCGCATCGTCAGTCGCACCCTCCGCCATGGAGCTTGCTTCCCCTTGCAACAGAATTTCGCGGAGAATCAATTGCAGCGGGTAAAGCTCTCGTTCCTGCAAAAATATAACCGCATGAAACCACGCATTCCAATGGCTCACACCATAATAAAGCAGCATGACTGCAACAACCGGCATTGAAAGCGGAAGAATAATTCGGAACAAGATAACAAAATCATTCGCTCCGTCGATCTTCGCTGACTCCTCCAAGCTATCTGGTATAGCCTCGAAAGAAGTCCGCATAATGATCAAGTTAAACGTATTGATTGCCTGCGGAATAATGAGCGCCCATAATGAATTGCCTAATCCGAGGTTCATGACCGTGAAATAAAAGGGTATCAATCCTCCGTTAAAAAACATCGTAAATACGATGAACAGCATGATTGCTTTCCGATATTGGAGGCTTCTGCGTGACAGTGCGTACGCCCCAAACGCTGTAAGTAAAATATTAATCGCTAGACCACCGACTACGATGATCAGCGTATTCATATAACCTTTAAGAATCATTGGGTTACGAAATACATTCTGATACGCCTCAAGAGAAAACCCTAGCGGCTTCCACAAAAATCCTTTATGAGCGGATAGCGTAGCAGCATCGCTAAGCGAGGCAAATGTAACATACAGGATGGGGTACACTGTGACTAGCATCAATAAGGATAAAAAGACGGCGTTGCTCCAATCGAATAGCTTACCCGTCAGCGGCACGCGATTTCCCATATATAACTCTCCCTTCTACCACAAACTCGTATCATTTAACCGGCGGCTAAGCCAATTGGAGAAGATGACCAATATAAAGCTGATTACCGAGTTGAACAAGCCGACGGCCGAGCTGTAGCTATAGTTAAATTCCTGAAGACCTACCCGGTACACATAAGAAGCTATAATATCTGCGGTCTCGTATATACCCGGATTGTACAGCAGGATCACTTTTTCGAAGCCTAGATTCATCATCCGCCCTATGTTCAAAATTAATAGAACTACGATGGTAGGCATCATCCCGGGCAATGTAACATGCATCATTTGTTTCCATCTGCCTGCGCCATCCATCTTGGCCGCTTCATATCGCTCAGGATCAATACCAATCAAAGCTGCCAAGTAAATAATCGTTCCCCAGCCAATATGCTGCCAAATATCAGAGGAAACATAAATAGTCCGGAATAATCCCTGCTCCATGAGCAGCGAGACTCGCTCTCCACCGAAGAAAGCAATGATGTCATTGATGACTCCGCCGCTCGATGTGAATTCCTTAATCATTCCGCAAATAACGACAAGCGAGATAAAATGCGGTAAATAGGTAATGGTTTGTACCGCTCGTTTGAAGAACCGATTGCGAACCTCATTAAGCAGCAAAGCTAATATAATCGGAGCCGGGAAACCAAATAATAAATCATAACCGCTTAACAGAACCGTATTGCGAATCGTTCTCCAGAAATAGGCGCCATCAAAAAAAGTTGCGAAATGTTCGAAGCCCGCCCAATCGCTTCCCCAAATACCAAGCTTCGGTGAAAAATCCTTAAATGCGATCATGGCTCCATACATCGGCCAGTAGTGAAATAGAACGTAATAGATAAGAACTGGCAGCAGCATGATGTACAGCATCGGATTCTTCCGGATATCAAGCAGCAGACGAATTCTGAGAATCATAGCCATATTTTATATCCTCTCTATCCTCCGGCATTGCCCGTGCGAAAGCATGCCTAGCCTCTTCCGCACGGTTGCAGGAACATTATCTTTTGTTGTAACGTTCTAGTGCGTCCTGATAAATTTTGGTTACTTTATCGATCCCCATATCTTGAACCTGTTTCACATAAGCATCGTATTTATCAAGCGACTCTTTACCCATAACAAATTTAATGAACATTTCTTCCTTATAGCTTGTAACCGCTGTCAGAATCTTCGCTACTTCTTTGCTCTCCTCCACGGTTGGAGTGAGGAATCCCGGAAGTGTATGCTGTTCTGCATCTGTCTCTTTCCATACCTGCAACGCTTCATCTTGCTCAGGGAAAGTATTGAAGCTCTTTCTAGGATCACCGAGGAAAGGACCATTCGGCTTCGTATACTGAGAAATCATTTGTTGAAGATTATATTTTGCATCCTTATGCATTTTATCTGTAAATGTCGGAGTACCGTTCACCATCGAATAGCTTTCACCTTCAATACCGAAGTTAAAGAGCAATGCTCCTTGCTCGCTATAGGCGTAATCCAACCATTTGACTGCGAGCTCCTGATTTTTCGAATCCGCTGCTACAGCCTTGCTTGCGGCAGAATTATACGCAAAGCTTCGTTGCCCGGTGAAAGGACGCTCTCCTTTTTGTAAGGTCGGATAAGGAGCTGGCGCCAATCTGTAATTGGGATCATTCTTTTGTGCGGTTTCCATCCATCTTCCGATTCCGCCGGATACGAGATGAACGGTCGCTCCAGATTCACCGCTCATCATCTTTGTATCGAGCGATTTATTTTCCGTATTCAGAGCAAAATCCTTATCAAAAAGACCCTCTTGATACCATTGATGCAGCAGTGCTAAAGCATCTTTAAATTGCGGATCGATTGGACCATATTTGACCTGTCCCTGATCGTCGATATAGTGACGGTTTGCGGTGCGATACGCACCTATGAAAGCATCTTGCAAGTTCACCTCATTGCTGTATAACGAGGTCAGCGGAGCAGTAGCTCCCTTCTGTTCTTTGAAGGCTTTCAAAACGGTATGCCACTCATCAATCGTCGTCGGAATGCTCAAGTTCAGCTCTTCCAGCCAATCCTTCCGAATGATTGGACCACGAAATACTAGACCATTATCCGGGCGGATCATTGGGAACACATAATACTTGCCATCATCCGTTTTGAGCATTTTGTCCAGCTCTTTATTCTCTTGAAGAATCTTCTTCAGGTTTGGCGCATGCTTATCAATGAGTTCATTAAGTGGCGTAATAACCCCATCGCTGATCGCTTTTTCAGGTCCGCCTGGATACTCTTTATTCCAATCAATTTCAATAACATCGGGCAGTTGATTAGATGCAATCAACAGATTGAATTGCTCCTTGCGCTGTCCACTAGCCGGATGTGTATACTTGACCTTCACACCGGTCTCCTTCTCCAACTGCTGACCGAACGGCGTTTCTGATAGATTGGATACAAATGACGTCAAGTTATCATTGATTTCTTCCCATGATGAAAGTGTTGCATCTGCTTTAATAGGATAAGTTGCACCCGCTGGTTGATCTGATTGTTCTGTTGTACCTTTATTCGTCTGATTGCTTTCCTTGTTCCCTGCATTGGAGTTCTGATCTTGATTGGAACATGCCGCTACTAAACTGAAAATAAGAATAACGGCAATTAACATCATCGATCTTCTTCTCAAAAATAAAGGCTGACGATTCATTGGTATCCCCCTTGATATTAAGTTGAGTGCACTCTAGCATCAGTATGCGTTGATCTAGCCCAGCAAATAAATCATCAATAAGTGAAATCATCATTAAAAAATGAAAAATCGCATCATTGATTCTGTTCTGTGTCATCAAAAAGTGAAAAAGAATGGAGCTATGCCATAAGGTTTAATTACCTTTTGGGATCGATGAAGTAAGCTTTGTGATTCCGAACCCGAACCGCATCATAATAAGGTAACCCCGTTCCTCTATTTCTGTCTTATCAAGAATGTCTCCAGCAATAAAGGAACGGAGTTCCGCTATATTTCTATAATCATTAGACACACGATCAATGAGGTAAATTAATGGATCGTGCATCCGCTATTATAAGATAATCGTGTGATGCATCGACAATAGAGGAACAGAGTTCCTCTATTGTCAAAAGGGCTGACTCAAAAGGTCAGAATTGACCTTAGGACAGCCCCTTCGTAAAAATGAAGAGAATTACGTTTACTTGGACTTATGAGGCAAGCAACCAATGACCTAAATAGAAAAATAGCGGTACAGAAATAGCCCCCTGTACCGCTATTTTTTCATGTTTTCCAACATTTCTGTTCAAAGTAGGCTATCTTTACAGCGAGCTTACAACTTATGAGACAGCCCCTTTACATCATGTCTTTATATTTGCCAGGTGTAATACCCTCGAATTTCTTAAAGATCCGGTGAAACGTATTAATATCACCATATCCAACGGAGCGAGCAATTTCGTTCACTGTCATTTTTTGATTGGATAGCAGCAGCTTGGCTTCACGCAATCGAGTTCTATTAATCGTCTCTAGAAGGGCTTCACCTGTCTGCTCCCTGTATTGCTTGGATAAGTAAGACGGAGTTAGTCCGAAGTGCTCTCCAATCATGGAAATATTAAGAGCTTCATTGCTATAATGCTCACTGACGTATTCGGTCACTTGAACGGCTAGCTGTTTGTCCTGCTTCCGTCCTGTCTCGATCAAATTGCAAACCTGTTGGAGCACTTTAATGAGCTGCCCCTTCATCTCCTTGACCGTGCGACAATTCATTAAGGAGTCAATGGAATCAGCTTGTTCCATGAAGTTCGAACGTACTGCAGCATTAATGTCCTCCATCGTTTTCATCATCGTGCCAATCAAATCAAACATGAGGCATTTCGCCATCGATACAGGTAATGACGCATCTTCAAAGTTTTTCGTGAACACAAGCTCGATGATTTCGCGTGATTTATCGATGTTGCCAGTCTTCATGAAATTAATCAATTGCTGTTCAATGTTAAGTGGATAATAATAACTACTTGGTGTCCCCGTCAGCTCATTAGATTTCAACTCATCGTAACGTATCGTTTCGCCTGTGCCCATTACAATTCCATATTCAAGTGCTTCCAACGCTTGCTGATAGGCTTCCGATATACCGAATAGCTCCTTATGGATTCCACTTGCTGCCACAGTCATACTGATCTGCAGATGCTGATGAAGAAACGTCTTGGCGTCATCAGTAATCCGCATGAGCTCCCGCTCCTTCTCTTCCAATTCCGGTTTGAAGTTAATAATACAAGCCAGCCAGTCGTCCATCTCGACCGTATACGCCTCGTTATTCTCCCTCGATATCTCCTCGACGACGTTGAGCAAGAAGAAATGAAGCAGCTTGATCTTCGATGGATCTCCTGTTTTGTCATCTTCAGCACTGCTGAATTTGCCGTGATCGTCGATATGGAACAGCAGCACGGCAAACTCAGGCGATTCAAAGCGAATATCATGTGCGGCGAGTGATTCATGGATCGGAACGTTGCTCTCTGGTCGGCCTTTCAAAAGCCCAATAAGAAAATGTGCGCGAATAACATTGTTATGACGTCTCAAGCGCATCGTAATTTCTTCTTTTTCCATAAACGTACTGTTTATCGCTTCCTGAAGGAATAAGTATTCATTCGATCCTCCGTCGAAGGAAACGCCTCGTTTCTTAGAAAAGCTGTCCACAAGCAAATTGATGGGACTGTAGTTTTTCCGCAGAAAGAAGAATGTGACAACGCCTCCGACGATAAAGCATAATATGACGCTGATCGCAATCAATCGTTTCATGTCCTGCATCTTCTGATCGAACACCGCAGCAGGTGTAAGTATGACGTACTTCCAATTCGTTACGTCTGACGTTGTGTAGGAGACAGCTACTTTCTCCTCTGAGGCATCATCATAAAATAAACCTCTTGGTTCCGTTAATCTGTCATACTGGAGGAAATTAGGGATTACCGCAGCTCCGGTCGATGCAACAAGGCGATCTTCTCCGTCCAGTATCATAACAGTCGAGCCTTCTGCGGGGACGACATGTTCGAGCAGCTTCGAATCCTTAATAATAAAAAGGACAACATCACCTGGTTCCCCAGGATTATGCAGATCGACAGACCGAGTGAACATCACCGATTTGACTGATTTATTATCCGATTCATAAATAACAGGGGAATAAGCCTGTATGTATCTTTGATCAAAATATCCATTCCACTCTTCAAACGTCTCATTATTGCCCTTCCGAACATGGGTGTACAGCTTTTTGCCGTTAAGGCGTTCATCAGGTGAAATGACTGTATCACTGTTTTTATAATAAATATAAATCTGATCAATAAAATCATTGGCAAGTCTATAGACGCGCAGCTCTTTGGAAATTCCATACAATTCAAAGTGGTCGGTATCTTTTAAAGGGAGTTCGGTATGTATAAAATTTGTTACCTGCCTGTTTAACGCAATTTCCATACTCAACCGCTCGATTCCTCTCAGCTTATTGTCAATGGCTTGCTCCATTTGGAGGAGAACAGACTCGTTGGCGCGATTGATTTCCGTTTTGACGATTTGCAGCGAAGCCGCATAAATGATCCCGCTGATAATAATGGGAACTAATAGGACGGATAGATAGGACACCAACCAAGTAACGATAATACTGCGACTGCTTGATCGAATTCGTTTGAACATGATCGTCTGCCCCTTAACGTACATTTTGTATTGCCATTATAGCAAAAAGAGAACAGATAAGTGTAAGCGTATTCATATTTTCTGTGATAAACTTGTTTGCATGTCTCACTACAGCACCATGCTTACATTTAATAAACAACGGAGGCTTTAGTAATGCCTATCAATGAAAACGAAGTGCTCAGGAGCTATTTCGACAGCTTGCAAATGGATTTGATCATCGCTAACTATAGTGACAGGGTTTCCTCCAACTGGGGCAGACCTCAATCCAAAGATGATTATCACCGATTTTATTTGATTAGGGAAGGCGAAGGCAGAATTGAAATTGATCAACAGGAGCTATTCCCTTCCCCTGGCCAGCTACTGCTGCTGCCTGCGGATGTTCCTTTATCCTATTCAACCATTAGTGAAAATACATTTTCCAAGCATTGGGTGCATTTCTCAGCGAAGGTTGGCGGCTTCCACCTGACCAAGCTAATCACATTCCCTTATTCGGTAGAAGTCTCTAATATGGCTTACATCGAGGGTCTATTCAACCAGCTTCGAACAGCAAGCCAATCATACGGAAGTATGAACACTCCACTCCGAACGAGGTCATTACTTATGGAGATTTTATCTTGTTATATAGACCATGCGCCACCTCAGTCCATACAATTATCGAACTCGCCTTCGAGCAATCAATCTAATTTGATCCTAAAATATATAGATGACCACATGGCTGAGGCATTAACACTGGATGAGTTGGCGAATGCTTTCCATTATAATCCGAATTATTTCATTCGTTATTTTAAAGCGCTATTCAATATGTCTCCTAATCAATACATTCGAAAAGCAAGAATAGAAAATGCAAAAAGACTGCTAATCCATTCGAATCTATCCATCGAAGAGATCGCAGCCCAAGTCGGTTTGGAGAAATTTTATTTTTCTAAAATATTCAAGCAATTCACTTCGATGTCACCAAGTCAATTCCGCCAAATGATTCGCTCTAAGGGGCGATAGGGATGACCATATTCCATGTTTCGGTGGCATCGTGGAAACCATTCCTGCCATTCGAGGCAGCAGCAAACAGATGAGTCGGTCGTCCATCCTGAAACAAGAGAAACGGCCGCTCCAAGTTTCCCATTAGGGTTACAGTTCCATCATCCCATCTAACCTTACGGGAATAGGCAATCGGATTCGAGGATAACTGCCACTCCAAGCCATCTGTAGAGGACATGCGAACGCCCCCAAGCTTCTCTCCGCACAGCTTCCCTTCCATATCTTTGGCGATCATCTCATACCCTTCATCGGTCTTCCATACAAAAGGATCCTCGATGTGGAATTTCTCAGGTGGAAGAACTGGAGTATCCTCGACTTCGTAAGGACCTTCATAATGATTCGCTTGCGCTGCACCTATCGTCATCCTGCCATGGGTATTGCCTTCATATTTGCGTGCTTTATAGATAAGATGAACCGAGCCATCCTCGCGTAAGCATGGTGCAGGATTCGACGTTAGGAAACTATCAAATTTCCCTGCCCGAGTCGGTATAATCGGAGCATCCGACCTGCTCCACGGTCCGAAAACGCTTGGTGCAGTTGCAAGTCCGATCCGCTTATTCGCGCGTGCGACGATACATCTAGGATCATTCAAATCGTACCCATCGCCAGCAACAGGCTCTGGCAGCGGATGTGTCGAACCCATATAATACAGCAAGTAAGTATCTTTAAATTTAAGAATATGAGGGTTATGTGTACTGCGGCCATCCCAGTATTGTGCTCCTCGTGCTGGGAGTACAACCTCCTGAAATTGATATGGCCCTTCAGGATGTTCCGACGATGCTCGCACGATTTCCGAAGCGACCAACCATCCCGGATGCATCGGCAATGATTTCGGCCAGCGTGATGCGAACATATGGAACTGCCCGTCCTCGCCTTTAATAACAGATCCGCACCATATCCAATAATCCTTCATACGAAATCCGCCGTTCCGTGGAGCAGGGAGTAATTTATTGTACATCGAAGTCACCTTGCTCCTACGGTCCGGAGCCATGCGTCCGCAATAAGTGCATGTCCCGACGGACTTGGATGAACGCCATCAGGAGCCCATTGTTGGGGTTCCGCCCTCATAGATGCCTGAGCGAATAAACCATCAAGTGGAATTAGCAGCGCTCCAAATTCTCTAGCAAGCTCACGAACGACATTGATTTTGGGATCGAGGTCTTCTCTCCATTGCTTACGATCCTCTGGATAAGGCAGCACGACAGGCTCCAACATAATCAAGTTGGCGTTTAGCTGCTCGGTCGTCCGGTTCAGAATATCTCGATAACCCTCTTCAAACTGCTTAACGGTTGTCGGATCACTACGATCATATCGACGCCAGGTGTCATTAATACCGATATAAATAGATACCCATGTAGGGTTCAGCTCCAAGCAATCCTTCTGCCAACGTTCTTGCAAATTCCGAACCCGATTGCCGCTAATCCCGCGATTAATAAATTTCACTTTCATTTCTGGATGCAGGAATGAGAAGGTTGCAGCGGTCAACAGAGGGTAACCTCTCCCTAGATCATTGCCATCCTCACGATTGCGTCCAGCATCCGTAATACTGTCCCCTTGAAATAATACAATGTCATTTTCTTGCAAAAGCATTCCCATCACTGCACCTTTCTTGTTGGTTTGGTTCGAGTTTAACACAGTGCTGTGAGAAGAATATGGACGATATTCACCTTTCATATGGATAAAAGTCACTTAAGCTAGACAGGTATCCAAAATAAAACTATCCGATAAAACCAACTGCATTTTTACGCTGATCTGTTGAAGCCCCTCTATCTTTCAAATAATCGAATACGCTGTTCCTCTTCTAAATGATGAAATGCCCATGCTTTCAATTGATCAAGTTCAGCGAATATACTTGGCAATCGCAAGTTGATTCTAATATACATTCTCCTTAGTTGATTAATCTCAAGGAAATTAACATTGTTTTAATGCTTCTTAAATATGCCGCTAATATTTCGCCTTTATAGTAAAGACATCATCTACTAATGATAAGAAGAAAAGGGGCGGCAAATTTATGATCGTATTTGATGTCGTTGTTGACGGAGTAGTAAAAGAAACAATAAAGCCGGTAAATCAGCGTTTAAAAGAAATATACGCTTACGTACAGGAAGAGTCAGCAAGAGTTCGTGAGAAATATACGGGCAGCATCTATTTGACTCGAAGATTGGAATATAGATAATGAAAAAAGATGACCCGCAATTGGCCATCTTTTTTTTTTTTGCTTTTTACCCAGCTCTAACGAGTAAAAGCCCCGTTAAGCCCCTATTAACATGTACACCACCATTAAAATAATGGATTTCGACTTTTTCACCATACTACTCCTCATCCTTTGATTTCCAACTAGATATAGCATCTAAAACAGGTAAAGCGTTAAACTAGGAAATAATAGATTATAAAGGAGGAGCTACTGTCACAGAAAAAATATTAGTAAGCTCTTGCTTATTGGGTCATAAAGTGCGCTATGACAACGGTGATATTCCTTTTCTCGATCCTCGTTTTTTAAAGCTGTATGAAGAAGGACGGCTTGTACCTATTTGTCCAGAAGTGACTGGCGGCCTGCCTACCCCTCGCCCAGAAGCACAACGGCAGGGCAACCGAGTGGTTACTCGTACTGGCGAGGATGTGACAGAACCTTTCGAGCAAGGTGCACAAGCTGCGCTTGATTTGGCATTAAAGAAACAAATCAAATTAGCGATTCTTAAGCAGAAGAGCCCCTCTTGTGGAAGTTTGCTTGTTTATGATGGAACATTCACTGGCGTAAAGATACCTGGAGAAGGGATTACAACTGAACTGCTGCGCAAACATGGCATTAAAGTATTTGGTGAAGACCAGCTAGATGAAGTGATGCAGGAGCTTGCTCTAATTGATGGTTTAACGTAAAAGTGCTGGATTTTTTATACAACATTCGAATACGATAGGAAATAACAATACTGAAGAGGTGAAGACTTGATCCTTTTAAACGACGAGAAAGTTCAATTCGAGGTTTTTCCGAATGGAGAAACACGAATACCCGAGAAACAAATTAGAGAGAATTTGTTGGCGAAGAATCATATTGCTTTTAAGTACGAGGATGACAGTGATCTCATTAAGCTTCTTTTACTAAAAAAATACTTAGATGATTTGGATACACAAGCTCAGCTGCAGATTCAATACATGCCTTACAGTAGAATGGATCGAAGAGAGGATAACTCCGCCTTCACCTTGAAATATGTAGCTGATTTTATTAATGGATTGAACTTTGCTTCCATCGAAATTGTTGAGCCCCATTCTGATGTTTCCACTGCTTTGGTGAACAAAAGCCATGCATCGTATCCATCGATTGATTTGCTAGATGATGTTGTGAAGCATGTTGGATTTAAAAAAGATACGGACTATTTATTCTTCCCAGATGCAGGCGCTCAAAAAAGATATAGCAAGGTAAAAGGCTATAAACAGCTGGTAGGCTTTAAGGAAAGAGATTTTGCCACCGGAAGAATTAATAGCCTTCAAGTTGTTGGTGGAGTCGATTCCACCCCTTTCAAAGTAATTATTCTCGATGACCTTTGCTCGTATGGTGGGACTTTTATAAAAAGTGCAGAGCAGCTCAGACCGCTTGGCGCATCAGAAATTTACTTGCTCGTAGGGCACTGCGAGAAAAGCATTTATTCTGGCGATATTTTCAAAACCGATTTAATTGATAAAGTGTTTACAACTAATTCTATGATGGAACAATCCGAGCATGCGAAACTTCATATTTTTAACATTTAAGGAGACTAGCTTACTATGACGATAAAAACGACTTACCCAGCTACGCTGTTGTGTGACTTTTACAAAATTAATCACAGACAACAATATCCGGAAGGAACGGAATATGTCTACTCTACATGGACTCCACGCTCCACTTACATTGAAGGCGTGACTAATGTTGTCGCATTCGGCATGCAATCATTTGTGAAGAAATACTTAATTGAATATTTCAATGAACATTTCTTCTCCAGAACGAAACAAGAAGTTATCGATGAATATGTGCGGTTTATTAAGCATTCACTCTTTGTCGACGAGCCCGAATATGACCATATCGCCGGCCTTCATGATTTAGGCTATTTGCCTCTGCAAATTCGAATGGTTAAAGAAGGGACCCTCGTTCCTCTACGTGTGCCAATGGCTACTGTCGTTAATACGGATCCTAAATTCTTCTGGCTGACCAATTATATGGAGACGCTTATGTCATCCGAGAACTGGCTCCCTGCTACCAGTGCAACAATTGCACTAGAGTATAAAAAGCTTCTCCTTCAATATGCTGAGCTGACAGGTGGAGATTTGGGATTTGTTCCCTTCCAAGGTCATGATTTCTCGATGAGAGGAATGGTTATTGAAGCAAGTAAGCTTAGTGGTGCAGGCCACCTAACTTCATTCCTAGGAACAGACACCATTCCTGCTATAACATTCCTTGAACAGTACTATAACGCTGATATTGAACAAGGAATTGTCGGGACATCTGTGAATGCGACCGAGCATTCGGTCATGTGTGCTGGAGGACAAGAGAGCGAGTACGAAACTTACGAACGACTTATTAATAAAGTTCATCCGACTGGCATACTTTCAATTGTATCTGACACTTGGGATCTATGGTCAGTCTTGAATGATATTATTGCTTCTCTGAAAAATGATATTATGCAGCGTGACGGCAAAGTAGTCATTCGACCAGACTCTGGAGATCCAGTAAAAATTCTGTGCGGCGATGCACAATCCGATGATGTTAATGTTCGCAAAGGTGTTATCGAGATTCTGTGGGATATATTCGGAGGAACAATCAACGACAAAGGCTTCAAGGAGCTTGACTCTCATATTGGAGCTATTTATGGTGATTCCATTACTTTGGCAAGAGCTGAGGCGATTTGTAAAGGTTTGATGGAAAAAGGCTTTGCATCTACGAATGTGGTGTTCGGTATTGGCTCCTTCACTTATCAATATCAGACACGAGACACGTTTGGCTTTGCCATGAAAGCCGTTCATGTGGTCATTAATGGAGAAGAGAAATTCATCCTGAAGGATCCGGTTACCGATACGAACAAGACGAAGAAATCTGCTACTGGCAGGCTTATTGTTACTAGACTGGGGAACGACGGCGAAATTGTTCTGAAGGATGGCATGACCATTCAGGAGCAGCATGATAATGATGGGATCGATTTACTTGAAGATGTATTTGTAGACGGCAAACTCATTCGTGAACAGAGCCTAGATGAAATTCGCAATCTGATTACATCACAAATATAAACTTCAAATCCCTATAGGAAGAGGCCGTATCTTCACCGATACGACCTCTTTCCCTTTTACCACTGCAATTTATCTACATCTTTTATTAGTTATGATTCGTTCTCTAGCCCACGAAGCTTCCTCCGCTTCGCAGGTATCCGAATCTGAACAGTGGTTCCTATTCCCACGCGGCTAAAGATCGTTACACCATATTCTTGACCATAATGCAGCTTGATTCTTTGGTCGATATTGCGAATACCACAGCCTGTATGATTGTCATCATGCAGGTCAAATATTTCATTTATTCTTTCTTGCTTCATCCCTAATCCATCATCAATAATTTGATATAGAATGGTATCCCCTTCCTTGCGTGCAACAATGCCGATATGGATCCGATCCCCGCTCCATGCATGCTTAAGTACATTCTCAATCATAGGCTGTAAAATGAGCTTAACCGTTTCGTAATGCCAGACTTGATGATCGATATCAAAGTGAACCTCCATCCGCTGACCGTACTTAACCTTCTGAATATCCAAATAGGCATCCGCCTGCTCCAGCTCTAAGGTGACGGGTATCATCGTTCGTCCTGAATTCAACGTCAAGCGATAAAACTTGGCCAGCTCAAGCACCATCTTCTGGAGCTTATCCGTTTCTCCGAATTTCGCCAACTGGTTAATCGATGACAACGTATTATAGAGAAAATGAGGATTGATCTGCAGCTGCAACATCTCAAGCTCACCCTCCTTCTTCTGAAGCTGCGTCAAATATACTTTATTAATTAACGCCTCAACATCCTCCCCCATTCCGTTCAGTGCATTGGCAATCTGAGAAAACTCATCCTTGCCTCGATAGGAAATCCGTTTATGCAAATCACCATCTCGGAATGCATTCAATACGAAGACAAACTTCGTAATTCTTTTGGAGAAATATCTTGAAATAAACCCACCGGCGAATGTGAACAATACAAAACACAATACACACATTCCAATAATAAATGCTCGAACCTTCTTCGCTTCCTGCTCGATAATCATAACGGGAACATGAGCGACAATCTTCCAATCCTGTTGCTCCATATTTTCTTTAATCGTTATATACTCATTGTCAGGACTTGCATCCTTCTCCATGGCGTTAGCGAGCGTATTCGAGGAATAGATTAGCTTCCCGCTCCGATCCTTCACTAACAAAATACTGCCTTCCCCTAGCTTCGTATAATCCACACTCTCGAACAACTCGGACAATCGTACGCTGAATCTCATAATCCCTACTTCTTCAAGCTGCAATGGGTTGCTCGTATCCACAATCCTTCTAATCATCGAAATCCGATCATTCTTCAGGTCATCTTCTACCTGCTTCCATTGCATCGTCACACTATACTCTTCCTCAGGAATTCGCTTATACCAATCCTTCTCGATGATACGTTTCATATGATAAATGTCATAGGTTTGCGAGTTGAACTCATCGCTGTCCTCTTCCGCTCTTGACTGATAGATCTCACTCACCGACTCATTATGGAAATAGACAGACAATCTTAGACTAAGACCAATCGACTTCGATGCGTTCTCTAACTTAGGTATGATCACCTGCATCATCCGATTAAAGTTTTCGCCGCCAATCTCATTCAGCCCAAGGCTTTGTACAAGATTATAATCATCATATAATGTCGTTGAAATACGCCGCATATCATCTGTCTTATAGGTGACGTTATCTTTTATTTGCAGTATTGTGCCTTGTATATTCATTCTCGTCTGCTTCCGCATCGAAGCGTCGTACATCGAATGTGACACATAACCATTAACGGAGACCAGAATGACAATGAAAATCATGTAAGACAGCATTAATTTATAGCCAATCGGCAAATATCCGAGTTTGCTTTTTTTTCCCCGGATCGAGTTCATCTCAGTTCCCCCATCACTACTCTTTCTTTCGATATTCCATTGGCGTCATCCCGAACTTATCTTTGAATTGCCTGCTGAAATACGGGAGATAACGATACCCCACCGCATCGGCAATCTCATAGATTTTCATCCCTGGCTGCTTCAATAGCTCACAAGCCCGTTCCATCCGAAGCTGAACAAGCAATTCATTAAAGGTATGACCTGACTTTTCTTTAATAAGGAATCCTAAATAGCTAGGTGAGAATGAAAAATGTGCGGCAACATCCTTGAGCGTAATGTTCTCACTCATTCTTTCCTTAACCAGGGCTACAACACTTCGAATAAACTTACTGTCCTTTGTATTAGCCCTCTCATGCAACCATTCCGATATCTCGAATACATGATGAACCAACCAGGAACGAATATCATTTATGGTTTCAAATTTCAATAAAATATCTAGATTTTGAAGCTCTATGCCTAGCAGCTCGAATAAGTCTGCATCCATTGTGCTTAAACGCTGATCCAGCTTCCATATAATATAATTCGTTAGATTATGAACCGTATATTTGGACCGCAAACTCGTCACCGATTGAAACAAGTTATCTAGTTCATCATAGATCCCAACTAATTCATACTTTGCCATTGCTTCCAGCAAAGCGTTCATTCTGACATCAAGCGTACGAGCATCAAGCATTTCCGGCTCGCTGCTAGCCTCTTCATATTTGATCAATTTGCCCTTGCCTAAAAACATCTTACCCTCTACCGCATTTATCGCTTGATGAAAGGATAGATGAAGCTTCCCCAGTTCACTCACTGGCTCACCTAGTCCTGTTGTGACCGTTACCGGCAGCTTCCCGCGAAGCGCATCATTCAATCTCTCCATCCAAGACTCGAACTCGTCTTCCTTAAGCAATAACGCAATCCGCTGTGAATTAAGCTTGCAGTATGGCAGATTGCCATACTCTTCTGCCACTTCAATCATCTGCTGCAGGAACATACGTGAGATCTCCTGCTGTGTCCAATCACTGTCCTTCTGCTTCCACGCCAGGCTATCCAGCTCCATAACTGCAACACGAATAGGCCATTCTAGCTTATCCAGCTTATAGGAGTGAAGAAGCTTGGATAAAGAAGCGCTTTCATTCTCCTCCACACCTTCGAGCAATCGAATGAGCAGATCACTCTTCGCTAGCGGGATCATCTGCTGATAGGCTTCTTCCACTTCAAGTCTCTTGCCGGCTTCATCAAGATCCTGTTTCACTTTCAGCAGGGACGCTATAAGCTCGTTATCATCCATCGGCTTTAGGACATAATTGTATGCTTTTAACGATAACGCTTGCTGTACATAGCTAAACTCTTGATAGCCGCTAACGAATATAATTCGTATATCTGGTTTCCTCTCAATGGCAGCCCTCGCCAGCTCTAATCCTGACATATAAGGCATATTAATATCACTTACCAGTATATCGATCGGGTGCTGCTCCATAATTTCACAAGCAGTCAAGGCATTGTTAACCGAACCCTTCACTTCCATACCAAGCTCTGACCAAGGAATAAACTGCTGCATACCTTTCAGATCTAGTTCTTCATCATCTACCAACAGCACATTGTACATCCTGAGCGCCCCCTTCTAGATACTCATCCTATTTCTAATCCGAATGCAACAATTCTAAGTTCGAATGCCATTTCTCCGTAATGAAATCCAAGTACTTCTGGAAGCCAACAGACATCGATTTGTCATGCGCATTATCTAAAATTTTCAACACTTCATCATCCGTCTTCCCGAACATGGAAGCTGCTCTTGCCTCCAACCAAATATCCTTAACTCGCCTATGTATAATTCCTTCCTCGGTATCGGGCATTGGATGAAGATTAAGAAACGGGGTTGCATCGCCCTGTGACTCCCAAGTCACTTTATGCTGCCAATTAGTCGCCCAATTGCGTTTGTCTTCTGGCAGAGTCGCCTCGTAATTAATTTTGGTTGTGTCCAAATACACCGTATTGCCCACCCATATGAGCTCGCTGGATATCGCCTGAATCTGAGCTAAGCCCTCGGGGTCATCTCCATACTTGCTCGTGAACATCGGCGTCATTCCATCGGATTGGAAACCGTCCCAATATCCATCCGGCCCAGGAGGACCCCACATTTGTACGGCAGATCCTTCCGGTCCTGTCATCCAGTCAAGCATCGCGAATATGGCTTCCGGATTGGCTGCATTTTTCGTAATAGTCGTTACATTCCAGCCTAATAAATTATAAGTGCCCGGATAGATTCGACTCTTATCTAATCCCTTTTTATAAATAGGGTCGATGAAGAAATAACCATTCTTAGCATTGTTCTTCGATAGCTCCGCATCTGCCATCATGACCATTTTCATCGGATCCGCACTTGCGAATACGGCAACACGACCGCTCATCAGCTTCTCACTCACTTGATCCTCTGTTTGTGTCATTGCGTCCTGTGTCATTAACCCTTCACGCATTAGCTTAGCGACATACAAGACGGACTCTCGAAAGCCTTCATCTTTATAAATCGATATCATCTGGTCAACAGAAGTAACTGCGTAATACCTCGTAAAGCTATAGTTATCTTCTTTGAACGCAGAAAATAATTGATCGATACCATGCCCTTCCCTGGCCAGACCCGTTTCAAAAGGAACAACCTCAGGATAGCGCTCCTTTACCTGCTTTAAATACTGATAAAGATCTTCTGTTGTCTCTAGCTTCGGTGACCCTAGCTCTGCATATATCTTTTTGTTCACGACAAATCCGGCATTGCCATTAGGCTTATTCGTATAATAATTGGGAAAGTAATAGATTTTCCCATCAGAGGAACGCAATAAATTCAATATTTTTGGTCCTGCCCATTTTTTGAAATTAGGATATTTATCGATATACTCATCTAAAGGTACAAGCAAGCCCGCTTCCCGCAAACGCTCCAGATCAGAGTCTCGTTGTGCCCAAATGATATCTGGCAGCTTATTCCCTGCAATCATCTTCTGCAGCTTCTGTATCCCATTGCCTTCTGCGCTAATCGCCTTCACATTAATTTTCATATGATCTTGAATCCATTTGGATGAAGGGTCCGCCCCCCATCTAGGCATATTATAGTAACTATAATGGGCGTAAAAGGTGACATTGAGCGGTTCTGAACCTAGTTTGAATAATTCATTGCCAGGCTTGTCATCGATATTGCCGCTCACTACTTCTTCAGCGGCAGCCTCACCGGAAGAATGACTGACAGGCTCAGTCGCACTGTTGCAGCCAGCTAACATCAATAAGATCAGCAGACCAGAGCCTAACAGTCGCAACCATTCTCTCTTGTTGTTCACAATAGTACGCCCCTTCGATTGTAAATATAATGAAAGCAAGACTCTTTCATATTAGCAAATATTAGATGGTTGTTATATATAAATGTAACAATAGAGACATATCCCAAAGGATCTGAGTCCTTTGGGATTACGTCTCTTCATGATTCAACTATTATTTAGCTGCTTTTTTAGCTATGTTTGCTTGCCACTTCTCTGTGCGGTATTCAAGAAGCTTGCCATAGCCAAGCTTTTGAGCATCCGCTTCAGCTTTATCAAGAACAGCATCTACCTCTGCATCACTCTTCGTTTGGGATACTACTTTTGCATTTACTTCTACCCATAGATCAGTGATCGCTTGTCTGATAATGCCTAGTTCGCTATCTGTCGGTGGATTAATATCATTGAATTCCGTTACATTAAATTGTGTAGGCCAAGTAATCGAACTTTGGTATCTCGTTCTCCACTCTTGCTGATCTGGAGGGAATTGCAATAAATACTTCATTTTCGCAGGATCGATATAACCTGTATTGCCATTAATCATTAGCGGCTCATTCTCAGACTGGATTTTAGAAACCTCTTCTGCGTTGTAATTGGCTGTGAAATTAGGTTGGCCATTGTCGTCAAAACCATCCCAGTTGCCGCCCTCTGGACCAAAGAAGGATAGGTTTTGTCCTTCAGGACCTGTCAACCAGTCAAGAAATGCGAAGATAGCTTCAGGATCTTTAGCACTAGTTGTAATAAAGCTTGAATTCCAACCCAAAGTTGTATAAGTTCCTGGATAAATTTTGTTCTTATCCAAGCCCTCTTTGTGGATTGGCCAGATCATAAAGTATCCAGCATTTGGATCTTTCTTAATTAACTCTTCATGAGCTTCACCTGCAAATGTCGTAGGGCTTGCTCCCGCAAACACGGCTACTCTGCCTGTCATTACTTTCTCTTTGACTTCATCTTCTGTTTGGTTGAAGGCATCTTGTGAAATAAGCTTTTCTCTGTACAGCTTAGCGTTATATTTCGTTGCTTCACGGAATACAGGATCTGTAAATAGGGATGTCAGCTTATCGCCTTTTGGAACAGCAAGTACTCTAGTATTCAAATAAGTGTATAGCGATTCTTCTCCAAATGCGGTATACAATACGCCTAGACCTTGAGAATCTTGCGCACGATGCGGCTCAAATGGTATGATTTTGCTGCCATATTTCTCTTTAACTTTAACAAGGTAATCATAAAGATCATCTGTTGTTTCAAGCTTAGGAGAACCTAGTTCTTCATAAATCTTTTTGTTGATAACATATCCCGCATTACCTGCCGGACGACTTGTATACCAGTTAGGGAACCCATACAGCTTGCCATCTTCAGCACGAAGTAAATCTAGGTCAGTCATCCATGTTTTGAGGTTCGTATATTTGTCCAAATACTCGTCGAATGCTACAAGTTTACCTTCAGCATAAAGCTTTTGAATATCCGGATCACTACGCTCGCCCCAAATAACGTCAGGTAAGGTTTGCGATGCAACCATCGTATTCATCTTCTGAGTATGCTCACCATTTGCTGTGATCATCTTAATCTTAACTTGTTTATTTTCACTCAGCCATTTTCCTAAAGGTTTACTTTCCCAAACTGGAAAATCAGTATTTTCATAATGGGCATACATGGAGAATTCTAATGGTTTAGCTCCTAGTTCCCACTTGTCGCTTGTTGGCTCAACTGCACCAGCATTCTCTGTGTTCGCGGCTGCCGTAGGTGATGGCTTCGGATCATTCCCCCCAGAATTCGAGTTGCTGCAAGCTGCTAAGACACTAGACAATACAAGTATGGCTGACACAATAACTAACATGCGTTTTTTCATCGTTCCCATGTCTTTATAACCCCTCTCATCGATCATATTTATGTCCAAAGCGATAATCGCCCTAAACCAACGTCAACTTCTACTCCTTCAGTGAGCCAATCATAACGCCCTTCACAAAGTACTTTTGTACGAAAGGATATACAGCAATGATTGGTATTGTAACGACCATCATCATCGCCATCGTTAGCGATTTCGAAGTGATCGTGCGCATTTGCTCAAGTATGGCTAATGAAGCAGTGTCCAGCAGGGCGGACTGATCCGATACAATTTTTGAATTCAAGGTTCTCCGCAGCAGTGTCTGAACGGGCAAAAGATCGTTATTGTTAATATAAATACTTGGTAAGAACCAGTCATTCCAATGTGCCACTGCCGTGAACAGTCCAAGTGTCGCTAGAATGGGTCCTGATAAGGGCAGCACGATACGGAAGTAGATCCCCCAATTAGTGCTGCCATCCATTTGAGCGGATTCTTCTAACCCTGCAGGCAGAGTTTTAAAGAATGTACGGAATACGATCATATTCCAAACACTGATTAAGGATGGAATAATAAATACCAAGAAATTGTCCATTAAACCAACTGAACGAATCAGCAGGAAGGTTGGAATCAAACCCCCTCCGAAGTACATCGTGAATATGAAATACACCATATATTGATTGCGGCCTATCAGATTAGATCTGCTCATGCCATAGGCTAGTAAAGATGTCATTAATAAAGCGCTGATGGTACCGATGACTGTACGGCTAAATGAAATGAAGAATCCGTTCAGAAGACGGTCATCATTTAGAATGATTTTATAGTTCTCGAGTGTAAACGCTCTCGGCCAAAAAGTTACGCCGCCCATCGATGTATCAGAACCCAAATTGAATGAAACAACGAGTGCATTCCAAAATGGATACAATGAACTAAAGGACAATAAGATTAAAAAGACATAGATAAAAATAATCATAGACCTGTCACCAGCCGCTAATCGCCTCACAAGCAACTCGCCTCCTTTTCTCTACTGTTGTGTTCTACCACAAGCTGTTGCCCGATCTCCGTGCAAGATAATTCGCCGACGTTAATAAGCCTATACCTATAATGGCCTTGAACAATCCAACAGCGGCAGCATAGGAATGTCGCTGATTTCCTAAACCTACACGATACACATAAGTATCGATAACATCCGACACTGGACGAAGTACTGGATTACTTGCGATCAGGATAATATCCTCGAAGCCGGCACTTAGTAAATTACCAATAGCAAGAATCAAGAAGATAATAATAACCGGCATAATAGTAGGTATCGTTACGTAGAAAATTTGTTTGAATTTGCTCGCTCCGTCAATCTCCGCAGCTTCATACATACTCTGATCTATTCCTGCAATCGCTGCCAAATAGATAATCGAACCAAACCCGATTTCCTTCCAAACATTCATTGATACTAGAATGGTCCAAAAGTATTCGGACATGGAGAGGAAGTTGACCGGCTCGTCAATTGCCCCAATTTTCTCCATAATAAGATTAATACTTCCGTTCTCTGTTGAGAGCAGTGACATCGTCAAGCTCGCAACGACAACCCAGGAAAGAAAGTAAGGTAAATAGGTGATGGTCTGTACAATTTTCTTGAATACCATATTTCGAATCTCATTAAGCATGAGAGCCAGTATAATTGGAGCTGGAAAGCCGAAAAGAAGCTTCAGCAAACTGATTACAATCGTGTTACGCATAACCGTGTCGAATTCTGGAGCATCAAAAAACATCTTGAAATGCTTCCAACCAACCCACGGGTTATCCCAAATGTTAGCTCCCGTAAATATGCTGTAATCCATGAAAGCGGTTAATACTCCATACATAGGTAAATATGAAAATACAAAAATAAGAATAATTCCCGGCCAAACCATGAGCTGAATATCCCACTGTTTTAAAAAGCGTGAAACAGGGCTCTTATTACGCTTTTTCCGTTGCGACGGAGTCATTTCATATTGTGGTTCACTAGTTGCTCCTGACATACTCTTCCTCCCATATTGAAATTTTCTCTGTCTACTCCATCATTCTAGCTCTGTTGAAAATCGGAAACTATATAACAAAAACCCGATTATTGATACTAATCCATGAACTTTATGACATGCTGAATATAAGCTTAATTGATTGGATTATTTTCCATATAAAAACAGATTATCTTATCCCTTTAAGTAGAGTAATTTACCCCTGCACTACTAAAAATTCGAGGTGTAGGCATAAAAAAAGTGACCCACAGGTCGCTTAGACCTAGTGGATCACTTTTTGCCCTTTCTCAAGAAAGTTCAATAGGGTTGCTCTTCTTATTACCTGATCGCTGCCAAAGCCCTCGCTTGAACAGCAGCGCTACTGATCCTTTCGCACACCATAGGGAGAAGACTGTGAATACGATAGCCCAGACAATTGCCGGAACAAATGTTATTCGGCTTAGACTTGCCGCATCACCTGCCGAGCTTGGATTTATTAAAGATAGATAGACGAGTACAAGCGGACTAAGGATAGATTCGACTAAGCAGATGAAGGCGATTAACAAATAATATCCTTGTCGCAGCCAAGCGGGTCCAATGAAATAGATGATGGCTGATAAGGCTGTAAAACCAACACACCATATCATACCGTAGCTATTACGAACGAATAGCGCAAGGCCTACTGCAGCAATAATCGTGACCATCATTAATCCCGTACGTTCTTGTCCACGGGCGTATAAGAAAAATAACAATACCGCGAACAAGGCAGATGCGGAATAGCCTGCTAATGAAATAGGGATCGACATCCATGATTCAGTAAAGCTCGTATAGGTCACACCGCTTTGACTCGCAAATAGGGAAATGTGCATGACATTGCCTTTAAGCAGCAACGTAACTACGGCATGACCAAGCTCATGCACCAATGTATCTATATTGCGAAAAAAATCAGAAAACGGAATAAACCGTGTAAGAAATATGGTGAGTAAAATGACTCCCGCCATTTTCAGCCATGAGCGCATCGCAATCCTCCACCCCAAAGATTAATTTGATTAATTAGCTTGTAGAACCGATCTTAACATTATACCATGATAGTAGAAGCTATCTCGAACGGAACTCGCTCCTATACAGAAATGGAGGACAGACTCAACTTGATGCGAATTCATAATCGTACAACAAATCGGTTTATTGGCCGGAGACAGGAACGGGATTTCTTCCAAGCTTGGCTGGAGCATCAAGATGCTCCTCTAACGATTATTACCGTGACTGGAATAAGCGGTGTCGGCAAGTCTACCTTACTATCCGAGTTCATTCAATTGGCTACAGATCATTCTATAATGAGTTTATGGCTCGACGGTAGAGGATGTGCTCCCACACCTGCGGCCTTTATCGAATATATTAGTGCGACCATTAGTCTCGATACGATGCAAGACCCGCCAAGTTACTCTTTAGAGCCTTTTATTGAAGCATCACCCCATCGCAGAGTTGCGCTCTGCATAGATAACTATGAGGATTTACGCTTGCTAGAACGATGGATCACGGAAGCTTTTTTACCCAAGCTCCCCTTGCAAGGCATTATTATCGTATTAGCTTCTCGTCCAGCCTTCTCAATGAATTGGTATTCAAATCCGCTAATGAAGGCTGCCATTCATCCTATTTATTTGTCTAACTTCACACTAGAGGAGACGGCATCCTATTGGAATGCCGTTGAAGCGTCAAGTCATGATTCTATTGGTTCGATCTATCGGATAACAGAAGGACATCCGCTTGCTCTTGCTTTGACCCTTAATGCTGTGAACCAGAATCATTTACCTATAGATGAAGAAAAGTTTATTGTATCTCAACAGATTAGCGTACAATTGCTCCGAGAGCTGACGCATAATGAGCTGCAGCCGCTTGTTGATGTCTTAACTATATTACATACGGCCAACCAAGAGTTATTATCATTTGCTCTTCAAATGCCCGTCACGATGAGTGATTATCAAGCTTTGAAGGAATTATCTTTCATACGGATTACCCCACATGGCTTATCACTGCATGATGTTGCCCGTAATCATTTGCTTCGAGACTTCAAACTTCGCGAGCCTGACCGGCTGAGTGTGCTGCGCAATCAGATATTGAAGGTGCTGTGCAACAGACTCCCCCTGGCCGACAAACCCTTACGTCGCAATATTGCAGCGCAAATGCTGCTGCTGTGCAAAGATGCTATGCCCAATCTTAATCGTTCCTACGCAGACCTATCCATAGAGCCTCCCACATCAAGTCTCGATGTCTATCGTGAGGGTGACCTTCCGGCCCTGCAACAGCTTATAGATGATTGGAGCACTTACAGTCTCGATCCAGGACAAGTTGCCAGTTATCATCAAATATTAGATGAGCTCTCCTTGCAGTTCCCAGAGAGTATTGCTGTGCTCCGTGATTCAGAAGGTCATCTGATAGGAATGTCTATAGTCATTCTTCTCCACCAAGACAGCAGTCGTTTACTAAACACTTACTTTTCTAATGAGTTAGCTGAATGCTGTGAGCCTGAGGTGCTGAGTTGTTCACCTGATCAAGCGGATACTTATTTCGCTTTATTAGTTGCGGCAAAGAATAATTGGCCCGGATATACGAGAGAAGAGCTCGTCGGGAATTTAATCTTAGATCGGCTTTCCCTGCTTGGAGAAGGAACACGTGCGGTGCTTGTTGCAACGAATAGCCATCTGAAGCAGTTTCTGCAGCAGCTTGGATTTGTTCTCACTCCTACAGTCACTCGTCATTGCGACACTTCATACGCTCAAGCCGACGTAATGTCACTAGACCTGCGTGACAATAAGTTTGGGGATTGGGTTCAATCCTTTCTGGGAAATGCTAGTTCGAATGGAGGTTCAGAAGGGAGTATAGATGACACGGCTGATCATAGGAGCGCCCCAATATTGACATCCCGTGAACTCGAAGTTCTCCAGCTTATTGCCGAAGGCTCTTCCAATAAAGAAATTGCCAATCAGTTAATGGTAACGATTGAAACCATTAAGACGCATGTCCGCAAAATATTTTACAAATTAAACGTAGATCGAAGAATGAAGGCAGTTGCTGTCGCTAAAGAATTACTTTTACTAGATGACATATAAGTAGTTAGAAGTATAGTAAAAGGCGATGTTCTAGCAAGGTATAGATACCTTGCAGACATCGCCTTTCTCAATTCTATAGTGACCACTCTTCATACAATTGTCCATATAGCATAATTAAGAATGACTCTGGGTCCGTTAAATGCCCATCCCCTTCAAGCTCCAGCTTCAAGCCTAATCTCCTAGCGATATACCAGCCAAGTTCATATCTTTTGCGATTATCTAAGGAAGGCAGCCGCTCCACATAGCCCGACAAGAGCAGCCAATCCTCACGTCCAATCTTAGCTTGAATGGTGTTATACTCAGGCATAACGTAAGAGAGTGGACCAGGCTGAACAAATTTACGATTGTTAAGCCACTTCTGTGTACGTTTACGAATCCGTTGCCCATCATTCCGTATATCATGAACAACCATCGTTCCAGCAGCAAGATCACCAAGCCTTTTATCCCTCGGATGAAAAAACATCCACACCGCACCAATAACATAGAAGGAAGGCAAGAAATCGATGATGCGAAAAAAATTACGTATGATAGCAGATAAGAAAGTAATCGGCTGGCCATTTTCTTGAACGACTCGCAGTCCCATCCATTTCTTCCCGTAGGTTTGTCCAGCCATATAATATTCCGCTAGTGCATAATAGCCTCCAATGAGCAGGGCGGCTAATAGGATTAGGAAAGCTATCGCATATTCACCCAACGCATCAGTCATGCCGATACCGCTAATCGATAGGAATAATCCCATAACTAAACTTACCAGACAAAAGGCTCCTAGGAGCAGTATATTATCTATGAGCATCGCCGCAGCTCGACTTCCCACTCCTGCCGTCCTTAATTGCAGCTTCACATGCTCAGAAGTGACGATCGTCGCTTCTCTATTATATGATTCGATCATATCTTCCTCTCCTTATTACCTAACTTATGATATTATAATCCTATATATGGAAGGAGCCTTTTAATCCCATGGACATCCAACGATTTATCCGCGAGTACAAGCCTGCTTGGTCGGAGCTCAACGAGCTGGTCACCCAATTCGAAGACAGCCGCAAGCGTAAAGTAACAGCTTCGCAAATTGATCGCTTAACGAGACTGTATAAGACAGCCTCAGGTCATTTAGCTTACGCACAAACCTATTATCCGAACGATGAGATTGCATCATTTCTTAACCAGCTCGTTTCCCGCACACATCATGTCCTTCATGCTGAGCAGTGGAAAAGCTCTAACCGCTTAAGTGATTTCTTCAAACGCCAATTTATCGGATACTTGCTTGAACGAAGATGGTTCATAATTGCTGCGGCGTTGTTGTTTCTTGCCGGAGGATTAGCTGGCTTCTTCGCAGTACAAGCTGATCCGCTGAACTTATATGCTATTATTCCCGCAGAAATGGCCAATGGTATTGATCCCGAACGAACGGGGGATCCTCGCGAAAATCTGCAGAGTGCCTTATTCTCCTCGACCATCATGACCAACAATATCAAGGTTGCCATTCTCGCTTTTGCCAGCGGCATCACCTTCGGCATTATGACTGTATATGTACTGGTCTATAATGGTATCTTAATTGGCGCTTTAACCGCCGTATTCTGGCAAGCAGGCAAAAGCTATCTGTTCTGGGCTTACATTTTACCGCATGGAGTAATTGAACTAACTGCCATTTTCATTGCTGGTGGAGCTGGTCTCTATATGGGCTATCGAATGATTAGTCCCGGTGCCTATACGAGAAAGTATATGTTCCTGCAATCCGTGAAGCACTCCGCGCTATTGCTCATTGGAACAATCCCGTTATTCGTCATTGCCGGCATTATCGAAGGTTATATTACACCTTCTACGCTCTCCCTTGAAATAAAGTACGGAGTAGCCATTCTAACTTTGCTGGCATTAGCCCTTTATGTGGTCTACGGTAGAATGAATGAACGTCGTCATGCGCTTCAGCAAGCGGCTACAACACATCTTTCGCCTTGATTAACAAATATCGGTTGACCGCTGTCCATGCGAGCTCGCCTACCGGAACATCCACGACATCAATACCGTCTGACTCCATGGATGCGGTATAAACCTGTCTGTCCAGGACGAGCTTATGCGACACACTCTTAATAAATGCCACTCGACTGTTCTTCGTTTCCGTAAGCGTCCAATCATGCAGCACTTCATCCCTTAATCCAAGCAACAACAGATGATGCTGCCTGCGGGCGCGTATAAGTAACGGCCTTAGTCCTTCCTCGAACATATAATTGTCCATATCCGAGAAAAGAACGGTCAAGCTGCGCTTCTTCTGAACTTTCATCAAATATTGGAGCGCTGTGCCATAACTCGCTTCGACGAAATCGCTCTGTAGATCAAATATGCTTTCGGTCATTACACTTAAATGGGCAAGTCCCGCACCCGGTGGAACGTATACCTTAATACGATTGGAAAAGGCAAGCAAACCCACTTTATCCCCTTGCTTCAACGCTACTGCTGCAAGAGCCAGTGCGGCTTCCAACGATACATCAAGCTTCGTTCTTCCATCCAACTCCACACCCATCATCCTGCCGCAGTCAATCATAAGAATGACAACCTTGCCCCGTTCCGGGCGAAACACATTCGTCATTAATGTACCTGATCGAGCGGACGCTCGCCAGTTGACCATCCTTAAATCATCATCTGGCATATATTCACGTATAGCGTGAAATTCAGAACCAGATCTTTCCTTGCGGAATATTCGTTTCCCTTCCAGCATCAAATGATTCTGGGCCGAAGACAGAATACCTCGTACAGCGGACATGTCAGGGTATATATTGACGGTTTGCTCCAGATGAACCTTCGCTTGCTTAACCCATAATCCCATTACTCCTTGAATGCGTACTTGCAGAAAACCAAATCGATAGCGTCCTCGCTCACTGCCTAGCGTATGATAGTCTATCTCTGTTCTTCTTCCGTTCCATGATGCGATTAACCGTTGTTGCGGAGTCCGAAAGGTTTGGGGCAAATCATCGTATATTTCTAATTTCACTGATAAGGGCCGTTCCGCTTCCGCTATAACCTTTACTTCAAATGAATGGTTAATATCTGCCTTGTCCGGCATCCTTCGCATAAAGCGCAAGCTCTTTCTTCTAGGAAGCAAAGATAAATCAAGTACACTTAATCCGAGCAGCACAACATTGACAAGCAGAAGTACTGCAGAGCCTGCACCGACTGCGAATCCGATTGCTACAAGTACGGCTCCCGCTCCTGCAAGCAAAGCAAAGCGGGGAGTTGGCACAATGATTCTCCGCTCAAGGGCATCAGCGAGGGACCGGAACACTCGCCAGCGTGTCTTGGATGAAGTGGTCACTGGTTTCCCCCTCCAATTCGGCTTGAGGCGTCAACAATAACCGATGCCGCAATGCCGGAATGGCTACCGTCTTAATATCATCCGGAGTAACGAAGCTCCGGTCATCTAATAGTGCCCAAGCCCGAGCAGCATTCAATAACGCAATTCCTGCACGCGGACTTGCACCCAGCAAGAGCCGTTTGTCTACACGTGTTGAACGGATCAAAGCCGCAATATATTCGACCAGCGACTCTTCTACGACAACCTTTTGCAGCCCCGAACGAAGCTCCTTCAATCTCTCTAATGTCAATGCTGGCTTCTCCCGTTGCGGTTGCTCAGCATAGTAGGGTACATGACTTTTCAAGATCTCCAGCTCTGATTCTAGCGAAGGATAAGATACGGTCAATTTGAATAGAAAACGGTCAAGCTGGGCCTCGGGCAAAGGATAAGTACCCTCGTATTCAACTGGATTTTGTGTTGCGATAACGAAGAACGGATCCGGCAAACGGTAGGTTTGTCCTTGAATCGTTACCTGTCGCTCCTCCATCGCTTCTAGCAGCGCTGATTGCGTCTTCGGCGGCGTACGGTTGATTTCATCTGCAAGCAGCAGATTCGTGAATACAGGACCTTGAACGGTCTGGAATTCATTTTCCTTCATATTAAAAATAACACTGCCAGTTATATCACTAGGCATCATATCCGGTGTGAATTGCACCCGACTGAAGCGTCCGTCTGTTAATTCGGAGAGTGCGCGCACCATCTTTGTTTTTCCTAGCCCGGGCACACCTTCGAGCAGCACATGTCCTCCTGACAGAAAAGCGGTTAACAGCAGCTTTATATTTTTGGGTTGTCCAATTACAAGTTTGTTCATTTCCTGAAGCAATTGTTGCAAATCGACTCACTCCTTCTCTATTGTTCGGATAATCATATCCGCATGTTTGCTATCTTTAACGAACTGTTTCACCGGATACACATCTGCTATTTCTGCTTCTTTCCAGCTTTGCAGTACTGCGGCAAGACGTGTGACATCCTCTTTGCTGCAATGCAGCTTAGCTGCCGCTAGAACCTGTGTATCATTCGCTTCAAGAGGAACTCCCCAATGCTCGCGCATTAAGCTTCTTACATATTGTGATTGATGCATAATCGCATCACGGGTTAGCTTGCGGCGCTCATACCAGCCTGCCGCTGCAAGCAGTGTCTCGTCCCCGCGCCGTACCGTCCACGCTCGAGGAGTATAGGCTGGACCAAAGCGAACCGCCTTGAACCAGATCCACATGAGCGTTCCAATCGCCAACTGCAGGAGAATAGCAAGCAGCCATGTCGGGTAGAAGGCTAGCAGACCTGGCTTTTCCTTGATACCTTGATGATAATCATCAAACCACAAAGCGTTAGCCTGAACAGGCAGGTAGGGTCTGAGCAACTCAAAATGCGAATGCTTCAATATTTGATCGTTTCTCAACCATTCCGGCATTAGCAATAAGGTGATGCTTCCTTCACCTAGCCATACTCTACCTGCGATGATTCCTAATTCATCCTCTAGCAGCGGTTCTATTTCCTCAGACAAAGCTAAACGAAATTCGGAATCTACATCTCCAGTCAGCTCCGTACCCTCTAGCTGATTACTATTCCTATCTAGTATTGAAATAGAAGATGGCTGGGTTGTAGACGTGGTTACGACCTCTTCCAACTCGAAGTCTACCCATTGCCAAGGATCACTGTCCAACAGCAGCACATCATTGCCTGCGTGCACCCAATCCTCAATCTCAACTAGTTCATGCTCCTCTAGCTCTTGCGGTTGAATGATGACCATCGCTTGATGACCGGCTTCAGGAAGAAAGCGCCATTCCTTCCGCCATTCTTTCACAGAGACGCCTTGCTCCTTCAACAGCGTATATATCCCTTTAACACCATCCGGGCTAGCCGAGTTCGATGTGTAAGGCGGCTTGATAGGAACAGCTGGTTTTATGATAACCAGTCCAATAAGGATGAAAGCGACAATGCTTGCCGCAAGTCCAATTCGCTGTCCATTCCCCTTAAACATCACGAATCCCCTCCCGCCAATGCCGCGCGGTCAATTCCGCGATCTGTTCATAATCCTGTCTGCCTGCAATTACCTTGCCGTAATGCACTCGCTCAAACAGTTTTGCTGCTAATTCGAATGATTCACCGACAGCTGGCTGACGGTCATTCAACTCCTCAGCATACTCATAATTGGTTTTCCACTTCTCCGCACGCACCCAGCCCTGCTCGTCCATCATCAGCAGCAATGCTAGAAACATAAGTCTAATCGCCTCTTCATAGTGGCCATCATCCGCTGCTCTTCTCGCTTCCTCCAATTGCATACGGGAAGACCGTTCCATTTCACCGTCATTGCGGAATACGCCTAATCGTCTTCCTTGGCGACGCACAATCATATTTCTTACTATCCAAATGACAACAACACCAAGCACAAGGAGTACTATCCCTAATAGCATATAAACAAGAACCATTGGAGTCCCTGGCGGCATCGGTACGTCCGGAAACAGATCCAACAGATCCTCCAGCCTATTTTTTAGCCACTTGAATATCGGATTAGGCTCTTTGGGATTTAGATGAACGGCATATTCATCACGGCTCAGTATTTGCTCGAGCTTTTCTTTCTCTTCTAACAGCTTTTGATCATTCATCACTACATTTCTCCGAGCGGTTCATGATTGGTCCGAGCTGAAGCCTTGGCATCATCAGCTTCATTCGCCAATTTCAACATATGCTCCAAATCTGCCCCTTCGTTACGGCCCCGCAAATCATAGAATATAACCCCATAAGAGATTACAATAACCGGCAGAATAAGGAGTGCAAACAATACCTGAATAATCTGTCCGAGTATCGATAATTTAAAGACAGCAATCGCTAGTGCATAGCCCCCTAACATGAACACCGTGCTTACTAACGACAAGACCATACTAATAGCGAATATTCGCCAGAAATTCCCCTTCGTCAATCTCCAGCTGCGTGCTATTGGCTGTTCACCATTGTCTAATGCAATGATCGGCAAGTAGAATCCGAATCGGATTACGAAAAATCCGTAACTCGCCATCACTCCTACTATAAATAATAGGTATAGAATGATGATCATGACGACCAAAGCCACTCCGCCCCCGAATGGGTCTGAACCAAGCTCTGTTAAACCTGCCCCTAACGCAGCAAAGAGTAAGAAAAACACGAATATAATAATAGTCAGCGCAACAACAAGTGCAATGTATACGCCAAATAGAATAAGTCCGAAAAGCATCGTGTAACCTGTCATCCGCCAATAGGGGGAGAATGAACGCTTAAGCAGCTCTCCTAGGCGAACCTCTCTGCCTTCCGCTTTCGTACGAACCAAATGCAATAGCGAGGAAATCGCCGCTGGCATAATGGCAACTACATAAATGGGCAATACGAGAAACGTAAATAACAAATAAACTATGCTAAAAGTATCACTGTACATCTCGCTATTCGAGTAAATCTCATCGAGCGAGCCTGTCACCGTGTCTCCAGACTGTGGTAGAAATGACATCTCACTTGCACCAAAAATGATCAGGTTCTGCAAAAAATAAATCGGGCCAAAAAAGATAATCATCAACAAATAAGCGGTCTTGAAATGTTTGCGGTACAACTGAAAGCTCCGGTCCAAAATCACTCCCACCCCGGCTGGCTTCGTAAACAAATCCATCCTAACTTCCTCCTGCCTGCTCCTAAAAATTCTCTTCTTATTATTTCAATTCCACAATAAAACTTATTTCCCTGTTTATTTACAAAAATCTACATCAAATTATTTGAGAATACTCCAAGCAAACAACTGGACTATCACCATTATAATGCATAAAAAAAAGCATTGCTGTGCTGATCATTAATGATGACCGCAACAGAAATGCTCTCTACTTCCTGCCTAATTAAACGCCGTATTGCTCGATTTTAATTAGGTTAGTCGCGCCTGCCTTGCCGATCGGCGTTCCAGCTGTAATGACTACATAATCGCCCGCCTCGAGCAGTCCGCTGTCTCCACCGTTGCTAAGTGCAGTGTCGAATATATCGTCTGTTGAGCTTGGCTTCACGCCTTTGACCGGTATAACGCCCCATAACAATGCTAAACGCTGCAGCACGTTATCATCTGATGTAATCGCAATAACCGGAGCCTTCGGACGGTACTTAGACACCATTCGTGCGGTAAATCCACTCTCTGTTGGAGTTAATATGGCCTTCGCATGAAGCTCTAACGAAGAGCTAACGACAGCCTGACTAATAACCTCTGTAATAGTAGATGGCTGAACTTTGCTCCGCTGACGGAATCCATCAACATAATCCAGCATAGACTCTGCGCGGATCGCGATAGACGACATGGTGCTGATCGATTGGACTGGATACTTCCCTGCGGCTGTTTCTCCAGACAACATAATTGCATCCGTACCTTGCAATACTGCATTCGCAACGTCACTAACCTCTGCGCGAGAAGCCCGTGGATTAACCTGCATGGAATCCAGCATTTGTGTCGCAACAATAACAGGTTTCCCAGCCAGATTACATTTGGCAATCATATCCCGTTGAATCATCGGTACATCTTCGATTGGAATCTCTACTCCCAGATCTCCACGGGCTACCATAATGCCATCAGATGCTTCAATGATTGCATCTAAATTTTGCACGCCTTCTTCATTTTCAATCTTCGAAATAATTTGGATATGACCCGCTCCTCTTTCACGAAGCAGCTCTCTAATTTGTAAGATATCCTCTGCCCTTCTTACGAAAGATGGAGCAATAATATCAATTTTTTGCTCGATGCCAAACTGAATATGCATAATATCACGAGCAGTCACACCAGGCAGAGTCGTACGAATACCAGGCAAGTTAACACCTTTTCTCGGCTTGATCATGCCTCCGTTAATAATATGACAGAAGATCTCCGTTGCTGTGACCGTCTCTACTTCCAGCTCAATAAGGCCATCATCCAACAATATTTTATTGCCAGGCTTCACAACAAGCGGCAGCTCCGCATAATTGACATGAATTCGTTCGCCGTTCCCAATAATATCTTCAGTCGTTAAGATCAGAGTCGCACCAGAAACCAACTCATACGACGCATCTTGAAGCTTCCCTATGCGTACCTCTGGTCCTTTGATATCCATCATGATCGGAACAATATGATTAGTTGCTTGCGAAGCTTCGCGAATGCGTCCGATTCGACCTGCATGGTCTTCAAGCTCGCCATGAGCCATATTCAATCTAGCTACATTCATTCCTGCATGAATCATTTGTTCCAATACTTCCATAGAGTCGCAAGCTGGTCCCATCGTACAAACAATTTTCGTTTTGCGCATATTGTTTAATTCCTCCTGAAGTTTTTCGTTAGTTTTATTGTAACTAGTATCTTCACAGGAGACTACGAATTATAGTACTCTATACATACTATAGTACTCATAGAATAGAAGAGAGGAACCCATACATGCTGCAGCTGACTAACGTTCGGCAGGACAGAGGAGTCGACTGGTTTGACGATGGCACTCGGCCTAGTGGAGCATCAACACTAGTACTAGCAAGCTACGGCAAAGCTGTATACTGGATTGAACATGAGAAGGTTATTTTGGAAAAAGGAGACCTCCTGTACATCCCCGCCAATCAAACTTACTATGGCAAATGCGTGCCAACTATATTTCATGAAAAATACGTGATTGAATTCATCAGAAATGATCATTCGAAGATATCATTCGATCTGCCGCTTATGCAGCGTACCAAATGGATTAAATCCAAAATCGGAATGTATGAGCTATGTCTCGGAAGAATGAAATCTGTGTTCACCGAATGGTCAGAGAAAGCACCTTATGCAGAAATAAGAGGACAGGCCGTTGTGAGCGAATGGCTGGCACTATGGAATCGTGAGCTGGATGAGCGTCCCTATTCTCCTGAAATTCATCAGCATGTTGAACGAATGAAAAGTTATATTGCGATCCATTATCAGAAAAAAGTAACGAAGGAGGAGCTTGGCGAGCATATTCATAAAAGCCCTAATTATGCCGCGACCTTATTCAGAAGAGTAACTGGGCAGACTATTAGTGAGCTTGTTCATGCAACTCGTATGAAGAAGGCGATTTATTTGCTGGTCGACTCTACGCTGACGGTCGGTGAAATCGCGGAGTTTGTAGGGTACCGAGACGTCTCTTATTTTCAGCGAATCTTCAAGCGAGAGACTGGCAAGACGCCTACCGAATATATGAGAGACAGACCTCTCATCTAGGTTCGTATAGCTGAGCATTTTGCTCGTGCCTCTTGACATTGATAGTGAAAATCATTATCATCATAAAGTGATAACGATTTTCAGTTATATATTCGGGAGGTTTTTTCATCATGGTTCGATTAAAGAAAAAGAAATCAGCATTCCTATTAATAACTACATTGGCACTTAGTCTCGTTCTTGCCGCATGCGGCAACAATGGTGACAATAAAAATGTCGAGCCTCCAGTCAGCCAAGCGCCAGCAGCAGACGTTGTTGTAAAAGACGTGCTTGGCAATGAAGTGAAGATACCAGCTAATCCGCAACGGATTGTTGCTTCATACTTAGAAGACCCATTGCTGACACTAGGCAATACGCCAGTAGCACAGTGGACAGTCGGCGGGGGCAGCGTTCAATCCTATCTGGAATCGCAGCTTAAAGAGATTCCAACCATTAACTTTGATCTGCCTCCTGAACAGGTGGCCAGCTTCAATCCAGACCTGATTCTCGTCTCTTCAGAAGCAACGGCTCAAAAGGGACTCTACGAGCAGTATTCGAAGATCGCTCCTACTTATGTGGTCGGTGATGCTGTCAGCAACGATTGGCGCCAAGCTTTGCTTACTATTGGCGGCTTATTGAATAAAACGGACAAAGCGGAACAAGCCATTAAAGAATATGAGCAAAAAGCCGCTGAAAGTAAAGAAAAACTAACTAAAGCAATTGGCACGAAATCTGCTGCAGTCCTGTGGTTGACAGCTAAAAACTTCTACCTTGTGGATGAGGGCGTATCCAGCGGTACTGTATTGTACAGCGACTTGGGAATGACTCCTCCGAACCTGGTAAGTGATGTTCCTGAGGATGCAAGAGGCAACTGGAATCCGATTACGCTTGAGAAGCTAGCTGAATTAAATGCTGATTACATCTTCCTCCTCGACAGCGACAAAGCAACTGGTGATACTTCAATCACTGACGGAGCTATTTGGAAAAGCATCCCTGCTGTCAAAGCAGGCAACGTCATCGAGCTTCAATCTACAAGCAGCTGGTTGTACAAAGGTAAGATCGCAAATGAACAAATCATTGATGACGTACTGAAATCTTTGATTAAATAATTCGATATAACCATCCAAAAAACCATCTGAGCATCGTACCTAAAGGTACTGTAGCTTGGATGGTTTTTTAATTTGATTATAGCTTTCATCCTAACGGACACAGAAGTCCTTATTTATGAATTTTGGCGTCGCTTCGCTTTCTAGCGGACACAGAAGCTCCTATTTGCCTATAGCGGACACAGAAGCTCCTATTTGCCTATAACGGACTCAAAAAGCATAAAAAATACGAAATAAGGTCTGTGGTGTCCGGTAAACTCCAACATCAGAGATTATATCGCAAATAACGTCTCTGGTGTCCGCTCAAATCGATATCCAGCAGGACTGATTCATTTACGCATCGATTAAATGGAAAAATCCCACAACTTTAATTCTCATCTGTCGTTATAATAGTGTTGTTAGACAAACTATTGAATGGAGGTTCACATTTAATGAAACCGATTCCATTACAACAACGTGAAATTGCTGCCAGCCCAATCGTACTCGGCTGTATGAGATTAGGAGGAGATTGGGATGAGCAAAGCCCAATTACCGCTGAGCATTATCGTGAAGGTCATGATGCGGTAGATGCTGCGCTCGAGATCGGAATTAACATGTTCGATCATGCTGATATTTATACGAGAGGGAAGGCTGAACGCGTATTTGGACAAATACTGAAGGAGCGTCCCGGCTTGCGGGAGCAAATGATCCTTCAATCCAAATGCGGCATTCGTCTTGAAGACGGTCCCGACCGCCCGCATTGCTTCGATTTCTCTGAAGCTCATATACTTGCAAGCGTGGATGGGATTCTTGAACGGTTAGGGACCGAATATCTCGATATTCTTCTACTCCACCGTCCAGATCCGCTAGTCGATCCGGAAGAAGTAGCAAGTGCCATTCATCAGCTCAAAGCATCCGGTAAAGTTCGTTCCTTCGGCGTCTCCAACATGAGTCATGGGCAGATCAAATTGCTGCAAGCTTATTCGGATGAGCCTTTTATTGTAAATCAGCTGGAATTAAGCCTGTTGAAGCATGGCTTTGTCGATACTGGCATTCATGTTAATCAAGAGGCAGCTCGAGAAAACATATTCCCAGAGGGTACACTAGAATTCTGCCGCTTGGAGAATATTCAGCTGCAATCCTGGGGCCCATTAGCACGCGGAATCTATTCCGGCGCCTCTCTTGAAGGAAGCAGTGAAGCAGTCACAGCTACTGCGAAGCTTGTTCAGCAGATGGCACAACAAAAAGACACAACGCCTGAAGCTATTGTACTCGCTTGGCTTATGACCCATCCTGCTGGCATCCAGCCAGTTATCGGTACGATTAATGCTAATCGTATCCGTGCCTGCAAGGACGCTAACTCACTTCGCTTAACTCGAGAAGAATGGTACACGCTGTACTTTACCTCTCGTGGAAAGAGACTTCCTTAATCTTTATCATACTTAGCAGATAGAGAAGGGGCTGTACTGCAAGGTGAAATCGCCTTGCAGTACAGCCCCTAAAGGTTATTTCGTTACCGCACGGAAACGGTAAACCTTACTTGCATAATCGCCATGGAATTGAGGCACTGGAAGACCAGCGTATAGAAGCTCATCTCCGCCGTATGCAGCATCATTTTCTTCCCATACATAATCCCGCTCCGGATCTAACCCTTTCAGCTTGAAACGACTGAGTGAAGGGTAAGGCTCTTGCAGAACGGATACGTAGACTGCGAATGCTTCACTCTTATCCTTGGATACATACATCCATGCAGCGTCATTGCCCTCGAACGGACTCTTCAGACGATAGAAATCTCCGAATTGTACGAGATGACGAATATCTTTATATAAGGCTACTTGCTCTTTAACCGTTAGCTTTTCTTCCTCGGTAAACTTCGTCAGATCAAGCTCATAGCCGAAGTTGCCTGACAGGGCAACATTGCCGCGAGTCTCTAGCGGTGTAATCCGTCCGACCTGATGGTTCGGCACATCAGATACATGTGAACCCATAGCGCTGATCGGATAGACGATACTCGTCCCGTATTGAATCTTGAGACGGGATACAGCATCTGTGTTATCGCTCGTCCAAGTCTGTGGCATGTAGTACAGCATCCCCGGATCAAACCGTCCGCCGCCGCCTGAGCAGCTCTCGAACAAGATGTGAGGGAAAGCGGATGTTATGCGCTCCAGCACCTCATAAAGACCAAGCATGTAGCGATGCGCCGTTTCCCGCTGTTTCTCTGGCGGGAGCAGCGCTGAACCGATTTCAGTCATATTGCGATTCATATCCCATTTCACATAGGTGATCGGGGCGCTCGATAAGATATCAGATACAGCCTTCACGATATATTCTCGAACATCCGCACGAGAGAGATCTAGAACCAGTTGATCACGCGCAATCGTACGTCTGCGTCCATCCACATGCAGACACCAATCAGGATGCGCCCGGTATAACTCGCTCTCCGGAGAAATCATCTCGGGCTCGAACCAGAGACCAAATTGCATATCCAGCTTACGTACACGATCAGCGAGATCCTCTAAGCCATTAGGCAGTTTATTCTTATCAACGAACCAGTCGCCAAGCGAGGTTTTATCATTATCCCGCTTGCCGAACCAGCCATCATCAAGTACGAATAATTCGATGCCAAGCTCCTTGCCCACCTTCGCAATCGATTCAATCTTGTCTGCAGTAAAGTCAAAATAAGTCGCTTCCCAATTGTTAATCAGAATCGGTCTGCTCTCATCCCGGAAGGCACCGCGGATTAAACGGCTGCGGTACAAATCATGATAACTGCGTGACATGCCGCCAAGACCATCTGGTGAATATACAAGAACCGCTTCCGGCGTTTGGAATTGCTGACCAGGCTCTAGCTGCCAGTTAAAGTTAAAATGATTAATACCCGCGAATACACGTGCCGTATGGAATTGATCAACCTCGACACCGGCTGTGAAGCTGCCGCTGTACACAAGACTCACACCATACACATCGCCTTGATCTTCATCAGAACCCTCTGACAATAAAGCGATGAACGGATTTTGCACGTGGCTGCTTGAACCTCTGCGACTCTCAACAGATTGCATCCCTGGCTCTAGACGGCGTTTATGCACATAACGCTCGCGTGTCCAAGCCCCTGACAATTGCAGCATGTCAAAGTTATCCGTTGCAAAATCAAGACTCATACTGAGTGCTCTTAACAGCTGAAGGTTGCCTTCCCCTTTATTAATAAGCTTTGCCGATCTTGTGATCGCATTCTGCTGTTCGAATGCCGTATACGCAAGAACAACGGTCAAGCCTGATCGCTCATCCTTTAACGTAAGCTCGAGCGTCTCCGCCTCGGAATCATCTTCCACATACACAGCAGGCAATCCATCGAGTGAAGGCTTACCCTTGAAGATGCTATGTGATTCATACCGTAGATCTGTAACAGTGGAGCCGTCTGGAAGCAGTGCTTGATAAGCTGGTGTACGGAAATCAGAATTGCCGTAAGCCGGATATTCATGCGGCAATGTGTCCAGCGACAGCTCCAAGCGATCAGGATCAGTTGTAGGACTGAAAGAAGCACGAACCTTCATCTCCAATAATCGCTCCAGTTGATTGCCGCGAACTCGCCGTCCCCAATAGAGATGTGCGGGGTAGCCGCCTTCTACGATTTGAATAACATAGCTTGTATCAAGGGATTGCAAATGAAATATAGAATTCTTCTCATCGTACTGAATGCCCATTATAAATAACCTCCAAAGCGTTCTTATTTTCTGAAGCCGCCACTGCTTTCACGAACGATTAACGTTGTATTGATGATGACATGCAAGGGTACTTCCCTGCCTTCCACCCGCTCCAACAGCAGTTGAACGGCGGTCTTACCGATTTGCTCCATATACACCTTCACTGTCGTTAACGGCGGATTAACAAATGCGGATACTTCAATGTCATCAAATCCGATGATCGCCATCTGTTCTGGAACTTGTACCCCTCGTTCATGCAATGCTCTTAACGCACCGATCGCCATCGGATCACTGCCGATAAAACAGGCGGTTGGCCATTCCTCTTGTTCAAGCAATTGATTCATCAACTCATAGCCATCATTCGTCGACCAACGTCCGACAAGCAGCCATTCTGGTGCGAATAAGCCTTTAACGTCCAATAATTGTTTAAAATGCTTGATCCTCGGTTCGTTGTCAGTATACTCCGTCCCTCCGCCAATATAACCAATTCGGCTATGACCCAAGGAGATAATATGCTCAATTACATCCTTCACTGCTTGTTCGAAGTTAAGATTAATCGAGTCATATTCGTTTTGCGGGAGATGGTCAATCAAGACGACCTTGTTATGATTAAATCCCATTTGTTTAATTTCATTCTCACCAATTCCACCAACCGCAATTACGCCGTCGAGCTGATGCATTTGTTGCAGATCACTATTGCTATTAGGCCGCCATACATTCCTTATAGAAACGCCAAGCTCTTCACAGCGTCGTTCAATTCCTCTTCGAATGGCAGCATAATAAGGATCATTATCGCCTTCCTCCTGCGATGGTCCTATCAATAAGCCGATTCCTAAACTAGATAAGACATTTTCTGTCTTCAATCGTTTCAATCTTGATGGTTTGTATTGCAGCTCCTCAGCTATTGCAAATATTCGTCCGCGTGTCTCTTCACTGACCGATAAAGACATATCATTATTGAGCACTCTAGACACCGTTGCAGAAGACACACCTGCTTGCGTCGCAATCTGTTTAATCGTTGCCATCTTATTCACCACGTTTGTTTTAGTTAATAAATTTACTAAACTTAATTATATTCTAACAAATAGGAGCAGCACGCACAACCTTATTTTTCACAAATCGGGCTATGTTGTCGCAACCTTCATGTGATGATTTCGTCTATGTGGGTATTATAGTATTAAACGCAAAATGAGGTTGGAGGGAGCATCAATGATTCGTGCCCTATGTATAATGGCTGCCTTACTGCTGATAGCAGGCTGCTCTGGTATTAACAATGTAAATGAACAACCTGGCCAAGCAACAGTCTCGTCATCAACTAAACCTAGTGAAAGTCCTAGACCAACTAATGAACCCGATGACATACATGCCACAACCGCCGAGGATGCTGCTGAGGCTGTTATTGTTGCGCTCAAACTAACGGATCTTGCAGCCTTCTCTGCTTATATCCATCCCGATAAAGGTATTCTATTCTCGCCGTATGCAAATATCGATACTAGCAGCGCTCAAGTATTTCAAGCCGCAGATCTTCCTTCTCTGGACGAGACGGCAAACTATATGTGGGGAAATTACGACGGGTCTGGTGAACCGATCAACCTTACCTTCGCCGATTACTACAAGAAATTCGTATATGATCAAGATTTTGCCGATGCAGAGTCCGTTAGTGTCAATAACTTGATTGGACAAGGGAATACACTAGTCAATATACAGGAGATATTTCCCGGCAGCACAACAGTTGAATATCATTTCAGCGGGTTTGATCCCCAGTTTGACGGAATGGATTGGGAAAGCTTAATTCTCGTACTTGAAGAGGTGGATGGATATTGGTACACGAGTGCAATCGTCCATTCGCAATGGACCATCTAAGTTCATTAATATACCCATGCGATCCAATCCGATGAATCAAATTTAGCTTGATACGACGAATTCGGATAAATATCGAAGGATTTCTATTCTCTGTTCAATTATCTAATCAACAAAAAAAGAGCGTATAAAACACGCTCTTGTTATCAATAACTATTTTGCACATAATCCGCAATAGTTAAAAATTTTTACGCTTCATTACCCATAATCCTGCTATTATCGCAAGAAGTGTATACAACGTTGCATAGACAAGATATAGATTGGACGGAGGACTCGTAAGGGAAACAACAGTAAACACACCGCCAAGATCGAATGTCCCTGCGAAATTCGCGACGGAGAACAGTTCTGCCAGCATTCTTTGCTGAAGGGAGTCGGCAGGCATAATTAAGGTGATGATACCTGTAATGGTCTCCAAGGTCTCCATCCCGTCTTCATGAATTAACCTGGTCCCCATAACACGATTGATCATACTTCCGAGCCACCCCATACCAAACAACATCGTCATTCCTATCCCATTGCCTAACGGAGACAGCCAGCAAGATCCTAACATCGTTAAGGATACTAATAAGGGTACGACTGAAGTAAATAATAGAAATGATTTGAGCAGTATATTGATTTCTAGCAGGAGTCCCGTTTGCATCCATGTAATCAAGATGATCGATATAAACATTAATAAGGAATAAGCTATGCCAAAAACAGTGAATCCGAGCCAGCGTCCAAGAAACCACTTCCAGCGAGGCAATGGCCGTGCCAGTACCGATTGCAGCACACCATGTTCCGCTTCACCAGAAACGGCGGCCACTGAACTAAATATCGCTAGAAAAGCAATCGCAAATGCTCCAAAGAAAAAACCGAGAGATAGAATGATTGCCGATTGTTGGAATCGGTCGATAAGAGCATAGATCGATGATTCATCTACAATTCCCGTTTGATTTCCCGTTATCGCTCCCGAGATAAACCATAGGGCAATCCAAAAAATCACACTCATGATTATCGTCATCAGTGTTACTCGTTTACGCAACAGCTCTTTCCAGGTTAGAGACACTATCGCGATCATCTGCGTTCCCCCCTATGCTCCAAACCAGAAACGGCTTGTAAAAACCATTCATCCAATTTAGACGAGGATTTATGCGATTCATAAAGCGTTAATCCTTGTTCAATGAGGCGATAGTTCATTAGCCCGATTTGCTCTTCATGATCGACTTCCATCTCCAGCCATACCGTTCCATCTCCACTTGCCAGCATTTCTTCTGTTTGTACAACGGCAACAGACAAACCTGTCACTTCCTTCAGCCAATCCACAACAATCGGTGAGAAACCTCCGACACGCATGCGCCAGAGGTTGCGTGAACGCAGCATCTCAGAGATCGATCCTTCCGTAAGGATTGTCCCGTTATTCAGCAAGGCAACGCGGTCGCATAGCTGCTCCACATCCTCAAGCAAATGCGAGTTCAGGAATATCGTCTTTCCTTGCCCGCGAAGCCGAATGAGCAGCTCTCTAACTTCATATCTGCCCACAGGATCAAGCGCAGAAGCAGGCTCGTCCAGAAAAACAATATCAGGGTCGCCTAGCAAAGCACTTGCTAGACCTAACCTCTGCTGCATGCCTTTCGAATATCCTTTAATACGATCCTGACCACGGCCGCCAATACCTACTTCATCCAGCAGCTTGAATATTCTTGCTTTCGCCGTTACACGATCAAGCCCGCATAATTTGGCATGAAAGTGAAGCACTTCTTCTCCAGACAACCAATCTGGATAGCGAAACAGCTCCGGTAAATAACCGATCCTTCGCCTCGCTTCGACACTTCCAGCAGCCATGCCAAATATTCGGGCGTTTCCTGCCGTCGGCTTAATTAACCCAACAAGCATCTTCACAATCGTACTTTTCCCCGCTCCGTTAGGACCGAGGAAGCCAAAGGCTTCCCCATTTCCAATTCGAAAGGATACGTCACGAACACCGCGTCCATTCCCATATTCCTTCGTTAATCGGTTAGTTGATATCGCAAAATCAGTCATTCGCAACCAACTCCGACAAATAGTTCTCGATGGATGCCTGTTGCTCTATTCCATTGAATGAAGCTGTCACCATCTTGTCATTCATCATCCATATTGCCTCCCAATAACGACCTTTATCAAATTTCTCCAAGTATACATCGACCCCGTTGATCTTCATTTTCAACGGATCTCCATTCGTAATAAGCGGAAGCGGCACCTTGCCTTCATCTAATCTCGATGATTGGACTAGTGCATTGCGGATATTTTCTGGCAGCGCTGGCAGTTGAACAATCGCTTCGAATGCTTCTTTCGCATCAATAGATGGATCGATTTCGATTGCGGGTACAGCCAAGTAGCTGACACTAATCGTTCTGTACTCATCATGATCTCCATTGTTCGACAAGGAGTACCTAACAAGCAACGTCTGATCCATCATTAATTGAAGCAATTTTCCATCAACGGCATCTGGGATTAACTTCTTTGCACCTAATTTCTTCATTATATCGTTAATTTCATCCACTTTAAGCTTGAACGTATACTGTTTCGATGGTGCGATATCTATCCCTACATCCGTCTTGTCACCAAGCGATAACTTCGGTACGTTAATGCCGAATTGTCGGAATGCTTCCTCCGGCTGTATGTGTGATTGATATTCCCCAGTAGAGACACGCTCAAATTCACCGAATTGATTGACTGTCTCCAGACTTCCTTCATCATTCGAGAACGTACTCAAGAGCTTCTGCAGGTCATCTTCTTGAACGACAATAACCTCATTCATCTTAAATTTGTTCAGCAAGGAAGCCAGAGCTTCATTCGTTGATGGAATCATGATCACTACAGCTAGTATAGCTGCGGCGCTCACCGTGCCAATTTTCGCCGTATTGCGTTTGACCCATCGACGAGTTGCCGATTGTTTGTTGCTCTTCGCCTGCTTCACTACAGTCTTCTTGAAGGGTGGTAATTGCGTGTGTAATTGTTTCACTTCAGCTTCTACCGTCATTACTGCATCACTCTTCATTCCGATGTGACGATCTGCCTCTGCCGCTCCTTGCTCCGACCATTGTGACCAAAGTGGAGATGGTTCGTTATCCGCAAGCTTCTTGGCCAACCGTTCCCAAGCAGCTTCTGTATATTGCTGATCCTTCAACGCTGATTTTTCGTTTGGTTTCATCGCTTTTCCCTCCTATTCATGAGTTGCGATACTTTCCGTTCGGATTGCCTGCCGTTTAAATTTCTCTCCCGCTCGCTTGAGCAGCATTCCTACTTGCGGCTTCTGCAACTGCAGCTTTTCTGCAATTTCCCCATAGCTGTATCCGGAATATTTCAGCAGCAGCAACTGACGATCCCGTTCAGGAAGTGCTTCCAGCATTTGTTGCACCTGCTGCTGTTCATCACGCTCCAAGACTGCTGCCTCATTCGACTGAAACGACTGGGGTTCCGTCATAAGCTGATGCTCAGACTTCTCTATGAGCGCTCTCTCCCTTATTTTACGATCGATATAATCATAAGCTTGTCTGGTTAATACTCTGTGCAACCAGGCACCGACAGCTTCCAGCTGTTCCGGGGGATTGCGATATAGTTTCAGGAACACTTCCTGGGCGATGTCTTCTGCTGCTGCCTCGTCACGAACGAGTGCAATTAATTTACGGCGAACCGACGGGTAATGCTGATCGAATAGTTGTCGAAACAATTCCGGCGCCGAATGTTCCATTACGTAATCCTCCTTTTTTTGCTTAAGCTATAGGTAAGACGGACGGAATGCTCATTATGTAACACTTGAATGATAACTTGTACAAATTGATCTATTCCTTCTACTATAATGATCAAGCAGAAACGGCTTCGCCGTCCTTTGGAGGCGAAGCATCGTTTCGCAGTGAAATAGAAGCGCGTGTTTATAAAGCAAACATATAAATTCTTATATTTGCAAAAAGGCTGCCCGAAAGGTAACTTCACCTTGTGGACAGCCACTTCACTACTATTGACCTGATGCACGATACAAAGCGACGAATTTATCAGGGGGAACCGGTGGACTATAGAAGTAGCCCTGTACGATATCGCAGTTATGCTCGCTAATAATCTGCAATTCCTCTTGCGTCTCTACACCCTCTGTTACAACCTTCATATTCAAGTTATGCGCAATGACAATTAGTGATTTGAATATCATTTGCTTCTTAATATCACTTACAATATCATTAATAAAGGTTTTATCGAGCTTCAAATAATGAAGAGGAATGTTCTGCAAATAGCTTAATGAAGAATAGCCTGTACCGAAGTCATCCAATGAGAGCTTCACACCTAGCTGTTGAAGATCATTCAAGATTCTCAGCGTATGCTCCGGATTATCCATAAAGATCGATTCCGTCAGCTCAAGCTCGATTTGATCCGGCCGAACACCTGCTTCCGTTATGATCTTCTCGATCGTATGAACAATATATTTCTGTTGGAATTGTATCATCGACATATTGACACTTACCGAAATAGAAGTAATTCCTATAGCTTCCCATTGCTTAATCTGCTGACAGGCTGTCTTCAGCACCCATTCTCCTAAAGGAATAATAAAACCGGTTTTCTCAGCTAACGGGATGAATTCAAGTGGCGAAATCATTCCGAGCTCTGGATGCTTCCAACGAAGCAATGCTTCTGCACCGTATATGTTTCCTGTACTGATTTCCACTTTCGGTTGATAATACAGCAGAAATTGATTGTTTTCTAATGCGGCGAACAAGCTATTCTCCAGCACAACATCTTTTGTCGATATATCATTCAATGATGGTGAGTATAGAATACAAGTGTTTCGTTGCTTCTTCGCTACGTATAGCGCAATATCCGACTCTTTTACTAGCCTGTCGCCAGTTTTTTCATTCAACTCATGCTGAAGGCTCATTCCTATACTTGCAGTCATGTAGAACAACCTATCATTCATTAAAATAGGGTCTGCAATGGCTAGCAGAATATCATCTGCCGTAACTATAGCTTGATGCAGACTGCTGACTTGATCAAGTAATACGATAAATTCATCCCCGCCGAAGCGGAACACTTTACCGCCTGTTGTAACCTTAGACACGATTCGTTCCGCAACCTGCTTTAGCAATAAATCGCCCATTGCGTAATCAAGCGCTTCATTAATAATTTTGAATCGATCCAGATCAATATAGAGCAGAGCCGAGTTTCCGTTGTAGTCATTAGGAAATTGCGTTTCGAAGTAACGACTAAATCCGTAACGATTCGGCAGACCGGTCAACAGATCATGTGTCGCTTGGAATTGGATGAGCTCTTCTGCATCCTTGCGATAATCAATCATCCGGTTAAATTGCTGTGCCATATAAGCAAATTCATCATTACCTTGAATGTCCAGCTTCTGGTTCAAATCTCCTCTCGCTAAGGCAGAAGAAACATGAACAACCTTGTTAATGTTCTGCAATACGATCCTTTTAACGAGAAGAACCATCAATAGCGTTATGATAATAAGTGCTACGACTGAAATGACGATAGAATCCAGCAAGCTTTTTCGAAACTCTGTCAACATATTTCTCTTCGGAATAACCATTTCATAATGCCATTCATCATCTTGAATCTTGATCGGATAGAACATTCGAAGGACTGTTTCTGATGTTTCTGGATCTACCGTGTACAGCTTAGTCATCTTGTTCTGCTTGAATTCATCAATAGATAAACCACCTGGCAGATCCACATAAGGCTCCATCACCCATTCCGGGTGAGCACTGTTCGCCAAATAGTTATTTTGTGACGTTATAATGCTGGCATTCCCGCCTAACGGATGCACATATTCTATTCCACTCTGAACCGTTTGCAAGGAAATATCTGCACCTACTACACCAAGAAACTGACCCTCTTGGTCAACAATAGGCAACATGAAGGTAGTCATCATTTGCTCTTCCCCGTTAATGGCATATTCGAAAGGTTCCAGCAGTGTAAACTTCTTCGATTGCTTGGCCTGCTCATAAGAGTCTGCTTTTCCGTCCTTCTGATCATTACTTACAGGCAAAACATGAATCTCGTCATAAGATCGATAGATATAAGGTATGAAACGTCCGGTATCATCCTCGTAAAGATTCTGATTGCGGCGGTTGCTGTCATCGTTATCAAATGCATCGGGTTCCCACATCGTATAGGTCCCAAGCAAGTAAGGGTTATCATCTACAATCTGCTCGAGCAAATGGACAACATAGTCGCGATCTTGAATGGAGTCCTCTCTCATCTGGAGCATGGCGGACCTTAGAATCTCTAATGTAGATAGGGTATTGTTAATGCTATATGTAAAACCTTCAATATAGGACATGGACTGCTTCTGTGCAAGAAGCTCACCTTGCCTCAAATTCGCATCGTAAAGTTTAACGAGATGAACCGACACTAGCAAAGTGAACGACAGCAGCATGAGAACTCCTAAAGCTGAAATTAATTTCTGTGCTATACTGAGCCTCATCCTCTTGTTCATCAACCTGATCTCATCCCCTTGTTGGTAGACCCTTCAAACTTCCATGCGACAATTTTTTGTCGAATCATGACATGGATCTAGTATACTTGACAAATTAAGATAAATTCAATGATGAAAATAGAAATAGTTGACAACCTATAAACTTATTTCGACATATTATGTCGAAATATTCATTTGCCGCTTTTACTGCTCTATATGCCAAAAAGCTCTAGACCCGTAAAGGTTACGGAGCCTAGAGGCTTGATGCTGCACTTCTATTTTATCTCCACATTTTAATAGAGATTAACCTTTTACTGAACCAGCGGTCATTCCTTTCATAACCTGCTCTTGGAACAATAAATAAACAATAATAGTAGGAATAACGGCGAGTGCCATTGCTGCCATAGTGAGCTTATAATCGGTTGAGTATCCGGTTGCGAACACCGAAAGACTGAGCGGCAGTGTCTTAAGCTTAGGATCACTCATGAATACAAGGGCGAATGAGAAATCATTCCAGTAACGAAGAAAAGCAAGAATACCTACTGTTGCAAGTGCCGGAAGTGATAATGGCAGCATCATCCGGAGAAAAATTCCCCAGTAGCCTGACCCATCAATCATCGCTGCTTCTTCAATTTCTTTCGGAAAAGTATTCATATAAGCCACGCATACGAATATCGCGATCGGCAATTCGAATGCCGTATAGGGCAATATCAATGCTGCGTAAGTATTCAGAATATCGATTTTGTTCATTAGTATGAACAAGGGGACAAGCGTACTATGAATCGGAATCAGCATACCCATCATAAATATAGCCATGATAAGCAGCTTGCCTCTGAATTGAAACCGTGATAGCACATAGGCACACAATGCGCCTAAGACCAGCGTAATAGCCAAAGCCAATACTGTAACTATAGTAGAGTTGATGTATGCCGTACCCATGTCCGCTACTTTCCAAGCACGGGAGAAATTGCTCCAGTTCCAAACTTCAGGCAAACCGAACGGACGCGAGAAAAATTCTTCATTCGTTTTTAATGCGCTGCTAAACAGCCATAGCAACGGGTATAAAGTAACTACAGCGTATACGGTAAGGCCAATCGCTAACAAGCCTGATTTCAGCTTGCGAGTCCCCCCGCCAGAACGGCTGGAGGAGGCTGAATGTGCTGGGCTGATCGTTGATGTAGACATGAATTCGAACCCCCTCCGTTATTTTTTGGATTTCATTAAATATTGACTACCAACGACCAATATCAAACTAATAATGATGATCATCGTAGAAACGGCGCTGCCGTAACCGAAACGATAGATTGAGAATGTATTGTTATACATATAAGATGCGAGCAATTCTGTCGAATGCGCGGGCCCGCCTCCTGTCATGACATAGATCAGGTCAAATGCTTTAAGGCTGCCTGAGATACACAGGACAACTGCAACCTTGATCGTATCCCAAATCATGGGAAGCTTAATAGAGAACAACTTACGTGAGCCCTTCGCTCCATCAATCTGTGCTGCATCATCGATTTCACTTGGAATATTTTGCAAGGCACCAATAAACATAATGAGATAGGGACCAACATTCAACCAAATAATAGGGACCATAATAGCGTACATGGAAATCGATGGATCAGATAACCATTGTTGTTTCCAGCTGCCTAAGCCAAGACTATCGAGTAGAAAATTCAACACACCAATTTGCGGATGATAGATATAGCCCCAGATAATCCCTACTACAACAGATGAGAGCACCATTGGCATGAAGATAGAAGCACGGATAAACTTTTGGAACCAGTTATTCTTCAACAGAACTAATGCGAGTGCTAGTGCGATAGGCACTTGGCCGAACACAGAAGCTGCAACAATTAATAAATTGTTCGTGAAGGATTTCCAGAAAATCGGATCTTGCATTACTTCTGCATAGTTGTCTAGGCCGATGAAGCGCATCGAGCCAATGCCCTTCCAGTCGAAGAAGCCATAGTAAGCTGACCACACGATTGGAACAATAACGAAAAACATAAAGAGTGCGAGCGCCGGAAGAAGTCCGATTGCGATGAAGCCTCTCATACGCAGCAATGATGTCATTTTTACCCCTCCAAGAATGAAGTGGAATAGTCACTTACCTATTCCACTTCAAGGATTAATGCCTATAATGGTTAGCTTTATTTACCCAGAGCTTTCGCTTGCGCATCTTGGATTTTCTTCGCAATATCCTCTGGTTTGCCGCCCATTAGCAGCTCTTGCAATCCATTATTAACTGCTTCTGCACCTGCAGAAGTCAATTTGCCATCATATACCGGAGTCAGCTTCACGCTGTTCACAAGCTCATATACTTCGCTGAAGATTGGGGATACTTTGCTCTTATCCAATTCAACCTTATAGCTTACCAATTGATTGCTCTCAAGCGTACGTTTCTGTGCATCTGGACCTGACATGGCATAGATCAGCTCGAATGCAGTATCTTTCTTCGCACCAGTAGCATCCTTGCCTAGACCCATACCGACGCCAACTACACCAGAAAGTGTATTCGGATCGCCTTTACCGCCTGGAATTGCTGGAAGCACTGTTGCTCCCATCGATTTCATAGCATCCTCAGAAGCATTCGATGCTAAATTCGACAATGCCCATCCGCCATCAATCATCATAGCTGCCTTGCCTTGAGCGAACATTTGCTCCATTTGTGTGTTGTCGATTGCGTTAAATCCTTCTTGGAACGCGCCCGCATCACCCAGTTGCTGCATGTAAGTCAAAGCCTGTACAAATTCTGGATCTGTGAATGAAGCACCCTCTTGTTTCGCTGCATTCAAGAACCATTCCGTTCCTGTTACACGGTCTGCAAGAGAGCTGAAAATGCTGGATTGCGCCAACCATGCTGCTTTGTTGCCAAGTGCGATTGGAGTCATTTTGTTCTCATTCAATACTTTGATCGCATTCAACATTTCATCCCATGTTTTTGGAACCGTTAAACCATATTGCTCTAGAATCGATTTGTTGTAATACAAAATCGAAGTTGGGGACAAGCCCATCGGTGCGCTGTAAATGTTGCCGTCAACTGTGAAAGCATCGAATGAGTTCGGCATGAAGCCTTCTTTCCAATCCGGATGGCTGTCAATCAGCTCATTAACCGGTTGAATCAGACCGCCAGCAGAAAATTCCTGCGTCATTGAACCGTTGGAGAGGATGAACACATCCGGCATCTCATCTGCTGCCGCAACTGTTTTCAATCTTGTTTTGTACCCATCCGGCGGAATCGCTTGAATGTCCAATTTCACATTCGGGTGATCTGCTTGGAACTGTTCGATAATCTGACGCATCGTTTGAGCCCGCAGATCATCACCTGTAAAGTTATGCCATAGTGATAATTCTACTTTTTCTGCTGCTGGCTCTTTACCATTGTCTTCTGAACCGCCCTTTTTGTTGTCATTCGCTGAACCGCAAGCGGCTAGCATGGAAATAATAAGAGTTAACATAATTGCCATTGCCAATGTCTTCTTCATGTCATGTTTCCTCCTTCAAATTGTTCTTAACTCTGAGTATAGGGGAACAAATCTGACACGGGCAGGGGACAGAATACAGGAGTAGGGTAGAAAGAAATCAGCTTCTCGAACGATACTCTGACGGTGTGAAGCCGGTATACCTTTTGAAAAGCTGGCTGAAATATTTCATATCGGCGTAACCTACATGACTCGCCACTTCACTAACCTTAGCCGGGGATTCATCCAACATTAGCTTGGCTTTCTCGATCCTAGCCCTCGTCACAAATTCAATATAGGTATAGCCTGTCTCCCGTTTGAATACCTCGCTGAAGTGGTTGGGATTCAAATGTACAAATTTCGCCACCTGCTGCAAGGTCAGCTCTTTGTCCAGATGATCATGAATATAAGCAATGGAACGTTTGATATAAGGGATGCCGGAATTTCCGACAGATTCCAAGTAAATATTCATGAGCTGCATCAACGGTTGATACAAGCGGTCTGGTCCGTTATCACTGCCAGTCGGCTGTGCTGTCATATTGTGAAGTCTTGCTCCTGTGCTGCTAGCAGCCTCACCAAAAGCTTTCAGTACCCGCTCGACCCACCGATGAGCGGATATAATAACGGAATGACTAAAGGCTTGAAAGGAGCTAGGCGTAGCAGCAGGATCGGCCAGCAGTTTCGCAACTAATTGTTCCACCCACCCGTTCAGCTTAGCTGGATCACCCTCTTGGAATAAGGCTGTTAGCTGTGCCTCTTCCTCCTGTGTGCATACCGTGCGTCCGCCAGTTCTGTCTTTGACAGTATCATAGGTTATTAGTCTTTGTTCTGCTGTTATCCCCTTGAACGACAAAGTGTTGACTGCCTCCGTATAAGACTGTCGTAATCCAAGGCAATCGTTAACGATTGAACCTGCTGCAGCAAACAGCTTGCATTTCAATCTTCGCTCAATATGCTCCAGCTCTCTCAGCAATTGTTGAATAGCTCCTCCGTAACGATCATGCTTAAGCACAATGAGCAAATTATCCTTGCGAAGCAACGCTTCCCCGTCAATTAGTTCACTCATCATATTGTGCACAGCGAACAACAATAACGAGTTCTGCTCACTAGAATTCCCCCAACCAGATGCAGAGACAACGATGGACTGAAGATTCGGGAATTCAGTCAGCTTAAGCTTATGAAGCAGCTTCGATGCCTGCTCCAGCGTTCGATCATCTATCTCCGTCTCTGACACGAGTCTCTCTAGCAATCGATCACGAACCTGATCGCGCTTGACGGTTTCCCAGCGCTGTATAATTCGCTGCTTAGCACCATCAACCCCTCGTATAATTTCCTCGGGACGGCTTGTCTTCAGCATATAATCGCTTACGCCTTCCCGAATCGCCCGTTGAGCGTAGGAAAATTGATCGTAACCAGTCAATATAATAACTTCGCTGTCAGGAAGGAGCCGCCTGACTTCTCCCGCTAGATCCAAGCCGTTCCTGCCTGTCATCTGGATATCCGTTAATATGATATTCGGCTGCTCCGTCTCGATCCGCAGCAATGCCTCTTCCGCTGAAGCAGCAGGCTCAAGCAGCTCGTAACCCAGCTTATTCCAAGGAATGACGGTACTAAGTCCCGTTCGTATAATCACTTCATCATCAACAATTAATAACTTCATACAGCCTTTTCCCCCTCTTCCAGCAAAGGTATTGTGAATGAAACCCTGGTGCCAATTCGATCCGCACTTTCAATACGCAGCCCAGCCTCATGTCCATAGTGAAGCTGCAGCCGCTGATGAACATTGCGCAAACCGTAGCTTCCTCGCTCCAGCCGCTCACGATCGATCAATCGATCATCAGGTCTATGCAATTCCCTGTCGATTTCAGCTAATTTGAGATTATCCATACCTACACCGTTATCCTCCACGGCGAACACCATCCTGCGTTCCTGCAATACCGCTGTAACCTTAATCTCACCGGAGGCGGCTTGCTTCTGTATACCATGAATTAGCGCATTTTCGATAAGAGGCTGCAGCAACAGCTTCAACATGACCCTATCATTCAGGGCAGGATCAATCTCCATCGTTAGCTTAAACCTGTCGGGAAAACGAATTGATTGAATATTGCCGTAATGACCGGCATGTGCTGCCTCCTGCTCTACTGAACAGAATTCCTCGCCTTTATTTAGGCTGAATCGCAAGAAATCACTCAGACTGCCGACCATATCAGCTGTCTTCGCATCCTGGTTCATTAACGCCATCCAGTGTACAGATGATAGGGTGTTATATAAAAAATGCGGATTAATCTGTGCCTGAAGCGCCTGCATATCAGCTTGCTTCTTATGCGATTCTTCAAGCTTCACCTGCTCGGTTAATCCTTCGATTCGCTCACTCAGCTTATTGTAGCTGCGTACAAGCTGCCCCACCTCATCCATAGATTCCACAGGATAGGTCTGCATCGGCTCTTCAGGGTTGGAATGCTTCAAGAATTGGGTCAACATAATTAAAGGATTGGTCACTCGCTGCACAAAATAGAGCACAAGAAAAACAACGATAAGAATAGACATCGCGATTACGATTGCCATCAATTTGAGAACATAGCTGTTCTGTGCCTTATACTCAGAGAACGGCATGACCCCCATCATTCTCCAGTCGACTCCAGCTACTGTGTCGTA
>JBHGUX010000027.1:0-34731 GCA_048976605.1 Pristimantibacillus sp. | reverse complement strand
GAGTGTGACGGAGTCGAAGCTGGCGGAGTCGAGCGTGACGGAGTCGAAGCTGGCGGAGTCTAGCGTGACGGAGCCGAAGCTGGCGGAGTCTAGCGTAACGGAAGCGAAGCTGGCGGAGTCGAGCGTGACGGAAGCGAAGCTGGCGGAGTCGAGTGTGACGGAGTCGAAGCTGGCAAATAAAAGTGTGACGGGAGCGAAGCTGGTCGACGCTAGTGTGACAGGAGTGAAGCTGGTTGACGCAAGCGTTGCGGGAGCAAAGCTGGTCGACTCTAGTGTGACAGGAGCGAAGCTGGTCGACACTAGTGTGACGGGATCAAAACTGGCGGATGCAAGTGTGACGGGAGCGAAGCTGGTCGACACAAGCGTGACAGGTGCGAAGCTGGTCGACGCAAGTGTGACGGGAGCGAAGCTGGCCGACGCAAGCGTGATGGAAGCGAAGCTAGCGGAGTTGAGCGTGACGGAGTCGAAGTTGGCGGAGTCGAGCGTAACGGAAGTGAAGCTGGCGGAGTCGAGTGTGACGGAAGCGAAGCTGGCGGAGTCGAGCGTGACGGAAGCGAAGCTGGCGGAGTCGAGCGTGACGGAAGCGAAGCTAGCGGAGTCGAGCGTGACGGAAGCGAAGCTAGCGGAAGCGAGCGTGACGGAGTCGAAGCTAGCGGAGTCGAGCGTGACGGAGTCGAAGCTAGCGGAGTCGAGCGTGACAGGTGCGAAGTTAGCTAAAGGATGTGTGACGAACGAGCACATCGCTTTAGGCAGTATTACGTTAGATCGACTAGCACCGGGAGTGCTGAAAGCCACTACTTTAGATACGAGGGATGAACAATATATTGGATTGTCAGCTTTGACTTTTAATCCCGTATTAGCCCCTGAAGGACAGGGAATGATCAAACAACAATTTGGTCTAACACCTTATAATTTTAACGCGCAGGATGAACACATCGATATCATCATTATGTTCGATGAGCCTTATGAAACTGAGGAGTACGTAATAACAGCATCTAGTGATCACCCTGCTTGTTATGCGGTAGTGCATTCCAAAACGACAGATAGCGCCATTGTCTCCTTAATTCGTACCCGCATCAGTTTTGAACCAAGTGGATGTGTAAACTGGATTGCAATAGGCAGATAAAGCTATGTTAATGAGCAGGATTGCATGCGTATAAGGCGCATGCAATCCTTTTTATTTTTCTATAGTGCAGGCAGTCGTCATGGAAGTTGTACATATGCCGTTGCGTGAGCAAAAGTCGCACATACAATATGTTGTATATCTTTATGGCTGCAAATTTTTAATGGGCATATATCGAGGTGATAAAAGCGGATGAAACGCCCTAAAAGTTTGAAGAGCAGAAGGTCTGTGACTGCTACTCGTATGCCTCATCCTGATCCAGTTGTGTCGGTCATTATTCCAGTAATGAATGAGCGAGCAACGATAAAGAGAGTGATTCGTGAAGCCGCAAGCGTACACCCTCGAACGGAAGTTATTGTCGTCATAAACGGATCTACTGATGGTTCGGCAGCAATAGCACAAAGGGCGGGGGCACGTGTGCTCCTTTATTCAGAAGCACTTGGGCATGATGTCGGAAGAACGATTGGTGCGCTCTCTGCAAAAGGAGATGTGCTGTTATTTATCGACGGGGACATGGTTATTCCAACATCGAAGCTGCGTCCTTTTATACGCTCTGTAATGAATGAAGGTGTGGACGCAGCGCTAAATGATTATTCAGGTCCAGTTGGGAAACTGAATGTACACAGTGTTGTACTTGCTAAACACGCACTGAATGCTGTGCTTCAAAGAACGGATTTAAAAGGTGTATCTTTTACCGCTGTACCGCATGCCATTAGTAGACATTGCTTGAACACGATTGGCGCAGCTTCTTTGTCTGTTCCTCCGCTTGCACATGCGAAAGCGGTGAAGCAAGGATTGAAAGTTGCGGCAGTATATTCGGTTAATGTAGGCAAAATGAATAAGCCGAGGTATAGGCGAGAAAAAAGAAATCCGCTTGAGAAGCTAATTTTAGGCGATCATTTGGAAGCCATTCATTGGTTGCTATCAAGGACAGATGAACGAGGCGGCTTTGAGGATCGATTGCGAAATCGAGAAATGGCGTTGTAAGCCTGCTTACGAAGTAGTTTTTGCTACGCAAAAACTTTAGGAGGACTAAAAAAAGTGAAAGCAGTTATATTGGCAGGTGGAACAGGCACGCGGCTTATGCCGCTCACCTCTCTGATGAATAAACATATGCTTCCTGTAGGCAAATATCCAATGATTTATTACGGTATCGATAAATTGAGAAACGCCGGAGTTCAAGAAATTATTATAGTAACCGGACGTAATTCAGTAGGAAGCTTTGCTCAATATCTTGGAAGCGGCAGCCACATGGGCATCTCAATTACTTATCGAATACAAGAGGAAGCAGGGGGAATTGCGGAGGCACTTCAGCTTGCGCAGCCATTTATTTCGTCTGGAGAAAAGTTTATTGTATTGCTCGGAGATAATTTATTTAAAGAGGATTTAATCCCTTTTGTTGAAAAATATGAACAACAGCCTGGTGGAGCGATGGTTTTACTGAAACAGGTCAAAGACCCTCATCGATATGGTGTTCCTGTATTTCATTCATCTGGATCAATCGTCAGAATCGAGGAGAAGCCAGAGAATCCACAATCCGATCTATGCGTTATAGGTATCTATATGTATGATTCACGTGTATTTAAGCTTCTAGAACAGATTAAACCTTCAAGTCGCGGGGAACTAGAAATAACCGATCTGAATAATGTATATGCCGCAGCGGGGTTGCTTACCTATGAAACGCTATCGGGATGGTGGACGGATGCTGGTACATTCGAATCATTGCGAGAAGCGTCCAATGAACTGTGGGAGGTAGACTAATAGATTGGGGTGATTGGCGATGAGACGAAAACCACGTCGTGCCCGCCGTCTTAAATATCGATCAGTGTTGCAACGCAGCAAGAGCGAAGCCAGCTATCGATCTGGGCTAGAAGTGGGTTATCAGGAGGGTCTTCAGACGGGTTATAACAGCTATGAATCACATTTCCAAGGGACTAGTATTATTATTCCGAGCTTTAATCAGGTCGGTTATTTGAAGTCTTGTATAGAAAGTATTCGAGAGAAAACGGTATTGCCGTATGAAATTATCGTTGTCGATAATGCATCTGCGGATGGGTCAGCGCAGTATTTAAACCAGCTGAACGGCCAAGTGCGTTATCGTATTCTGTCAGAAAACTATGGTTTTTCTGGTGCAGTTAATATGGGGCTGATGATGGCTAAAGGGACAACCATACTCATATTAAACAATGATACGCTTGTAACCGACAATTGGCTGGAGAATATGATTATTTGCTTAAACAGTGACCCGGAAATCGGAATGGTAGGTCCAGTTACTAACTATATTAGCGGGGATCAACAAATCAGAGTGCCTTATAACGATATTGAAGAAATGCCGGAGTTCGCTAGATTAAACAATATTTCTGACCGAAAAAGATGGCAGATAACGGATCGGCTAACTGGCTTTTGTCTGCTTTTTCGAAGGGAATTATTTGAGGAAATAGGTTTCATGGATGAAGGCTTTGAGATCGGTAACTTCGAGGATGATGATTACAATATTCGAGTCCGACTGCTTGGGTATTCACTTGTTATAGCACATGATTCCTTCATCCATCACTTCGGAAGCGTTAGTATGAAAGCTCTGGGTGATCATTTTAATGAAGTGAATAATCGTAATATGGTGTTTTATATGAATAAATGGAATAACCCTTACGTGTGGATACATCAAGTGAAAGGTGAAGGGTCTGAACAACAGCAGGCGGTTATTCGTCATGCTTCACAGGGAGAAGCTGCCTTTTATCCTGAAGGAGTAGCAGTACGAGGGACCAATGAAATCGTCTATTGGATTGAAAATGGTACTCGTCGACCTATTGAAGGCGAATGGTCCTCTACTATCGTAAGACTTCCTCAAATTAATATTAGAAGATGGCCTATTGGTGAGCTGATGTCTGAGGAAGAGGCTGTTAATAAATGGATGGTTATTCATTCTTCTGGCAGCGGGTTTCCCTTGCACGGTCAAGTAACGAATGGCTTAGATGGCTTCTCTTATTATGTGGAACACGGAACAAAGCGGAAGATCATTACACCTGCGGCCGCTGAAGCTTGGGGTTTGAATACAAGACCAGATATACCACTAACGCAAGAACAGTTGAGTGCGTTACCGGAAGGACTCCCGTTAATTCCTCCTGTTAAGCTGCGGCAGTCATTGTAGTTGAAGGCATAAGTATCAGCTTTAAAAAGCGCAGCATATGCTGTTAAAACGAGTGCGTTTTTTGCTGCGCAAAAACTAAAGTGAATGCTTACGAAGTCAGTTTTTGCTACGCAAAAACTAAAGTTAATGCTTACGAAGTCAGTTTTTGCTACGCAAAAACTTTAGGAGGGGACAATGCAACACATCGTAACGGAAATAATGGAGCATATGTCGCATTCACATACTCAAATGGCTCGAATTCTTGAAGCAAAACGTGATGTTACCGTGAGGATGGCTGAGGTGGTCAAAGCCATTCCTGATCAAAATCCGAATTTCGGCGGTACAGAGGGGCTGCTTGGCAATTCGGAAATGCTTCTCGGAAGTCTCGTTTCCTATTTGAATAGTATCGCTGATTTTGAGGAGACACTCGCAGCACATTTAGCGTTCGTCATGAAAGAAATTGATTTGGAAGAAGAAGAATGATGGTCTGGAAGGAGATTGCATGAAATGAATCGTGAACAAGCGTATATGCGAATGCTGGGTACCACCGCAAATATGCAGTGGAATGTAGCCATTATTCTGGAAGCGAAAGCAGAAGAGGCGGAGAAGGTCCGTAATTGGATATGTAATCATATTTCATCCGACTCCTTTATCGGGGATCAGTATCAACTCAAACAGTCCGTTCAAATGCATGGTCAAGTGATCGATGTTCTTGATGGTATCAACAAAATGAATCAGGGTATAGTATCGGTTCTGAGAGCAGTCCTGCAAAAGGATCAGGATGGTGATCAACACGACGGACAGGATTATGGTGATAACAATTGATAAATCTGTCACGGAGAGAACATGAAGTAAAGCTGGAGCTAATATCTTCTATCGCTAGAAGTCAGTTCGCACTCGCGCGAATTCTTGACAGCATCGCATCTATATCTGATTGTTCACCAAATTTAGCGACAAGAATTGGTGAGAATATGCGAATATTGACAGAGCTTCAGGAAAAGATGACTGAATCAGTTACTGGATTATCTTTGCGCCATAACCGAGTGCGGAACGGCAAGCCGGTTAAACCATGGATCAATTCGAGGGTCTGTTCCATGACTAAGCATTCGGTTAGAAGAAGGAGGCGAAAGCTGTGAAAAAGAAGAAAAAAACAGTTGTCCATAAACGACGAATAAAACGAACAGCACGCCCGCGACTAGGGAAGCGAACTCATCAACGGAAAACAGGGAGTAAGCGGACGAAGAAAAGCACGATGCGCCGACGGAAACCGGCCACTAGAAAGAGATATATTAATCAGGAAAGTTATAATCAGGGATTCAACCAAACCTATAACGAAGGCTATAACACAGGATTTGCTAAAGGATTTGAAGATGGACATCAGCTAGCTTATGAGCAATTGCCTTAAGGAATTTATCATATACAGAGCCTTATTTCCTTTCGTCTACAGTGTAGTGGCGAATTGGATATAAGGTTTATTTGTGCTGTCTGACTGAGATTCGAAAATTGAAAATTTATCGGGCAATAGCCATTTTTCTTGAATAGGGGACAAGTGACATATATATCTTTGACCCGTAAGGCATAACATGGAGGATATAATTCGTTGAGGCAGGTGTACGAATGACCCTGAGTGTCAAAAGCTCCAATAATCGCGGCAAGGAAGAAGGCTTCGCAGCTGGATATGATGCTGGTTGGCGAGTCGGCGCCTGTGAAGCTGTCAGACAGACGAATGGTAATCCGAAGCCAGTGATTACTCCATTGCGAATTTTGTATGTACCACAAGGATTTGAAGCTATTGATTCGGGGATTATAGATTCGTTAAGAGCTTGTGTAGTAGAGTTGCATATCGCGAACCCACAAGAACTTGTACAACAAGCGATTAGTTTGCGTCCTGATCTAGTGCTTGTGCTTAATGGACTTCATACCTTCCCAGAGGATCATCTGCAACAGCTTGATGCTATACGCATGGAAGGGATTCGAACGGCAGTCTGGTATGTGGATGATCCTTACATGACAGAGGCATCAGCGAAGAATGCAACCCATTATGATATTGTAATAACTCATGAATTGAGTACGGTTGCTTTGTATAAGGAGTTGGGTTGCCAAATTGTACATTATTGTCCCTTAGCTGTGAATGAAAAAATATTCAGACCGATGCAGACGGCTCCAGAATACAGGAGCGATATTTGTTTTATCGGGCAAGGCTTTTGGAATCGAATCGCAATGTTTGATGCCATAGCAGATACTCTAATAGGAAAAAGAGTGGTCATTATAGGACAATTATGGGAGAGGCTGCAGCAATACTCACATTTAAAGCCATTCATCAACATGGATTGGATCGATTCCGAAGAGTGTGTAAAGTATTATAATGCTGCCAAAATCGTCATTAATATGCATCGAACGACGGAAGCTGGGTCTGATAATTTCAATTCATATCAATATCCAGGGTATTCCATTAATCCACGAACCTTTGAAATAGCGGCATGCGCTTCGTTTCAATTGACAGATGTTAGACAGGATCTTAAACAGTATTATCAACCAGGCTATGACCTTGAAACGTATAGAGACGCCAATGAATTGTCAGCTAAGCTCACTTACTATCTATCGCATGAAGAAGAACGCCGTTATGTGGCGCTTAGAGGATATTACAGGACGATGCGTGACCATAAATTCACAGCAAGAATGACACAATTATTGCAAATGTTAATAGAGGAGTGACGGACATTGGCGAAGATTTCGTCCCCACGGAAGAAGAAGTCATGGGATGATTCAGAGAAAATCGGTCGAGCTGACGGATTGCGGATAGGCTGGGATCACGGTTATTGGTACGGTCAATGTGAGCATTTAATTAGTCGGATACAACCGCCGGCTGCTGTCTGGCCCGTTCATGCCATGTTTGTGAAAACTGGAAAAGGATTTCCTTATTGGCCTCTTGATCAAGCGGTAGCTGCTACACTCTCGACTTTCGTTACACAACTAACTGTAGTTAATTCGAGTGATCCTGTAGCAGAAATGGCAGCTGCAATCCGACCAGATATTGTGATCGTATTGGATGGCCTGCAATTTGATGTCAATCAAGTTATTGCGATGAGGGAGAAAGGAATTCGTACAGCAATATGGTTCACAGATGATCCCTATTATACAGATATTACAGCAACCTTAGTCCCTCATTATGACGTAATATTTACGCTGGAGAAGCGCTGTGTTGAATTTTATCTTCAACTAGGCTGTCCCAGTGTTCATTATTTGCCATTTTGTGTACTGCCTTCACAATTCAGACCGATTAATCCTGAACGGAACAAACGGAAGGAAATTACTTTTGTAGGATCAGCATACTTAAATAGAGTAAAATATTTCAATGAAGCAGCAGCTTATTTGGCTTCTAAGAACACATTGATATCGGGCATCTGGTGGGATCGATTAGAACAATATGAATTGCTGAGAAACCAGATAAAGCTGGATAATTGGATGGGACCAGAAGATACTTCTATGACCTATAACGCATCCAAGATCGTAATTAATATGCATCGCGCGCATGACGACGAAACGTTTAATAGTAATAAACTCGGAATTCAAGCGATATCGCCGAATCCTCGAACTTTCGAAATATCAGCTTGCGCAGTGTTACAGCTTACAGATATGAGAGAAGATCTAGCGGCCTTTTATACGCCAGATGTCGAGATCGTCACTTATTCATCACCTCAAGAAATGGTGGAAAAGCTCGATTATTACCTCCATCATGAGGAGGAGCGTCGAGATATTGCCATGCGCGGCATGTATCGTACTTTACGCGAGCATACGTATGCGAATCGGATTCATACGATGCTGTCGATTTTATTTCCAATGTAATAACATGATTTAGATTAAATAGACCATCGTATAATAACGCCTGATTGGGTTAATCCACCACCGAACCCGTAAAGCAACAACAGGTGGCCTGGAAGGACCAAGCCATCTTTAACTGCGGTATCTAGTGCGAGCGGTATAGAGGCTGCCGAGGTATTGCCATACTGCTCGATGCTGGATAAGGCTTGCTGTGGTGTGAATCCGGTTCTTTCACATAGGGCATCGATAATTCTTTGATTCGCATTATGCGGAATAAACCAATTAATCTGATCAGTGGTATAACCGTTATCCCGCATAAGTTCAGCTATGCCTACTGACACTTGGCTTACAGCCCAGCGATATACTTCTCGTCCATTCTGAACGATATTGCTGCTTGCTACGAGTTCAGTCTCTCCAATAGTTGGGGATAAGCTGCTGCGATAAAGCAAGTGTCCCCCGGTTCCATCTGTATGAGAGGAAACAGCTAATACATCACCAGCTGAGCCATTCACTGCTTCTAATAACAGTGCTCCAGCGCCGTCACCGAATAAAATACAGGTGGTACGATCAGAATAATCGGTCGCCTTTGATAATGTCTCTGCACCAATAACAATAATTTTTTTATACTGACCGGACAAGAGAAGGCCGTTCGCTAATTGGATAGCTGAAGTAAATCCAGCACAAGCAGCTTGAATATCAACTGTTCCACAGCGCTCAATGCCAAACGCTGCCTGTACCCGAGAAGCAACACTAGGAACGAAGGTGTCTGGGGTAGAGGTTGCTACGATAATATAATCAACGTCAGATAATGAAGCTCCAGATCTTTCAGCTAGATTGTGGACAGCTCGGATAGACAAATCACTTGTATATTGATGATCTTCGGCTATTCGTCGTTCACGAATCCCAGTGCGCTGAACAATCCATTCATCTGAAGTATCTACCATAAGTTCCAAATCAGCATTGCTAAGAATACGTTCAGGCACATAAGATCCAATTGCCGATATAACGGTGTTTGAGTGGAAATGGGAGGTCATAGCAGTCACTTCCTTTTTGTTATTAGTACCTGATACTAGTACTTGATATTAATTTACTTTTCTTCAATCGATCTGTCAAGTGGGTAGCGAATAGTGTCATTCAATTACGTAAAGGCTATTAACGGACCCATTACATTCGAATTGGAGGATGGCGAATTCATGTACAAGAAAATAACACTCTTATCAGCGAGCTTAGCGCTTACTGCATTACTTGCAGGATGTGCTAGCAATCAAGGCGATGTTGGTAATCGTAATATTCGTCAAAATGCCGTCAGATATGATGCGAATGGAAATTTAATTAGCAATGTTCAAAGCTTGAATTCTAAGCGGTTTGCCAATGACCAGATGAATGAAATGAATCGGGTCAACGGGCGCAGATTAAACAGCAATAATATTGTCGGCAGTCACAAAAATTATAAAATAGAAATGAGCGACAAAATTGCCGAAAAAGTCACTCAAATGAATACCGTCAAATCATCTTATGTAATGCTGACAGACAATAACGCTTATGTGGCCGTCTCCTTTGAGGATCATCTTGATCATACCGGTCCTAAAGCAATGAGCAGGACGAATATGCGGAGTATGGACAACTCGAATGGTCATGTTCACAAAAACATGAATGCCATGTCAACTGGCGAAGAAGCCCTTACTGAACAAGTAAAAGCGGATATCGCCAAAGAAGTAAAACGCATGCATCCTACCGTGCAAAATGTATATGTTTCAGCCAATCCCGATTTTGTAGGTCGGATGAACAGTTACATGAATGATGTTAGGCTTGGTCATCCGATACAAGGATTTGTATCGGAGTTCAATGCGATGGCAGAACGTATTTTCCCAGCTAATGCGAGTCGATTAATAACGAATAGTGAAAGAAAGCCTTCTCCACAAATTTATGGAACCAATCGATAATCATAAATTGCCTTGAAATAAGTCGGTTGCTGAATAGCAGCCGGCTTGTTTAGCGTTGGCGTTGACTTACCTAGCATTTTCCACTAAATTAAATATGTGTTCTTTATGTAGTTTGATAAAAACGAGGTGAAATGATGCGTAAGCTTTCTTATATTTTGATCGTGGTTGGATTATTAGTGTTGGCGTACCCGAAAGGCAGTGAGTGGTATGCAGAATGGCAACAGGACAAGCTTATGGCCGCATGGGAGACTAGTTATGTGGAGATACCTGAAGTTCCTGCTCAGCAGCAATTCGGGCAATTAACGAACTTATTCAATGAAGCGGATGTACAGGAAGAAGAAATTCCAGTGGAAACAGTAGCAGTTCAGCCTACGAGTACTCCTGTTGAACCTATAGGGACGATACTTATCGATAGAATAGGAGTTAAGTTGCCGATTCTAGAAGGAGCTACGCAGAAAAACATGAAATACGGAGCTGCTCATCTGAAAGAAACGGCAGCGTTCGGAGAGGTTGGGAATACAGCTATCGCTGCTCATCGAGCCAAAACAAAGGGAAGATTATTCAACCGGCTGGGTGAAGTAAAGATCGGGGACAAAATTACAATTGTAGAACGGGACAAGGAATATACATATACCGTATATGAGACCTTAATTGTTGAGCCAACAGATGTGTCCGTTCTTAATTATAATCATGAAGATAAATTGCTTACACTAATTACCTGTACTCCAATTGTGAATCCTACACATCGCTTAATCATTCATGCAAAAATGTAATGCCTAAACAAATAAAAGGACCCGCATCGCTGCGGGTCTGTCCTAGTATGGTATCAACTGTGGGGTTGATGCTTTTTATTTTATAGAGCGAACCTTAGCTGTACATTAAATTTCTATGTCTAATGCTTGTCGAAAAGATGGATATTTAGTGAAGCGCCCATTTTACCCATACACAGCACCATTGTAGGAGCCCCTTCATACTATAATTTGACTGTATCCCTTAACCTTGTTAAACCATAAAAACCCGAGCAAGGAGGGGTGACAAACATTGAAGGGTAGCGACCATAAGAGCAAGTTTTTACTGACGCATCGTGAACGCGAGGTATTTGAGCTGCTGGTTCAAGACAAAACGACTAGAGATATCGCACAGCAATTATTCATCAGCGAGAAGACCGTTCGCAACCATATTTCGAATGTCATGCAGAAATTGAATGTAAAAGGTCGTTCGCAAGCGGTTGTCGAGCTAATCAAGCTTGGGGAGTTACAAATATAACTTAATTCGTTCTCTCCATACTCGATTCTCAGGCTAATGATAATCCCCGTTCTTTCCTCTAAGGAAAGGGCGGGGATTCACTTTATTTACTTAGTCATGTCCAACTGTGGGTAAATGTTGCTCTATATAGCTGCGGACCTCAGCTGCATCCTCCAGCATAAGTACGCTATCCACAATTTCTCTCATTTGTTCTGCAGATAATGAAGCAAGCAAGGCACGTGCCGGGAGAATCGCCTGACTATTCATACTAAGTTCATCGATGCCAATTCCAAGCAGGATAGGCATAGCATGCTTGAGTGAAGCCATCTCACCGCAAAGACAGACCTTCTTGCCATGACTGTGCGCAGCTTTGACAATATGATCAATGAGACGCAGGACGGCGGGATGTAACGGATCATTCAAATAATCAAGCCTCGGACTTAAGCGATCTGCGGCCATTATATATTGAACAAGGTCATTGGTTCCGATACTGAAAAAATCAACCTCTTGAGCAAATTTATCAATCATGAACGCCGCTGCTGGTGTTTCGATCATTATGCCAAGTTGTAGATCAGCGTCGTATGGAATACCCTCCGAGTTAAGCTCGGCTTTAACTTCCTCGAGTAGTGCTTTAGCCTGCCGCCATTCCTTCATGACAGCGATCATGGGAAACATCAGCTTAATAGAACCGTGCGAACTAGTTCGCAGTATGGCGCGTAACTGTGTCTTGAACAAATCTGTACGGTCGAGCGAAAATCGAATAGCCCGATACCCCATAAGCGGGTTAGCTTCTATTTTCTGATCTCGACGAAGGGACGGAATATCTTTATCTCCGCCAATATCCGCAGTGCGAATAACGAGTGGTGTATCACACCCTAGCAGTTGAGAGGCTTGCCGATATGATTCCATCTGTTCCAGCTCTGTGGGAATCCGATCTAAATACAGAAATTCAGTACGAAATAATCCTATGCCCTCTGCACCCGCTGCCCTTGCAAGTCCAGCTTCACCTGCAAAGCTGATATTAGCGGAGATAGTCAGGGGTACACCGTCAAGACTTAAGGATCTTTTGTTCCGAAAAGTGTTGTAATGATCGCTTTGTCCATCATATTGAAGTCGCTGATGTTCATAGTGTGAAATCCGCTCATCATCTGGATTAACCCACACAACACCGTCTATACCGTCTATAATTACGAGGTCGCCATCCCTTATTGTGTCAATTAAGGATTGCCCTACACCGACGACAGTCGGAATACCGATTGAGCGGGCAATAATGGCAGCATGAGACGTTCGACCGCCCAAAGCTGCAACAATACCCGTAATGATAGTGGAATCAATCTGAGCGACATCTGAAGGCGTTAACTCTTGCGCAATGCGTATGAACGGACTCTGCGAATAGCTTTGCTTCTTATCAGCGTCAGAGCCTTGAAGTTTAAGCATAATACGCTGACTCACGTCGCGTATGTCGGATGAACGCTCGCGCAGATAAGGATCATCTAAGCTGGAGATTCCTTCAGTAAATTCTAGTGTTAGTTTATGTAGAGCGTATTCTGCTGAGAATAAATTTGTTGTGATCTGGTTCGCTGCCTGACCAATAAATTCTTCATCCTCAAGCAGTAAGGATTGGATGTGTAGAATGTCTGCGGCATCCTCTTTGCCGTCAGCGATCAGTCCCGTTCTTAGTGCAGCAAGCTCTCTGCTGACAGCATCTACAGCGGTAAGAAGGCGTTGTGATTCGTTTGAAGCCTCATCTGGTGCGATATACGCTTGTGGGATTTGAATGTTACCTTGAAGATTGAGCTGAGCGATTCCCATTACATAACCAGGGGAAGCCGCGATCCCTTGAAGCTTCATTCGTTATTGCTCCTTTTCCACGTACTGTTCCACTGATAGGAGAATAGCGCCAACTGCTGCAATCGCATCAGCTGCTTGCTCACCTTCTGCAATAACCGAAATGGTATCACCGAATACAGCCCCTGCCGAAATAACATGGACAAGGCTTCGGGCATTATATTTTTTACCGTCCTTCTCTAATGTGATGGAGCATCGATAGGCTTTGGCCGCTTCAACAATTTTACGAGCAGGTCTTGCGTGAATGCCTAGCGGATTTTGAATAATATAATGGTTACGCAATTTCCTTGCTCCTTCTCCTGATTATAGGAACTTCTTTATGTCGTCTTTAATTTGTTCTGATCTTGTACCGAAAACAATCTGTACAGCACCGCCGCCGAGACGAATTATACCTGCTGCACCCAGTTCCTTCAGCTGCTTATCGTTAACCGCTTTCTCGTTCGTAAGAACAAGACGCAACCGCGTAATGCAGGCATCTATGCCTGTTATATTGTCCTTGCCTCCGAGAGCTGAAAGGATTTGTTCTGTTTTATTATTACCGTGTGTTCCTGCGATGCTGCTTAGTGGGTCGAAAGCAGGGTCATCATCCTCACGACCTGGTGTTTTTAAATTAAATCTCACTATCGCAAATCGGAATAAGAAATAATAAAGGATAGCAAACGCGAGTCCTATCGGAATAATAAGCAGAGGTTTAGTTGCCAGTTGGTAATTGACGATGTAATCAATAAAGCCGGCAGAGAATCCGAATCCATGCTTGACGCCTAGCTCCATCATGATATATCCGGATAATCCCATCAATACAGCATGGATACCGAAGAGCATGGGAGCGGCGAACATAAAGGCGAATTCGAGCGGCTCGGTAATCCCTGTTAAGAAGGAAGCGAATCCTGTTCCAATAAATACCGAGGCGATCATTTTACGTTTCTCGGGTCTTGCTGTATGTATAATGGCAAGTGCTCCAGCAGGCAGCGCAAACATCATAATAGGAAAGAAGCCAGTCATGAACATGCCCGCAGTTGTGTCGCCGGCAAAAAACCGAGTTAAATCACCGTGCACCACTTTACCAGCCTCATCGGTGAAGCTGCCGATCTGAAACCACGCGATCGAGTTGAGTACATGATGCAGGCCAAAGGGGATAAGCAGTCGATTAGCAACTCCAAATATGAATGCCCCGATACCATTCAAGCCAACAACTTTATTGCCGAAAGCATCAAATGCGTTCTGTATAGGACCCCAAACGAGGCCGAGCAAGATGGCTACAATAACCATAACCAGTGAAGTGATAATCGGTACGAATCGTTTGCCGCTGAAAAAGCCCAGCCAGTCGGGAAGTCGGATTTTATGAAAGCGGTTGTATAAATAGGAAGCGACAAAGCCTGCGATAATGCCGCCGAGTACACCCATATTAAGTTCTGTATCTTCGGCTATTAAGTGACTGAAGACGAGAGGAACCTTTGCTTGTACGGTGATCAGGACTTGATATGCGATTACAGCTGCAAGTGCGGCAACTGCGTCGCCTGCTAGTCCGATAGCTACGCCAACAGCGAATATAAGCGGCAAATAATCGAAGATTGCCGAACCGCCTGCCTCTAGGAACGGGGCTACATAGTGGTTCAACCAAACGCCAAAGTCGCCCATATGAAATTCTTTCACATAATCAATTTTACCAAAACGTTGTAGAAGGGCTGCAGCTGGAAGCGCTGCAACTGGGAGCATCAATGATTTTCCTATTTTTTGTAGAAATGCGAGCATGGATGATTTTCCTCTCCCTTGAAAGAAATGGCTATCCGCTCATGAGGGCGGTTAATATGAGGTCGTTGCCAGCAGTAATTCTACCTTCACTAGTTGTAACCTCAATGATATTAACTTCCTCTTCATTTGCAATAACGACTGGACATATGGTTGAGTAGCCAGCAGCTTTGATGGCTTTAGGATCGAATTCGATCAGAATTTGACCAGCTTCGAATTCATCTCCTGTACTGATATAGGGCTTGAACCAATCACCATTCAAGGCAACCGTATTGATGCCAATATGAATGAGTAATTGCAGCCCTGAGGTATGCGCTAGAATAATAGCATGATTGGTATGAATTAAATGTGCGACACTACCGCTAAAAGGAGCAATAATCTTGCCTTCACTAGGCAATATAGCAATACCAACTCCCATATGCTTGCCTGCGAACGCTTCATCGGGAACAAGAGAGAGCGGAATGATGGTGCCGCTTAGAGGAGAAGATATTTCAATCACCTTTTGCTTTGATTTCCCGAAAAGTTTAGATAGCATGAGTGGGTAATCCTCCTTGCGTTTCTTATGTATAATCTATGATGCCGCCTATTAACTGCTTTGTTCGGTTTGTTTCACTAGCTGACCGACAGGAACATTATAAATGGCTGAGTAGACATGAAAGGTTAGAAATCCAACTTCATCTTCAGGCACATCAACTTCGAATTGCTTATTAATCCATTCAGCCATCTGCTGTGCAATTTCGAACTCGACTGGAAAGTTTCGTTTGGTTTCATTCAATAAGGGATTCACGATATCCATACCGTTTCGGAGACGGTATATAGCGAATTGAATATGGCTAGGTAGAGCGAAATAGACTTTAGGATTAACATCGGTGCCGGTTTTTAGCTTAATTTGATCAATAGTCTGCTCTGTGATCCGAATGATCTCAGGATCAATTTCTTCTAATAAAGAATGATAATGACGTACATGTTCCGTGTCATCCAGACGGAATTTCTTCTCAATTCGAGAATCTTTATTGTCGACCAATTTGCCGGTTTTCTCTGTGAAGCCAAGACCTTTTCCTACCAAGACATATTCTCTTCCCGTTTGCGTATCAATTGTTAGCAGTACATTGTTGCCAATGACACGATCTACACGATATGCACCCGCCATGATGTTTTCCCCCCTCTATCCATCAATAGAATACCAAAAATCGACAAAAAGAGCCAAGAAAAGAGATCCGCAACAACTAGGCTAAGCGAACAACTTTTCTTGGCTCATGCCTTCATCGATCAAAGTAACACGCCGAGAATATATAATGATCAACGGATGATCAATTCTGTAAGTAACTCAATCATATTAATGGACAGTCATTTCGTCAAGCTTAAACCTTAATATCCGTCAGTCTTATGTCCCAACTCAGCGGATATTTCCATTCCTTCGCGAGCAGATGGTGTTCCAAGATGAGCGGAGGGCTGACCTTCTCTTTTTAACGCTTCAGATACCAGTCTTCCATACTCAGGATCAGCATTGGTGAAATGTGAGATCATTGCGTTCTGAATAACTGGACTGCAGGTTGCGAGTGCATTTGCAAGATTACTAATTAATTCTTCTCGTTCCCACTGTTCAAACTTACGGAAGGTATCGCCTGCTTGACCGAAATTGTTCGTCCGCTCAATCGGTTCTCTGACCAGCTTAGCCTCATAAGAAGGCTCATGCCGTTGTCCAGCAGGCTCAGCTTCTTTCAAACCATTCAATGAAGAAGGCTCATAATTAATATGAGGATTCTGTCCGGGAGCGATATCGACATAGAAAGACATTTGGCCTGCACTTTGATTCGTAGCTACATATTTTTTAGGAGCATTAATGGGAAGCTGCAAGTAGTTGCTGCCTACGCGATAACGCTGCGTATCTGAGTAGGATAGCGTCCGTCCTTGAAGCATTTTGTCATCAGAGAAATCCAGCCCGTCTACGAGAACACCAGTACCGAAAGCAATTTGTTCGACTTCATTAAAGTAATTGACTGGGTTTTGATCCAACACCATCTTGCCGACAGGAACCATAGGGAACTGTTCAGAATCCCATAGCTTCGTATCATCAAGCGGATCGAAATCAAGCTCAGGATGCTCGCCATCCTCCATGATCTGTACCGTGAGCTCCCATTCAGGAAACTCCCCTCGTTCTATAGCTTCATATAGATCTTGTGTCGCATGATTGAAGTTCTTTCCTTGAATCGCTTCAGCTTCACGCTGGGTTAGATTACGGATACCCTGCAGCGGCTCCCAATGATACTTGACGATTACCGCTTTTCCTTCCGCATTAATCCATTTGTATGTATTAACGCCAGAGCCTTGCATTTGACGATAATTCGCTGGTATGCCCCATGGAGAGAACAGGAAGGTTATCATATGCGTCGCTTCAGGAGTATTGGATACGAAGTCGAAGAACCTCTGCATATCTTGAATGTTGGTTACTGGATCAGGCTTGAATGCATGCACCATGTCTGGAAATTTCATTGCATCGCGGATGAAAAATATTTTCAGATTGTTACCCACAAGATCCCAGTTGCCGTCTTCGGTATAAAATTTCGTTGCGAAACCACGTGGATCACGGAGTGTTTCTGGGGAATGACCGCCGTGTATAACGCTGGAGAACCGAACGAAGACAGGGGTACGTTGTCCTTTTTTCTGAAATAGCTTAGCCCGTGTATACTTACTAATGGGTTCATCACCATAGGTTCCATAAGCCTCGAAATAACCATGAGCACCGGCACCTCTCGCATGAACAACTCGCTCAGGCACACGTTCCCGATCAAAGTGGGTTATTTTTTCGATATAATGATAATTTTCCAAGGTTGCAGGACCGCGATTGCCTACTGTTCTCGTATTTTGGTTATCCGATATCGGATGTCCTTGACGGTCGGTTAGTGTTTGTTCGGATTCGCCTTGGGAAACATCATTAGCGCTTCCTGTATGGGTAACATTGGTGCCATTTGATTCATCATTTGAATACATGCTCTCATTCCTCCATTTTTAGCATATTCAGGCAGCTTACAGGCTTACTCTTCCCACCCGTGTTATAAATTATGAGGGCAATAAAAGCTGATTATTATTCTCGTAATTCTCGGATTATGGTATGCTAATGGGAGTTATTTTTGGGTGTTTTTGCTTCGCAAAAACTAAGATTACGCTTACGAAGATTGCTTCGCAAAAACTAAGATTATGCTTACGAAGATTGCTTCGCAAAAACTAAGATTATGCTTACGAAGATTGCTTCGCAAAAACTAAGATTATGCTTACGAAGTGTTTTTGCTTCGCAAAAACTTTAGGAGGATTAAAATGTCGAAATTATTTTTGTTTTTCCCATTGCTATGGTTGACGGGAAATCCTTTTGTCGCTTTTATATTGCTGATTGTTATTCTTTATGTGTTGGATCGTAAATTCATTGGATTAACGCCTAGCTTTATGAAACCAATTCGCCGGGCTAGTAAATTGAGAAAACTGAGAAATCATATTGCAATGGCACCTAATGATACTTCCTCGAAGCAAGAGGCTTCGCGTATTTTAATAGAAAAGAAACAATATCAAGAAGCGTTGAAGCTGCTCGAGCCAATGGAGCGCAATCTAGAGGATTCAGCCGAGTATTGGGATGATCTGGGCATTTGTTATTTGAATACTGGCGAACCAGAACGAGGAGAAGAAGCTATTAACAGAGCGCTAGCGATTAATCCACGTGTCAAATATGGCGCTCCGTATCTGAGGCTGGCTACCCATTATTCCAAATCAGATTCTATAAGGGCGCTGGCCTACATTGATTCCTTTCAACAAATTCAATCCTCATCATGCGAGGCATACGATCGTCTTGCTTCTATTTATACGGTGATGAATCGTAAGCAGGATACCAGTCATGCGATTGATGAAGGTCTGCGTATTTACAGAAGTTTGCCTCGTTATAAGAAACGTGTTGAACGAAAATGGGCGATACGACTTAAAATAAAAAAACTTGTTAAATAAAGGGAATAATTTCGGAATATTTATTTTTTATGAAAAGCTGTATTGTTGTTTTATATAAAATCATGCATAATCAAACTACAATATATACATAGGGGAGTAAGTTATGCAGCGCAATATTTGGTTAATGGCGATTAGTGTAATCGTTATTATAATTTTATTGAATAATACAGCTTATTATTTTTTAACAAAACAATCGTTGGAGAAGGCACTCAATCATGAGATGAGAGCGGTAGCCAAGCAAATTGAGTTTTCGGTGGAACAGTCTCGATTGGGTGCTGATAAGTTCCAAGATCAGATTGGTCGTGAACTAAGAGCTGTTTCTATTGCAGCCCAATACGCATTAGACCCAGATGTAGAGAATGTAACGAATGAACAGTTGAAGGAATTGAGTGCGAAGCTCGATGTCAATCATATTACTTTATTGAAACGAACGGCTGACGACATTGTGATGTATCGGTCATCGGACGAGAACGAATTAAATAGAGGAACGAATACATGGAAACCTTGGTACACAGCGTTCAATCAGCTTTTTGACGATAAAAATGTTTCTATTGACTGGATTGCGCAAACGCTGCCAAATTTCTGGAGTGGACCGTTTGAAGTAGCATCGACTGATCCAAGCAGCATCTACAAATGGGGTTATTACCATGACGGTACGACAAATTATATAATTGACCCTTACATTAGCTACAACATGTTGGCGGACTATGAGAAGGTCACCGGGGTTGATCGGTTAATTGAGAAGTCTGTTGCTAATAGTGAGTCGCTGCTCGAAGCAACAGTGATAAACCCAAGTACATTTGACAAAGGACCATTTGAGACGATTCATCCTAATGGAGAGGTTCAAGAGCATATCGTTCAAAAGCCTATCGTATACGGAACCTATAACTATGCGACAGACAAAGACATCAAGAGTGTTTCAAATGCGTATAATTCAGGTCAAATTGTCACTTTAGACGAGAAGATCAACGGGAAGCATGTGCTCAAGATGTTTATCCCGGTCTTCACAGCAGGTATGGGCATTAATATGGTCGATGCGAATGGAGATCAGGTTAACGGTTATGTGCTGACTCTCGTATCCGACTATCAAGTTATCCAGAATCAGCTTGACTCGCAATTTCTTAATATCGGTCTCATCATTATTTTGGTTACGGGTCTTAGTCTGCTAATCGCTGCATTCGTAATGAATCAAGCTCGTCAATCACGTGATAAAGCAGTACAAGTTACACAGCAAACGTATGTGGATGAAATCAACCAAATGTTTCAATCGATTAAGGCGCAGAGGCATGATTTCTTGAATCATGTTCAAACGATCCATTCGCTTGCAGAATTGAATAAGTCGAAGGAACTTGTCGCTTATACGAAGGAATTGACTGGTGAGATTAGACTGATGAACGATATTATCAATATTGGCAATCCTGCTATTGCAGCTTTAATACGCTCTAAGATTTCCCAAGCAGAGAGCTATCGAATCGCATTCAGCTGTACATTTAATGGCTTAAGCCGTTTGGAGATGGGCATTAAAACATTGGATTTGAATCGGATGCTAGGAAATTTGATCGATAATGCTTTTGATGAAGTAATGAAGTATAGTGAGCATCGACGACAAGTTGAGCTTATTGGCAATCAAATCGGAGATTACTTGGAATTCAGGATTAGTAATACTTGTGAGCAGCCGAATGAAGTGACGACAAGACCTATGTTCGAAGCTGGCTTTTCTACAAAAGATACAGACCATCGGGGATTAGGATTATATATTGTGAAGTCGATTGCCGATAAGTATAAAGGAACGATTCAAGTGGTTGCGTCTGAGGACGAGCATATTACATTTATTATTCGTATACCGCATTGATAATGATCCATATAGCAAGTCAATCAGCTCTTTCGACTCGGTGACGAGAAGGAAAGGGCTGTTTGTTGTTTTTTCGTTATAACCGGTTGCTCGACTTGTCCGTGACGACATAGTGGTTTCTGCTTGTGGTATAATAGTAAGAATGTAAGGTGAACGGAAGGAAGCGGGTGAATAGCTTTGACGAGTCTCGACAGGAAGCTTCAGCAGGCGTTAGAAAACAGTTTGGGTGACAACTTGGATGATGTGATCATTCAGCGGGGATGGGATTATTACCGCGGTGGGCATGTGATGAATGTGAAGCTGGCGGATGAAGATACATTGTACGGAGCTGTTCAAGGTTCCGATATATATGTGGTTGTACTCGATGCAGGTCAATTCCGATATAGCACATGTACCTGCCCTTACAGCGGCTATTGCAAGCATATGGCTGCCGTATATTTTGCCTATTGTAATGAAGGTGACAATACAGGATTTGTTGCGAAAGCAGCTTATCGCCGTATTCTAAAGCTCGATCCTAGAGATGGGCTGACGACAGCTTCAGCTGTATTAACGACGACCAATCAAGCAAAAGGAATGCCTGAGCTCCAGTCTTCTCCTGAACAATGGCAAAATTGGATGGACGCAGAGTATGGTCAATCATGGAGAAGCTGCCGAAATTCGCTGCATTCTCTTCAACCCATCTTGTCTTCCTTAAAAGGAACGTCTAGAGATTGGGATAAACCGCATCAACGTCTTCATTGGATGAATGTCATTTTGTTTATTTTGGAGCAGGCTGAGTATGCCATTAAATCGGTTGATTCCTTCAGTCGGTATTATCATGAAATGTCATTTCTCCGGATGGCTGAGCCGTGGGTCGAGCATTACTATACGTTAGTTCTAGAACTGCAGCCTCTTGATATGGACGATCAAGAACGGCAATGGGCACAGCATATTGTACGTTTCGCCTATAACCGAGCGATTAAGACAGAACAGCAAATATTTGATTGGTCTTATATCTATATGGCGCTGTGCGAGAAGATGTCCGAGGATGAACAATGGCATAAGCGGGAATTGGCTGCAATGCTAGCGTCTGTTGATCATGAAGTTAGCGAAGAGGTAAACATCTCTTTTGTTCATACTGCCACTGCTATGCTGCAATTCTTCAAAGGGGATGACGAGGAAGCGCTAAAGTACTTTGGCAAAGCGGATTTCCAACGTTCGCAGAAGGTTATTTATCCTTGTGCTGCACAACGTTTGGAGGAAGGACGCTGGGAGTTGTTTGGACTGTGGATGAGTTTTCTATATAAGCATATCTATCCGAACCGGAACGGCAAATCGATAGGTGCTTTTGTGACGTTATGCAGACGTGCGGATGAGGATCAACCCGAAGAACCGAGATGGACGTCTTATATGACGGAGCTGCTTCCACACTCCTATATGGAGTTGTCGGATCATTGGCTAGCTGTTAAAAAGTATGAGGAATGGGCCGACCTTCAAATGCTTATTGGTGTCAAACCGGAGGATCTTGGCGTTCAGGATATTCGTGAAGTATCAAAAGTATCGCCTTATGCGATGATTCCTATTTATCATCAGTCGATTGATGATTGGATTAGCTCACGCAACAGACAAGGGTATCGCATGGCAGTCAAATATTTGAAAAAGCTGGAGCGATTATATAAAGCAGACAACAATCCAGAGAAGTGGGATCTATATATAGCAGGAATCGTACGCAAGTATCAACGTCTACGGGCGTTCCAGGAAGAACTGTGGAAAGGAAAAGTCGTGACATGAAATCATACATTGGCGCACGGACATTAGTCGTGGACGGGTTTTGGTCAGCAGCGGAAGTGGAATCAGAAGCGATTATGCTAACCGCTGCTGAACGTTCCGAAGGTGCAGGCCGGTTGAGACCGGTTTTGTTCGCTTGGCATAAGGCGTCATGGTACGGCACAGAGGTTGAAGAGGTTGAGCAAGGTGAACGCAAGCTGTTGAAGCTTGCGCCGCTGCTCGCCGTTGATTATTTATCCTCACCTCAGCATGCTCGTCTGCTTCAAGTAGAATGGACTGACCGGCTTCAGCGATTGATGCAAATGGCGGGCATTATCCGTTTAGCGTTGCTAAATGGATGGTTTCAGCCAGATTGGAGTCATTGGTCAGAGCATAGACGGGCTTGGAAGCTGGCAGCGCCAGATGCAGAGGCTGAATTGCAGCTGAAATGGGAGCAATATGTAAAGGAAGCGCATAGTGATGGTGAGCATGGAGTAGAGCATTGGTTGAGCTATGCAGTAGAGCAAGTAATCGAACAAAGTGAGCACGCAGCTGATGCATGGCGTAATATTGGGGTAGCTGCAGGCGGTGAGTCGATTCTACTTAGGAAAGCAGCCGATGAAGAGGATTGGCTAATCGCATTGGGACTTCAGAAAGATACGCTTCCTTTCAAGGTTGCACTTCAACTTGTAGAACCAGGAGATGAGCCGGAGTGGCGGCTTCGTCCCGTGTTACAAGATCGTAATGGGGGACCTTGGGTACCCATTGCTCGGGAAACTGGGCAATGGCTGACGGTGCCTGAGCAAGCTGCCGATGGTTTTACGGGTCTAGGTGAATCGTTGCCGGAAGAATGGATCCCCTATGTGGACATGAAATTAGCGAAAGAACAAGATAAATGGTTAACTGCACTCCCAGATTGGGAAGACAATGTGGCAGTAGGTACGATCCGTACTCGATTGACTGACAATGAGGCATGGAAGTTCATGGAATCTGCTAGTATTTCTTTATTGGAAGCAGGCTGTCCGGTCTTATTGCCTAGCTGGTGGGAGGCGGTTCGATCTCGCAAGCTGAGGATGAAGGCGAAGATGAAGTCTTCGGTAGGCTCCGATTCGCAGCCTATGTTCGGTCTGGATCAGATCGTTCAGTTTGATTGGAAAATGGCGGTAGGCGATATCGATTTGTCAGAAGCGGAGTTCATGAGACTAGCGGAGGAGAACAGGCGCCTCATGAAGATTGGCGGCGAGTGGGTTCATCTTGATCCGCAAGATGTTGCACAAATCCGCGATTGGATGAAACGTATCGGTAAGCGACAAGGACTATCCTTCCGCGATGTGATGGAAATGCATTTGCTGGGTGGAACACCTCTTGAAGAGGGGGAAGATCATGCGGTCAGTTTGCGGGCGGAAGTTGAGCTTAACGATCATTTGACCAAATGGCTTGAACAGCTGCAGCATACTTCGCAAATTCCGCTCATCGATAAGCCTGAGGGTTTTCTTGGTGAGTTGAGACCCTATCAGCTTCAAGGTGTTTCGTGGATGTTATTTTTACGCAGATTTGGACTTGGCGGTATTCTAGCGGATGATATGGGACTAGGCAAGACGATTCAATTTATGGCGTACCTTGTGTATATAAGTGAGAAGAAGACGAAGGATCAAGAATTGGAAATATCGCCTTCGTTGCTTATTTGTCCAACCTCGGTAATCGGCAACTGGGAGAAAGAACTCCAGAAATTCGCCCCTTCGCTGCGTGTATATTTGCACTATGGACCGAAGAGAGAGAAGGGCGAGGAGCTTCAAGAGGCGATTAAAGATGTAGATTTAGTCATTACTTCTTATTCCATTGCTCAACTGGATGAAGAGGATTTGAATATGACTCGGTGGGATGCTCTTTGCTTAGACGAGGCACAAAACATCAAAAACGTATATACCAAGCAATCGACAGCGATTCGTGCACTGCAAGCTAATCATCGACTTGCTCTCACTGGCACACCGATGGAGAATAGATTGACTGAGCTGTGGTCGTTATACGACTTTATCAATCCGGGATATTTAGGTGACATGGGTGAGTTCCGCAAAGCGGTCGTTGCACCTATCGAACGGAATCGTGACGAAGAGGTGATTGCGGGCCTTCAACGATGGGTTAAGCCGTTCATGCTGCGCAGGGTTAAGAAGGATCCGGCTATTCAGCTGTCATTGCCGGAGAAGAATGAAGGGAAGACCTATATTACGTTAACAGCTGAACAAGGTGCAATCTATGAGAATATCGTGTCTGATCTCCTTGATAAGCTGGATAGACTCGGACCGATGCAAAGGAGAGGCTTAATTCTCGCTTCTCTTACGAGGCTGAAGCAATTATGCGATCACCCTTCTTTAATCAGTGATGAAGGAGCTCTTCCATGGGATGAGGATCGTTCTAATAAAGTGGCTCGCTTATTGGAAATGGTAGAGGAGATCGCTTCTGAGGGCGAGCGCTGCCTTATTTTCACACAGTTTGTCGATATGGGACATCAGCTTAAGAAGCTGATGGAAGAGAAGTTAGGCTTGACCGTTCCTTATTTGCATGGAGGAGTACCGAAAGCGAAGCGGGATGAGATGATCGATAATTTTCAAAATCCTGAAGTTCCGAGCTGTGCCTTTGTGCTTTCACTAAAAGCTGGCGGAACCGGTCTGAATTTGACCGCTGCTAATCATGTGTTCCACTTCGACCGCTGGTGGAATCCCGCTGTTGAGAACCAAGCGACGGACCGTGCTTTCCGAATCGGGCAAACGAGACAGGTGCAGGTGCATAAATTTGTTACACTCGGCACGCTTGAAGAGAAAATAGATGAAATGATTGAGCGCAAACAGAACCTGAATGAACAGGTAGTTGGACAATCCGAGCAATGGATTACGGAAATGTCGACTGATGAATTAAAGGAATTGTTCACGCTCCGGAAAAACTGGCTTAAAGGGTGAGGGAGATAAATGTCTGAAGAGATGCTCCGTGATAGATTATCAAAGGTCATGGCTGAACGACGTGCTGGCGGAATTCAGCCCAGCATCGAATTGCCTGAAGCTTCGAATACGGATGTGAAACCCGTAAGCAGCGAAGTGAATACGGAATGGAAAGCCTTTTATGAAGCGATAAGAGTTCATGTTACCAAGATGCGAGAATAATAAAATCAATTAAAATATGCAGCCTGTCGGGAATAATACCCGACAGGCTGTATATTTTTATCCCCCTTCTCAGACATAATAGAATTGTCTCCCTAATCCGGTTTTTTTTCGACCTCCTTATTAATAAACTGTAAATCTATAATAAAGGTGCAAGGCAAACAAGCAACAACATTATCGAGGAGGTCTACTAAAGATGAAAAGAAATTTCACAGCAATTGCTCTGCTTCTAGTATCCGTCATGCTCGTTGTATCCGCTTGCGGCTCTAACAATGGCAACAACGCTCCAAGCAGCACGAAAGCACCTGAAGCGACTACAGAAGCAACAACTGAACCAGCACCTGCAGCGAAGGACGTCACTTTATCCCTCCGCCATACGCAAATTAAAGAAACAAGCAAAACTCGCTTGGGTATCTTGGAAGATGTAGTTAAGAAAACGCAAGATGAGAACAAAGGACTTACGTTCAAGCTTGAAGGTATTGACGAAATCGTCAACCGTGATCAAAAGCTGAAAGCAGAAATGACTGCTGGCAATCCTCCTGATATCTTCGAAGTATTCGGTGGAGCAGATCTTAACCTTTATGTAAAAGCAGGTCGCATGCTTGACCTGACGCCAATTATTGATGAGCTTGGTCTGAAGGACAAATTCGCAAGCCTTGATGAGTTCACAGTTGACGGCAAAGTATACGGCTTGCCATTCGGCGGCTACAGCGAAGCAATCTTCTATAACAAGAAAATTTTCACTGAGTTGAACCTGACTGTCCCTACAACATGGGAGCAACTGCTTGATGTATCTGCAAAAATTAAAGCAGCTGGTTACACGCCATTCGGACTTGCAGCAAAAGACGGCTGGGTTAACGGGATGATGTGGAACACAGTTATGGAGCGTAACGTTGGTATCGACGCAATCAACAAAGTCGTAACTGGAGAAGCAAAATGGACAGACGAAAACTTCGTAAAAGGCTTTGCTTCCTACGCTGAAATTGTAAACAATGATTTCTTCACTAAAGGTGCTCTAGGTCTTGCCTATGCTGATCAAGGTGCGCAATTGCTTTCTGGTAAAGCAGCAATGGTATTCACAGGAACTTGGGATGCTAACCGTTTCTCCGGTGAAGAAGCTGGCGATCTAGCAGGCCAAATCGGTTACTTCGGCTTCCCGTCCATCACAGGCGGTGCTGGCGACCAAACTTCGATCAACGCATCGTACTCCAATGGTTTCGGTTTCTCCGCTAACCTAGATGCTGACAAATTAGCTGCAGTTAAGAAATTTATTGCTAACTTCTACACAGAAGAAGTACAAAAACGTACGTTGGTAGAGGACAAATTGCTTCCTTCCATGAAGCTGTCTGATCTGTCAGGTGTAGATCCGCTTACAACTGAAATTCTTACTGTTATGTCCGCTGCTTCTACTTCTTGGAAAGCTTATGATGCAATTGTTCAACCAGCTGTTGGCGCTGAAATCAACGTTGGTATTCAAGAACTAATTGGTAAAGTAAGCACTCCTGAAAAAGTAGCTGCAAAAATTCAAGCGGCTCAAGATAAAGCTAACGCTGCTCAATAAGAGCATCTTACAAGAAAGCTTTAAAGTAAGATGATGATTTGATCGAAAGCTGAAGTGAATGGTTCATTCTTCTGATCGTTGTGACCCTGCTATGAAGGGGCAACAACCACCCGCGTTTCATTAGAATGAATCGTTCGCTCATCTTGAATATTACGGATGCTAGTCATTCATTATATGAATATAGGAAAAGCTGGAGCTAAGGTTTCTTATGACCTTAGCTTCATTTATAGAGTGATTTGGATTAGCTTAGCTTCTAAAGAATTGTACAGAGAAGTAGCATGTAGGAGGGGAAATCATGAACAAAGCGCTCAAAAACCCGTTAACTTATGTAGCGTTTCTTATACCAACGCTCGCTTTATATGCTTTGTTTTTCGTATATCCGGTTATCGTGTCATTTTTTTATGGTTTGTTTCAGTGGGATGGCATTACGGAAAAGGTGTTTATCGGGCTAGATAACTTTACAAGGCTCTGGAGTGACAAGGTGTTCCTCAAATCACTCGTTAACAACTTCTATTTTATGGCGTTCTCCCTAGTCGTGAATATTCCGCTGGTCTTCCTTATCTCGATTGTGATCAGTAAGGTTACCCGCTTGCGTGATTTCTACAAGTCGGCTGTATTCGTTCCGGTTGTTATTTCAACAGCTACGGTCGCGATATTGTTCGGCGTATTGTATAACTATGATTCAGGTTTGATCAATCAATTCATCCGGCTTGTCTTCCCAGATAGCTGGGCACGGGAATGGTTATCGGATCCTAAGCTTGCATTGTTATCAATACTGATTGCTAATGCATGGCAAAATATTGGATTCTTCATCGTTCTTTGCTTGGCGGCTATTCTTAATATTCCGAAGGAAATTATTGAAGCGTCCAAGATCGATGGGGTAAACGGATGGACAGAAACGTGGAATATTACCCTTCCACTCGTTCGGCCAGTATTGTTCGTTATGCTTCTGTTGTCGGTATCTGGAACGATGAAGGTGCTTGATATCGTTCAGATTATGACAAACGGCGGACCGTTCCAATCGACAGAGGTAATGTCCACGTACATGCTGAAAATCGGATTCCGCTCCATGGAGCTTGGTTATGGCAGTGCGATCGGGGTTGCGATGTTCGTCATTATTCTCGTACTTACCTTCATCCTACAACAATTGACGAAGCATGAGGAGGTGCAGTACTAATGAGAAAGCTAAAAAAAGGCCAGCTATGGTTGCACATGTTCCTGATCGCCTATGTTGTTGTTACGTTGTTCCCGCTATTGTGGCTATTAATGACCTCTTTCAAAACAAATCGAGAAATTACGGTTAATACATGGGCGCTGCCGACTAGCTTTAATTTTGATAACTACAAGGCTGCTTGGGAAACAGCGAAAATCGGTTTGTACGCATGGAATAGTTTATATGTTACGGTAATCGCTTGCGTACTAACGATTGCTTTCGCTGCGATGACTTCATTCGCCTTAGCGCGTATGAAATACACAAGAATGAATAAGCTGGTGTACCAATTTATATTGTTCGGATTGCTGGTACCGGCCGGTGCATTGTTTATTCCGCTCTACCGCTTGATCCAAACATTAACTGTAGAATATGGAATTAAACTTTACGATTCGCATTGGGGTTTAATTTTGGTATACTGCACGTATGCGTTACCAATAACCGTATTTATACTATATGCATTTATGTTATCCATTCCGAATGAGCTCGAGGAAGCGGGTATTATGGATGGTCTTGGAGCAACAGGATTATTCGTTAAAGTCGTGCTTCCGATTTCAATGCCATCACTCGTGACGGTAGGTATTTTAAGCTTTATCGGCAATTGGAATGAATATATACTATCTCAATTATTTATCACGTCCGAAACACTTCGAACGTTGCCTACAGGTATGGCAAGCTTTAATGACGGCTACCGAACTAACTTCGCATCATTGTCGGCTGCTGTAATCATAAGCATTGTCCCCGTGTTGCTCGTGTATGTATTCTTGCAACGCCAAATTATCGAAGGAATGACAGCGGGCAGTGTTAAGGGCTAACGGCTAACGGTGTTTCTGGAAGGGGCCCCTACGAATGAACTTGAAACCGAAGCTGATGCTTGCTTTTATTTTTCTGATCGTGTTTCCGATGATCGGGCTTGGCATCGTATCTTTTCTGAATTCGGAAACATTGCTTGAGAAAAAGTACAGCGAGCAGACAGAAATATCGCTCAAGGCTGTAGGAGGTAATATTCGGTACTTCTTCAAGGAGCTCGATCAATTATCAGACGGTAATTTAACGAGCTCCGAAGTGCAGGATACGTTGAAATACAGTACGTATTCTAGAGATGATGCGAGTATGGTCATTGCTATTAATCAAGCGGAAAAAGAAATGAAACGAATATTGTTCCAGCATCCGGCTGTCAGCTATGTCGTGTTGTACGCGCTGGATGGGACGATGTTTCGTACATTCCGCAATGATCCAACAACGTTCCGTCCGATTACTTTTGATTTATTGAAGGAACAACCGCTCTATAATGACACGATCAAGCTCGGTGGTAGACCGATGTGGATTGGTCCTTATGAGCAGCAAGCGTTAACAGGCGTAGAACCTCCGCTGTTCACCCAGATGAGACTGGTTAAAGACTATGAAACCTTTACAGATTTGGGTATTATGATTACTCAATATAAGACAGAAGAAGTTTATTCCATGCTTAATACGTTTCTTAACCCAGAAGCGGAAGGTCCTGATGCGCGTTACGTTATTATGAACAAGGATGGTCTTGTTTTGCTTGATAGCAAGCAGGAGATGGAAGGAACGAATATCAGTCGCTATATGAATATTGAGCATCAGAAATCGTTGAACTACTCCAGTGGACGGATTGATTTCAATGGTGAGGATAGTCTTGTATCCGCTTATAATTTAGAGCGTAATGATTGGATTCTCATGTCTGTGAAATCATGGAATATACTGACCAACGAGAATGAGCGATTCGTTCAATGGATCGGTATGATTACTCTTCTTTGCGTTTTTTCGGCAATATTGTTCAATGTATTTTTTGTTAATCGTGTAGCTAAGACAATCATTAAAGTCGTTCGCAAAATGAGACTGGTAGAACAAGGATTACTTGATATTAGAGTAAATGTAAAAGGAAAAGATGAAACCGTATTGCTTGCTAACAGCTTCAACAGCATGGTCGAAAGAATCGGTGAACTGCTTAGTGAAGTTAGAAATGAGCAGGAACGTAAGCAACATGCTGAGATGATGCTTATGCAGGCACAAATAAAACCTCATTTCTTATTTAATACATTGGAGTCTATTAATGCGCTGGCAGCTCAAAACGAAGGCAGAAAAATTATGTTGATGGTACGGCGGCTTAGTAATCTGCTTCGGACTAGCATGCATGATTCAGAAGAGATCGTCGTTAGCCAGGAAGTTGAACATGTGCGCAGTTATTTGGAAATTCAGAAATATCGATTCGAAGAACTATTTGCTTATGAATTGAATGTTTCAGAAGAAGCGCTTGATTATATGATATTAAAGCTATCGCTGCAGCCGCTGGTGGAGAATAGCATTCAGCATGGATTTGAAGGCTATGAGGACGGTATAGGCATCATAAAAATTGATGTTACCGTCGAAACTTACCAAATCGTCTTTATGATCAGTGATAATGGTATAGGGATGAATGAACACACCTTACGGAAGTTCTCCGAACGAAACAATAAAACGGACAAACAACGCAATGCAGCGGAGTTAGGCGAACGGCGCGGCCTTGGCCTTCGGAATGTGGCAGACCGGCTTCGAATTCACTATGGTCCTTCTCACGGATTAATCATCTGCAGTGCTGAAGGATATGGGACAGTTATTCGTTGCACAATTCCTAAAAGCAGAGGTGAACGTACATGACGGATAATGATAAGAGCAAGGGCAGGGTGCTTCTGGTTGATGATGAACCGCATATTACTCGGAACTTAGAAAAAGTAATTCCTTGGGAAATGCTTGGATTAACCGTTGCGGGAATCGCTAAAAATGGCGTTGAGGCTTTGGAACTGCTAGAGACGGAGTCCTGCGATTTGGTATTATGTGATATTAGAATGCCGATTATGGACGGGCTTGATCTCGTTCGTCATATCCGTGAAAGAGGCAAGGAATGTGATATTATCATGCTCTCCGGGTATCAAGACTTTGCTTACACGCGAGCTGCGATTCAATATGGCGTCAAAGATTTCATGTTAAAGCCCATTCCGTATGATGAATTGACAGGCGTTATTGCCCGGGTAATGTCAAGTCAGCGGGTGAAGCAAAAGCAAAAGAATGAGGAACGACAAAAGATGGGCCGAATGATTGATCTGGCCAGTGAAAAAATATTGTATGATATCTTGATGGATTATACGGAAGTGACCGGAGAGAATTGGATTATTGCCGGTGATGAGAAGGAATTAAGGGATCAGCAATATGTTCTAATTGTACTTGACCTTGATATTAGCAATGAGATTACGAAAGATTGGCGGGAATGGTCCGATAAAGAACGTAAGCTGTGGAACTTCGCCGTCTGTAATGTATTGAGAGAGAAGCTGCAACAAAAAGGACTTCACCATGCTGTCATTCAGATTCGTGACGGGGAGTGGTGTGTGCTTATCGAAAGTGAGAAGACAGAAACTTACGACAGTAAGCTCGTTAGAAGCTGGGCGGAGATGCTGTTAGATGCTGTTAAAAGTCATGTCAAGCTTTCCTTGTATGCGGGTATCTATCATGAATATGCAGCCATTGCAGTTCTATCACGTGCTTACAAGCTTGTTCAACAAGGAATGCAGTTAACACCGAATCAAGAGTCTATTGCCTTCTATCCAGATGCTTCTACCGGCTCTTCGCAAGAGGACCAAGCGTTCTGGGATACGTCAGAGAAGCTCATAGGCGCTGTTAAACGGGGCGACACTGCAGTAGTGGACCAAGAATTAAAGCGGATGACGTTGCAACTGCAACGACTGAATGAACCGTCGGCGGGACGCTTCAAGCCTATGCTTCATTTCTTTGTTCTTAACCTTATTCGTGAGACGAAGGAAATGGGGATCTTCACTAGAGAACAGGAAAATTTATTGTGGAAAAAGTTAGACACACGCTTCGGTATTAAAGATTTGTTATCCGTTATTCTTCAGGTAACCAAAGCGGTTGCGGAGAAGTCGACGGATAAAAAGAAGCAGTCTGAGCTGTCAATGGTAGAAGCGAGACTATTCCTTGACCGTAACTTGTACCGAGATTTGAGTGTTGATGAGACCGCGATGCATGTAGGTTTAAGCACATCTTATTTCAGCCTATTATTCAAGCAGACCTATCAAGTAACCTTCATCGAATATGTAACTCGTCAACGAATGGAGAAGGCGAAATTATTACTTGCCGGCACACCCAAAAGCATTGCGCAGATTGCTAAGGAAGTCGGCTATGCAGAGCGAAGATATTTTACGAAAGTGTTCATGAAGTATACGGGTGAGAATCCTACTGACTATAGAAGTAATCATCAGCATGCAGCCGATGCAGGAATCGGTTCGGATGAACAGTAATATAGGGGTTAGCGACGAAAGGGGCAGAGTTCATGGGGGAGCATGAGGAATGGAACAACTGGACATTACGTGAAAAGGTAGCACAATTATTCGTATTTGGATTTCACGGGCATGTACCAAGTGAAGAGATGAAGCATCTAGTTGAGACATACGGTATTGGCGGTACTATTTATTTCACTCGCAATGTGAAGAATGCAAAGCAGGTACATGAACTGTCTGGCTCAATAATGAATATGGCTAAGGCTGCAGGCAAGCCGAATTTATTCGTAGCAATTGATCAAGAGGGCGGCATGGTGGCTCGTATCGTAAACGGCGTTACGTTAATGCCCGGTAACATGGCGCTAGGTGCAGCAGGTAAAGCAGAGGGAGCTAGAGCTACAGCAGCAGTATGTGGTGAAGAGTTGCGACTATTAGGTGTGAATATGAACTATGCGCCATGTATCGATGTGAATAATAATCCCGATAATCCAGTGATCAATGTTCGATCCTATAGCGATCGTTCAGATGTGGTAGGAGAGCTTGGCGCTGCGGCTGTAGCTGGCTATCAGTCTTCTAGCGTAGCAGCGACTGTGAAGCATTTTCCAGGTCATGGCGATACTGCGGTTGATTCCCATCATGCTTTGCCGGTGCTTCCGCATGGACGTGAACGGCTTGATGCAATTGAATTAGCACCCTTTCGTGCAGCGATTGCTGCTGGAACAGCTTTAATCATGACCGCACATGTCTGTCTGCCTGTACTTGATCCATCTGGAGTTCCGTCAACGCTGTCAAAGCCTGTACTTACAGGATTGCTAAGAGAAGAGCTTGGGTATGAAGGGATCATCGTAACGGATTGTCTCGAAATGGATGCAATCGATCAACATTACGGTCCGGAGCGCGGATCAGTGCTGGCCTTGCAAGCTGGTGCTGACATGATATTGGTTAGTCATACATTCAGCAAACAGGTTGCTGCACTAGAAGCGGTAGTTGCTGCTGTAGAGAATGGTGAGCTGTCAGAGGAACGCATCAATGAATCATTATCCCGGATTATGCGCTTGAAGCAAGAGCTTGCAGTTGATGAGCCGTTGCTTTCATGGAAGCAAGTTGAACCGGCGATCGGCACGGAAGCGAATAAAGCGACGGCGAGACAATGGAGTGAGGCATCGGCTACGCTTGTGAAGAACGAAGACGGCTTGCTGCCGCTCCAACGTTCAGCGAGCACGCTAGTTCTATGGCCTGATATTAAGCCGGTATCCGTAGCGGATGAAATGTTATCTGGGGACGGAACACTGGGCGGTTATTTGCAAGGGCGGCTTGACCATGTAGTAGAGCGCAATATGAATAGCAATGCTCCATTGGCGGATTTAGAATCATTTGAGCAAATCGTAGTCGTAACCTATGATGCGTCGAAACATGAATTGGAACGCGCAATCGCGTTGGAAGTTGTTGAGCGTGCAGGTGATCGCACAGTAGCCGTATCGGTTCGCAACCCGCTTGACCTTAATTTATTCCCTGCTGTAAAAGCTTATTTAGCGGTATATGAGTGTAGACCGCTTGCATTGGAGTCGGCTGCAAAAGTATTAACAGGCGAGCTTGAGCCGAAAGGCAAATTGCCGCTTGAACTATCTGCGGCCTATCCATTTGGCTGGGGTATTAGCATTTCATAATATAACATGACCTGGTTTGCTTCTGCGCGACAGGATGAACAAGCTCCAAATGGAGCTTGTTTTGGTGTGGGGATCGATAGGATCTTCAAACAAGGCTCATATGGAGCTTGTTGAAGCAAGACATGGGTTTCTTCTACGCTAAAGGTATAAACAAGCTCCATATGGAGCTTGTTTTGATGAGGGAATCGATAGAATCTTCAAACAAGCCCGAAATGGAGCTTGTTTGGAGCATGACAGGGGTTGCTTCTGCGCGACAGGGATGAATAAGCTCCAAATGGAGCTTGTTTTGGTGTGGGGATAGATAGTAACTCCAAACAAGCCCGAAATGGAGCTTGTTTGGAGCATGACAGGGGTTGCTTCTGTGCGATAGGGATGAACAAGCTCCATATGGGCTTGTTTTGGTG
>JBHGUX010000026.1:0-96996 GCA_048976605.1 Pristimantibacillus sp. | reverse complement strand
GGATATGACCGGCAAACAAGCCCCGAATGGAGCTTGTTTGGATCATGACATGGTTTGCTTCTGTGCGACGGGGATGAACAAGCTCCATATGGAGCTTATTTCGACGATGGAATGGATATGACCGGCAAACAAGCCCCAAATAGAGCTTGTTTGGATCATGATATGGGTTGCTTCTGTGCGTCAGGGATGAACAAGCTCCATATGGAGCTTGTTTCGACGATGGAATGGATATGACCGGCAAACAAGCCCCGAATGGAGCTTGTTTGGATCATGACAGGGTTTGCTTCTGTGCGACGGGGATGAACAAGCTCCATATGGAGCTAACCAAAGTGTCGAGAAAGTCCATAGGACTTTTCGGCACTTTTATTTTTATATGTTGCTACTCATCTCGAAGATGAAAAATCGATTGAAAACGATTCTGCTTCAAAAAACAGGGGGTTTATCTACAGCACGAGAGCCTCTTAGAGGCTCTTTTTCTATGTAAAGTGAATCATAAACTACTGCGAAAACAATGGATGTAGGGCAAATTGAATGAATTGTTGCTTTCGTACGTTAGGTATATGTCATGTATTCACTATTTGAAAAATAAATTCCGAGTTAACCGCTTTCATTTAATCATGAAAATAATTTAACAATTATTCATGTCATTGATATTGACATGGTTCTGTGGAGCATTTATTATTAATACCAGCACTGGAGAAAGTAACTTGATAACTAAATCAATTATAGCTAATTCCGAACAATTATGCAATTTTCAGATGAATTATGTATGTAATTAATGCAGTGGAGAAAATAATTAGGAGAATTGTCGTGAAAAAGCATGATCAGGATTTTATGAAGAGGCAAAACCGGTTAACCGTTTTTGAAATCATCAAAAATCAACATCCCATTTCCCGTGCTTCAATCGCTAAGCAAACCGGTATGAGTCCTACAACAGTGAGCAGAATCGTAGGGGAATTGACGGAGCAAGGTTATCTGTTGAATTCTGATCAAGTATCCGCTGGACTAGGCAGGAAGTCGACACTGCTTGGGATGGTTAACGCTTCGGTGTTGTCGGTTGGTGTAGATCTAGACCGCAGTCTTATGAGTGTCGGTATCGTGGATTTGCAAGGCAAGCTGGTGTGCAGCGGCAAATATCCACGAACACCAGATGAAAGCCCAGATAAGACGCTTGTGCGAATTAGTGAAGCAATCGAACAATTGATGCAGCTGCAAGAGATTGATAGAACCCGCATCGTCGGCATTGGCGTAGGGCTTCCCGGTATCGTGAATAACGAAGAGGGTATCGTTGTCTTCTCCGTTCAGCTTGGATGGAAGAATGTCGCATTGGCAGAACGATTGAAGGAACTGACCGGATTCGATATTGCTGTTGATAATGAGCTGAAAGTAAGGGCGCTTGCCGAACATTTGAAAGGGGCTGCAGTCGGCTCAAGACGTACTGCGCTTCTAGGTTTTGGCCATGGTGTTGGCTCGGCGATTATTCTCGAGGGAGAGATCTATCGAGGCGTAATGAATAGTGCCGGGGAAATTGGTCATACGACAGTAGATCCAAGCGGAATGATGTGCGAGTGTGGTAAAGCGGGCTGCTTGCAGACCTATATCAATATTAGCTCGCTATTGTCGGAAGCGAATCGCATTCGTCCCATTAATACGATCGAAGAGTTATTTGAAGCCAAGCATGCAGGAGAACATTGGGCGGTTCACTTGATCGAGCGTGCGCTTATGTATATGGCCATTACAATCAATAATGTCGTGTGCATGTACAATCCTGACAGCGTTATCTTGAGCGGAGAGCTAGTCGACAAGTTCCCTGATATTCACGATGAAGTCGAGAAGATCTATCTTTCGCGCTTCATATGGGAACCGCTTCGCGGATCATTTGTTTTCCAGCGTTCGATGTTGAATGAGCGAGGCGTAATGATCGGATCGGGACTGTTGTCTCAAAATCGTTTTTTTGCATTAGAGTAACTTGATTACAAACGAGGAGGTCGCACAGATGGGATTTACAACATTAGTAGAAGAATATCGCGGCGGCGTACTTGAGAATGTGCATTACGGTGCGGTTAGTGTGGTGGATGAGAAAGGCAATATCTTGTACAAGGCTGGCAATCCGGAGCATATGACTTATCTACGCTCTGCGGCGAAGCCGTTCCAAGCTTTGCCGGTCATGAAGCGTCGAATTGATGAAGTATATGGTTTGACGAGTCAGGAAGCGGCACTTTTCACAGCTTCGCATCGTGGCGAAGTATTTCATATTGAAGCACTCGAATCGTTATTTGCAAAGATGGGCTTAAACGAAGAAACTCTTCATTGCTGCTCTACATATCCGCTCAATGAGGAAGCGAAAGCGGAACGTCATCGGGCTAACGAGCCGAAGCGCAAGATTTTCCATAACTGCTCAGGCAAACATGCTGGATTAATGGGCTTAAGCAAGCATATGGGCTGGGATGAACAAACCTATTACGACCCTAATCATCCTGTTCAACAGGAGATTATGGAGATGATGGCATACGTAGCCGAAGTACCGAAGGAATCTATTCCACAAGGCATCGACGGTTGCGGCCTGCCGATTTTCGCGCTTCCACTTCATAAGATCGCTTACTCGTATTTGAAGCTAGCCTGCCCTGATTTGATTGGGGATATCGATATACGAAATGCTGCTGCTGCAACTGCAAAGCTAATGAATGACAATCCCGATATGATTGCCGATACGAAGTTCGTTTGCTCGGCATTGCTCAGGGACGACAATCTCACGGCTAAGGGCGGGGCTAAAGGCGTATATGGTATTGGGCTCCGCAAGGAACGAATCGGTATTTCACTGAAAGTATCTGATGGTTCTGAGCAAGTCTGGCCTTGTATTATCGCATCTATTCTCGAACGTATCGGTTATAGCAACCAAGACACAATTGATCGTCTGTATGCACTCGTTCCCAATGAGATTGCTAATGACGGCGGTACAATTGTAGGCGAACGACGCGCTGTATTCCAATGGGAAGTCTGACTCACAGAATAAGAATAATCTCTATGTCCGGTAAGTATCGGACTAGGAGCTGTTCTAATACATCATTTCTATAGGGGAGTGTAGAACATGAAAGCAAAAGGAAAAGTATGGTCGATGTTCATGCTGTTGCTCATTACAGTAGTAGTAGCTGCGGGCTGTGGAAACAAAGCGAATGATGAAGGAAACAGCGGTAATACCACTGGCAATACCGCTGGCAAGACGGAAGGAACTAGCACGGCAACTAAGAATAATAAAGACATTGTTATTGCCATTAATGCTAACTTTATTACGCTGGATCCACATAATGCGAGTGACACACATTCGATTAGCGGTGCCAGAACGATGTATGAAGGCCTAATGGGCTTCGACGAGAATATGAATGTCGTTCCTGTTCTTGCAACAAACCACACGATTAGTGAAGATGGACTTGTGTACACGTTCACTTTGCAAGAGAACGTCAAATTCCAAGACGGCACTGACTTCAATGCTGAGGCTGTTAAGATCAATATCGCCCGTATTCAAGATGAGAAGAACAATCTAAGACTGCGCAAAAGCTTCGCTAAGGTTAGCAAAGTAGAAACTCCCGATGCGAAAACAGTTGTGATTACATTAAGTGAGCCTTACAACGCATTTCTAAATAAAGTAGCAATGGCACCAATCATCAGCCCGAAAGCGCTGGAAGAGAACGGAGCCGATATTACGAAAAAGCCAGTAGGTACTGGCCCGTTCAAGTTCAAAGAGTGGGTTCAAGGTGACCGTCTTGTTGTAGAAAAGAATGCTGACTACTGGCAACAAGGGCTGCCGAAGGTAGACAGCATTACATTCAGACCGGTACCAGAGAATGGTTCCCGTATTGCCATGCTGAAGACTGGTGAAGCTGATTTCATCTATCCAATGCCAACTGAGCAAGTGTCTGAGGTTGAAGGACAAGAGGGAATTTCCATCGACAAAACAGATTCAACAATCGTTCGTTATGTAACGTTGAACACGATGAAGAAACCATATGATGATGTGAAAGTACGCCAAGCAATCAACTATGCAATCAACAAAGAAGCGTATATCAAAGTAGTAAAATCAGGTCTGGGCGCTAAGCTTGACTCTACTATGTCTTCCAAAACACAATACTATTCACAGCAAACAGGCTACGACTATGACGTAGAAAAAGCAAAACAATTGCTTGCTGAAGCTGGATACCCTGATGGCTTCGAAGCTGAAATCTGGGGCGAGAATGAGTCCGAAACGATTAAAGGTATGCAATTCATTCAACAACAATTGGCGCTTATCGGCATTAAGCTGGAAGTGAAATCGATGGAGGGCGGTACGCTGTCCGATCAAATCAACTCCGCTAAGACGCCTGAAGAAGCAAAAATTCAAATGTGGTATGTAAGCTGGTCACCGTCTTCTGGTGATGCGGATGGTGCAACAAGAGGACTATTCAGCAGTGAAATGTTCCCTCCTGCTGGCTCCAACACAGCCTACTACAAAAATGAAAATGTAGACAAATGGATCGCAGAAGCGAATAAATCTATCGATCCTGAAGAAGCAAAATCGATTTACGCTAACATTCAAAAAACAGTATGGGAAGATGCACCGTGGGCATTCATGGGCGTTGACCAAATCATCTCAGGTAAAAGATCTTATCTGGAAGGCGTAAAAGTATATCCAGACGGTTCCATTAATGTTCTTAATGCAGAAGTAAAGTAAGGTAGGCGAGTTACAGACGCAAGGCTTTGTATCCCATGTCATGAACGGGGCCGCTTCTATATTTCTATGAGAAGCGGCCCTACTATATCATTTGTCGAAACTGAAGGAGGCTTATGAGTTGGGTAGATACGCTTTACAAAGACTCCTCGGGGTTATTCCGCTGTTGCTGGTTGTGTCCATTCTTGTCTTTATGTTTATTCACTTAATTCCGGGTGATCCGGCTAGGCTTATTGCCGGCAAGGAAGCTACTCTCGAAGAGATCCAAGGTATTCAGGAGCAGCTCGGTCTTAACCTGCCGCTGTGGCAGCAGTATATAAACTATATGGGCGATCTGTTGAGCGGTGATCTAGGCAATTCGATCCGTTCTGGTATGCCAGTGTCCGATATGTTGGAAAGCAGAATAATGCCTACCTTGTGGCTTACCTTTCTCAGCATGGGTTGGGCGCTTCTTATCGGTCTTTTGATCGGCGTTATATCTGCGGTATATCGCAACCGTTGGCCGGATTATGCAGGTACTTTAACAGCCATTTCGGGTATGTCTATCCCTGGGTTCTGGTTAGGTCTAGTTCTTATTCAAATCTTTTCGGTAGAGCTTGGTTGGTTCCCGACCGGCGGTGTTGATTCTTGGCAATCCTATATTTTACCCTCTATTACACTGGGTATGGGCATTATGTCTATGCTGGCAAGATATTCACGTTCATCGATGCTCGAGACGATGCGTGAGGATTATATTCGTACTGGCCGGGCAAAAGGCTTGCGGGAATATGTTGTCATTGGGCGACATGCGCTGCGTAATTCACTAATTCAAGTCGTCACCGTAGCTGGGCTTCAATTTGGTTTTCTACTCGGCGGATCTGTTATGGTCGAGACCGTATTCAGCATTCCCGGACTTGGAAGATTATTAGTTGATTCGATTCTGTTCCGTGATTATACCGTTATTCAAGCATTGCTATTGCTATTTGCAACACAATTCATTCTTATCAATCTAATTGTAGATTTACTGTATGGCATACTCAATCCGAAAATCAGATATTCGTCATAGTGAATATAAGCTTCGAGAGAACCATGATTTTGCATAGGGTGAATTTAGGATAGGAGGGATATCATGAGCGACAATTCGACGGTAATGGGAACGAATTCTCCATTATCCGGAGAGGTAGTGGTCCTGGAGAAAAAGTCGGGCCGCACTAGAGAATTTTTTCGTAAGTTCTGCAAACAACGGATGCCCCTTGTGGCCGCCTGCTTTATTATATTGCTTATTCTGGTTGCGATCTTTGGGCCGTTCTTGACGCCCTATAACCCTGATGAGCCGAACTATGATGCACTGATGGCAGGTCCTTCTGCTGAACATTGGGCAGGAACAGATGAATATGGCCGTGACATTCTAAGCCGTCTGATTGACGGTACACGACTTACTTTGGCAGTCAGCCTTAGCGCTGTATTTATTGCTGCTGTACTCGGAACGATCCTTGGTCTTCTGAGCGGGTACTATGGCGGCTGGCTGGATCGGCTTATTATGCGTGGAAGCGATGTTCTGTTTTCTTTCCCTGATTTGCTGCTGGCAATTGGGATCGTTGCTATACTCGGACCAGGTCTATCCAATGTCGTCATTGCGGTTGCTGTATTCGGTACACCTTCATTTGCTCGGATTATTCGGAGTGTGACGTTATCCTCGAAGGAAACCTTGTTCGTGGAAGCTGCCCGTTCGATGGGTGCGAAGAACAACCGAATTATTTGGCGTCATATTTTTCCTGAGACGATGTCTAGCATTATCGTTAATGTATCGATGAGAATTGGCGGAGCTATTCTGGCTGCTGCGTCACTAAGCTTCCTCGGAATGGGCGCGAAGACGACTGAGCCCGATTGGGGTGCAATGTTAAGTATGGGACGCGATTATTTAAGTATTGCTCCACATATCGTCTATTTTCCGGGCATAGCCATCTTTTTGACTGTACTTGCTTTTAACCTGGTCGGGGACGGACTGCGTGATGCTCTTGATCCCAAAATGAAAAACTAAGGAGGGACAAGACGTGACTCAAAATTTGCTGGAAGTACAAGGATTGACAACGGAGTTCAAACGCGGCAGCGGAAGCATAATGGCAGTTGCGGGCGTTGACTTTCATATAAAGAAAGGTGAAGTACTAGGTCTAGTCGGTGAATCTGGTTGCGGTAAAAGCGTAACTTCGCTTTCGATTATGCGGCTGCTCAAGGATACGCCAGGTAAGATCGCCGGAGGGGCTGTTCGCTTCGAAGGAACCGATCTGACGACAATCTCGGAGAAGGACATGCGCCGAATTCGGGGCAATGAAATGGCGATGATCTTTCAAGAACCGATGACATCGCTGAACCCGGTGCTGCGGATCGGTCTGCAATTGGCAGAGCCGATTATGCTGCATATGGGCTATGGGCGCAAGAAGGCTCGTGAGCATGCGATTCATATGCTGCGGCTTGTCGGTATTCCTCGCGCTGAAGAGTTAGTCGATGACTATCCGCATCAGCTCTCTGGCGGTATGAGGCAGCGTGTGATGATCGCAATGGCGATGTCTTGCAACCCTAAGCTGCTCATCGCCGATGAGCCGACGACAGCGCTGGATGTAACCATTCAGGCACAAATTCTCGATTTGATGAAGCGGCTGAAGGAAGAACAGGATATGGGCATGCTGCTCATTACCCATGATCTTGGCGTTGTCGCTGAGCTATGTGATCGAGTTGTCGTTATGTATGCGGGTCGTGTTGTGGAAGAAGCGTCTGTTCATGAGCTGTTCGCAAGACCTCAGCATCCGTATACGAAGGGATTAATTCAATCCGTACCGAAGCTTCGTCAGAAGGTGCGTCGTCTAGATTCTATTAAAGGGAATGTGCCTGATCTCTCTCAAATGCCGCAAGGATGCAAGTTTGCGCCGCGTTGCGAGTTTGTTATGGATAGATGCCTTACACAGGAACCAGAGCTGCTTCCGATCGAAGGGCTTGTTGAGCGTAAGAGCCGTTGCTGGCTAACACAGCAGGAGAACACGGAAGGTGGGAAACAGGCATGAAGGAGACTCCGTTAATTGAAGTGAAAGGTTTGAAGAAGTCATTTTCGGTTAAGAAGGGCTTCTTCGGGACGACGAAGTATTTACGTGCAGTAGACGGAATTTCCTTCGCTATTCGCAAAGGAGAAACGTTCAGCCTAGTTGGGGAGAGTGGGTGCGGTAAGTCGACTACAGGCCGACTGGTAACACGCTTACTGGAGCCGAATGATGGCGAAGTATGGTTTAAAGGTCAGAACATCAGCCATATATCAGACAATCAGATGCGTCCCATCCGCAAAGATATGCAGATGGTATTCCAAGACCCATACGCTTCACTTAATCCGCGGATGAAGGTGAAGGATCTCGTCGCTGAGCCGCTGCTCATTCATACGAAGCTGACTCCAAAGGAACGGGATAAATTAGCTTGTGAATTACTCGAAACTGTAGGACTTAGCAGCTTCCATGCGGAACGCTTCGCACATGAATTCAGCGGTGGACAACGGCAACGGATCGGTATCGCTCGGGCATTATCCGTTCGTCCGAGCTTAATCGTAGCGGATGAGCCGGTGTCAGCGTTGGATGTGTCGATTCAGTCTCAGGTGTTGAATTTGCTGCAAGATCTACAGGAGGAATATGGCTTAACCTATTTATTCATCTCTCATGATCTTAGTGTTGTTGAGCATATTAGCGACCGTATCGGCGTTATGTATTTGGGTTCACTCGTGGAGACAGCGGATAAGGATACCTTGTATGATCGACCGCTGCATCCTTATACGCAAGCATTGCTCTCATCAGTTCCTGTGCCGGATCCGAGTTTGAAGAAGGAACGCATTATATTGAAGGGTGACCTTCCGAGTCCTGTTGATCCGCCGACTGGCTGCCGGTTTCATACGAGATGTCCTTCATGCATGGAAATCTGCAAGCAGCATGAGCCGGTATTCCGGGAAGTTGAACCAGGCCATGAGGTAGCTTGTCATCTGTTTGACGAAGAAATGCTGAAGTTAGAGCGTTAATTGAACCTATAACTATACTTTCTAGCAAAGAAGGGACAGCGATGAATATCGTAATCGATTCCGCCAATTCGGCGGATATTCTCGTCTATCTGGCTTATGAAGAGGAGTCCTTTCCATATAGACTGGAAGGAACTCATAAACGGGCTGGCTGTGTAACCTGGTTATATGGTCGTACTGAGAATGAGCCCGATGTGCTTGCAGTAGGCATGGGGAAACGCAGCAAAATGACACTTGAGGGGATTCGCCGAGCAGGCGGATCAGCCGCTCGCTCAGTGCAGCGTGAAGGTAGAAGCAGTGCTTCACTTGTTCGAATCGCAGTCGACGGAGACGGCGATATTGCCGCTGCTGATTGGATGCAAGCATGGACAGAAGGTTGGATTCTTGGTCTATATCGGTTCCAGACGTATAAAGAAGCTACTAGAATAGAAGGTTCCATTGATTTACTGCTGCAGTCAAAAGATTGGGGTGAGCTGTCCTCGGCAGCACTGGAAGCTGCAATTGAGAGCGGACGCATTCGTGCAGATGGTGCTGTCATTGCACGTGATCTTGTGAATGAATCGCCAGATACGTTGAATCCGGATCGATTCACAGAATGGATGACGAATCACTTTGATCGTGCTGATGCGCCTGTTAAGGTTCATGTTTACCGAGGACAGGAGCTTGTCGATCTTCAGATGAACGGACTGCTCGCAGTTGGCGCAGGAAGCAAGCATGCACCGGCTCTCGTCGAAATTCGTTACGAGGGCAATCCGGATTTGCCGATGCTAGCTCTAATCGGCAAAGGTGTTACCTTCGATATGGGCGGTATGAACGTCAAGACTGCCAGTGATATTAGCGATGCGCGGATGGATATGGGCGGTGCGGCTGCAGTCATCGGTGCGATGGACATTCTGCTTCGGAAGCAGGCTTCAGTGAACGTGACTGCATTAATTCCTGTCATCGACAATGTGCCGGATGCGGAGGCAACGTTGCCGTCATCAGTCATACGATACCCGAATGGATTAACGGTTCAAGTTGCCAATACGGATGGCGAAGGCAGGCTTATCATTGCGGATGCACTAATTCATGCAGCGAATATAGGCGCTTCGGAAGTGATTGATATCGCTACACTGACTGGGAATGTCGGCGCTGCGTTGGGTCTAGGCATCGCTGGGATTTGGGGCGATGAAGATATGACGAGAAGTCTCGTCGAGATTGGTGAACGCAACGGGGAGCGCCTATGGCCGATGCCGCTTATGGATGAATACGAGGCAGATCTCCGAAGCCATTATGCTGATCTTCGTAATGTTAGCAGTTCTCCGTTTGCAGGTGCCATTACGGCTGCTCTCTTCATCCGACGCTTTGTAGCTGAATCGATGAATTGGATTCATATTGATATGGCCGGGACGGTACAGTACAAGCAGGATATGAGTTATTCAGAGGCAGGAGCGACCGGATATGGTGCGCGCTTGCTCGCAGATTATGCTATGAAGCACATCAAGCAATAACAATCCGTAGAGCGGGGGGCTTAGTTATGGTATTGGAAGTCATCGCTACTTGCATGGATGATGCATTAACGGCTGAGGCCAACGGTGCAGATCGTCTTGAATTGATTACCGCTATTACCGAAGGCGGATTAACACCAGGAATTGGATTGATTGAACAGGTTGTACAAGCGGTGAGCATCCCTGTCTTCGTGATGGTTCGACCGCATAGCCGTTCGTTCTGCTATTCGAAGCATGACATCTTAACAATGGCTGCGGAGACGAGAGCTATTGCAGAGAGTGGTGCAGCTGGTATCGTTCTTGGTGCATTAACATCAGAAGGGCGCATCGACGAAAGGGCACTGGAAACCTTGCTGCCGTTAACTAATGGCTTGCAAGTTACATATCATCGTGCGTTTGACGAGCTTGAAGATCAGATAGCTGGTCTACGGACGCTTAGCGGTTATTCGCAAATTACACGTATCTTGACGTCTGCGGGACCGGGACCTGCACCCGAAGCCATGCCGGCTATGCGCAAGCTGGTCGAGGAAGCACAAGGCGGATCAGTGAAAATACTGGCTGGAAGCGGGTTGAAGCCGCAAGGAATCACAACATTTATTGAACAGACCGGAGTGAAGGAAGTACATTTTGGTTCGGCTGTTCGTTATGGAAATGACGCACTGTCGCCAATCGATCCAATAGTTCTGCGAGCGTTGGCAGACAGTGTTCATTCTGTCGGTTGATATTAGAAAGTGAAAAGGTGAATGGCAATGCATAAGATTGAAAGCTACGTAGTTGGAATTGACTTGGGAGGAACGAAGATTGCAGCAGCGCTGTTCGATTCGAATGGCAATCTGTTGAATCGGGAACAGATGGAGACGGCTGGAGCTCGAACCGCTGAAGAGGTGGTTCAGCGAATGACTGGAATGATACGCTCCGTCTCCGAAGGAAAACCGCTTAGCGGCGTTGGACTTGCCTCTCCCGGAGCGGTTAACAGCCGTGATGGTATTGTCATTAATGGCACTAATCTTCCCGAATGGGATAATGTTCCGCTGAAGAAGTGGATGGAAGCGTCACTAGGAGTTGAAGTGCAGGTCGTTAATGATGCTAACGCAGCAGCCTGGGGCGAGTATGTAAGAGGTGCAGGCAAAGGCGCTGACAACATGGTTTATGTGACATTTAGCACAGGTATTGGAGCCGGGATCGTTATGGATGGCAAGCTGCTGCTTGGAACGAATTCATTCGCCGGTGAGCTTGGTCACAATATTATCGATCCGAACGGTTCGGTATGCAGCTGCGGAAGATATGGCTGTTGGGAAGTGTTCGCTTCAGGTACAGCTATCCGTGATACGGCACTCAGGTTAATGGAGAATCAACATTCACTAATAACAGAGCTCGCCTATGCGAATGGAGATAAAGTTTCCTCGCAGCATGTATTCGAAGCAATGAAATTAAACGATCCGGTAGCAGTTGAGGTAATTGACCGGACGATACATTATATGGCATTAGGATTGGCGAATGCCGTTCATACCTTCAATCCTGATCGCATCGTTATCGGCGGGGGCGTAAGTAAAGCTGGAGACTTGCTCTTCCCGGCATTGCGGAAGAAGACGGAGGAGCTTGTGATGGCGCCGTATAGAGGAACGTATAACATCGTCTCAGCTGGACTGAAGGATGATGTCGGTCTTATTGGAGCGGCGGCATTATTTCATACATTAGACGCGGGATGAATAACAGTTCATCGAAATGATAAACGGAGGGATTATAGAGATGAGTACGAGAGAAGAAAGAACGCAATGGTTCTTGCAGGACCGGTTCGGCATGTTCATTCATTGGGGACTATATTCAATTCCTGCTAGAGGAGAATGGATACGCGGCAACGAACGGATGAGCAGAGAGCACTATATGACGTATTTTGATGAATTTGACGCATCTCGCTATGATCCGAAGGCATGGGCTAAGGCTGCTAAGGCTGCGGGGCAGAAGTATGCTGTTCTGACAACCAAGCATCATGACGGATTCTGCTTATTTGACAGCAAGCTGACTGATTTCAAAGCAACCAACTCGCCGGCAGGTCGTGACCTCGTCCGTGAATACGTGGATGCATTCCGTGCAGAGGGTATCGCTGTTGGGTTGTATTACTCGATTATCGACTGGGATCATGAGGATTATCCAGGTTACGGGGATAAAGCGCATCCTGACCGGGATAATGAAGCAGCGAAAGACAAGCCGATCGACTTCGATCGTTACTTGACTTATATGCATGGACAAGTGAAGGAACTGTTGACGAATTACGGTGAAATCGACATCATGTGGTTCGATTTCTCTTACGACAATATGACAGGCGAGAAATGGAAAGCGACTGAGCTAGTTAATATGATTCGCTCCATCCAGCCGGATATTATTATCGACAATCGTTTGGGAGGTAATATTCGTGCAGCAGAGCCGGAAATCTATGCAGGCGATTTCTTCTCTCCAGAGCAGATCATACCGCCAGGCGGCATCGTTGATGTAAACGGGCAATCCATTCCTTGGGAAGCTTGTATTACGCTTAATGACAACTGGGGTTATTGTTCCGAAGATAGAAACTATAAATCGACCAAGCAGGTCATCCGTACAATGGTGGAATGCATTAGTAAAAACGGCAATCTGCTGCTTAATGTGGGTCCTGATGCCAAAGGTGAAATGACACGCGAATCGCTTGTTGTACTAAGTGAAGTGGGAGAATGGATGCGCCTCAACGGAGACAGCATTTATGGCTGCGGCATAGCTGAACTTCCTAAGCCAGAGTGGGGCCGGTATACACAGAAAGGCAAGAAGCTGTATGCTCACGTCTATGATCGGGGCATTGGCCCAATCTATTTCCAAGGCTTGAAAGGAAAGATCAAGAAGGCTAGATTGCTGCGGGACGGAACTGAGCTTAAGATTGAGGTGCCATGGATGGCTGAGGAATATTCGGATATCGAAGGTGGGGCATTCATTACTTTGAAGGGTGCTGAGCTCCCGGATGATAGGGATACGGTCATCGAGCTTGAACTAATCTAATCATCTAATTCATCTATTAAATAGTCAGGGCTGTACCAAGGGGATTTAGTCCCTATAGGTACAGCCCCTGTTTTTTTATATTGCCCTGACCAAATGAAGCTAATTGGAATATCTTAATGTAGTTCTATTAATCTACTATTCAATCCTTGTAATTGTACGGAACCCTGGCTAAAGATTGGCTGCTCTACAGCATATGTCATTCTTAATCTTATGTGACCTAGAAAGGAATGGTGTTAAGAAGCCGGATGTCATTATTAAACTTGACTCTCTCGTTGAAAATCATTCATTATGCAAAACGATTTGTCGACAGACGCTATTACAGATACTCTTTATACAGGGGATTGGATTGTTCCTCTTTTACACAAGCGGTATTTGCTAAGTATGGCGTTGAGCTGTATCGTACGTCTTTAGAGCAATCGAGACAGGGTATGAAAGTGGACAAGAGGAATCTCAGAGCCGGCGATCTTCTATTCTTTTACGTTCCTGGCAGGTATCGCAGCCGAAAGATTGTAGGTCATGTAGCCATCTACGTGGGTAGGAACAAAATGATACACTGTATCCCGCATTCCAAAATAGTGATCAGAGACCTCGATAAACCACATTGGAGGAAAACCTACCTGTTTGCCAAGAGAATCATTTGATTTTAAATGTATATAACGTAATAAATATGACTAGGGAACATTCCGAAGTTGCTAAACTTCAGAATGCTCTTTTTTTATGGAAATGGAAAAAACTAATAAGTATAGCGATGTTCTATTTCCATGCTTATAATAAATATAAAATTTGGAATTTTAACGAATTTCCGCGGAGGTGCTCTTTTTTATGGAGTCTATCTATAAGGACTATATCATTAGTGATGATAAACAACGAGTTAATGTTCAAACTGTAATCGATTTTTTGGCAACAAGCTACTGGGCCAGTAGAAGACCGGAGGAGGCTATTAAGAAATCAATTCAGAATTCGATTTGTTATGGTGTATACGATAAGGAAAGGATGATAGGTTTTGCAAGAATCATTACAGACGGAGCAACGATGTATTATTTATGCGATGTTTTTGTTATCGAAGAATACCGTGGGCAAGGAATTTCTAAGAAGCTTATCGAGATTATAGCGAACTCCCCAGAATTGGAGTCGTTAACAGGGCTTCTAGGAACGAAGGATGCTCACGGCCTTTATGAATCCTATGGTTTTGAGAGAGATTCAGAAAAATTTATGAGGAGAATGGCTCGTAAACTAACTTAGCAACCCGCCCAAACCATAGGACTTGTTCAGTAAGAAAGTAACTATAAATGAGAACAGGCTACAGTTACAGTGCCGGCTTTTGACTCTGGTGCTTTCTTTTTGTCGGTGTTGTTCTGCCGAGCAGAAATTCTGCAACTAACAGATTGGGCAACCAACAAATCCATGCAATGACGAAGAAGGTATCGTTCGTATCACTTAGTCCTAAAAAGATAGCTGCCAATGTGGTATATAATCGGAGCATAATTGCGGCGCAGGAGAGTGCGAAGTTTCGCGTCATCCAGCGTCCGTGCTGAATGGAATCATGATCGACGATAATGCTTTTAAGACTGCGAAAAAGGGTATACAGCCAAATGACTGACAGTGATGCGAAGCCGATCCGAGCAATCCATCCGCCATTTGCGTAGAATGCTAGATACAGTCCAGTGACAGCTCCAATCACGATCATGAAGGAGTAGACATAGCCGATAATGCGGTGAATATTCGGTGTTCGATGACGAATTCGCTTGATGAATTGAAGCCAACCAATAGCGAGAGCTACACCGGAGGAAACAGCATGCCCCCATAAGACGATATACCATAGTTCAGGAAGAGTTCCCTTTTCCGTCGCGAACGGTTGCTCTCGGATGCCATCAGGTGATCCATACATAAGTAATGCATAAGCACCGATCAGTAAAGCGAGAAAAGCCATTATTCCGAAAGCCCACGGTTTTATTCTTGCCCCTCGTCCATTCATCCTCTAACCTCACATTCAAATGTAATTAATTGTTAATTTGAATTTAGCATTGAGAAGATTCATTTTCAAGCGGCTGCAGGCGGGGGGAATACCCGTCAGAAGTCGAGGTATGGCTTGTCACAGTCCGTCCAATTGCTTTCTATACTCCTCCGGAGATTTGCCAATCATAGCTTTAAAGTTTTTGATGAAATGCGCCTGATCATAATACCCTAGGTCATGCGACAATTGCGACCAATCCAGCAATCCGCCTTTTTCCATGAGCTCCGCAGCTTCTTGAAGCCGATACCGTTGGATAACCCATTTGGGACTGACGCCGACATAACGGTTGAACAGACGTTGAAGAGTCCGAATAGTTATTCCGAACTCACTAACGATATCTTCTACCTTGGTTATTTCTCGATTGTCGATGGCAGATTGTACAATCCGGCTGATTAGTTCTACATTCTCATCCGGTTCAGGAAGCTGCTGCTTCAGGAAGTCTTCCGCGATTTGGACCATATGCTCACCACTATCTTGAGCGAGAATCTGTTCGCCAACTGAGTTAGCTTCTTCTCCAAAAATGTCTTGAATGGCTACGATCTGACCAGTAAGGCGAGAAACGGAATGCTTCCAAAATGGATAAAAGCCGCCAGGGCGAAATTTAACGCCTAAGACTATGCCCTCATCCTCTAGATGGCGGGAGTAAGGAGTTGTCGGGACACCATAGATACCAGCAAAGGTTCCATAATGTTCTCGTTCGAAAGAGAGATTAACGTTGGGATAGGATAAGATAACTTGGTTGTAGGGGGCATGTCCCCGTAAATCCCATTGGACGATCCAGTAATGCTCGATAAAGGGAGCTAAATCCTGAGAAGGCTCATAGCGCATAAGCGAAAACTTCTGTCTGCCCGTGTCAGCTTGGAGAATACCCTTATTGGATTGCTGCAATTCCTTATTCATGAACATTCCTCCTGATGAGTTATGTTGTCGTGTTTTTACAATACGATTGGTTTGGTTGATTCTATAATTAAGACTAGCATTTGGAATTTACTTGCGCAATTAAATAAAATATCGAGTGGAGGATAATTCATGAATGATCTCAAGTACGAAATTTATATCGGGGCAAAGCCAGAGAAAGTCTGGGAAGCCTTTATATCGACTGAAGGAACAAGAGCTATATTTTTCGGTAGTGTTCTAAATTCCACATTCGAGATTGGTGCGCCTTATGAATATATCGGACCGGGTAATGATGGAGAGAATACCGTTCATGTGTATGGGAGTGTACTAGAATTTGTACCGAATCAACTCATGAGCTATACCGAGCATCCCGGACCTTCCTATCGTGAGAATCATGCCGAACTGGAAACGAGAGTCACTATGACCTTAGAAACGGTAGGGAATTGTACAAAACTGACGTTGGTTAACGATCAATGGCCAGAAGATCATCCTTCTTATGAGAATGCCAAGGGAAGCTGGCCGATGATACTGAGCAGCGCGAAGAGTTACGTGGAAACCGGTAATACATTAGACTTTGGCTGGTAAAATAGAATCTCGATTAATGGAGGCTGTCTCGATAGTAGTAAGTTCGCTGGAGAGATAGCCCACTTTGAACAGAAATGTTGGAAAAAATGAAAAAATAGTGGTACAGGGGGCTATTCCTGTACCGCTATTTTTCTATTTCGGTCTATAGTTGCTTGCATCATAAGTCCAAGTAAGCGTAATTCTCTTCATTTTTACGAAGGGGCTGTCCTAAGGTCAATTCTGACCTATTGATACAGCCCTTTTGACAATAGAGGAACTCTGTTCCTCTATTGTCCGTGCATCACACTATTATTTTATAATAGTGGATGCAAGATCCTTTAATTTATCTCATTGAACGTGTTTCTAATGATTATAGTCCTATAGCGGAACTCCGTTCCTTTATGGCTGCCGACATTCAGGATAAGACAGAAATAGAGAACTCCAGTTCCTTTATTATGATGGGGTTCGGGTTCGGCACCACAAAGCTTACTTCATCCCCTGTTAACCCGAATAAAACAAAACTAGGCGATCCCAAAAGGTATTTAAACCTTATGGAACAGCTCCTTATTCTATTTACTCGTTTTTGATGTTATGTCATATTATACGAGATAACAGAAAGAGTGCAGAATGCTGGCAAGTGAATATGAATATACATAAATATTATTGTATAGAGGAGGTAGGCGGTTGAGCGGACGGTTTATTAAAGCGGCGGTCATCTATTTTTTAATTGGAACAATTGTGGGTTTGGTTATGGGGATCAGTGAACAGTTCAAGTATACATCGGTACATGCTCATATTAACTTGCTCGGCTGGGCTTCATTAGCCATTATCGGAGTGGTGTATAAGGCTTTCCCAGAGGCAGGACAATCTAAGCTTGCGACAATCCAGTATTGGCTCCACATGATCGGTTTGCCGCTTCTTATCATAAGTATGATAATCTTTACAACGGAACATGTGAAGGTCGGAATTCCATTTGCCTCACTCGGTGGATTAATGATCATTGTGTCAGTGCTGCTTATGACCGTTAATGTATTCAAGCGGGTAAAATAATGTCTGTATGACCCTTGCTTTTGCAAGCAATAGCAATCGTACATACAAAGAAGACTGGGACCTCTTAACGAGGGTTTCCAGTCTTCTTTACGTATAAATTCTCTCATAACTGATTGTTACACTTTCTGAAATTCGCTCGGCATGCAAGAAAGCATCTTGGGTAATTGTCCTCACTTGTTTGCTATGTACAGTTACTTGTTCAATCGCGTTCATGATTGTGGCAAAGGCGGAGCCGGCGTCAGAAAACCTGCAAGCTTCTTGATTTCATTTGCAACGACGGAGAATCCGCGCTCATGTTCTCCTGCATGAGCCGTTTCAATAGAAGCATTGAGAGCCAGCAGATTAGTCGTGTCTGCAATACCTTTGATGGTAAGTGTCAATAGAAGCTGGAGGATAGTAAATCAATGAATGATAGCGATGAACTACTTTACATCAGTGAAAACGGCGGATAATTACCCTAACTAAGATTGCTCATGGAGTGATATGAATTGAATCTCGGGTGATGAAGGAGGATAAAGAATAACAATAGGGCGATGCAAGGAGCAGTTGATCTAATCTCTTCGGACTGCCCCATTCATTGAATTGGAAGGATAAGGATTGACATGCAATGGAGTCATTTAATTAATGAGTACGTTTTTTACGAGGCCTTTTAGAGGACTGCACCATTCTTGTAGGTGTACGTTTTCGTTTTTTTTGCTTGGCAGAAGATAGTCTGGTAGGCGTGTTTGTTGGAGAAGTGCGGAGTGGTTGAGGTTCGAACAACTTCACATCCGTTTCGGTATTATCATTGCCAAGGCGTTGTTGTTGAACGTAGTCCGGTTCATCCATAGGTTCAGTTGCGAAGCGTGCCACTTCTCCATCCGAGATCGGCTGTTTCACCACGAGCAGATGATACATGATCTGGTATGCAACATTAAGCTGGGATTGACGAAGCAACATAAGCTCAGTGGTCTCATACAGATTCCCATATTGGGGAAAGTAGAAAAATTCCAACCGCAGCAACCGCAAATCCAGCGATGTCTGCTTTGACGGCATATCCATGAGCGGCCAATGCTTCTGCCACGATAATAGATACTCATCAGGATCCAGAGAGTATAGAGGATAATCCGTCCAGTAACGCGGCAGATGTTCGTTAAACTGTTGACGGTACAACGGATGAACCATATGAGAGGTCACATGGGCATAGGGTGCGACTATACATACGATAGCTCTATGTTTGCACACTCGGTATATTTCCTTCATTACAGCTTGTAAATCTTCTACATATTGCAGACAGTGTGAGGCCATGACAAAATCTATTGAATCATCGTCGAGTGGGAATGGGGCATTAAGATCCTGAATTCGGATGATTTCATCAGCAGTATCAATGACGACGGTATCATCTGCCAGTTTATTTGTTCCGTATACTAATTCGACCCTCAATGCCACCACTTCTTTCCCATAGGTTAGGTTGGTTGTATCATATTCATTTGTTTCGGTGTCTGTATCGGCATTCACCCTTGTACATGTACCCAAGTTGTCTTATGAATTTTCCAAAGAAAAATATGGCGATTTCCAAGTTCCAGCTTGGTAAGAGTGAGTGAAATATCGTATTATGGAATGACAACACTAGAACTGCGGATTGTCTTTTCTAAGAGACAGAGGCTCGGCATCCGCCGCGCCTTTTTTTTCTAGCCATAGACTAACCGCTAGCAAAGGGGATAGATCATGGATGCTGATGTAGCTGTAATAGGGATCGGAACAATAGGAAGTATGGCCATGTGGCAACTAGCGCGCAGAGGAGTTAAAGTGATCGGGTTCGAGCAATTCGGTACCGGTCATGACCGCAGTGCAGCAGGGGGAGAGTCAAGAATTTTCCGTACTGCTTATTTGGAAGGCAGTGAATATGTGCCAATGCTGCATGAAGCACGGAAACAATGGCGTGAGCTCGAAGAGGAGAGTGGTCACTCCCTTCTGCATTTGAATGGCGGACTGATGATTGGAGCACCCGACAGTGATACAATTCGGAATGTAATGAAGAGTATTGAATTGCATAACCTGGAGCATGAATATTTGGACTATGACGAAGCTTCGAGACGTTATCCGCAGCATAAGCTGCTTCCGGGTGAGGTTATGGTACTGGATAAACAGGCGGGCTATATCCGTCCAGAGTTTGCCGTTGTATCCGCTGTGCTGCGGAGCGAAGCATTAGGAGCCGTTATTCATCGCTATACAGAGGTTGAATCGATTGAGGCTGAAGGTGATGGCGTTCGAATTCGCGCTAATGGCAAAGACTACAGGGTTGGACAAGTTGTCATCACAACAGGAGCGTGGACTAAGAAGCTGCTTCCTGAGCAAGGAAGAGCATTAATTAATCGGCGGCTTGTCATGAGCTTCTTCGCGACGACGAAGCCAGAGATGTATACACCTGATAAATTCCCGATCTTTGTTCGCCGCAGCAAAGGCTTTGATATATCCGGCAAACCTACACTAGAAGGTACGATGGTGAAGGTAATGATTAATCATGGTAATGATGAAGTGGCTGATCCAGACAACTTGAATCGCAACATTACGCTTAATGATGTAACACAAATTAACGAGGCTGTACGCGAGCTGCTTCCTGATCTCGTTCCAGATCCTATTCGACTTAATGCCTATATGGATGCATATTCACCAGATGAGCATGCTATTATTGGAAGATTGCCCGAGCTGCCGAACGCAGTCGTATTATACGGCTTCTCAGGGCATGGATTTAAGCTGGCGCCAGTGATGGGGAAAATAGCAGCTGATCTTGTCGTTGACGGCAGTACGCCGTTCAATATTGAACAATTTTCTCCAGAGCGGATCCAAGGTGGAAGGTGAGCATAATGATACATTTAGAACAGCTGTCCAAACGATATTATCAAGGTAAGCAGGAAATCGAAGCCGTTAAGAATGTTACCTTGGAAGTAAAGAAAGGTGAGATTTTCGGAATTATCGGATATAGCGGAGCGGGAAAAAGCACGTTGATTCGCTGTGTGAATTTTCTTGAGAAACCGACTTCCGGTACGGTCCGAATTAATGGCGTTGAGTTGAAGGGCTTGAATGAAGGACAACTGCGTGCTGTACGCAGACGGATTGGAATGATTTTTCAAAACTTTAATCTCTTGTCTTCAAGCAATGTATTTCATAATGTAGCGGCACCCTTGCAATTGGTCAAGACTCCGAAAGAGAAGGTTGCCAAGAAGGTGCGGGAGCTGCTCGAGTTAGTGGGACTTAAGGATAAGGAAGAATCATTCCCTCATCAGCTATCAGGCGGGCAGAAGCAACGTGTTGCTATAGCAAGAGCATTGGCAAGCGATCCTGAGGTTTTGTTATGCGATGAAGCAACCTCAGCATTGGATCCGCAAACGACGGAGTCGATTCTTGATCTGCTGTTGGAGATCAACCGCAAATATAAGATTACGATTATGCTGATTACGCATGAGATGCATGTCATCAAAAAAATATGCGATCGAGTTGCCGTTATGGAGAATGGAGAAGTCGTAGAGCATGGCACAGTCATGGATATCATCTCCAATCCTCAAAAGCCGATTACGAAAAACTTTATTAAAAGCATCTTTGATGTGACACTGCCCGATATCATACTCAAGAAGCTGCAGGGTGAAAGTGTCCCGAGAAAAATATTGCGTATTTCCTTCGTTGGAGAGAATGCGGCAGAGCCGATATTAGCCGATTTGGCTACTCAATTTGAACTGCGGCCTACTATTCTTTACGGCAACATTACGCAAATCAAAGAAACGATCTTCGGTACTCTCATTATTGGAGTTACTGGAGAAGCAGCGGCAATTGAAGCGGGAATCAACTATTTGGCTGAACAGCAACTGCGAATTGAGGTTATTGAACATGCTGAATAACTTTATTGACAGCTTCTCAGAATATGGGGATCTGTATGTGCAAGCGATTCGTGAAACAGGCGCCATGGTCGGTATTTCTCTTGTCATCTCGACGATTGTCGGTCTTTTGCTAGGTGTAGTGCTGGTCGTCACCAGACGAAATAATCTTTATGAGAATGCGGTCGTTTACCAGATTCTGAACGTGGCTATTAATATTTTACGGTCTTTGCCGTTCATTGTTCTCATGGTAGCGATCATTCCGGTTACTAAATTTATTGTTGGTGGAACGATCGGGGTTAAGGGTGCGATTGTACCCTTGGTTGTGTATACTGCACCGTACATTGCGCGATTATTGGAATCCGCACTTCTGGAAGTGGACAAAGGAGTCATTGAAGCTTATCAAGCGATGGGCGCCACCAGAAATCAGATCATAACTCGTGTATTATTAAGGGAAGCAAGACCAGGCTTGGTTCTTGGTATCACGATTGCGACGATTGGCTTGATTGGCGCATCAGCTATGGCGGGTGTTATTGGAGCAGGCGGTCTAGGAGATGTTGCGGTTCGTTACGGTTATCAACGCTGGGAACCAGCCGTGATGGTTACCTGTATTGTATTCCTCGTCATTATTGTTCAAGCGGTGCAATCGCTGGGGACAGTAATCGCCAGGCAATTGCGTAAGCGATAGGGTATTTCTTATAGGAATGACTGAAAACACAGGCAGCCTTGGTACGGTTTTATCCCCTTTAAGTAGACACTCGAAAAAAGCCTTATGTTAACATGAGGAAACGAGTGAACTTGGAGGGGATTTTTTTTATGGCTTAGGTTTTTGTGGCGACACTGGGTTGCATTAATCATGCCAGCTCAGGAATGAGTTTAGTCAGCTTTTTTTGGCTATCTTGTCCCGGAAAAGCCAGTGAATCTATTTTGTTGCAAATGCAATAAAAATACGGTACTATTTATTCAACGCATTTGAAAAATACAAGATTAGCGGAGTTGAATATATGAAGGAAATCCTGCGTGAAATTGGAATGATTGCCAGGGCGTTAGATTCTATAAGCAATATAGAATTTAAAGAATATGACCTTACAAAAGGACAATATTTATACCTTGTCCGTATATGTGAAAACCCAGGAATCATTCAAGAAAAGCTGGCTGAAATGATTAAAGTAGACCGTACAACCGCTTCTCGCGCTATTCAAAAGCTTGAACTTAATGGCTTTATTGAAAAGAAAGATGATGAATATAACAAAAAAATAAAAAAACTTTTCCCAACAGAAAAAGGGGACAATGTGTATCCTTTTATTAAAAGAGAAAATGACCACTCGAACAGTGTTGCATTAGCGGGGATTTCCGAAAGAGAAGCAGAAACCATATTTCATCTTCTTCAAAGAGTTAGAAAAAATATTGAATTTGACTGGGAAATTGTTAAGAAGGGAAACAAGAGGGATTATTAATTTCATATAAGGAGCCGGATATATAAATGACTGTAACAATAAAAGAATGTACACGTGAAGATCTGCAGCTACTCCAGGAAATAAGTGTTGAAACATTCAACGATACCTTTAAAGATCAGAATTCACCTGAGAATATGAAAGCCTATTTGGAAAGAGCATTTAACTCTAAACAGTTGGAGAAGGAATTATTCAATAGCTCTTCTGCCTTCTATTTCATTTTTTTTAATGAAGAAATTGCAGGATATTTGAAGGTGAATACGAATGATGCTCAATCTGAAAAAATAGGTGCTGAGTCACTAGAAATTGAGAGGATTTATATAAGTAACAAATTCCAAAGAAAAGGGCTCGGAAAATATCTCTTTAACAAAGCAATGGAAATAGCCATTAGACAAAACAAAAAGATGATCTGGCTAGGAGTCTGGGAGAAGAATGAGAATGCAATTGATTTTTATGAAAAAATGGGGTTTGTTCAAACGGGAGCTCACTCATTTTATATGGGGGATGAAGAACAAATAGATTTTTTAATGACCAAAATACTCAAATAGCCTTAGTAAAGGCGGACTATTATGTATATACCATCGCACTTTCACGGACCATGTTCCGCAAGCAGCGATAACAATAAGTAAAGCAAACCGGTCAGTATGGTTTCTCTCGCTTTTTGATTTCCGGCGGTGCGTAATTTAGTAAACGCTTTCAATTTCGTTCAATTATTAATCAATTTATTATCCCTCCCTTCTCTTGAAGTTCATCATAAATCAGCGGGGAGGCGAGGCAAATACTAATAATTTCGGAGAAAATCATTCACAAATTATAGATAGATTTGATTCAGAGATGATATATCATGAAGGAGCATTTGACTCAATTAGGATCTTAAGCATGGTATGATCCCCTCATGGATGAATGAGCTTAAGTTGAATATTCTACCAAGATGATGATGAAGAAGGAGCTATCATATGAAACTGCAGGCTTCTGGCAAAGCAAAATGGTTCGTTTATCAGAAAATTATCATCGTGTTTATCGTATTTCTTGTTCCTCTCATTTCGATGAACATGTGGGTGAATTACAAGGGCATGTCTTTTTCGAAGAATACGATTTTGGATTCAGCTGCTGCGGGAGCCTCTTTTTATGCGAAGCAATTGGATAATGAATTGTATTTTATCCGCAATCTGCAATTGGAATTTCTTAATGGTGAGGATTTACAAAAGCTTAGCTTTAGAGGAGGAAGCCTTGGGAAATATGATGAGGTCAAATTAATTGAACAAGTGAGGGATCGATTAATACCAATCTTGAATTCCAGCGAATACGTAATAAATGCGGGGGTTTATGTTGCGTCAGTGGGCAAAACCATATCAAGCTTGAATGGTGTTACGGATACGCCGAATGAGGAATATAAGCTTATTTCTTTACTGCTGGAAGCCTCAGCTAAGCCTTCATTTTATAGGGTAGGAGACCGGATTTTCTTTATTGAGACGGTGAATAATGCCAGCATCTGGTCGTATATTGAGATTTCCAAAGTGAAGCTGTTGGAAGAACTTCATCAAATTGCTACCTTATATCAGGAGTCCGAGGTATTGCTTGGAAGTGAAAGTTTAGGAAGTATCTTATCCACGAGTCAAGACTATAGAGCGGTTACAGTAGAGCGGCAACTCGTGAATGAACCGAATGATCTTGTCGAGCCTATCTCCGAAATGGAGAAGGTGAGCGGCATCCGATATTTTGTTACACATAATTTTGTCAGTTCTTTAAATCTATCGTTAATTATGTATGTGAATCAGAACGAAATCACAAGGCCGTTAAGTCAATTTTATACGTTGTACTACTTTTTATTCGGCATTACTATTGTAATACTAGTGCTGTATTCGCTCTCAGTGAATGTAATGATACATCGTCCATTGTCCAATCTAGGCAAGGCATTTCGAATGATCGAAACAGATAATTTGAATTTAGTCATCGAATCCAAGACAAAGGATGAATTTCATTATTTATTTCAAAGCTTTAACCGCATGGCACACAGGTTGAAAGTTTCTATAGATGAGAATTACGAACAAAAAATAGCTCTGCAGCACTCGGAATTAAAGCAATTGCAATCTCAAATAAACCCGCATTTTCTATATAACAGTTTCTTTAATATTTATATGATGTGTAAAGTAGGGGATTCTGACAGTGCGGCGGAGCTCTCTCAAAAACTTGGAAGCTATTATCAATACATCACAAGGAGCGGCTCTGATGAAGTGCTTCTGAACAAAGAGTTTCAGCATGCACTTGATTATTGCGAGATTCAATGTATTCGTTTTTCTAATCGAATCTCGTATGAATACACAGACATTTCGGATCGGTTGCATTCCGTTTATGTTCCAAGACTCATCATTCAGCCGATCGTCGAGAACGTGTTTGATCATGCCTTTGAAGACGGTACGATGCATGGAGTTGTCTATATCGGCGCTAGTTATCAGGATGAAACGGTACGCATCACCGTAGAGGACAATGGCCAATTGCTAACGGATGAGAGAATTGAGCAGTTGCAGGAGCAGCTTGTGGGGAAAACCAAGCAAGTCGAGAAAACGGGATTAATTAATGTTAGCAATCGACTTGAATTAATCTATGGCGCGGGGAGCGGCTTGTTCGTCTCTCGAAGCCAATACGGGGGTTTGAAAGTAGAGTTTATTATCCTTCTAGATAAGAAAGGAGCATAAATGATGTATCGATTATTAATCGTGGATGACGAGCCGGTCATTGTAAATGGCTTGGTACAGCTTTTTCAGGAAAATCCGGACTTTGAGCTGGATATATGTAAAGCGTATTCCTCGAGTGAAGCGCTTGAAATAGCGAAGAAAACAAAACTGGATATCCTGATCAGCGATATTCGCATGCCTCAGAAAAACGGCCTGCAATTAGTTGACGAAGTGGTGTACTATTGGCCTTCATGCCGAGTTATTTTCCTTACAGGGTATAGTGAGTTTGACTATGTATATGAAGCGCTGCGGAAAAATGTCGAGAACTATATCCTGAAAACAGAAGGAATTGATCCCATATTCCAAGCGGTTAAGGAAGCCATTCATAAACTGGAACAAGAGAACCGCCTTAAGCTTCAACAGGAAAAGGTGCAGAAACACTTTCAAATTGCGGAACCTTATCTAAAAAAAGAACTGATGGAAGCCATGTTGAGCGGAGAAGCGTTAACCTCGCTACTGACCCATCCCCTTTATGCGGAAGTGGACTTTGGCATTGCAGTTGATCGTCCTGCTTTCTTTGTTATGGGACGAGTAGATCGGCTTGAAGTCCATCAATTAAAGGTGCTGCAATCGGTTCAACGGATTTTCGACAATCACCTGCCTGTTTCCATAGTAAGTGAGAAAGCTGTCTTCGATGGCAGTGTACTGGTATGGCTTCTTCAACCGGATGAGGATTTGTTAGCGCGCTTTCGAGATGATCATCCAGAGACGGAAATGAATTGGCATGGCATTGCTTCTTATATGAAAGGAATTCTTGAGCTCATACAAAACGAATGCGAAGAGGTGCTGGACACCTCTGTTTCATTCGGAATTTCCGGGAATGTGATGGGAAAGTGGGACATCATTCACCTCCAAGTGGAAGCTGTTCGCGCATTGATCGAGAGAAGAGTTGTACTCGGTCAAAAAATGGTCATTGTTGATTTTGAAAAATCAACCGGATATGAATCTGCACTGAATATAAGCGGGGATATGAAACAAGATGAATGTAAGAAATTACTGATTGAACAAATTCACCAATTTGTTCATGAGCATTTATCCAGTGATGTGTCGCTGACTGCCATTGCGGATGAGATGCATTTTAATCCATCCTATTTATCTCGTTATTACAAACAAATCACGGGGCATAACCTATTGGAATATATTCAATCAACGAAATTGAATGTCACCATTGACCTGATGATGACGACAAACTTGAAATTAAATGAGATTGCCATTAGGGCAGGCTTCGATTCCCCGTCTTATTTCACGACCTTCTTCAAAAAAATGACGGGACTTTCACCGCAGGAGTATCGAAATTCACGATAAGTAAACAAAGTAAAAGCAATGTAAAAAAAGTGAAATTGAAACCGCTTTCTTTCCTGGCTACAATAAATACAGGAAGCAAGAGCAAGCTTCTAAACAGGTTGCATCATCAAAGGGGGAAAGCATTTCATATGAAAAATTACAAAACCATGAAAATGATTTTATTATTATCGTTGGCTCTTTCGACCATCTCGGCATGCTCGAGTCAAGGGAATGACAAAGCCAGTTCACCGTCATCGGTGCCAACAGAGGATGCCAAAACCGAAGCTGCAGCCCCAGATCCGCTTGGTAAATATCCTAAAACCGTTACGGTTACGGAAGTACTAGGGTTCAATCCGCCGGAAGATCCGAGAACCTTAAAAGGAATTACGCCTGAGCAGAATGCCTACCTCAAAGATATCAAAGAGATGATGAATATCGAAGTGAAATATAAATGGACGGTTCCTTCAAGCCAATTTGAGCAGAAATTTTCACTGGCCATGGCATCAGGAGACCTGCCTGATATTCTAGAGCTGGATCCGAAAAACTTCGAGAAGCTGAAGAAGCAAGATATGTTGGCTGATCTGACTGAGGCTTATGAGCAATACGCATCACCGACTCTCAGGAAGTATATGGAATCCGACGGCGGGTTCGCGATGAAGACCTATAATTCAGATGGTAAACAGTTAGCGATTCCGGCCTTTGAAGATCCGTTCCTGTCTACGCAGCTGCTCTGGATTCGGAAAGATTGGCTCGATAATTTGAAGCTGCAGGCTCCGAAGACGATTGATGAATTGGAAAAGGTTGCAGAAGCGTTTGTTCGTAACGATCCGGATCAAAATAACAAGAATGATACCTACGGTATTTCATTGCAGAAGACTTTATTCTTCTGGGGATTTGATCTTAGGGGGCTGTTTAATGGCTTCGGTGCATACCCATCCATAGGTGATGCTCAGACCGCTTGGATCAAAGATGGTGAAGGGAAATTAAAACCAGGTCTTATTCAACCTGAAGTGAAGACGGCTCTTAGTAAGCTGCAGTCCTGGTATCAGAATGGGATTATAAATACAGAGTTTGCTCTTAAGGACGAGAATAAAGCAACAGAAGATATTGTTGCAGGTAAAGTAGGTATTTCGTATGGAGAATGGTGGTATCCGAACTGGCCGCTTAATCTGAATGTAGACAAAGATCCAAAGGCAGAGTGGATCGGGATCCAAATCCCAGGGCTTAGTGGGCCAGGAGAATCGCTTGTTCCGAAAATCCGCGCCAACAAGATGTTCGCCGTGAATAAAAAATCGAAAAACCCAGAAGCAGCAATTAAGATGATAAATTTCTATATCGAAATGGGTAACAAGCAATACTTGGAAAAGAACAAAGCGGAGAACGGTTATGTCTATAACTGGTTTAATCCACGGATTTACAATCCTGCGCAGATTGATACCATTTATACCGAAGTGAACAAAGCGCTTGATGCGAATCAAACTGAAATTACGATTGACGACGAGAATTTTAAGAACGTAGCGGATGTCTTCAAAGCAACGAAGGATTACCTCGCGGGAGATACAACCAGTGCAACCAAAGGCGTGAATTGGGGCCAATATTATAGCCGCGCCGCAAAAGACGGAGGCTGGGGAATTACTCGGCAGATTAAAGACAGCCAAGCGGTTGTCTACAACGAATTCTACGGTCTTCCTACATCTACTCAAGTGGATAAAGGTGCTCAGCTAGATAAGCTGATGCAAGAGTCCTTCACAAAAATTATAATGGGTGCTCCTATTGATGAATTCGATAAGTTTGTTGCAAGTTGGAAGTCACTTGGCGGCGATCAAATCACCCAAGAGGTTAATGAATGGTATAGCAAGCAACCGACTAAATAAATCTTAGCAGAATAAAGCGGGAGAGATTTGTCGAAGTTTCGACAACACCTCCCGCTTTATAATTAGCAGCTGGTAAGGAGGGTATCTATGAGAACGCTGAAAAAAGAATATTTACTGCATTTAATGTTATTGCCTGGTGTTATCCTTACAGTGATTTATGCATATGGTCCAATGGCCGGTCTTATCATGGCTTTTCAACAGTTCGAACCGTTGTCCGGGTTTTTCAAATCAAAATTTGTTGGCCTAGACAACTTCCGTTATGTGTTCGAGTTACCAGATTTCAATCAAGTGCTTGGAAATACGATTATTATCTCAATCTTCAAAATGGTGTTGTTTTTGTTTGTTCCTCTCGTTCTTGCGCTATTGCTAAATGAATTGACGAAGAAATGGTTTTCAAACTTCATTCAGTCAGCTATTTTCCTGCCATTCTTTCTGTCATGGACCGTACTTGGAGGAGTCATTATTGAATTGTTCTCGATGAACGGGCCAGTTAACGGTTTGATAACCTTAATTGGATTGAAACCGATCATGTTCATGCTGGACAATGATTGGTTTAGAGGCATTGTGATCGGATCTGATGTCTGGAAAGGGATGGGCTACAATATGATTGTCATGCTCGCTGCTATCACAGGGATCAATGCAACACTCTATGAAGCGGCAGAGGTGGACGGAGCAGCAAGGTGGAAGCAGATGATTCACATTACGCTTCCGGGAATTGCGCCGATCCTTATATTGCTTGGTGTATTAAGCTTGGGTGGAATTCTCAACGCTGGCTTCGAGCAAATCCTAATCATGTATAACCCGACTGTTTATGAAGGGGCAGATGTTATTGATACTTTCGTCTATCGCTTAGGGATGTTCAGCCAACAATTTGGACCAGCAGCCGCGATCGGACTCTTTAAATCCGTCATTTCCTTAGGGTTGGTATCCCTGACCTATTATGCGGCTTACAAATATAATAATTACCGAATATTCTAGGCGGAGGTAATACTGTGATACACAAACAATCATTCAGCAGAAAGCTATTTGTCGTATTCAATACGTTGTTGTTAACCTTTATCACATTGCTGGGTATTATCCCGTTTATTCATTTACTCTCTATCTCACTCAGCTCGAATACAGCAGCGATGTCCGGAGAAGTGAGTCTATGGCCAGTCGGATTCTCCACGGATGCTTATGTATATTTGGGAGAGAAGGTAGAGTTCTTCCGTTCGTTATGGGTGTCCGTACAACGGGTCGTGCTCGGCACGGCCGTGAATATGTTTCTTGTATTTATTACAGCCTTTCCACTAGCTAAATCGAATGATCAGTTTAAATTTAGAACCCCGTATGTATGGCTCTTTGCGATCACGATGTTTTTCGGCGGGGGATTAATTCCTACTTATATCATTGTAAAAGAAACAGGCTTAATTGATTCGATCTGGGCGCTAATTTTGCCTGGCGCATTGAATGTATGGAATATGGTCCTCATGCTGAATTTTTTCAGGTCCATTCCCAAAGAGTTGGATGAGGCGGCTACGATTGACGGTGCGGGCCACTTACGTGTACTTTGGCAAATTTACTTGCCGGTATCGCTCCCATCGATTGCAACCATTGGATTGTTCACCATTGTCGGGCATTGGAATGCCTGGTTTGACGGTATTCTTTACTTGAATTCACCGGATAAGTACCCGCTGCAGACCTATCTATCGACGCTGATTATGTCCATCAATGCCCAGATGTCAGCGATGTCCATTGAGCAGCTCAAAGTGATGGAGAACCTGAGTGAGAAGACACTCCGAACTGCGCAAATCTTTATGGGTGCTTTGCCCATTATGTTAGTGTATCCGTTCTTGCAAAAGTTTTTTGTTAAAGGGATGACGGTAGGCAGCGTGAAAGAATAGAGGCAAAACTTATAACAGCGAGGAGAAGGACAACTCATGAAGAAAGTTACAATTGCAATTATTGGAGCGGGACTACGAGGGGTCAATTATTTGGAGTATGCACTTCAGCATCCTCATGAGCTGCAGGTTGTAGCCGTTGCGGAACCAGTTGCTGAACGAAGGAACAGCTTCCAAGCTAGGCATGGACTTGAAGATGACAGGTGTTTTGAGAATTGGGACGATTTTTTTGCTGTACCGAAACTCGCGGATGCCGTACTTATCTGCACGCAAGATAAACAGCATTTCATACCGACGATGAAGGCGCTTGAGGCGGGTTATCATGTGCTTCTCGAAAAACCGATGTCTCCTGATGCCAAGGAATGTGTGCTTATGGGAGAAATGGCGACTCAAGTCAACCGTGTGTTCTCGATTTGTCATGTGCTGCGCTATACGAATTTCTTTACTGCCATTAAAGGATTGCTGGATAATGGAACAATTGGCAAGTTGATGTCCATCACACACAATGAGAATGTAGGTTTTTGGCATCAAGCACATAGTTTCGTTAGAGGAAATTGGCGGCTGAAAGAGGAGTCTAGTCCGATGATTCTAGCCAAATCCTGTCATGATCTAGATATTTTGCTCTGGTTAGCGGGCTCGGAATGTGTTCGAGTGTCCTCCTTCGGATCACTATCACATTTTACATCCGATCAAGCGCCGGCAGGGGCTCCATTACGCTGCTTGGACGGATGTCCAGTGGCTGATGATTGTCTCTATTATGCCCCTAAGCATTATTTAACAGACGATACGAATTGGCCTACATCGGCTATTAGTAATGATTTGAGCTATAGTGCCCGCTATAAGGCGCTGCAGGAAGGCCCCTACGGTAGATGCGTCTATCATTGTGATAATGATGTCGTTGATCATCAAGTTGTGAATTTGGAGTTCGCTAATTCTGTCACGGCAGCTTTTACGATGAGTGCGTTTACTAGAGATGTCAGCCGTACGATCAAGCTCATGGGGACCAAAGGGGAAATTCGCGGTGCCATGGAAAAGAATGAAATCGAAATTATTCATTTCGGCAGCGGCAAGATCGAGCGAATCTCTTTTGAAGATAAAGGAGGTCACGTTGGTCATGGCGGCGGTGATATGGGTCTACTCAAGGATTTCCTGAACCTGGTACGAGAAGATGGCAAGAGTCAAGGGCTTACCTCGGCGAATCAATCGATTCAAAGTCATTTAATGGCTTTCGCTGCGGAGCAATCCAGAATAGAGGGTAACATTGTCGATCTCAAAGGTTTTGCCCATAACATCCGAAATAATGAGGTGAAAAAGTGATGAATCCTCCCCTGCAATTTCAGACGATATTGTTAAGCTCTTTGACAAAGGTATTCGCTGATGAGAGGCCTAAGGAAGAATCCTTTAGACGTGCCTCTGCACTTTATGGCGAGACCTATTCAATCCAGGTCGCATATACTTCAGACACACTTCTAAAAAACATTGTCGTGGAGGTTGAGTCGTCTCTTGCAGACCGCATATTAGTTAGATCCGTTGGACTGGTTCCTTCGGAGATGCCCTGTTTCAAAAATCCTGACTCTGATGTATTACGCACGACACCAGGCCTATATCCAGATCCATTATACGAGCTGGATCAGCAATCTATTACATCCATTCCCGAGCAATGGCGTTCGGTATGGGTAAGCATTGCATTGGATGAATCGGTGCCTGCAGGTCTTCATTCGATCCAAATCACATTTCGATCATCTGATGGACAGGTGTTAGCGGTATCCGATATATTCGAGTTGAATATCATCCCCGTTGCACTGCCTCCGCAACAGTTAATTCACACGGAATGGTTTCATGTGGATTGTATTGCGACGCGGTACGGGGTAGAAGTCTTTAGTGAAGCTCACTGGCTACTGCTGGAACGCTATGCGGACACGATGGTTAAGCATGGCATGAACATGATATTGACACCGTTGTTTACACCGCCGCTGGATACCGTCATTGGCGGAGAACGTCCAACGGTTCAACTTGTTGACGTAGCTGTCGAGGGTGAAACGTATGAATTTGGATTTGATAAACTCACGCGGTGGGTTACGATGTGCAGGAAGCTGGGCTTCAAGTACTTTGAGTTTTCTCACTTATTTACGCAATGGGGAGCAAAATGCGCTCCGAAGATCATGGGAAGGATTCAGGGAGAAGAGCAGCAGCTATTCGGCTGGGAGACTGATGCATCCTCGGAGGCTTACCGCAGCTTTTTGGATCAATTTCTGCCCAGTCTTGATCGATATTTGATGGAGCATGAACTGGATCAGCAAAGTTGGTTCCATATCTCGGATGAGCCGGAGATAGACCATGTGGAATCCTATCGAACGGCAAGCGAGATCGTTCATAAGCATCTGTCCGATTATCCTATTATGGATGCTCTATCCGATTTGGATTTGTATGAGCGAGGTTTGGTGAAGAGACCGATTCCAGCGAACAATCATATTGAACCTTTCCTACAGCATCAAGTTCCAGACCTATGGACTTATTATTGCTGCGGGCAGCATCAGCAAGTATCCAACAGATTCTTTAACATGCCGTCTGCAAGAAATCGCGTTATTGGACTACAGTTGTATAAGTTCGGATTACAGGGCTTTCTGCATTGGGGCTTTAATTTCTGGTATTCGCAATATTCATTAGATCAGCAGATAGATCCATTTCGGATAACCGATGCGATGCATGGATTCCCTTCAGGAGATTCCTATTTGGTTTATCCGGGCAAAGAAGGTCCGATTGAGTCGATTCGACTGGAAGTGCTCTATGAGGGATTACAGGATTTGCGTGCACTAGAGCTGCTTGAGCAGAAGATTGGCAAACAAAAGACGATAGAGATAATGGAAGAAGGTCTGGCAGAGCCGTTAACATTTGCCATTTATCCGAGAGGCAGTGGAGAATGGTTGTTAGCAACAAGAGAGCGGATCAATCAAGCATTAACCAGTCATTATGCTTAAGCGACGAATATTGGATTTTTACTGAGAGGAAGTAGAATAGGATGTCAAGAGAACTTCACTTTCGCAAAGATGGTACGTTTACCATTGTCCAGTTCACGGATATTCATTGGAAGGACGGATCAGATTTAGATTTGCAGTCCCGAGCAGTTATGGAGCTTGTACTAGATGCTGAACAACCGGATTTTGTCATGTTTACCGGTGATGTCATCTATACCGGCAGGGACACCGACGGGTCGAGCTTGTGCAGTGACCCCGTTGGCGCATTTCGAGAAGCGGTTGCCGCAGTCGAGCAACGCGCGATACCATGGGGAATCGTATTCGGCAACCATGATACCGAGAACGACATCACAAGGGAGGAATTGATGAGCGAAGTTGTAAAACACCCTAACACATTAGCTGAAAGGGGACCCCAAGATATCCAAGGTGTGGGAAACTATGTGCTTCCTGTCTTAGGATCAAATAACGAACAAGCAGCTGCGTTACTTTACTGTCTTGACTCTGGAGCATATTCCGAGAACCCGCTCGTTCCTGGGTACGATTGGATCCGCCATAATCAGGTGCAATGGTATATACAGCAATCTCAGGAATGGAAAGCGCGGGTAGAGGGCGTTGTATTGCCGGCGATCGCATTCTTCCATATCCCGTTGCCTGAATACCAAACGGTATGGGAACAGGAAGTATGCTATGGTCATAAAAATGAGGATAGCTGTTCCGCAAAAACGCAGGCGGGCATCTTCTCGGCAATGCTAGATCAAGGGGATGTGAAGGCGACCTTTTGCGGTCACGATCATATTAACGATTATTGGGGAGAGCTTTACGGCATTCAACTTTATTATGGACGGGCGACAGGGTTCAATACTTACGGCAAAGAAGGGTTCCCGCGGGGTGCTCGCGTTATTCGATTGACGGAAGGTGAACGCGCTCTGGAGTCATGGCTTCGTCTCGGGGATGGCTCGATTATTAAGCAACAGCCTGAGCATCGACCGGACTAGGTCCAACGGATTCGAATTCATTCAGATGGCGGCTTTTGGGATTAAAAGGAAGGCGAGTATGGAAACAATATGCGGTGCTCATCCGTCTATTTGCCTGAGGTGAGCATGATGTATAAGAAGTTAATGATCTTCGTCCTATGCTGGGCGGTTATGTTAAGCGCGGGGCTTATGATTAAACCGGAAGAAGTATTCGCATGTTCTTGCGCAATGGCTCCTTCTGCAGAACACCAGGTAGAGGATAGCCTCCAAAGCAAGGCGGCAATATTCGCAGGAAAAGCTACTAAAGTTACGCAACCTCGTCAGAAAAGTATCATGTCCACAAGTGATCTGGTCGAGGTGAATTTCGAGGTTACTCAAGTTTGGAAGGGCGAGGTTCATCAGCGAGAGACCGTCTATACGGCAATGAGCTCTGTAAGCTGCGGATATGAAGGTTTTCAGGCGGGCAAGGATTACATTGTCGCTGCTAATGTGAACAAGGAAACGGGACAGTATACGACGACTATGTGTGATTTGACCAAACCTCTCAATCCACAAGGAGAAACAATGAAGTTTCTAGGAGAGGGTTATTCACCTACACTTATTAGTCATGAAGAAATGGTCCAAATTGAACAAGAGAATCTAAGGACTCAATCCAAGGGGAAATCCATGAATGTATCGATCATTGCGGCTATAAGTGCAGTAATCCTTATTGCTGGTGGTACATTTGTAATCCTTAGACGTCGTAAGTCCAGATAGAAACAAGAAAACATCTATAATTTAAATATTTTGTAATTCAAGGACCACAATTCTTCTTATGAGGAATTTGGTCCTTTTTTCTATGAAGCGAAACAAACATAATCCGCAGCAGTATGGCATATGTTTCATGTGAATGAAAGCAGGGTTGTAGGAGGCTCGAAATGGGATACATCATGTAACTATTCTGTTACTATATCTAGTGAGCAACTAAACTATAATTATCTTATACAACAATGAACGACAGCCAGAGGAGTTAGACATCATGAAACCCGAATTTATCTCGAACCAAAGTATGAACAACACCCTATTTCTCTTGCATGACAGTAGATTAATTGACTGTGTTCCCAAAGGATCGATGGGAGAATGCCGCCATGCCTAAGCCAGTTGGAAACAGTGGAAGATACATGCCAGGACTTGACGGCCTACGAGCAATTGCGGTCATTGCCGTTATTGCTTATCATCTTAATGTCAAAGGAATGCCTGGAGGTCTGTTGGGGGTAAGCTTATTCTTCGTACTTTCGGGATATTTAATTACAGATCTATGGCTGAGAAGACGAGCGCAGCAATCTGGTCCACAGCTGAAGACCTTCTGGATCAGTCGTGCCAAACGATTGCTCCCGGCGATGATAGTAATGCTGGCTCTCGTAGTACTCGTATTATTCCTATTCGATAGTAGTAGATTGATTTTACTTAGAGGAGATATTGGCTCGGCATTATTATACATAAACAACTGGTGGCTAATATTCCACGATGTTTCTTATTTCGAAAGCTTCGGTCCTCCTTCTCCGTTCGGACATCTCTGGTCGCTGGCGGTCGAGGAGCAGTTCTATTTATTGTGGCCACTCGTATTAACTGCAGCGCTCCGATTCGTGCCGAGGCGAGGTCAATTAGCATTGTGGACATTACTCGGAGCGGCAATGTCTGCGGGAGCAATGGCGCTGCTGTATCAACCAGGTCTAGATCCCAGCAGAGTATACTATGGGACGGATACTAGAGCTTTCGGACTTCTGATCGGAGCGGCGCTAGCTATGGTCTGGCCGAGTTGGAGACTGAAGGAGTTCGTATCGGTAAAAGGGCGCCTAGTATTGGATATCATTGGTTCAGCAGGTATGATCATCGTATTGCTGATGATTGCTGCAATCGGCGAATATGATGCCTTCCTCTATCGGGGCGGCATGGTGTTATTCTCGCTGGCAACGGCAGCGGTCGTTGCCGCGATGGCGCATCCGGCAAGCAGACTATCCCGTATAATTGGATGCTTGCCGCTGAGATGGTTAGGTGCACGATCCTACGGTATCTATTTGTACCACTATCCCATCATCACCCTTACAACACCTGTGGCTGAAGGAAGTGAGTTCCACCTCATTCGGGCGTTGCTGCAAGTGCTGATGACGTTAGTCGTTGCAGAATTATCTTGGAGATTTATTGAAGAGCCGATTAGACATGGAGCACTGAGTAAGCTATTTTCCAGATCAGCCCATTATTCCAGAAAGAGCTACCGGCTAAATATGAAAATAGTAGCTGTATTCGCTATTGGTATATTAATCATCATTTATGTCCCTGGAGCAAGTCAGACGGGGACGAAGCACGTATTAGGTAATGCCAGTGATGTGACGGTTGATCAATCAGATGTGTCAGAAGCTATTCAGGAGCAAAAGCCGGTTCATATTGATATTCCAACAGTACCCGTAAACACACCGCTGCCAGAAATAGAGAAGGTACCTATTAGCAAACCGCCAGTTGAAGAAAAGCCTGTCGATCATCAACAGAGTAGAATAACGGCAATAGGTGATTCCGTACTGCTTGATGCTGCTCCCTATTTGGAAGAATTGCTTCTCAATATTGATGTGAACGGAAAGATTGGTCGTCAGTTCTGGCAGGCAGTAGACGTTGTGAACGAACTTAAGAAGGAGAACAAACTGGGCAGTACGGTTATCATTGAGTTGGGCACAAATGGCTCATTTACTTCCAAACAAGTCGATCGGCTGCTTGATGCGATAGGTACAGAACGTAAAGTGTTTCTTGTAAACACCCGAGTTCCTCGCAAGTGGCAGGATGAGGTGAATACAATGATTGCTGATACAGCATCCAAGTATGAGAATGTGTCTTTGGTTGATTGGCACTCAGCAAGCAAGGGGAAGAAGAGCTTCTTCTATGCAGATGGAGTTCACTTGAAAAAGGACGGGGCGATGTATTTAGCAGAGCTGCTGTCTGAATCAGTTAAATAACGAATAGGAAAAGCTCGGAACTGACAATTGTTAGTTTTTGAGCTTTTTTTTGTATGAATAAAGGGTATAGACTTATTCTTGCTAAATATATAGTAGATGTCAGAAGAGCGAGCTGCTGGCTCATCTATGTGAAGTAAACGGAGGTCTGAATGGCATGGATCATACTACGGCAGGAACAGATAATACAGGGGTAGAGATTACATTAGGTGATATACATTTCCTTCTTCAAGAGCCGCATGATTTCGAATGGTTATCTCGTCTCGGTGATGTATTCTCTGTATTTGATCAGCAAGATTCAGGCAATATTAGCTTTGGTATTGAGCGTATGGGAGTGAAGTACTTTGTTAAATATGCGGGTGCGAGAACACTGCATTACACAGGGGAACCGGCAGATGCGGTGGGACGTTTACAACTAGCGGTACCCTTATATGAAACGCTGAAGTATCCCCACCTTATTAAAATAGTTGACCATTTCTCTGTAGGAAGCGGCTATGCAGCTGTGTTCGAATGGGTGGAGGGTGAGAACTTGCATCCGCATTGGTCGTTCCCGCCTCCGGCCAAATATAATGACCCCAACTCGCCCTTTTATCGTTACAGGCAGCTTCCGGTGTCAAAGCGGCTGGATTCATTGTCGGCCATCTTTTCTTTCCATGAGCACGTGGAATCAAAAGGGTATGTCGCAGTCGATTTTTATGATGGGAGCATTCTCTATGATTTCTTGAACAATGAAACGCATATCTGTGATATTGATTTTTACAGAGCGGCACCCTCTTCTAATGAAATGGGAGATTTGTGGGGCTCCAAACGATTGAAGTCACCAGAGGAGTATTTGCTGGGTGCACCCATTGATGCAAGGACGAATGTGTTTACGATGGGAGCCATTGCCTTTGTATTGTTGGGTGGAGAGTTAGACCGCTCTTACTCCCTATGGGATGCGGGGAATTCTCTGTATGAGGTTGCATTGCGTGCGGTGAGCGAAGATCGGGAGATGCGGTATGCGGACGTTGCGGAATTCCGACAAGCTTGGGAAACTGCAAGGTTCGAGGAGACATAAGATGAAAGCGAAACGTAAAGTGTTTCTTTGTAAACAAAAGGAGTCTATGTGTTCATAGACTCCTTTGTTTAATTGGCCTTAATTTTTTAAGCAAAGGCTGCCGATAACGCTTTAAGGCATATCGAACGAGATAGTAGCCTAGGAGTGAAAAAAGCAGACTATTCACCAGCGACCCAACTAGAAAGTTCATCCCCATATTGGCGATGCTGCCAAAATGATCTGCAGTCTCTGAATAATCAGGTTCTGGAACAGGAACAGCAAGCGCTTCATCGAGCTCAAAGGACGGAGATGATAACAAGCTGTTCAGTATATAGCCAATTTTGTAATTTAAGAAGAAGAGCACAGGCCACAGTACAGATCCAATGGAGCCTGCAATAATTGATGCGGGAAGGTTGCCTCGCAATAATTTAGCAAGTGCTATGGAGAGAAGCATTCCAATACCGAAGGTTGGAAACCAACAGTGGAAAAACCCTGATATAAAGCCGATGGCTATAATATGATCGGACTTCTTAATCCGCAATATTTTTAGACAATAGTATTTCGCTCTTCTGATAAGTTTTGTTTTTAAGTTGAACTTTGATTGTAATTTCGATTGTAATTTCAATGTAGTGTCCTCGGCTAGTAAGAGTTGTTCGTACCATAATAACAGATCGCTTCAATTATATGTATGAGTCCAAATGGAATAAATTTATTAATTTCTGCGAGGAGAGGTCTTTAATGAAGATAGAGATAGCTACTGAATTAGATTTTCAGTATATTGTCGACCATGATACACATCTACTTCAGAGCTTAGTTTTAGCGAAAATAAAGGGAAAAGAAATTTACATCATTCGCAATCATGAAGATAAGAACATTGGCTGGATGAGGTACGGGTATTTTTGGGATAACACCCCTTTCATGAATATGATTTGGATTGACGAATCTGACAGAGGTCATGGTATTGGGAGACAGGTCGTTTTGTTGTGGGAGCAAGAAATGAGGCAGAATGGTTTTACTTTAGTAATGACCTCAACCTTAGCCAACGAGGAAGCGCAGCATTTTTACAGAAAGCTAGGCTATAAGGATGCAGGATGTTTATTGTTAGATAATGAGCCGCTCGAGATCATCCTCACTAAATTAATATAAATGCTTTAAATAATTAACGTTTGACTCAATCCCTCCTTCTATGTTTATACTATGTAGACCAATTGTTATAATAAAGGGGTTAGCTTATGCCGAAGAAGTCGAATTCACGTGATACGATTGTGGAAACTGCTTCCAAACTTTTTTTCTCACAGGGTTATCATGCTACTGGGTTGAATCAGATCATCAAGGAGAGTGATTCTCCCAAAGGCTCTTTATATTATTACTTCCCTAATGGGAAAGAGGAGCTTGCACTGGCCTGTATTGAAAATACGCGTGTGTTAGTCTTGGAGAAGTTAAATCAATGCTTTGCCAATAAGAGCCACGCAAATGAAGCGATACAAGCATTTATTCTAAGTGTTGGTGAAGATGCTGTGGAGGCCGAGTTCGAGGGATTTATACCATTTAGCTTTTGGGCGGCTGTGGAAACTTCATGCATTAGCGATAGATTGAGGTTAGCTTCGCAATCTGTTTTTAAAGACTGGCAAGACTTAATTGCTGTGAAATTAGAGCAGGAAGGGATGGGAGCGGAGAAATCTGCGGAAGTTGCTTCTGTGGTTATATCCACTCTTGAAGGAGCACTCATACTCACTATAACCAATAGAGATGAGAAACCGCTCATTACAGCTTCAAAGTATTTATCGTATTTATTCAACTAAATCAACAGGAAGATATCAGGAGGATGACCATTTTGGAGGCAACAGTACAACAAGGGTCGGCACAGATCGATCATAAACAAATTAAGGCAGCACCTATTTTAGTCGCACTTTTGCTTAGTGGATTTATTGGGATGTTCAGTGAAACAGCTTTGAATGTTGCTTTAACTGACTTAATGAAATTACTAAGCATTTCACCTGCAACGGCACAATGGTTAACGACGGGATATCTATTAACATTAGGCATCCTTGTTCCAGTCTCAGGGCTGCTGCTTCAGTGGTTTACAACAAGACAGCTGTTTATTGCATCACTTAGCTTCTCCATATTGGGTACTTTGCTGGCAGCGTTAGCTCCATCCTTTGAGATTTTGCTTACGGCCAGAGTGGTACAAGCAATTGGTACAGGATTGTTGCTGCCGTTAATGTTTAATACCATATTGATTATATTCCCAGCGGAGAAACGTGGTGCCGCAATGGGTCTAATCGGTCTCGTTATTATGGTTGCGCCAGCAATCGGACCGACAATGGCAGGTCTTCTTATTGAGAACTTAAGCTGGCACTGGATCTTCTGGGTGTCCTTGCCGGTTCTTGTTATTTCCCTACTATGCGGCATTCTGTTTATGCAAAATGTGACTAAAATTACGAAGCCTAGAATTGACGCATTATCTATTCTGTTGTCGTCAATTGGTTTCGGCGGTATTGTCTTCGGCTTCAGTAGTGCAGGTGAAAGTGAAGGCTGGAGCAGCCCGAAAGTGATCATCGCCATTATAGTTGGTGTAATCGCACTTGCTCTGTTTAGTATTCGTCAAATAAAGATGAAGCAGCCTATGATTAATTTACGTGTATTTAAATTTCCGATGTTCTCTATGGGAGTGCTCATGGTATTCCTATGTATGATGATTATCCTGTCATCGATGCTTATCCTTCCGATGTATTTGATTACTGGACTAGGGTATACAGCTTTCAAAGCAGGATTGCTGCTTCTTCCTGGCGGTATTATTAATGGGATTATGTCACCGATTATGGGACGATTGTTCGATAAATATGGACCAAAATGGCTCGTTATTCCAGGTCTTGCGATCGTAAGTGTTTCACTTTGGTTCTTCTCAAGCATTTCAGCGACTTCGACCATTACATTCATTATTGTATTGCATAGCACATTAATGATCGGGATATCGATGATTATGATGCCAGCTCAAACCAATGGTCTCAATCAATTGCCTCGTGAATTTTACCCGGATGGTACGGCTATCATGAATACGTTGCAACAGGTTGCCGGAGCAATCGGTACTGCGCTTGCCGTTAGTATTATGGCAGCTGGTCAGAAAAGTTATTTGAGCAATGTAATCAATCCAGAGGATGTATCGAATTTGCTTCCAGCCTTTACTCAAGGTGTACAAGGAGCATTCCTATTCGCTATGACGATTGGTATTGTTGGACTAGTTGTTTCTTTCTTTATCAAGCGTGTTATTGTACTACATCAGAAATAAGCAATGTGAATAGATGGTTAGGCTCGCGTACACTTTGCGCGAGTCTTATTGTTTTGTCATAATATAGAAGTTATGGTTAACGATTTACATCTCATACAATCGATCTTTTACAGTGAAAATTTCCTTCATTATAAAAGGTCCAGAAGGATATTTTTACTCTTAACAGCTGATTTGACATCATAATTTCAAACCGCTATATTAGCATCAGTTAGTTGAGACGGATAGGGGGAGAAGACATGACAGATCAGGGAATTATCCCCGTTGATATAAAAAATGCTACGAAATTTTTCACAGCGCTAGGAGATCCAGTTAGACTTCAAATTCTAACGATATTGGGGAATGTCGGAAGACGTAATGTGGGAGAGATAGCTGGACAGTTCGAGTTAAGCAGACCTGCAATCTCTCATCACTTGAAGATAATGAAGGATGCCGGTATTGTAGCTAGCCAAAAGAATGGACAAGAGGTTTACTACTGGCTGGCCCAAAAAAAAATAGTTGCTTGCTTGCGCAAGCTTGCGGATGAGACGGAGTCTCTACAGTGTGGTGATTAAAATGGTGGGAGTAGAGTGCGAATGATAAGAAAGAGTCGCACTCCAGATTGAATAGTTACAAGGTTCCTTCCAATGCACTCAATAAGAGTGAAGCGATAACGAAGTATAGTCCAGCGGCTAATATCGAAATGACAATAGAGAATAGAATCTTAACCGCTTGAGGAAGCTCCGTACGGAACACCTTTGCACTGAAAAGCAGCCCTATTGCCCCGATAACTCCTCCCAGCGCTCCGCCAATAAACACGAGCAAGAGTGATAAGCAGCTGATACCCCATTCATATGCTTTTAATTTTTTTACTAAATGCAGCCGTTTACCGTCGAAGGTCACTTTCGGTATGTTTTCGATCATGCCTCGTTTGATGGTTAACAGCTTGGTCTCGTTATCGACTGGAATATTGTATTGGCCATTCTTCTGCTCTACCTGGGTACCGTTAATAAAAGTGGTGAACTTGCCGCCAAAACCTGTGACTAAAGTTAATTGGGTCTCTGGATTCAACATCAGTTGGTATTTCATGTGCTCATCTCCCTATATTTGGTGATTCATAAAATCTATATCGTAATAATTCTTCCTTCTTTTAATGAGTCTATTTTCCTAATTATGAGTATTTATGTCTATTTACTACATATTGGAGCAAGCTGATTACATCATAAATTGGCTTGTCTTGACATAGCCCATTAGGCATGGATAATGGTAAAATAACGAAAGATAATTAACCTTACACAGATAATTAACCTAAAAAAAGAAAGTTGAGTGTGTTCATGTTCGCAACATTGAATGGCGCCCGTTTCTACTTTGATGTAGAAGGGTCAGGCTATGTACCACTTGGTGACACCATGAAGAAACAACCAGTATGCTTTGTTGTACACGGAGGACCCGGAAGTGACCATTCCGATTTCAAGCCTTGGTTAACTCCATTGGCAGAACAAATGCAGATTGTATATCTAGACCAACGGTCTAATGGCCAATCAGAGAGAGTAGATCCGGCAAGCTGTACTTTGGAGCAACTTGCAGATGACATTGAAGCGCTTCGACTTTACTTAGGGTTCGATTCCATTCATCTGCTTGGCCACTCGTTCGGTGGAATGGTTGCGCAAGTGTATGCTACGAAATATGCCGATTCCTTAGAGAAGCTCATTCTCTTGTGCACGGCTCCAAGTAAAGATTTCTACCCTGCTGCATTAGAGTTCGCAAGTCACGTTGCAACACCTGAACAGTTGAAGGTGATTCCTGAATTGTTCGAGGGCAGGATTGAGGATGAACAGCATTTGATCCGTTGGTGGGATATTAATTTCCCGCTTTACTTCCATTATAAAGATGAAGAGCTTATGAGAGAGACAGGCAATCGTCCAATTGGTTCGCTTGAAGTAACCAACTATACATTCAAGAATTTGATCCCCTTGTATGATGTTCGTCCGCAGCTTCCTTTGGTACAAGTCCCTACATTAATAATCGGAGCACGGCATGACTGGATTACTCCGGTCTCCCAAGCAGAAGAAATGCATAGCTTGCTGCCTCAATCACAGCTTGTCGTATTCGAGAATAGCGGACATATGCCATTTATTGAAGAGCATTCCGCATTCATTGAGCTAGTGGCTGGCTTCGTTACTCAGGGCGCAGGGACTAAATAATGACGGATATTGAAACTTGGAGAATATCGCGTCAGCAATCAGTAGCTGAAGATCAAGGAGATCTGGCTTTAGTTGGACTTCATACGATTGACAAACCGCTGCAGCTAGAAGGCATTCCTGGTCTTTGGGCACCATTGCCATCTGGGGAGCCTGGTTTACTGTTAACGGCATCAGCCGAAGACGGGATTATAATGAATGAGGTTTTGATAGAGGGAACTGTCAATATTGAGGCGGAAGTTTCGATCATCCGATTCTCAGAGACAGTGACCGCAGGAGCTACGTCACAACCAGGTTCTCCGCATTTGTTGGCGGTCTGGGATACGGATGCGGCAGCTATGAAAAGTTATGAAGGAATATCTTCGTTTCCTTATGATGAGCGATGGGTGATTGAAGCAGAGTATCTGCCAAGTGGTGATGAGCGAACAGTGGCTTTTGCTCATAATTCCGATCAAGCAGGAAACTTGCGAATTCATCAATCACCTGGAGACATCCGTTTTGTGAATGAGGATGTAACCTATGTTCTCAGCCCATTTGATTCAGAAGGTTCACTCATTGTTGTCTTCGGTGATAAGACCAATGGACAAGAGACTTATGGAATGGGACGTATGCTGCTCGTTTCGCCTAATGCTGATGGAACAGTGAAGCTCGATTTCAATCGAGCCTTTCTTCCGCCATGTGCATTTTCTTATCATTTCAATTGTCCCCTCCCGCCTGCTCATAATCGCTTGCCCTTTGCGGTAACAGCAGGTGAGCAACAGGTAATTAATCACGAATAGCCATTTCTGTATGCGGGAATAGTAGACCGGATACCGCCACTCGCGGTACTCGGTCTACTGTCATGTTCGATAGGGATGTTTATTATATAGGTAATCATAGGAAATTATCTTAATTGTTAATGTTAATTGATTATTATATTGATAATAAATGATGCAAAAATATAATATTCAATTAATATTCACATTAATTTTTGAATTTCTAAGTATGGGTATCTTTTTTGGCTGGTAACCGTATAATTGTATTGACAAACAAAATAAAAAATACGATAGTGTATAATACATAGTTGAATAATAGGAATTAACTGAGGAGTGTTCACATGACAGTCAGAAATAGAATCAAAAAGTCTTTTGCATTCGTACTAATTGGTGTCTTAATGGTCGTGTCTGCTTGCAGCAATAATACTACTAATGAACCTGCTAAAGAGGCAGGTAACAATAAGAAAGTTGTTAATATCGGAGTCACTTATTCACCGGGCAGCTTGAACCCGTTATCGCCTGTAGGACAAGTTTCTTCTTACGTAGCAGGCTTAATGTTCCCGCCGCTGGTAGAGCTTGATGAAGATTTGAAATTCAAGCCGATGCTGGCCGATTCTATCGAAACGAAAGACAATACTACTTTCACTGTGAAATTGAATCAGAATGCCAAATGGACAGACGGAAATCCGGTTACTGCAGATGATGTGATCTTTACCTTGAAGCTGATGACCAACCCTAAGGTTGCATCTAACTTTGCTTACATGTTTGCTATATTGGACGGGCTAGATGACTTTGGTTATTTGCCTGAAGGTGCTGCTGACATCACTGGTGTTACTAAGGTCGATGAGCATACACTGGAACTCAAGACTAAAGCACCTACTACCTTGAACATTTTCCAAGATACAGTTGGTCGTTATTTATTGACTCTGCCGCAAGCGGCTCTTAAAGATATTGCACCAGAAAGTATTAACAAAAGTGAATTTATGCAAAAGTTCCCTGTTACAAACGGTCCGTTCAAGCTTGTAAGCTATGATCGCGATCACTATGTTCAAATGGAAGCGAACAAAGACTATTTCAAAGGTGCACCTAAGCTTGAACAATTGAATTTCAAAGTACTGCAAGGAGCTGCGATATCTACTCAGCTTCAAAGCGGGGAAATCGATATGAATATTCCTTCGTTTGGTGTTATTCCAATCCAAGATTACGATACCATCAAAGCATTAGATCATATAACTACGATTGAAGGACCATCTATTGCAACTCAATTAATGTATATTAATGAGAAGGTTATACCTGATGCGAAGCAAAGACAGGCTATCTCTTATGCGATGAATCGTGAACTTATTGTAAGCAAGCTTCTTAAGGGATCTGGAGAAGTGGTTGATGGTTTCCTAACAAGCTACAGCCCATATGTTGATCCTAACGTTAAGCCAGTAGCTTACGATCCAGAGAAAGCAAAAGCATTGTTGCAAGAATCTGGTTGGGATGCTGGAAAAACGATTACTTTGTCTGTTTTGTCCGGAGATAGTACACTAGAGCAAGCGGCAAATATTCTCGCTGAGAATCTTAAAGCGGTTGGCGTTAATGTGAAGATCCAAATGGCCGATCTAGCTACCCTTATAGACAAGCTGATCAAGATGGATTACGACCTTGGAATCCTTACGGTTTCCTTGTCGCCAGTTAATCCGCTGCCGGATGTAGCTTACTTCTTGCAAGAGGGCAATCCTAATGGCTACAGCAACAAAGCGGTGGAAGAAATTATTACAGCTTTGAAAGCAGAAACAGATGAAGCGAAAATTACGACACTCTACAGCGAGCTGCAAAAGATCGTTGCACAGGATGTGCCGATGCCTTCTATTTATTCCACTCGCGCTTTGGGCGCAATCAATAACAAAGTAATTGGCGCTAAAACGAAGGACTTTGGAATGTTTATTAATGTAAATGAGTGGGATGTCAAATAATTAGAGCTAAACCGATAGATAAGGTGGTTATAGATGATGGAGAATTTGCTCACTGTAAGCCATCTGCGAACGGCATTTGATACGGATAAAGGGAAAGTGATCAGTGTTGATGATGTAAGCTTTCGCTTGAAGCCGGGTGAAACCTTGGCGATTGTTGGGGAATCAGGCAGCGGTAAAAGTGTTACAGCACTTTCTGTCATGCGGCTGCTCGGAGGGAATGGCCGCATAGATGCAGGTAAGATAGAGTTTGAAGACAAAGACATTATGAAGCTTGATGATAAGCAGATGAGAGACATTCGAGGCCATAAAATCTCGATGATTTTTCAGGAGCCGATGACCTCTCTCAATCCTGTATTTACGATCGGGTATCAGATGATGGAAGCCATTCAGCTGCATCTGAAGCAGAGTAAGAAAGAAGCTCGTACAAGTGCCATTCAAATGCTCACAAAAGTCGGACTTCCGCGAGCTGAACAAATTATGGATGAGTATCCCTTCGCATTATCGGGGGGGATGAGGCAGCGGGTCATGATTGCCATGGCGCTGTCGTGTAAGCCAAAGGTGTTAATCGCTGATGAGCCGACAACCGCGCTGGATGTAACGGTTCAGGCGCAGATCATGCAGCTTATGAAGGACCTTTGTGAAGAAACGGGCACTGCAATTATACTAATCACTCATGATCTAGGTGTTGTAGCGGAAATGGCTGACCGAGTCCTTGTTATGTATGCAGGACAGGTTGTCGAAGAAACAGATGTATTCACGCTGTTCGATAATCCGAAGCATCCCTATACGCAAGGGCTGTTGAAGTCAATTCCGCGAATTGATGCCGATGAAGGAGAGAAGCTGGAGTCGATTCCAGGTGTAGTACCTGTGAGCTACCAGTCGATGCCAGGCTGTCGTTTTCATAATCGGTGTGTATTTGCAACTGAACATTGTACCAACCATCGTCCTCCTCTTGCGTTTACGCAAGAGGGTCATTTGACGAGATGCTGGGAAGTTCCGACGGCAGAGGGCAGACAGCAGGAGGAAGCCTATGAGTAACCCTAACATCATTGAACCTGTACCCATGCTAACTCTGGAAAATTTGAAGAAGTATTATCCTATCCGTAAAGGCATTATCAAACGGACGGTAGGCAATGTGAAGGCCGTGGATGGTATCCAATTGAATGTTTTCTCTGGTGAAACACTTGGACTTGTTGGCGAGTCTGGCTGCGGCAAATCTACCATAGGCAAGACTATTGTAGGTCTGGAGAAACCAACAGAAGGTCGAATCTTATTTGCTGGAGAAGATATTGCGGGCCGGTCAGCTGATGAAATGATTAAGCTGAGATCCCAGCTCCAGATTGTATTTCAAGACCCCTATTCATCATTGAATCCTCGTAAAACGGTGGCGGATCTCATTGCCGAGCCTCTTAAGGTTCACCGTATTGTGCCTGCTCAGGATGTTTCCAAAGAGGTTGATCGGCTGCTCGATATTGTAGGACTTACGACAAGCAGTAGAAATCGTTATCCGCATGAATTCTCAGGCGGACAGAGACAGAGGATTGGCATAGCAAGAGCTTTGTCCTTGAGACCAAAGCTGATTGTATGCGATGAGCCTGTGTCTGCACTAGATGTATCGATTCAAGCACAAGTGCTTAACCTATTAAAAGATTTGCAGAAGGAAATGAACTTAACTTATCTATTCATTGCTCATGGTCTTGGTGCTGTGAGATATATAAGTGACCGGATCGCAGTTATGTATTTGGGGAAAATAGTGGAGATCGGACCAACACGGGAACTATTTAATAATCCTAAGCATCCGTATACAAAAGCTTTGCTGGATGCGTTCCCTGTAACTAATCCACATTTGAGAAATAGAACAAAAGTGGTGTTGCAAGGTGATGTTCCTAGTCCCGTGAATCCTCCCTCGGGTTGCCGTTTTCATACGCGCTGTCCCTTGGCAAGAGCAGAATGCAAAGCGCATGAGCCCGAGTTGACTGGAGACGGTCAACACTCTTTTGCTTGTTTCTTTCCCATTGATTAGGATCCGAGGTGTTGATGTTGTTTAATTATTTCATTCGTCGCATTCTGATTGCCATTCCGGTGCTGTTTGGAGTGACAATTATTAATTTCATCATTATGATGATGGCGCCGGGTAATCCGGTTGATATGCTTATAAGTCCGCAAATCCCGCCCGAAGCATTGGAAGCGAAAAGAGAAGAGCTGGGGCTTAATGCTCCAGCTTATGTGCAGTATTTAGGGTGGTTAACCAATCTATTGCAAGGTAATTTAGGCTATTCTATGGTGACCTATGAGCCAGTTGGTACAATGATCATGGATCGTATGGGGCCAACCTTGCTGTTAATGGGGATTTCATTGATTCTAGGGGTTGCCATAGCAATACCGCTAGGTGTTCTAAGTGCCTCTAAGCAGTATTCCAAGCTGGATTACACGGCTGTGACTGGATCTTTTCTAGGCATATCGATACCTAACTTTTTCTTAGGACTTGGACTTATTTATGTGTTCTCTTTATGGCTCAAGATTCTTCCTTCCAGTGGGATGACCACGCTTGGTGGTCCAGGTGGAATTGGGGATGTACTGCTGCATCTGATCATGCCCGTTATCGTGCTTACAGCTAATGTAGCAGGTAGAAATATAAGATATGTTCGCTCGAGCATGCTCGAAATATTGGGACAGGATTATTTGCGTACTGCTCGCGCTAAGGGGCTTAAGGAGTTTCTAGTCGTTAACCGGCATGCGATGAGGAATGCTTTGATTCCGATAGTTACGGTGCTCGGCATGGAAATTCCAATCTTGTTTGGCGGAGCTGTTGTCATTGAACAGATATTCTCATGGCCCGGAATCGGACAACTGACGATGTCTTCCATTATGAGCCGTGATTATTCTACGATAATGGGGCTTAATCTGGTTGCGGCGTGCATCGTTATACTCGCCAACTTGCTTACAGATATTGCATATGCCCTGGTTGATCCGAGAATTAAAAACAGTTACTAGGGAGCGGCGGGTTAATGAATGTGGATAATAGAAAATTACCAGGCCGTGATGAACGGCCGGTTGATACGGATAGTGGAGTATTAGCAGCGGAATACAGCAATTCAAGCAGGTTCATAAGACGGTTCAAGAAGCATAAGCTTGCCGTGGCTGGACTTGTTGTACTTGTCATCCTTACGTTATGTGCGATCTTCGCTCCGTGGATTGCGCCCTATGAGCCAACAGCCGTTACAGACAGCTTCGGCGAAGGGCCATCTATGGAGCATCTCATGGGCACAGATCAAGTCGGCAGAGATCAACTGTCCCGTCTGATTTATGCAGCTAGAGTATCGTTGGCTGTCGGTATTGGCGCGATTATCATATCGGTTGTGATCGGAACGATCCTTGGTCTTGTATCCGGTTTTTATGGCGGTTGGATTGATAATGTCATTATGAGGATAACGGATGTGTTCATGTCGTTTCCCAATATTATTCTTATCTTGGTTATTGCGAGTATCGTAGGTCCGGGGTTAACTAATATTATTATTATCCTTGGTTTTCTCGGATGGCCTGCTGTAACACGATTAGTTCGGGGTAATGTATTATCCATTAAAGAGAGCGATTATGTAAAAGCCAGCATCGTACTCGGGTTCCGTACACCAAGAATTATATTCCGTCATATTCTTCCCAATACGGTAGCTCCTATCTTAATCTATGCCACCTCTGGAGTTGCGGGTGCTATCCTAGAGGAGGCAGCTCTGAGCTTTCTAGGTCTAGGTGTACAACCTCCGACACCAAGCTGGGGCAATATGCTTGCCAGTGCGCAATCACTGACTGTACTGACCTCACAGCCATGGCTGTGGGTACCGCCTGGCGTATTGATTATACTCATTGTCTTATCGATCAACTTTATCGGCGATGCCCTTCGTGATGCGCTTGATCCGAAGAACAACAAATAAATCTAACAAGGCTGTCCGAAGCTTACTCGGACAGCCTTGTTTTTATTAGTGAAATAGGAGCCTGCTGTGTGTGTATGTGAAATTTCAGAGACTCTATTTTTGTGAGAAAAAGATACAGAATTCATTATGTTTATATACGTTGTCTGTATGAGCAAATCCAGCCTGACGCAGCCATTGAAGCTGATCCGCAACAGTTGCATTCACATCCAGCTTTCTTCGTTCTATCGCTGACGCAATAACAGAGGAGGATAATCCGCTTTGCAGGATCGAATTCTCCCATTGCTCTTTATATAAGTTGTCAAAGTAAGGAGAAGTGCCAGCAGCTTGATCCGCATTAACGAACAGACCTCCGTCTGTCAGAAGATTGTAGATGCTATTGAACAGTGCACATTTATCTGGATGCGATAGATGATGAATAGCTAATGAAGAAATGACAGCGTCAAACGGTTCGTCGAAGTGAAGAGCACTAAGTGCGGTAATATCGGCTGCCATATAGTTCACTTTGTGATCTTCGGCGAACCTGTGACGGGCCTGAACAAGCATTTCATCGCTAAGATCGACCAGGGTCAGTGATGCATCCGGATATTTATGACGTACAAAGGATGAGAAGAGTCCCGTGCCGGCCCCAAGATCCAATATACGAGGAGCTGACTTTTCGATATTGACCCAAGCAGCAGCAGTACTGTAGAACTCATCGAAATAGGGAATTAATTGACGGCGTTGAAGATCATAATGCTGAGCCACCGAATCGAATTGTTCCTTTACCTTTTTACTCATATCAGCAACACCTTTCTGTATCCATTGGATTTATTTGTATAGTACAGTTCCTAGGATGAAAGGTGAAATATATAAAGCGAATAGTCGTTATAGGCATTAACTATGGACATTCCCATTGTCTAATCTAGATCAGCTATGTTCAGGATTATAGGACAATGATCGCTGCCCATGATCTGAGAATCAATCTGTGCATCGATTAATGAGGAATCCAACCGAGAGGAAGCAAGGAAATAATCAATCCGCCACCCTACATTGCGTTCTCTTACTTTTGGCATATAAGACCACCAGCTATACGCATCAGTTTGTTCCGGATAGAAATGTCGGAATGTATCAATGAATCCAGCTTCCAGCAATTCAGTCATTTTGCCGCGTTCTTCTAGGGTGAATCCAGAATTGCCGCGATTAGGTTTGGGATGCTTCAGATCAATTTCTTCGTGGGCAACGTTCAAGTCACCACAGACCAGTACAGGCTTCTGCTTGTCCAATTGTTGTAAGTAACTGCGGAATCGTTCCTCCCACTCTAGTCGAAAATCTAGTCTAGACAAATCCCGTCTAGCATTGGGAGTATATACGTTCACGAGGTAGAAGCCGTTGAACTCTAATGTGATTACTCGACCTTCGGGCTCTTGATCCTCCTCTAAGCCATATCGAACGGAGATCGGCTTGATTCTTGTAAATATAGCTGTACCTGAGTAGCCTTTTTTCTCTGCGTGATTCCAATACTGCGTATATTCCTCGCCTAGCTCGAGTTGAATTTGTCCATCTTGCAATTTCGTTTCTTGAATACAGAAGAGGTCGGCATCCATTTGATTGAAATAATCTATAAATCCTTTGTTTACACAGGCTCTTAGGCCGTTCACATTCCAAGATACGAGCTTCATTATTATCTATCTCCTTATGCATAATAATCATCTAGCGCTTGCCAAACTTTAATCTAGTCTGCTCTACCACATCATAATTGTCTATCTACAACCATGTTACAGCAGAATGAATGAATATGATATGTTTTGTAGATTTTAGTGGAATTGGCAATGATGGAGATCAGGTCTTGCCCTATTCCCGTATTCGTAATATGCTGAGTATAGTTTATGACTACTTACGATAGGAATTATGAGACATGACAATCGGTTTTTTTGACTCAGGCATTGGCGGGCTTACCGTATTGGCGGAATCGCTCAAACGTCTTCCAGCACAAAATTATCTTTATATGGCGGATACGTTGCATGTTCCTTATGGAACCAAATCGAAGGAAGAAGTAAGAACTTACATTCTTGAGATTGTTGAGACGATGATGCATGAAGGCATAGATGCATTGGTAGTGGCATGTAATACAGCGACAAGTATAGCCGTAGCAGAATTGAGAACGATGTACTCTCTTCCCATAGTCGGCATGGAACCCGCAGTTAAGCCAGCGGTAGAGATGAACCGTGCAACGGGTAAAAGAGTGCTGGTCTTTGCTACACCTCTAACGCTGCGCCAACCCAAGTACTACGCACTTGTATCTCGTGTAGATGAAGGTGGTATCGTCGATTCATTGCCATTGCCAGAACTAGTTGGCTATTGTGAGAACTTGCAGTTCGACAGACAGGTGATGGGCGGATACTTCCGTGAGAAGCTTACTAATTATAACCTTGATGATTATGGCATCATCGTACTAGGCTGTACGCATTATCCTTTCTATAAGGATATTCTTCGCGACGTTCTTCCGCCTCACATTCAGATCGTTGATGGCAATGCCGGGACGGTGAGAAGGCTGTCGGCGTTGCTTAACCGTTTCGGGATGGCAGAAGGCAGTGGAAGCGGGCAGGTAAGGTTCATGTGCTCTGGCGGCGACCCCGCATATATCGATAAAATGCAGACTGCGCTTGCGTACATTCGCAGCAGTGAAGTCTAGCATTAGCAATTTTTAATTTAATTGAATGATCGGTTATACCGCCTGATGGTTCAGGCGGTTTTTTGTATGTTTACAAGGAGTGGTGCTAACCGCACGAACCGCACGAACCGCACCAACCGAACCAATCGAACCAACCGAACCAACGCCAAATCGGCTCGATTTGTAAAGCTTAACGCTGCGTCACATCGTTAAGCTCTCTCTCACAAGCCAAACCAGTAGCCTTAACGCTGCCGCACATCGTTAAGCCCACCTAAACCACCCTCAATCGAGCCAAATCGGCTCGATTCGTAAAGCTTAACGCTGCGCCACATCGTTAAGCGCCCTCTCGCAAGCCCAACCAGTAGTCTTAACGCTGCCGCACATCGTTAAGACCTCCAAACCCCAGCCCAACCCGCAACAGAGCAGCCCAATTAGGAAGTCGCTTGAACTTTATCGACGGGGTGAACGCTGCGACAGAATTCTGTTACAATAACTAAATAAGCAGACGATAGAGAAAGAGGAGATTGAATTGAAATTCAGACCTTGTATCGACTTACATAGCGGGAAAGTAAAGCAGATTGTTGGATCGACACTGGATACCAATCCTCAGCACGTTGTTGAGAACTTTGTCTCAGAGCATGACTCCGCTTATTACGCGTCCATGTTCAAACGTGATGCACTTACAGGCGGACATGTTATTATGCTTGGCGGCGGCAATGAAGAGGCGGCATTGTCGGCGCTTCGAGAATACCCGGGAGGTCTGCAGATCGGCGGAGGGATCACAGCTGATAATGCAGCCCATTATCTAGAAAATGGGGCATCTCAAGTTATTGTAACCTCGTATATTTTCCGAGACGGCGAGCTGGATATGGATCATTTGCGTCGTATCGTTTCTGAAGTAGGAAAAGAACGTCTGGTCATCGACCTCAGCTGTAAGCAGCGGGATGATCAGTGGCATGTCGTAACGAATCAATGGCGTACGTTCAGCAACTTCGAAGTGAATGAAGCGAATCTGCGTGAGCTGGAAACGTATTGCAGCGAATTCCTAGTTCATGCCGTTGACGTTGAAGGGAAGCGGACAGGCATACTAGAGAGCTTAGTCAAGCAATTAGCTGAATGGGTGACGATTCCAACAACCTATGCAGGCGGTGCACGTTCACTAGAGGATCTAGAGCTATTCAATCGATTGACTGCAGGCAAGCTGGATATAACAATTGGCAGTGCGCTTGATATATTTGGCGGCAATCTTTCGTATGATGAGGTCGTTGCCTACTGTAATCGTTAATAGATATAACTAACTCATTGGTACTACGCAAAAATGTACAGTGGCAGGGAATCGCAGGCTGAGTCCAGTCAAGGCAACTAACGGCTTCTGGAGCCGAGCCGTTAGTTGAACACTTGGCTTAGTGCCGAATTAAGCTAGGCAAGCACCCCATTTAGCAAATTGTGGTTGACATGATTACAATCGCGCAGTATTATCTTCCTTAAATCATAGTAAATCGATAGGTATTATGCGAAAATGATTTCGACCGGACTGCCGGAGAGACCATCATCATCAGATGAGTGTGTCTCTTTTTTTTATGCCCTCATTTGCAATGTTGATGTGAGCATCTATCTGGTTTGCAAACGTAGAAGGGGGTTATTCCGAATGGTGCATTCAGTTCGTAAATCGATAAATACAGTTGCAGCCGTGCTTCTTGCCGCCGCTGTTTTATTATCAGGATGCGGCGGTGCTAACAAGGGGACGTCTGCAGCAAGCACAAATCCAGATGGTTATGAAGTTGACGTGCTTCGCTATCAGGGAGGTGTCGGTTCAGTTACTTTTCCAGAGTTAGCAGAAGACTTAGGTTACTTAGCTCCATTAAAACTCAAATTTATCGGCAATACGATTAGCGGGCCACAAGACATTCAGGCACTGGTATCTGGGGATGTTGATTTTGGCGGAGCGTTCAATGGGGCGATTGTTAAGCTGATTGCAGCTCATGCACCGATCACACCGGTGATCGCTTATTATGGCGTGGATGAGAATACATGGACTGGTTATTATGTGCTTAATGACAGCCCAATCCAGTCAGCGAGAGATCTCATTGGCAAGAAGATCGCCGTGAACACATTGGGAGCGCATCATGAGTTTGTAATCAAAGAGTATTTGCATAGAGAGGGCTTGACGGCTGAAGAGATTGAACAGGTAACGCTTGTCGTTGTTCCCCCTGTGACAGGTGAGCAGACACTTCGAGCTAAGCAGGTCGATGTTACGACAATGGGTGGTGTGCTTCGCGACAAAGCACTCGAACGAGGCGATATTCGTCCCTTGTTCACGGACAAAGATTTGTTCGGAATATTCAGTGCCGGCAGCTATGTACTGTCAGATAAGTTCATTAAGGAAAATCCGAATACCACTCGTAAATTTGTAGAGGCGACAGCCAAAGCAATTGAATGGGCACGCACAACATCTCCGGAAGAAGTTAAAGCTCGCTTCGAGAGGATCATTGAAGAACGTGGTCGCAAGGAAGATGCGAATAACATTAAGTTTTGGAAAAGTACAGGGGTAGCTGGAAAAGGAGGGCTGATTATAGATTCCGAATTCGAAACCTGGGTGAACTGGCTTGTCGAAGAGGGGACGATCAAAGAAGGGGAAGTTGATGGAAAAACACTATTTACGAATGAATTCAACCCATACGTGAATGAAAAATAAAGCTCTCCAGAGAGGGGAATGTGTATGACAGCGAAAATTAGCATCCAACAGGTTCAAAAAACATTTCGGATCAAACGGAACCTCGGGCATCTGAAGGAAGCGTCACAGCCCATTTCCGTATTGCAAAATATTAATCTCGATGTGAAGCAAGGCGAGTTTATGGTCATAGTCGGTCCGAGCGGTTGCGGCAAATCTACCTTGCTCGATCTGCTAGCAGGACTGACTAAGCCCAACAGCGGACAGATTCTGTTGGACGGTGAACCGATAACCGGTCCCAATCTAGACAGAGGAATCGTATTTCAACAGTATGCGCTTTTTCCATGGAAGACGGCTCTTGCGAATGTCGAGTTCGGTCTGGAGATCAAAGGTGTGGGGAGAAAGAAACGAAGGGAAATTGCCTTGGAATACATCAAGCTTGTAGGTCTAGCAGGTTTCGAGAACCGATATCCCCATGAATTGTCAGGCGGGATGAAGCAACGGATAGCTATCGCTAGAAGTCTTGCTTATGATCCTGAAGTGCTTCTGATGGATGAACCATTTGCTGCGCTTGATGCACAGACTCGGGAGACGTTGCAAAGTGAGCTGCTTCGGATATGGGAAGCAACCAAGAAGACAATCATATTCATCACGCATGGCATTGAAGAAGCTGTCTTTCTAGGGCAGCGGGTCGCTATCATGAGTTCTCGTCCGGGGCGAATTAAAGAGATCATCGAAATACCATTTCAGGCAAGGAATTCTGAGGAGGATCTTAGGTCGAACCCCGAGTTCGTGAAGCTGCGCCATCAGGTGTGGGATCTCCTTAAAGATGAAGTGCAAAGAGCTCAGGAGCAGGAGAAGAACAAAAGTCTGCAGGCAAGCAGTTTGAAATCGAATGTTAAAGGAGTGGCATCAGATGGCTAATCCAAGCACAAGCACAGGAGAAGTTCTAGCTCGTTTTAACACTGAAGAGGCAGTTGAGGGGAGGAAGCAGGTTGCTCTGAGATGGTCGCTTAGTAAATTGTATAAAGGATTTAAATCATCAATCGCTATTATTTCCTTTCTATTGTTATGGGAGTTGCTGCCCCGTTTGGGTGTCGTGAATGTAACTTTTCTGCCTCCGCTTTCTGCTGTACTTTCTGCTTGGTGGCAGTTGCTTCTATCGGGCGATCTGACCGACCATTTGTCAGCAAGTTTGATACGTTCATTTGGAGGGTTTTCCTTAGCTATTCTAGTTAGTATACCGATTGGGCTGGCTATAGGCTGGTGGAAGCCTGTAGCGGAATATTTGAACCCGTTGCTTGAGTTGTTTCGCAATACGGCAGCGCTAGCTATTTTACCCGTATTTATACTGCTGCTGGGTCTTGGGGAAACGTCGAAAATAGCGATTGTGTTCTATGCTTGTGCATTCCCGCTGTTGCTGAATACGATAAGCGGCGTTAGGAATGTAGATCCTTTATTGATCAAGTCAGCTCGTTCGATGGGGTTAACATCAGTAGGATTATTCCGCAAAGTTATTTTGCCGGCTTCTGTGCCGACGATCTTCGTGGGCATTCGTCAGGCAGGAGCGAGCTCTATTATGGTGCTGGTAGCTGCTGAGATGGTAGGTGCAAGGTCGGGTTTAGGTTATTTGATCCAATATACGCAGTTTAGTTTTCAAATACCTGAAATGTATGCGGGCATCATCTCGATCTCGGTAATTGGCATATTGATTAATTATTTGCTTGTCTTTGTTGAGCATAAGTTGACGGCATGGAAGATGACTTATAACGATTAGATTAACTAGGAGAGGATGATTGCAGATGAGTACATCACAACGACAAATGAAATTGGGGGCCTTCTTGATGAGTCCTGGTCATCATGTTGCTGCATGGCGCTATCCAGATACACCTGCTTCCGAAGTGTTAAGTTTCAAATTTTATAAAAAGCTGGCGCGAACAGCGGAACGCGGGAAATTCGATATGCTGTTTCTGGCTGATGGCTATGCTGTATCGGAGAAATATCCAGAGGCGGTATCGCAGACGGTAACGGTACGCCCGGAACCGATCACCCTGCTCTCCGCACTATCTGCTGTTACCGAGCATATCGGTCTTGCGGCTACAGTATCGACAACTTACAATGAACCCTTTCATGTCGCACGTAAATTCGCTTCCCTCGATCATATTAGCGACGGCAGGGCAGCGTGGAACGTAGTTACCTCCGCCAACGACGCAGAAGCTCTGAATTTTAATCAAGACAATCATCTGCTGCATTCGCTTCGTTATGAACGTGCAGAGGAGTTTCTCAATGTAGTGACAGGATTATGGGACAGCTGGGAGGATGATGCGTTCGTCTATGATAAGGAACATGCAGTGTTTGCCGATCGCAGTAAGCTGCACACGTTGAACCATAAAGGGGAGTGGTTTTCTGTTCGTGGTCCATTAAACGTCGCAAGGCCGATACAGGGCTATCCGGTTATTATTCAGGCCGGCTCATCCGAACCAGGCAAAGAGCTGGCGGCTCGCACAGCTGAAGTGATCTTCACTGCCTGGCAGACGCTAGAAGAAGCACAGGCATTTTATAGCGATGTTAAGGGAAGATTGACTACGTATAACCGCGCACATGATGATTTGAAGATCATGCCGGGTGTCTTCCCGATTATCGGAAGAACAGAGGCTGAGGCGGATGAGAAGAAAGCTCAGCTTGAAGCGTTAATTCCGCAAGAGGCAGGGATCAGCTTACTTTCGAATATGATCAGTGTAGACCTTTCTCCTTACCCGATCGATGGTCCTCTCCCAAATCTGCCTGAATTAGAGCAAATTAATGGGGGGAAAAGTCGGTTTACTTTATTAAAAGATTTGGCAGAGCGCGAAGATCTTACAATTCGCCAGCTTTACCAACGGATTGCTGGTGCCCGCGGCCACCGTGAGATCAAAGGGACACCGGTGCAAATCGCAGACCAGTTAGAAGAGTGGTTTGTGAATGGTGCGGCAGATGGATTCAATATAATGCCTCCTTATCTACCGGGCGGTCTCGAAGATTTTGTTGATCTCGTCGTTCCTGAACTTCAGCGCAGAGGATTGGTTCGTACTGAATATTCAGGAGGAACACTTAGAGACCATTTGGGCTTGAAGCGGCCAATTCATCCAGCTGCTTTCGCTCACAGTCAAGGATAAGCAATAAGGACAAAAGAAGGAGGGCTGTGCCATCGGTCAATAATGACCACGGCACAGCCCTCCTTTTTAAGAATAAGTTATTCCTTCCCATGACGGAGAAACAGCCAGACACCGAACAGAATTAATATTCCTGCTGCCATCTGATAGATATTCAATGCTTCTTTAAGGAGCATCCAAGCAAGAATGGAAGCAATAACAGGCTCACCTAGAACGGCCATGGATACAGTCGTTGCCTTCATATATTTCAGCAGCCAATTAAATAGATAATGACCGAATATCGTGGATACGACCGCTAATAGCAGGAAGATACCCCATTCTTTTGCGCTGTATCCGGTGAAGGAATTGCCTTTAATGGCATTGTAGATCGCAAGCGAGATGCCAGCCGTTAAAAATACCCAGAAGTTATAAGTGAAGGCCCCCATGTTATTCCGCAATTGCTTGCCAATCAACATATGTATAGCTACTGCGATAGTACCTAAAAAGGACAAAACATCCCCGAATAACGCATCACCCGAAAGTTTGAAATCACCAGAACCTATAATAATGGAGCCGATCATAGCGATTCCCATACCAAGCAGCATCATTCGATTCGTCTTCGTTCGGAATAAAAGGTAGGAGCCCAGCATGACCATAACGGGTTCGAGCGTTAAGATGACAGTTGAACTGGCGACAGTAGTGTATGCCAATGAGGCCATCCATAATAGGAAATGCAGACCGAGCATTATGCCGGATAGACTAACTAGTGTCCACTGCTTGGCGGTTAAGTGGAACAAATCATGCCGATATTTCCAGACAAATGGCATTAATAGTAAGGTCGTAAGTAATAAACGGTACATCCCGATTACTGCTGCATCAGCGCTAGACCAACGAACGAAGATAGAGGAAAACGAGATTGCGATAATACCGACAATATAAAGTAATTCATAGGTTGGGACCGATTTGTTGACGCGATTCATGCTGCAAAATCTCCGATGCTAATTGATAGGTAACTCCGTATGTAATACTACTATAAGTGTGAAGAGACTGGCAATTGCAATATTTGTTTAATGGAATAGTATAGAAAACATTGAAATTATCAGAGTTATTCACTTAACGAAACTTTATCTTCGGGATAGCCGTCTGTTAGGTTGAAATGGTGGAATAGAGGGGGCTTCATCCAATGAAAGGTAAAGGTGTTATATTGCTGCTCGCCATGATGTTCATTGTATCAGCTTGTGCGAGTGGAGTGAATAAACCAGATCTAGAACCCGACAATACTGATGAATCACCAGGTTATATAGGCTATGTGGTCAACAAAGAAGAAGGCCGCATCTTAGTAGTTGATGGGATAGCTGTAGATTATAGCGCAACCGGCGGAATGAATCCGTATTACTCAGCGGCTTGGTACTCTAGTACGGAGGATTTATCTGAAGTTGAAATTGGACAAAAAGTCGGGGTTTGGTCAGAAGGAGAAATGCTTACTTCTTATCCTGGTCAAGGCCAAGCAGATCATGTCTCCATTATCCAAACAGAGCAACCTGTAGGAGCGATATTATCCCAATCTGAGGCTATACGTAAAGCATTAGCTTCTGACTTGATTAAGGATTACGAGGTACCGATTATTACCGGAGTTACTTATGATGCAGGTGAGTCAAGCTGGCTAATTGAAGTGACGAGAAACAACGAAGAGAAAATAGTCGGGATTAAAGTAGCAGACAAAGACTAAGAAGAAAAGAAGAAAGAGACATTTACTGATGGTTCATCCAGTTAGGCATTTGCTATTTAGGTTATAGAAAAAGAGAAAGAGCTGCAGCTCTTTCTCTTTTTCTTCTTTATTGAACGGGAACCTTATCACTGCTCGAAGCAGTCTGTTGTACCTTAGCCATCTCTGCGTCAAAATACTCTTGGAGCTCGTTGACCTTCCTCGTATCGGTAAGAGGCACCTTGTCCACCAAATATTTCTCGACGATGATTTCCCATTTCGGTATTACTTTCTGAGCGGACATCGATCGTACCGCATTTTTGACTAGTCTGCGCTCTTTGGCATTCGAGTAGAGGTCCTTAAATTGTTGATTATATTGAAAATCAAGGCTATCGACAATTTTCCTGAACACTTCAGCGGTCATTCGGGCATCATCTAACGCTCTGTGAGCAGAGCCTTCAGCAGTAATCTCAAGATCGATCAGAGCGGCTTCAACACTAACGTCGTTGGTAATATTTTTATAACGGAGAAATCCTTTTAATAAGTCAAAATAATAGGCAGCCATCCAATACGCATCATCAAGCTTATGCATCCGTGTATCATAGACGATCCGCTTCAAATCCTCGCCGCCCCATGTGAATAGAAGGAATTGTTCGCTTTTGTTCAGCCAGCCTATGAAATCAGCAATGACTTTAGGGAAGCCATCCGCTTGATCAATCTCTTCTTGAGGAATCCCAGTCTTTTTCTTGATGAAGCTATTTAGCCTAGAGAAATAGACAGGTTTAATTAATGAGGAGAACTCGTCCACTTTTTGCAGTGAAGAATCCAGACGAACCGCTCCGATTTCAATGACTTCCATCGGCAATTCGCTGGCGAACTTCCTCCCGTTGAATTCAATATCCAATATAATATAATCCATTATACTTAACCCCCGATTTATATCCGTTGTTCCATTCTATCAGAAAAGTTGTCTTATAGGGGAGTGGCTGTACAACAAGCAAAAGTATCCTTGCAATGGTCTGATGACCCAAATTGAATAAATTAGCGGCTTATGGGGAAAATAATCGGCGGAAGTAACAGTTTGTCTTTATTTTTTCGTTGTTTTCAGTTTACATTTCATGTAATGTCTTTATACTTAATAAATGTGTATTATACTACAATCTTCATCTAATTTTTGAGGAGGACTTTAATTGCAAAAGACGATTAAAATAGGCATCTTAGGTTACGGTAATCTTGGTAAAGGCGTGGAGAAAGCTATTGCTCAAAATCCAGACATGGAGTTGTCCGCTATATTTACGCGTAGACAGCCAGAAGGTATGCAATCAGAAGGCGGAGCTCGCTTCGAGCATATCTCTGCAGTAGAGCAATACAAAGGTCAAATTGACGTGATGATTCTGTGTGGTGGTTCCGCTACAGATTTACCGGAACAAACACCGTTTATTGCGAAAATGTTCAATACAGTGGATAGCTTCGATACGCATGCGAAGATCCCTGAGTTCTTCGAAACGGTGAACGCAGCATCTAAGCAAGGCGGAACGCTTAGCATTATCTCAACAGGCTGGGATCCTGGTTTGTTCTCACTCAATCGTTTGCTTGCTGAAGCGATCCTGCCAGAAGGCAAAGACTACACGTTCTGGGGCAAAGGGGTTAGCCAAGGTCATTCCGATGCGATTCGTCGGGTACCAGGTGTTAAAGCGGGCGTTCAATATACAGTGCCAGTTGAAGAAGTAATCAATCGGATCCGTTCGGGTGAAACTCCTGAATTGGAAACACGCGAGAAGCATCTTAGAGAATGCTACGTAGTAGCAGAAGAAGGTGCAGACAAAGAACAAATTACACAAACGATTGTAAATATGGAGAACTATTTCGCCGATTACAATACGACTGTTAATTTCATTACTGAAGAGCAGCTTCAAGCGGAACATCAAGGGATGCCGCATGGCGGCTTCGTCATCCGCAGCGGTATTACCGGTGCAGGAACTAAACAAATTATTGAATTCGGATTAACGCTGGAGAGCAATCCAGAATTCACAGCAAGCGTGCTAGTGGCTTGTGCGCGTGCAGGTTACCGTTTGAGCGTAGAAGGCAGCACGGGTGCAAAAACAATTTTCGATCTTCCACTAGGTTACCTATCACCTAAATCAGCTGAGCAGCTTCGTCGCGAATTGCTGTAAGATAGAGAAAAGGGGCTGTCCTAAGGTCAATTCTGACCTTTGAGACAGTCCTTTTGATTATAGAGGAACTCTGTTCCTCTATTGTCAGTGCATCACACGATTATCTTATAATAGCGGATGCACGATCCTTTAATTTATCTCATTGATCGTGTTTCTAATGATTATAGTCCTATAGCGGAACTCCGTTCCTTTATTGCTGGCGACATTCATGATAAGACAGAAGTAGAGGAACGGAGTTCCCTTATTATGATGCGGTTCGGTTCGGCATCACAAAGCTTACTTCATCCCCTGTTAACCCGAACAAAACAAAACTAGGGGATCCCCAAAAGGTAATTAAACCTTATGGGACAGCTCCTCTTTTTTTGTATTGAAATTCTAGAAGGAATTGAGGTTGAGTTGGAACCTTATTAAAGAATGATGCCTGACAATAAAAGCGCTTTACTTCTTTTCAGTAGTAAAGTGATCCACAATTAAATCTAATTAACTTGAATTTATAATAATGTAATGTTATTGAAAATACTTCGACATATTTTGATGATTAAGTACATACGATGAATAAAATGGATAATTTAAAGGTATTTATTGTTAATCGATGAATAGTATTTTCATCAAACTTTATGTACAGTTATAAATTAATATAGAAAATACAAGGGTATAGAGTTATTTAATCGGACTAACAAAAATAATTTATTGGCGCTCGCCAAGTTGTTTGTTTTAAAATTCTAACATGAATAGTGCAAATTATCATTCAATAAATGCAAATGATGATTGTTGCAAAACCAAGGAGCGTTGTTAACAGTGATAAACCTTATCTCGGATCAAAACACAACAGCAGCCAAACAATATGTGCAATCGGTATACGAAGCAGTAATTAAACGTAATCACCATGAGCCTGAATTTCAACAAGCGGTTAAGGAAATCGTTGATTCTCTTATCCCTGTGTTTGCAAAGCACCCCAAATATATTGAACATAACATTCTGGAGAGAATCGTTGAGCCAGAACGTGTCGTTTATTTCCGGGTACCTTGGGTTGACGAGAGTGGTAAGGTTCAAGTAAACCGCGGTTACCGCGTCCAGTTTAACAGTGCTATCGGTCCCTACAAAGGTGGACTTCGGTTTCACCCGTCTGTAAATGCAAGCATTATTAAGTTTCTAGGTTTTGAACAAATCTTCAAAAACAGCTTGACTGGCCAACCAATTGGCGGCGGTAAAGGTGGATCTGATTTCGATCCAAAAGGTAAAACGGATAACGAAATTATGCGTTTCACGCAAAGCTTTATGACTGAATTGTACAAGTACCTCGGTCCAGATGTAGACGTTCCTGCTGGTGATATCGGCGTGGGCGCTAGAGAAATTGGTTACATGTTCGGACAATACAAACGAATTCGCGGAGGCCATGAAGGTGGCGTTCTTACAGGCAAAGGTATTATCTACGGAGGAAGCCTAGCTCGTACAGAAGCAACTGGTTACGGATGCGTTTATTTTGTCAACGAAATGTTGGATGCCAAAGGTCTGAGCTTCAAAGATAGCAAAGTAGTTATTTCCGGTTCGGGTAACGTATCTATATATGCAATGGAGAAAGTTCAACAATTAGGCGCTACAGTAGTTGCATGCAGCGATTCTAATGGTTATATTTACGATCCTAACGGCATCGACCTTGAAGCTGTTAAACAACTGAAAGAAGTCGATCGCAAAAGAATTAGCGAGTATGTGAATACACATCCACAAGCGGTGTACACAGAAGGCTGTGAAGGTATCTGGTCAATTCCATGCGATATCGCACTTCCATGCGCAACTCAGAATGAGATTGACGACAAGTCAGCTCAAATGTTGGTGGACAACGGCGTTAAAGCAGTCGGTGAAGGTGCGAATATGCCATCTACATTGGAAGCAATCGACGTATTCCTTAACAACAATGTATTGTTTGGGCCAGCGAAAGCTGCTAATGCTGGTGGGGTTGCTGTATCCGCATTGGAAATGGCTCAAAACAGCATGAGACTTTCTTGGACATTTGAGGAAGTAGATGCTAAGCTGCACCTCATTATGAAGAACATCTATGACAACTGCGTTAAGGCAGCAGATGAGTATGGCAACCCAGGCAACTTGGTTGTTGGTGCTAACATTGCAGGCTTCAAACGTGTCGCAGACGCTATGATTGCTCAAGGTGTTGTGTAAAATATAGAACATAATAAAAAGCCGAAGTGGAAGGGGAGATAATCCCTATGCACTTCGGCTTTTTTTACATATTGCTTAGTGGCTTGCAGCAGATGCTTTACCTGCTTTGACGGTCTTAACATCAAACATATTTACGGATGAGCTAATCACATATTCTGGTTTAGGTTGGCCTCTTTTATCGCGATGTCCTTGAATGTGTACATCGCTTTTCTCCCAGTTTTTCCAAGCCTCTTGGGATTCCCAACGAATAAGAATCATGACTTCCTCATGCTCTTTCTGATTCTTATTGACCATTACGCTAAAATCGATAAGACCTTCCATTTGATGAATAGGGCTGTCTTGACTAAAACGTTGAACCACTTGTTCAGCATTGCCTTTTTCGACGATAATCGAACGTGTTTGAATGTACAGGGGTAACGCCTCCTTACGAGAATGAGTGCTATTACATATATTCTATTTGATAATGAGTATCAATGTCAAACCGAGTGATGCAAGGACTCCTATCCAGTAACAGGAGTGAGAGCTAAATAAATTTCAATAAAACACACTAATCGCATCGGGTATAAAGTATAATGATAGCATTATATCGTTTAATCTAGGAGTGATCATGATGAATCAATCAGGCATACCATCCGTACCGATGCCTTTAGTTCGTTTCAATAACTGGGTGACACTCTTACTGCTGGTGCTGAGCTGGGTCACACAACAAGCTTGGATAGTGGCCATACCATTAATCACTTGCGGACTAGGAGCTGCTGTTGGTTGGAATCCGGTTATTGCGCTGGCTAAGCAGTTCTTCAATCGACCGCCTTCCTCTTATGTATCGGAAGAAAAGGCACAGCTTCGCTTCAATCAATGGTTATGTTCCATCATGTTGGCAGTTGCACTCGTTAGTTCGCTGACAGGTTGGGCTGCAGGCTACTATATATTTACGATCATGCCTGCATTAGCTAATATTGGCGCTCTAGCTGGGTTTTGTGTAGGCTGTTTTATTCGTTATCGTTGGTTGCAATATCGCCATGCAAGAAGCAAGGCTTAATCCATAAAGGGGAAGCCCGACAAGTGTTAATTCCCTTGTTTGACTTCCCCTTTTTATGCATACGCTTCTATTCCTCAGTGAAGGAGAAGGAGATGATTTTCTCCAGTAAAACATATTTATTTATTCCTGAATCGGTGGTTATGGTTACATAGGATTGACTGAACGAGACAAGAGTCCCTGACTCTTCTCCGACCGTAGTTGCTAGAGATACAACATTGCCAATATTTTTGTTAAACAACGAATAAAGAGGGGTTCCAGGAATGACTAACTTCGAAGTTGATTCAATAGCCAACTAGCTGTCCTCCTTCTATTCTATGGATTAGCATGAACATAGACAATGTTCGTATTAAAGACACGAAGCTCATATAGAAAGCCGCTGTCTTCGAAGGAAATGAGGATATAGTCATTCCCAACACGGTCAAGTCTCCCAATTACACTAAGTTGACCTGATCCTGTCGTAACAACGGTGACCTCTGAACCGATAAGGGGAATTAAATCACCCGAAATGGTAGACGCCATGCATGTCATGCCTCCTCATTAACTGATGTCCTCCACATTTGTAATAAAAACAAGAGGGATTGTCATAAATGTGTTGTTGGTTGTCGTAAAATTCGCTAGTGTTTGCTGAAGGCTGATTACCCTTCCTGTAAATCCGGTTGGTTGAGCGGATGTCATAACTGCAAGGAGTGTACCAGCTATTCTGTAGCCATCAAGCAGAGTAAGTAATTCGGTAAAGTCGGCAGCCCCTGAGGAACCGGAAGGGCCTTGAATACCCTGCATCCCTTGCGGACCAGTCAAACCCTGGAGTCCTTGAGGTCCCTGTACGCCCTGATTACCTTGATCCCCTTGCGTGCCAGCTGCTCCCGCAGCTCCTGGAATACCTTGAGGTCCTGTTGCTCCTGTTTCACCCTGCAATCCTTGTGTGCCGCTTGGTCCTGATGCACCTTGCTGTCCAGGGAGGCCAGAAGCTCCTTCTGCACCATTAATGCCCTGAAGCCCTTGTTCTCCTCGCATTCCTATTGTTCCAGCTGATCCTGCTGCTCCTTGAGAGCCTTGAGGACCACGACGAACGTAAAGGATAGGTTTACGCGATTTACAATGTTTTTTATGTCGGATCCGTTTTTTTCTTTTTAAACTTGTTTTTTTCGGTTTAATGAGTCGCTTGACCACGGTTGGTCGTTCCCTGCGCCGCGTTAGAATACGTCGCTTGCGTCGTTTATTTGGCAATGGTTGGGGAAAGAAAATCAACTCATATCCCTCCTGTATAAACCTATATAAAAGGTTTTCTATATATTTATCCATTGATAGAGAATGTTGGACTAGGTTTTCCCCCAAATTTATGCACAAGTTTACATAAGGATGTTCGTCCAAATGGATTGCTCAATAGAATATAAAAGAATATAATGAAACGGTAATGTTCATACTTTTTCGCACAATTACACACATGATAGGGAGGCAATTGTTGATGAAAAAAATAAAAGTGCTCCAGCAGCTAGCTGATGCAGGTGTTGTAGCTGTGCTGCGTGCCGATTCGCCGGAGGAAGTAGCAGAAATGGCGCGTCGCGCGATTAAAGGCGGTATTAAAGCCATTGAAATTACGATGACCGTTCCCTTTGCGCTGCGTGCAATTGAACAGCTTGCCAAAGAATATTCGAGTGAAGCTGCGCCAGATTCGGACAACTTCGCCATAATTGGTGTAGGTACAGTACTCGATCCAGAGACTGCTCGGGCAGCTATTTTGAGTGGAGCTGAATTCGTGGTTGCACCAGCTTTGAATCCAGATACGATCAAATTATGTAATCGTTACTCGATACCGGTCATGCCGGGTACGATGACGATTCATGAAATTCAATCTGCACTTGAGCTTGGTGTAGACGTTGTGAAGCTATTCCCTGGCAATCTGTTCTCGCCTAGCATTATTCCTTCTATTAAAGGTCCGTTGCCGCAAGCGAACATTATGCCAACTGGCGGAGTATCGCTTGATAATTTGAAGGACTGGATTAAAGCTGGAGCGGTTGCGGTCGGAATAGGCTCAGACTTGACTAAAGATGCTGTGAAAACAGGTGATTTCTCACTTATCGAGCAAAAAGCAAGCGCTTATATCGAGGCATATCGCAGCGCTAAAGGCCTGTAAAACCAAAACGCCCTGCTTGAGAAGAGTATTCTCATTGGGGCGTTTTTTTTATATATATGATTTCTAGCAGAGTCAAGGAGGAGATAGGGATGGTAAACCGTACCGATATTCGAATTCGTGATCCGTTTGTTCTCGTGGATAAAGCGGAGCGAGCTTATTATTTATATGGAACGACAGATGAGAATGTATGGGGTGGGCCAGCAACAGGCTTTAACGTTTATCGGAGTCATGATCTAGAGCAGTGGGAAGGACCCTTCCCAGCTTTTCGTCCTCAGCCGGACTTTTGGGCGGATCGACATTTCTGGGCACCTGAGGTTTATCTGCATGAAGGGAAATATTACATGTTCGCTTCGTTCAAATCGGAGAAGCGATGCCGAGGCACGCAGATACTCGTTGCGGATAGCCCGTTAGGTCCGTTCGAGACGTTAACGAATGATCCTATCACACCTGCTGAGTGGGAATGTCTAGATGGGACACTCCACATAGATGAGGATGGACGTCCATGGATCGTATTTTGTCATGAATGGATTCAAGTAACAGATGGAAGAATGTATGCTCAGCCATTAAGTGCTGATTTGCGTGAAGCTGTCGGTGAGCCAGTATTGCTCTTCTCAGCCTCGGAAGCGCCTTGGGCGGTGCCTGGCGGTGATAGTGGCCAAGTATATGTGACAGACGGTCCTTATCTGTTCCTTAATAAAGATGGTGAATTGTTGATGTTATGGTCCAGTGGTTCTAAGAATGGCTATGCGATTGGCATTGCACGCTCCGAGTCTAGGACAGTGCTTGGTCCATGGAAACAAGATGCTGCGACATTGTTCCCCGAGGATGGTGGACATGGCATGCTGTTCCAAGCATTGACGGGTGAGCTGATGCTGGCGATGCATGCACCAAACAAACAGCCTAATGAACGGCCTGTATTTATTGAAGTAGAAGAGCATAATGGCAGCCTGCAAAGGAAATAATGCCGCAACGGCATTGAAATAGCATCTTAAGCGTATTGAAATGATCGCATTGTTTTGTATAAAGTAGTATTATGTGCATGGACAGTATGAAGGAGGTTAATAAGAATGGAATATCGGATTGAGAAAGACACAATGGGTGAAATTCAAGTTCCTGCGGACAAGCTGTGGGGCGCTCAAACGCAACGCAGCCTGCAGAACTTTAAAATTAGTGGAGAGCGTATGCCGATTCAAGTCGTTTACGCTATGGCGATTATCAAGAAAGCGGCAGCTATTGCCAACCTTAAGCTTGGTGTACTCGATGAAGAGAAAGCAATTGCTATCGGTCAAGCAGTCGATGAGATCGTATCTGGTCAATGGGATGAGCATTTCCCGCTCGTTGTATGGCAAACGGGAAGCGGCACCCAAACGAATATGAATGTCAATGAAGTTGTTGCTCATCGCGCGAACCAATTGCTTGCAGAAGGCGGCAGCGCTGTTCGCATCCATCCTAATGATGACGTGAACCGTTCCCAAAGCTCCAACGATACTTTCCCGGCAGCGCTGCATATTGCCGGTGTTATTGCTGTAGAAGATACTCTTATTCCAGCAATCGATGTCCTGAGCAGTACGTTCAAAGTGAAGCAAGAGAAATTTGCGGATATCGTAAAAATCGGCAGAACGCATTTGCAAGATGCAACGCCAATTACGCTTGGTCAAGAAATTAGCGGCTGGCATGCAATGCTTGAGAAAACTCGCCACATGATTATTCAAAGCGTGGACACTATGCGTGAATTGGCGCTTGGTGGAACAGCAGTAGGAACAGGCTTGAATGCACATCCGGACTTTGCCGTGCAAGTGGCTGCTGAAGTGACGGCGCTGACAGGCAAGAATTTTATTACTGCTCCGAATAAATTCCATTCCTTAACGAGTCATGATCAAATCGTCTACGCGCATGGTGCAGTTAAAGCATTGGCTGCAGATATGATGAAGATTGCAAATGACGTAAGATGGCTAGCTAGCGGCCCTCGCTGCGGCATCGGCGAAATTTCGATTCCTGAGAACGAACCAGGCAGCTCCATTATGCCAGGTAAAGTAAACCCAACGCAAAGCGAAGCTATCACAATGGCAGTATGTCAAGTTATCGGCAATGACGCAACAATCTCGATTGCTGCGAGCCAAGGTAACTTTGAACTGAATGTATTTAAACCAGTGATAATCTACAACTTCCTACAGTCGGTTGCTTTGATGGCTGATGGAATGATTTCCTTTAACGATAACTGCGCAATCGGTATTGAGCCTAACGAAGAAGTTATCAAACGCAACCTGGATCAATCCCTTATGCTGGTAACTGCATTGAACCCGCATATTGGTTATGAGAATGCTGCGGCGATTGCGAAGAATGCTCATAAGAAGGGGCTTACACTGAAGGAATCTGCAATTGCCAGCGGTTTGCTTACTTCTGAGCAGTTCGACGAATTCGTGAAGCCAGAAGCGATGATCGGCAAACGCTAATTAAATAATGACTTCTTGACATACAAAACCAGCAGATACGGGGTAACCCCTTATCTGCTGGTTTTTTTTATAACCCTAGTATGGATTGAATTTATTGATTCCGAGTCATTAAATCTGGCATACCTCATCCGCACAAGCGGGGCATTCCGGACAGCCTGCCAGTTTTCTTAACTCTTGAGGGCTTTCAATGACGATCAGACCGCGTGAAGCGCCAATTGTATCTTGCTCCCTCAATGTGGCAAGTAAACGGTTGACACTCTCGCGAGTTGCTCCGATCATTTCTCCCAGCTCGGTATGGGTTAGCTTAACGTCAATTTTGATCCCGGTAGCGGATGTGACACCGAAGCTGTTGCCTAGCCTTATTAAGCATGAGGCAAGAGCAGAGAGCTTCGGAACGTTAAGCAAATCACGAAGCTTTGATTCTGCGATAAGTCGCTTATTCGCCATTGTCTTGCCGAATAAGTAGGCGGCTTCACAATCCTGTGAAATAAGCTGTTCGAAGTCGTTATGATAGAGGACGGCAACTATAGTGTCTACAACAGCCATGGCACTCGAACGATGAAAAGTTGCTGAGCCAGAAATGTCTGAGAAGGTTCGAGGCTCGCCAATCAATTCTCCTGGTCCCGCTATCGTGAGCAACAGTGATCTGCCGTCATGAGAGGTCTTTCGCAGCTTCACGGTGCCGGAGGTGACGCAATAAAGTGCGCTGCACGGCGTACCTTCACGATAGAGCTGTTGCCCGGCTTTTATTGTTTTATATGTGAATGAACGCGGTGAGAGCTGAAGCAGCTTTGTCATAAGTTGGGCACTGTAGCTGGAACCGAGGTTCCATTCCATTCGAACGGGTTGTCGATAAGAAAGCGTCATTGCGGGTTGACCTCCTGCTATAATGATCTTATATTCATCATACCGATTCCAATCCTATACTGGAATCAGGGAATATGCTGAAAAACAGCAGATTGAACCCCTTAGTTGCAGGATCCAATTCAGGGTGCTCCCTTACATACAAAACACAATACAACCTATAAAATGAGAGGATAAGGAAAGGTGTTTGGAGGAGAGTGGATCGGATGAAGGCGGAAGCCAACCGAATGTTGGAGCAATTGGCGGAGCAAGGAGGCTTTGATTTTTACGGAATAGGCGAGCTGGATGCTGATAAAAGGAAGCTGCATTGGGTTTGGGCCAAAGGCAGTGTGAGCAGCCGAACTTTAAATATGGCACAAACACGGAGAACAGGCTTAGCAGGTGCTGCTATCCGTTCTGGACGACTTGTTGTATGCGACGAATCAATTGTGCATTCCGAATGGGGACGTATGCATGATAACGACCCCGTTATGCTCGCGGAACGGCTGCAAGCAGCGGCTGCAGCGACCGTGGTTTGTGACGGTCTTGTATGCGGAGTACTGTTCGTAGGTTATCGGACGACACATAGGATTAATGAGACAGAGCAAGAGACTATACGGCATCTTTCTCTTCATATAGCGAAGCAGTTGGAATCAGGAATTGAGGAGGAATAGAAGAAAAGGGGAGATTAAGTGACTAGACTATTAATTGTAGATGATCATGCCGTCGTTCGATCAGGACTTGCTATGCTATTGCATGGCAAGCAAGGGATGGATGTCATCGGAGAAGCATCAGAGGGCGATGAGGCGATAGCGTTCGCTTTGTCTAATAAACCTGATGTGGTTTTAATGGATTTAAGTATGCCTCATGGAAAAGATGGTTTGACCGCGACTGCGGAATTGAAGCAAAAACTGCCAGATACGGCTGTCCTTATTTTATCCATGCATGATGATGATGAATATTTATTCCGAGCGATTCATGCAGGAGCATCCGGTTATATATTGAAGAACGCGCCTCATGAGGAATTACTGGCCGCAATTGCATGCGTATCTGAAGGCAATGCTTACTTGTATCCCACTGCAACCAAGCGATTGATGGGCGAATATTTGACGAGAATCAAGTCAGGTGAAAGTACGGATGTGTATGATTCGCTTTCGGAGCGGGAGAAAGAAATTTTCGGCTGGATTGCCAAAGGATATTCCAACAAAGAAATTGCTGACAGTCTCATTATTAGTGTGAAGACAGTGGAGACTCATAAGAGCAATCTGATGGAGAAGCTAGGGTTGCGTACACGCCCAGAGCTGATCAAATTTGCTTACAAGAGAGGACTGCTGCATTTTGAGTAAACAGCATGGGGATGATTCTAATGAGAATGAAATCGGAGTAGTTAAGCAGCTTTCTGATTTGAAAAATGCGCTGGATGAATCATCAATAGTTGCAGTTACTAATGCTAAGGGCATTATTGTCTATGTAAATGACCTTTTTTGTGAAATATCGCAATACAGCAGAGAAGAATTAATGGGGCAAGACCATCGGATCATTAATTCAGGCTACCATGATAAAGCATTCTTTCGAGAGATGTGGCGGACAATTGGTTCAGGTCAAGTGTGGCGCGGGGAAATAAAAAATCGGGCTAAGAGTGGATACTATTATTGGGTGAATACGACGATCGTTCCGTTCGTGGATGGAGACGGCCAGCCTTATCAATATATGGCCATTCGCAGTGAAGTAACGAAGCTGAAGCAGACGGAGGAGGAGCTTCAGCTGCTGATGAGCAAGGTGATGCGAATTCAGGAGGAAGAGCGTCGTCGTTTCTCGCGAGAGCTGCATGATGGTATCGGGCAAAGCTTGTTCTCGTTGCAGATTCAGTTGGATCGGATGATTTCTGAGCATGGACTTGAGGAGCTGCAGAGCCTGAGGCAGGATGTTTCACATATGATGGATGATGTACGCAGCTTGGCTTGGGAGCTACGTCCTTCTGTTCTTGATGACCTTGGCGTAGTACCAGCGATTCGAACGTATATTGAGAACTATTCACAGCATTATGGCATTCGTATTGAGCTCATATGCAAGCTCCATACAAGACTTGACGTGCAGCGTGAGACTGTTCTGTATCGAGTTATCCAAGAAGCATTAACGAACATAGCCAAGTATGCGGGGGTATCGGAAGCTGCAGTAACGGTGAGTGAGTCTGCGGATACAGTAACGGCATGTATCACGGACCGCGGCTGTGGATTTACACGTGATCGAAGCGTTAAGGGTGTAGGTCTGTTCAGCATGGAGGAGCGTGCGAGAAGTGTAGGTGCGACTCTACGTATTGTTTCTTCACAAGATAATGGCACAATTGTTGAACTAGTAGTACCGAAAGGCTAGTTGTAGTAATAGGCTAGGAAACTAGGATAGACGACGATATGGGATAGATCGAGCGAAAGCTGCTGATTAATTCCGTGTCGTCGTCTTTTTGTGCTTATACTCATGATTCTCCTTATTAGGAATGTCCTGATCCTGATTTGTCATTTGCAAGAATGGAGCAATTGCGTTAGATATGATAGGATGTGGACATTAGACATGAAGGGGCGACGAGATGAAAGTAACAGTAGACATTACACGTGAAGATTTTTGGCATTTGAATAAATACGCCATGTTGCATCTGAATAAGTATAAAGGTTACGTGATCGCTTATATGGCCATTATACCTATTATATTATTTGTTGCTTTTCAAGTGCTGGATATGGAGCTTGTATTTAGTGCCGTTGCGGCAGTTGTTCTAGGGATACTTCTTGATATCTATTTCTTTGTCAGGCTGAAGAGCAAAATCATGAAGTTGCCTGATAAGAAGGCGGGTCTGCTGGGGGAGCATATGATCGAGCTCACGGAGGATGGAATAAAGGAAACGACCGATGTGAACGAGAGCTTCAACAAGTGGGAAGGGGTTCACAGTGTTAAGAGAGATAAGAAGCATTTTTATATCTTTCTGAATTCAATGGCAGGACATATCATCCCGAGACGTTCCTTTGCATCTGAAGATGAAGCGGAGCAATTTTATAAGAAAGCAATCGAATGGATGGATTCTAAGGCGAGCTAGAGGCTGGGCATGCGTGTTAGGACTCGCATAATATGGTATGATACTGTGGGCAGGATGAGAAGATTCATGCCCTCTAATTCCGAAGTAAAGTAGGTTTGTCTAATGCATTTATTATCTGTTGAACATATAACGAAAAGCTATGGCGAGAAGATGTTGTTCGAGGACGTGAACTTTGGCGTTGAGAATGGAGATAAAATCGGTATTATCGGTGTCAATGGTACCGGTAAATCGACGTTTCTGAAAGTAATTGCAGGACTTGAGCCTGCAGATGCTGGCGGAGTTTCGATTGGCAACCGCGTAAATATACGAATGCTTGCGCAAGATCCTGTATTCGCACCGAATGAGACGGCACTAGAGCATGTACTCGGCGGCGATTCTCCACAGCTTCGTGCCGTGAGAGACTACGCTGCAGCTCTTCAAGCGTTGGAGCTGAACCCCAATGATACTGATTTGCAGGAGAAGCTGATGAACGCCAATCAGCGTGTGGATGAGTTCGACGCATGGCAGCTTGAGAGCGATGCGCAGATGGCATTGTCCAAGCTCGGCATTCACAACTATAACGACAAGGTTGACACTTTCTCAGGCGGGCAGCGGAAGCGGGTAGCGATGGCTGCTGCTTTGCTCCAACCCTCTGATATTCTAATTCTTGATGAGCCAACTAACCATATTGATAATGATTCCGTCGCTTGGCTGGAAGGCATGCTGCAAAAGCGTAAAGGCGCATTGCTTATGATTACGCATGATCGCTATTTCTTGGACAGGGTCAGCAATCGTGTAATCGAGCTGGATAAAGGCCGAGCTTATTTCTATGAGGCTAATTACAGCCGCTTCTTGGAGCTGAAGCTGGAACGTGAAGAGCGGGAAGCCTCCACGGAGAACAAACGGAAAAACCTGTTGCGCAATGAGCTAGCTTGGATTCGCCGCGGGGCGAAAGCGCGCTCGACGAAGCAGAAGGCGCGGATCGATCGGTTCGAAGCCTTGAAGGAGCAAGCACCGAAACAAGCAGGCGGCAAAATGGATGTATCCGTCGCTTCAACGCGGCTAGGTAAGAAAATTCTTGAAATCGAAGATGTTGTCAAAGGTTTTGGCGAACGCACACTTATTCGTGACTTCAGCTATATAGCTGTACCTGAGGATCGAGTTGGTATTGTCGGCCGTAATGGCAGCGGCAAATCTACGTTGCTCAAACTCATTGAAGGCCGATTACAGCCGGATGAAGGAACGGTAGTGCTTGGTCCGACTGTTAAGCTTGGCTGGTTCTCTCAAGAGCATGAAGAGATGGACGAGTCATTGCGTGTCATCGAATATATTCGTGAAGCTGCGGAGCAGGTTCAGACGGCTGACGGCACGACGATATCAGCGGGACAAATGCTGGAACGCTTCCTATTCGAGCCTTCGATGCAATGGGCATTGATCGGCAAGCTGTCAGGCGGAGAGAAACGGCGCTTACAGCTGTTGCGTGTACTTATGAACGCACCTAATGTTCTATTGCTGGATGAGCCTACGAATGACTTGGATATTTCAACCTTGACTGTTCTGGAAGATTATTTGGATGATTTCCCGGGCGTCGTGTTCGTCGTTTCACATGATCGGTATTTCCTTGACCGTACCGTTGATAAAATAATAGCGTTCGAAGGAAATGGTGTCATCACACACCATACAGGTAATTACTCGGACTATCAGGAGTATATGAATAAATATGGTACAACTGTACGAGAAGCTGCTGCAGTCGCATCCAGTGCCCCTGTTAAAGCGGCAGTTGTGAGCCCGCCGAAGGAAGAGGCGGAAGCTGAAGCATCGAAAGCACCTGAACGTTCCCTTCGTATGTCCTATAAGGAACAGAAGGACTATGAGCAGATTGATGGCTGGATAGCAACAACAGAAGAGAAGCTTGCTGCAATCGTGAAGAATATGGAGGAATCCGGCAGTGATTCCGTCCTGCTGCAGCAATTAGCAGAAGAACAACAGCAGTTAGAGGCGAAGCTTGATCAGTTGTTGGAACGCTGGACAGAGTTGAATGAATTGGCTGATCAAATCGCAGCACAGAAGAAGAGCTAATTGAATAACGAGTGTGGAATTTGTAAATAAGAGCATGAGATGAGAGGGGATCGTTGTTATGGCGAATGAAATCAGGAATATTTATTGCATTGGAAGGAATTATCGACTTCATGCACTGGAGCTGGGCAATGAAGTGCCAGAGGAGCCGATCGTATTCACAAAGCCTTCTCATGCTATCGTTCCGATGAATGGGAATGTTGTTGAGCTCCCGGGGGATCGCGGCGAGGTGCATTTTGAACTGGAAATCGTGCTGCGAATCGGGCGTAGTCTTGAAGCGGGCGTAGAGCCGGATGAATGTATTGATGGCTTCGCACTTGGACTGGACTTAACGCTGCGCGATGTACAGAACAAGCTTAAGGCGAAAGGTCAGCCATGGCTGGATGCTAAGGGATTTAAAAACTCGGCTCCAATAGGACAATGGATGCCTTATCCAGGGGAGCAAGAATTGAAGGAGACCGAATTCTCCTTGATTCGCAATGGTGTCCAAGTGCAAGTAGGCAATTCTGGTGATATGCTGTTCGGAATCTCGGAGCTCATTAACCATATCGACTCGCGATACGGTATCGGACCTGGAGATTTAATCTTTACAGGGACACCCGCTGGAGTCGCTGCTTTGAACGATGGAGATCAGCTAGAAGCACAATGGCAGGGCGAGAAAGCAGCCAGCTGCGTAGCGAAGCTGGTCTAATATATACGGCCTAAATGATTAATAGGGTCTGCTCAGCCAGGTTGTTGGAACTTAACCTGGCTGAACAGACCCTATTGTTATGTTATCCGATCAAAGAGTTAAATGAAGCTTATGCGTTAAACGCAGTTAACATCCATACATGTTTCTCAAGTGTCGTATGAATAGCGAGCAGCATGTCGGCAGTCGTTTCATCGTGATCCTCTTGTGCGATCTCCATACCTTGTTTCAGTTCACCGATGATTGTAGTGAAATCAGCGATAAGTGACTCAACCATTTGTGTTGCATTCTCGTCGCCTTTTGCTTCCTTGATGCTGGCTGTTTTTAAGTATTCAGCCATTGTTGCAATTGGCGTTCCCTTCAATGCGAGTAAACGCTCAGCGAGTTCATCTACATTAAGGGCAGCCTCCTCATAAAATTCTTGGAATTTCACATGCAATGTGAAAAACTGTGAGCCTTTTACATACCAATGGAAGTTGTGCAGCTTAATGTAAAGTACGCTCCAGTTAGCTATTTGTTTGTTTAATACCTCATGTGTTGTTTGTGTTTTACTCATCGTATCTCATCCTTTCTTCGAGTATTATTGTGTGCGCAGTGATCCATAATCATTCAGCGTCACCAAATCTCGAATCAGCTTATTTTGTATTCATTCCTTGTTTATAATTATTATAAATAAGAGATGATTTGTCAAGTGCTTTGCTATTAAATATAAAAAAACGCCTGATGAGGTTATATAACCACATTCAGGCGTTGTGAAACTTAATTGATTAGACAATTGCTGTATTTGTTGTAGATGCTAGACGTGCCTCCGCCTCGGCGAGCATGAAGATGGCTAGAACAAACATCGCATGCGACCATGTGAGAGGAACGACCCAAGCTGTAGCACCTGTATTCTTATCTATTTGCTCTGGGAGCAGCCCCGTTTCAGTACGATGATCGATTGCCCATTGAATAAGCTGCTTCGCTTTCTCTAATTGACCGGTCTGCAGACGATAATGTGCAAGCCACATAGTCGTTAATATCCAAGGGTTTCCGCCAATGTAATGGTCATTCTCATAACGTTTAATACCGCCAATGTTAGGAACAGTGAGTAGCTGTTCAATCGTATCGGCTGTACGTTGCATATATTCATGATCTGGAGAAATAACACCGAATGGGACAGAAACACCTAGCAAGCTTACGTCAACAATCGTATCATGCTGTAGAATATATTTCTCATAGCCTTTGACAAACGGAGTGATTGAACCGCTCTTGCCAGCAGCAGTCTCTTGCTCGAAACGAGATTTATCCACCGTTAGGTTTAATCCGCGATAGAAGCTGTTGTTCTCTTCATTCCAGTGGTCAGATACGATCTTATCGGCAATTTGATTAGCAGCAGCAAGCCATTGTTCTGCCAAATCATGACGATTCGCCAATTTGGCGAAAGAAGCGGCAGCAGTTAATCCGCCATATACGGCAGCTGATGTATACGTATGTGATGCTTCACGTTCTTCCCATAGATCGATACTTGGCTTGGGCAAGCCCGATTCTGGATCTAAGAAGGCATATAGGAAGCCGGCACCGCGTTCTACAGACGGCCAGACGCGTTCCGCAAAGCTGTTATCTTTATTTTCCATGAAATGTTGCCACATTCCCCAAATAATTGAGGCACCTTCATCCATTTGCAGTCCCCATGAAGGAGCAAGGCTTCCATCGTGATAATGCCGTTGTTGCCAGGAACCGTCAGGTGATTGAGCCGTCAAAGCCCAATCGTAGAAGCGATCGGATAGTTGACCGAGACCAGCTTTATCGAGGGCAGTTGTGATAAAGGCGGCATCACGGCCCCAGCAGAAGGAGTATCCGCCGCAGCGAGTGAATTGCTCATCAAATTCTGGTGCGGCAATAATGCTGCCCGTTTGCTCATCCGACATCAATTTGAACATAAGTACGGAGCGCTCATATAATTCAGCTATATCTTTATTATCTATCGGGCATGGTGTTGCTTGGCTGAGATAGTTCTTCCAATAGGAAGCAGTATCGTCTTGCCATTGTACGCTAGGTTTGCTTTTGGCCAGACGCATTTCGTTTAAACAGCTTTCTTCATCTTCTCCAGCCGTGATATATACAGGAATGGTAGCTGTTGCACCTGGAGCAAGCTCAATAATTCGCCAAGCTAATGCGCCGTCAGGCTGCATATCAATGACATTGCCATTTAAGGCTACTTGTTGTGCTGCATTCCATGCATGACCTGCTTGAAATTTTGTGCACACGTTTGCGCTAGAAAGCGCAAAAAAATAACGACTACGGAAATGAAGAAGTGCATCTTCGGAAAGATTGAAGGTCGTTGTATTGTAAAGAGAGTTCTCACTAACTTTGAAGGAAGAGTGCATAACAAATTCAAAAGATAATACTTGATCCGTTACGTTAGTAAATGAATATTCGCGTACGATTATGGATTGCCCTGGAACGGCATAATGATAACTGTCCACTTTGAGCGGTTGATCCGCTGATTGTGCTTGAATACGCATGATATTCGTTTGCGGCAAATAGGCAGCTTGATGATTCCAACCCTCATCTTCACTGTCAAACCAAGTAACATTCTCAGTATTGTCGATTCGAACACCTGTACGGACCGCATCAACATGCTGAGGGAAATCTATATTAGGCCACCACAGACGATACATCCGTCCATTGCGGCCCAAAGAGGCTAGAAATTTTGAGTTTCCAATAATGCTGTCTACTAAATAAGGTTTCTTGTTATCCATTGTATTAGCTCCTTTTACTTATATGATGAATAGAAGACTCGCGAACAATTAAACGATGAGGGATGATTAGGCTAGTTTGATGAATAGGCTCATCATTAATAAGTCGCACCAGCATTTGCGATGCTGTGTAACCAAGTTGATAAGTGCCAATATCAATTGAGCTGATTGGCGGTGTAGCGAGCTCGGAAAGTGCAATATTATTAAAACTTACAAGACTAATATCTTCGGGTACGGTATAGCCGATCTCAGTTAACCCACGTAATACGCCGAATGCAACCACGTCATCAATAACAACAAGACCTGTTGGACGATTCGGCAAGTCCATAATAGAAGACATCGCCCGGAATCCGCTTTCTTGCAAATATTCGCCTTCGACAACCCACTCAGATCGGAATGGCAAATTGGCTTCAGCAAGTGCTTGGCGATAGCCTTCCATACGATCTAGAGAGACAGTCATACTAGAAGGTCCGCTTACAAATCCAATTTGTGTATGTCCTTGACTGATAAGATGTTGAGTCGCATCATAAGATGCTTGTATGTTATTGTTGTTGACGCTTAGTATGTTGGAGTGTGACTCGTCTGATCGTCCGATCAAGACACTAGGGAAGTTTTGTTCATTTAAATAGCCAATTAAGGGATCATTAACGCGAGCGGAGAGCAGAATGACACCATCGACTCTACGACCAAAGACAAGTCTGGATATCGTTTCAGTTTCATCATGATCATTAGTAGCCGCAGTTAGCAGCATATCGTAACCAGCACGAGTGGAATGTGTAAGTATTCCTCTGAGGAGTTCACCGAAGAAGAAGTCTTGGAATAACTCTTCAGCTGGTCTTGGCAGCATAATTGCCAGCGTCTGGGTCGTTTTGGAGACAAGGCTTTTCGCCATAGCATTTGGGTGATAGCCCATTTCATCCATAAATTTCTTTACTTTTATGGAAGTTGCTTTGCTAATACGCGGGTGGTTAGATACGACCCGTGATACAGTAGAAGGGGAAACCCCTGCAGCTTTTGCAACATCTTTTATAGTTACCATATTAGATTAAGATCTCCCATCTTAAATGCAATCGTTTGAACAATATCTCTTTATGTTAATGCAAACGCTATCTAAAGTAAAGATACACCACAAGTAAGCGCTTAACAAATCCTAAAAAACTGGGTAAATCGGAGGAAATAGAAGATAATAGACGATATACCCGAAAATGTAGCCGATACCGACCTGTGCAAACGTTTTTACAAACGAATATGGATGATGTATGATGAACTTGTGAATATAACGCTTACATGATGACGGGTTAACTTGAAAAGGGGAAAAACACGTGATTCATGCAGCTTGTCAGCTCTAATCTTGGATGTTTGTACAAACGTTTGCATGAGTTGATGCAAAGACAACCAATCGGAGAAGAAGATGAGCAACGAGCTTGTAACGATCGGTGTGAAAGCGGTTTTGTTCATGGACACGCATTAATACATTATTGGAAGGGGAGCTTTTAGATGAAAAAGTGGTTAGTTATTTCAATGATCGTTGCATTGTTTATTGTTTCTGCATGTGGCGGCAACAATGGAGGTAACAACGCACCAGCAGCAACGGATGCTCCAGCAGCAACAGATGCACCAGCAACGGATGCACCAGCTGAATCCGATGAAATCGTTCCAGAAGAAGGCGCAACGCTTACGGTATGGGATTCGAAAAATGAGCGTCCTTTCATTGAAGCAGCAGCTAAAGCGTTTACAGAAAAATACGGAATTCCAGTTAAGGTTGAAGATGTTGAATCTCCAGACCAAGTTGGTAAGCTGACAACTGACGGTCCTGCTGGGATCGGCGCTGACGTAGTAACATTCCCGCATGATAACCTCGGTAAAGCAGTAGCTGCCGGTCTTGTTCTGCCGAATGACTTCTACGAAGAATCCACTAAAGCAAATAACGCTGAAGCAGCTGTTAACGCAGTAACTTCTGGTGGTGTATTGTACGGTTACCCTCGTTCAGTTGAAACTTATGCATTGTACTATAATAAAGACCTCGTTCAAACGCCTCCTGCGACGTTTGATGAACTGAAAGAATATGCAAAAACATTTAATGATTCAAGTAAAAACAAATATGCTCTTATGTGGGAGATCGGGAACTTCTACTTCAACTACATCTTCATTTCTTCTACAGGCGGTTATGTATTTGGTGACAATGGTCAAAATCCAGCCGATATCGGTCTGAACAATGATGGTGCTGTTCAAGGCGTTAAGCTCTTCCAATCATTGAAAGAAATCTTGCCAATCAATTCTGATGATGCTACAGCAGACATTATCCAAGGTAAATTGGTAGATAAATCTGTTGCTATGACGATTACAGGTCCATGGAAAGTTGGCGATTTCAAAGCCGCTGGAATCAACTTCGGCGTAGCTCCAATTCCTACAATCGATGGTAAACCGGCAATAACGTTCTCTGGTGTTAAAGCTTGGTATGTAAATACGTTCTCCAAATATCCTAATGCTGCTCGTATGTTCGCTGATTTCGTATCTTCTAAAGAAAACCAGCTTGCTGGCTTCAAGCATAACGGTGCAATTCCTGCTAACAAAGAAGCAATGGAAGATCCTACTTTCAAAGCAGATGAAGTATCTGCAGGTTTCGCAGCTCAATTCGTTAACTCGCAAGCAATGCCTTCTATCCCAGAAATGGGCGGCGTATGGGATCCAATCGGTGCAGCATTCGCAGACATATGGAATGGCGGCAAAGATCCGAAAGCTGCTCTTGATAACGCAGTTCAACAAATCAAAGAAGCAAGCCAAGGTGCAACTAAGTAGTCATTATCTTAGACAGATAAACCATATAAATTCATTATAATGATGAATGATGGCTCGCCCGCCGAAGTTGCTTCGGCGGGTGAACGCCATGGAAGGGAGCCATCCGGGGATGAAGCATCGCAACATAGCAACCATTTTATCAGTATTCGTTGTGGGACTAGGGCAATTGTACAATAAGCAATTTGTTAAGGGCATAATTTTACTCGCTATTAACGCAGCAGCATTAATTTATTTTGTACGTGAATTACCGCATGCAATATGGGGTCTCGTTACTCTTGGCGATACACCAACAGGACTGCAAAAGGTAGGCAGAATCAATCAGATGGTGCAAGGAGATAATTCCATCTTCTTGTTGATTCAAGGACTAATTACCGTTTTATTTTTCGCTTTATTTATTCTTATCTATATAATGAATATTCGCGATGCGAATCGTACAGGAGACTTGAGAGACAAAGGTCAATCGCCAGCTACTATTAAGCAGACACTTTATTATGTGTGGGATCGCAAGTTTCCTCATTTACTGCTGACCGTACCAGGTATGGGTGTTTTGTTTCTTACAATCATGCCAATTTTATTCATGGTATTGCTCTCATTTACGAATTACTCATTGCCTAATCATATTCCTCCAGCCAAGTTAGTCGATTGGGTTGGTTTTCAGACGTTTATTGACTTACTCACGTTGAAAACATGGAGCTACACTTTCTTCGGAGTATTAACATGGACGATCATCTGGGCAGTAGTCGCTACAGTCACTTGTTATTTTGGCGGCTTGCTTGTTGCATTGCTAATTGAACAAAAAGGTGTTCGCTTCAAAAAAGTATGGCGTACGATATTCATTCTGCCTTACGCGATACCACAATTGATCTCTTTGCTTGTTATGCGTAACTTATTTAACGGTCAGTTCGGACCGATAAACGAATACTTATCCTATTTCGGTATAGGGAAGGTTCCATGGCTTACAGATCCAACTATGGCGAAAATAACAGCAATTATCGTTAATATGTGGGTAGGTATTCCGGTAACCATGGTATTGGTTCTTGGGGTACTAACAGCGATACCGAAAGATATGTATGAAGCTGCAGAGGTGGATGGAGCATCGGGGTACCAGAAATTCCGTATCGTTACGCTGCCATTCGTACTGTTCGCAACTGCGCCAATCTTGATCACTCAATTTGCAGGAAATATTAATAACTTCAACCTGATCTTCCTATTAACCAATGGTGCTCCTCTCAACGGTGAATATATGTATGCAGGCAGCACAGATTTGCTTGTGACATGGTTGTACAAATTGACATTGAATCAAAGCCAATTCAATATGGCATCGGCCATTGGAATTATTATTTTCATCATCATTGCTACGTTCTCTATCGTTAACTACCGTCGTACGAAGTCATTCAAAGAGGAGGATATGATCCAATGAGTAAAGGAAGAGGGAATGCAATACGCTTAACCTTAAGCTATATTGTGCTGACCGTAATTGCCATTTGTTGCATTTATCCCGCACTTTGGGTGTTGATCTCTTCGATCCGGCCTGGTACATCACTGTACAGCGCGAGCTTCTTTCCGAAGTCATTTACACTGTCGCATTATACGGAACTGTTTAGTTCGAAAGTATTTCTATACGGCAGATGGTATATGAACACCTTGAAAATCGCGGTATTGTCAATGATCTTCTCAACTATTTTATCGACAATCAGTATGTACGCCTTGTCCCGGTTCCGGTTCAAGGGACGTCAGTCGATTCTATCAACAATATTAGTACTGGGCATGTTCCCAGGATTCATGAGTTTGGTTCCTGTGTATATTTTACTTATGCAGTTTGACTTGCTTGATACACACACCGCAATCATTATTGTCTATTCAGCAGGTTCGGTATTGTTCAATGGATTTGTAATTAAAGGGTTTTTCGATACCATTCCACGGAGCTTGGATGAATCGGCACGAATTGATGGGGCTAATCATTTGGACATTTTCTTCAGAATTATGTTGCCGCTCACACGTCCGATTCTCGTATACGTAGGATTGACGACATTCACCGGCGCATGGGTTGACTTCATCTTTGCAAGACTCGTACTTCGTTCAAGAGAAAATTGGACGTTGGCGGTTGGACTATGGGATCTCGTTAACTCTTATCAGAACACGAACTTTACGATGTTTGCTGCAGGTGCCGTATTAATCGCAGTACCGATTACGTTGCTGTTTGTGTTCCTGCAGAAGTTCCTTGTACAGGGACTAACAGCAGGTGCGTCGAAAGGGTGATGGCATGATAGATTGGGTGAATAATAAGAAAGGGCTGCGGCTTGCCGCAGCTCTTTTGCTAACCGCAGCTGTCTTCGTGGCAGGATGCACTAACACTTCCGATGATGGACAGGAAGCGACAACAACGGCAATGATTGCTCCGAAAACGGGCGGGACAGAAAGTAATCCCCCACTAGAGACAGCTGTCTCAACAGGGGTGGGCTATGAGATTGATGAACAACCTGGAGATGTCTATTACGAAATATTCGTTCGTTCCTTCTATGATACGAATGAAGACGGAATCGGAGATTTGAACGGTGTTACTGCAAAGCTGGATTATTTGAAAGAGCTCGGTATAGGCGGTATTTGGCTGATGCCAATCAATCCTTCCCCCAGCTATCACGGTTATGATGTCACGGACTATTATGCTGTCAATCCCGATTATGGGACGTTGGATGATATGAAGAAGCTGCTTGAGGAAGCACATAAACGTGATATTAAAGTCATCATCGATTTGGTTGTTAATCATACGAGCAGTGAGCATCCTTGGTTCAAGGAAGCATTGGCAGACCCGGAAAGTCCGTATCGAAATTGGTATCAATTTGTTGATGCGGGAGAGCAGGTACAGAATGATGGTGCCACTGGCAGTAAGCCATGGCATACGGCAGGCGATTCGAAGTATTTGGGTATATTCTGGGGAGGAATGCCTGATCTTAATTTCGATGAACCAGCTGTAAGGGCTGAGATGATCAAGATAGGTCAATATTGGCTGGACCTAGGCCTAGATGGCTTCCGATTGGATGCGGCCAAACATATCTTCGGAGATTTCAACTCCACCGTTAACAGCAAGGAAGTATGGGCCGCTAACAAGCAATGGTGGCAGGATTTCCGCAGCGGATTAAATGAGTCGAAGCCAGATGCATTTTTAATCGGTGAAGTATGGGATTCGATGTCTGTTATTGCACCTTATTTTGATCAAGCACTAGATTCTGCTTTTCATTTTGATTTAGCGGGAAAGATACAAGGAGCGGCAAGTGGAGAACGGAATCCGGATATGGCTTTTACACTTAAGCGTGCCTATGACTATTACGGAAAGACATCGGGTACTAACTTTACGGATTCCCCGTTTCTTAGCAATCATGATCAGAACCGGATTATGACGGCGTTAACCGGCAATATCAATCATGCGAAGATGGCTGCATCGCTTTTGCTGACACTTCCCGGTAATCCATTCATTTATTATGGTGAAGAGATTGGCATGGAGGGTGCAAAGCCCGATGAATTCATTCGGGAACCGATGCTTTGGTATTCAGATAAGGCAGGCGGGAAGGGGCAGACCAATTGGGAGCCTTCCAAGCATAACCCTGATCCGATGACTGTATCCGTTGAAGCTCAACAGAAAGACGAGAACTCGATGCTAGCGCATTATCAGATGCTGAACAAATGGCGATATGCGGAGCCTGCGCTTCAGAATGGCAGTATCGAGGATTATGTTGTAGCTGATGCACCAGCAGCTTTGAGTACCTATATTAGGCTGACTGCTAAGGAAAGAGTACTCGTGGCGCATAATTTATCTGGCTCAGCTCTGACAGTCCAACTAACGGTAGACGACCGATTCGAGCCGTTCGAGAAGTTGCAGCATGTTTCATCAACTGAGGCGAAGCTTGAGAGCGGTAAACTCACACTGCCGCCATATAGTACGGTTATATTGAAGTAACCCAATAATCAAATGGAGTATGAACAAAGACCCTAAGCGGACACTTATTAAAAGTGTTCGTTTGTAGGGTCTTTTGTTGTTTTTCAACCCCAAACCCAACTCAACGGACACAGGTTCCGCTATTTATGAAATTTACGGCGATGGGAGGTTCTTAGCGGACCTGAGATCCGCTATTACCTTTGGGAAGGCAACTATTTGGTGGTTCTCGCATAAATAGCGGAACTGAGGTCCTCTAGATCTTCAAATCGAAAGAATTGCAGCAAATAAGGGCTCCTGGGTCCGCTAAATTGCGATCTCTTATCCAGTAGATAGTTAATCTGCATAAGCCAACGTTAGCGTTCAGGGTTTAATGCTGCATATTCACCTAACCCCACTAATGTAGTTGACATAAAAAAAGATGACTCCCAAAAAAGGAGTCATCTCTGATCTGCTTAGCCTAGCTAACTAAGCTAGGCCTGCTTCCAAATTTGATAACCGTAGGCCGGGAGCGTAAGTGCTAAAACTCCAGTCTTAATGTTGATTTGTTGGGTTTCATCAAGCAATGATACAAAGGAGGAGCCCTCCGCTTCATTTAGCTTAGCTGTAATAGAAGTCGCTTCGGCACGTGCATTAATTGCAATGATGATCCGCTCAGTACCCTCGCGACGCTCGTAGATGATCACGCCATCTCCTGCATTAGCTTGGAGGAAGCGAATGTCCGTACTGCGAAGAGCAGCATGCTTATGTCTAAGTGCAATGGTTTGTTGATAGAATTGCAGCAAGGGCAAGTTCTGCTCCTCTGGATCCCACACCATACATTTGCGACAGCCAGGATCGCCATCACCGTTAATACCCACCTCATCGCCGTAATAGATACAAGGCACACCAGGATAGGTGAGTTGAAATAGAGCAGCTAGCTTCATTTTATCCGTATCATCCTCACAGATCGTCAGAAGTCGCGGCGTATCATGACTATCGAGCAGGTTGAATGCCGTTTCGGTAACCTGCTGCGGGTAAGCGGCAAGTTGAGCGCCAATTGCATCAACGAATGATTTGGCATCCAATGTCTCGTAAGCGAAAAAGTCGAGTACGGCATTCGTGAACGGATAGTTCATGACGGCATCGAACTGATCGCCTTGCAGCCACATGATGGAATCATGCCAGATTTCACCTAAAATATAAGCCTCGGGATTAACCTCTTTGACCTTAGCGCGGAATTCCCGCCAGAACTGATGGTCTACCTCATTCGCGACATCAAGACGCCATCCGTCAATGCCAATCTCTTGGATCCAATATTGTGCGACCTTGAACAAATACTCCTTCACGTCCGGATGCTCTGTGTTCAGCTTCGGCATCATAGGCTCGAAAGCAAAGGTCTCATAAGTAGGAATAGAATCAATGACCTGAAGCGGCCATTCTCTTACATAGAACCAGTCTGCGTACTTGGATTGCTGACCATTCTCCAGCACGTCGACGAACGGAGGGAAAGTACGGCCAGCATGATTGAACACGGCATCTAGCAACACGCGAATACCGCGAGCGTGACAAAGATCAACGAGTTCCTTCAGTTTTTCATTTGTACCGAAATGGCGATCTACCTGCAAATAATCCTCTGTATCGTATTTATGATTCGTAGTTGCTTCGAATAAAGGGGTGAAATAGACCGCATTTACGCCAAGCTCATTCAAATGATCTAGATGATCAATGACACCTTGCAGATCACCGCCAAAGAAGTTGCGAGGTGTAGGTTCACCGCCCCATTCTTCTGTCACTTTAGGATTAAGGGAAGGGTCTCCGTTCGCGAACCGCTCAGGGAAAATCTGATAGAAGACGGCATCTTTCACCCAAGCGGGAGGAGCAAACACATCGATGGGATTGATATAAGGAAAATCATAAAATGAATTTGAGTTCTCAGGCAGTTCTTCGTGGAATCCGGATTCCGATAAAATAAGCTGTTCCTTACCGCTAGTTAGGCGAAACGCATAACGAAGCCTACGGTAAGGTGGAACCACAGAAGTTTCCCAATAATCAAATAAAGAATCAGAAGACAAGATAGTCATCGGCACATCTATGGTAGTTTGTTCCCATGCATATTTGTCTCCTACGATTGCCTCTACCGAATCTACATCATCCCTCTTTGTCCGAATTCGAATATGAAGCGTACGTCCATCATAAGCATATGCCCAATTTTGTTTCGGGCGGTGATAAATAGCTTCCAGTAACATCTTGTTCCCCAGCTCCCATCATAAAATGTAGTTGAAAAACGCCAAAAAGGTACAACCATCACCTTTCAGCGAGGTTGTACCTTTTTCCATCAACAGACGATTAGAGTCTGTATGTTTACGGTAACATTGCCTTTTTATTTTCAATATTTAAAATTATACATCTTTCTGGGAAAAATCACTAGTCTCTTTTGAAAATATTAAGCGTGTACCGCGTCATGTGCTTGAGCTTCTAGGAAACGTTCGCAGTCTAATGCCGCCATACAGCCGCTGCCTGCAGCAGTAATAGCTTGACGATATTGACGATCCTGTACGTCGCCGCAAGCGAAGACACCAGGAATATTCGTTTCGGAAGTGCCAGGCTTCACGACAATGTAGCCTTGCTCATCCGTGTCAATTTGTCCGTTCAAGAATTCAGTGTTTGGCGTGTGGCCGATTGTGATGAATACACCATCTGTCTCGACTAGCTCCTCTTCACCAGATACGTTATTACGCACTTTCAATCCTTGCAAGCCTTGCTCACCAGCAACAACCTCTAGCGGTGTGCGATTAAGGTTCCAGCTGATTTTTTCATTAGCGCGTGCGCGATCTTGCATGATCTTGGAAGCACGCAGTTCATCACGACGGTTCACCACAGTTACCTCTGAGGCAAAACGAGTTAAGAAGACTGCTTCTTCCATAGCGGAATCGCCGCCGCCAACGATAACGAGCTTCTTACCGCGGAAGAAGAAACCGTCGCATGTCGCACAAGTGCTGACGCCGCGTCCGATATTTTCTTGCTCTCCTGGAATACCCAAATATTTGGCGGATGCACCGGTTGAGATAATAACGGATTCTGCATGCATTTCGCCAATGCCTTCTACATCAAGGGTATAAGGGCGTTTGCTGAAGTCAACGCTTTTCACGGATCCTGTACGGAATGTCGCACCGAAACGTTGTGCTTGTTTGCGCATATTAGACATCAATTCACTGCCTAGAATACCTTCAGGGAAACCAGGGAAGTTCTCGATTTCCGTTGTGGTCGTAAGTTGGCCGCCTGGTTGCCAGCCTTCAATAACGAGAGGTTCCATATTAGCACGCGCCAAGTAGATCGCCGCTGTTAATCCGGCAGGGCCGGTACCAATAATAATCGTTTTATGCATATGATCACTCCATTTCACTAAGTTCGATTCTTCAATTTGTAGTTTAAAATTATTATAATCTAGAACGTTTGTCAACAATGTTCATCTTAAATTCATCTAGTTGTATTATGGTAGAAAGAGAACGAACAGGAGGTTAATTCGGATGCCCAAAATACTCGTTGTTGATGATGATCCCAATATACGTGAGTTAGTTAGTTTGTTTCTGCAGAGAGAAGGATTCGAGATTATTGAAGCTAAGGATGGAGAGGAAGCATTAAGTCGGTTGGAAACGGTAAAGCCAGACTTGGCGGTTATTGATGTGATGATGCCGCGAATGGATGGTTGGGCATTATGCTCCGTTCTGCGCCAATCCTTCGATATGCCGATTCTGATGCTGACTGCGAAAGGCGAGACAGCGCATAAGGTGAAGGGATTTGAGCTAGGCGCAGATGATTATGTAGTTAAGCCCTTTGATCCACCTGAGTTGGTTGTGAGAGTTAAAGCGCTTCTGAAGCGATATCGAATTGCAAGTTCGCACACGGTGGAATTTGGCTCCGTATTAATGAACCGCAGCGATTATCAGGTTAGAGCTGCTGGAGTAGATATGATGCTGCCACCCAAAGAGTTCGAATTGCTGTTTAAGCTGGCAAGCTACCCAGGCAAAACCTTTTCCCGAGAGCATCTGATTGAACAGCTGTGGGGAATGGATTACGAGGGTGATGAACGGACTGTGGATGTACATATAAAAAGATTGCGTGAGCGGTTTCCTGAGGAGAATTTCGGCTTCCGAATCGTGACGATTCGCGGATTAGGTTATCGATTGGAGGAGCGTGCATGATCCGCAGCTTGTATGTGCGAATTACGTTAACCTTCCTTATCATTGTTCTTATTAGTATGGGGATTTCTTTTCTGATGGCATCTCAGCTGTTCTCAAGAGATATGGAAGGTCAATTCGGCAGGAATCAGGGACATATGATCAATCGTATCGAGCAGCTATATCAAGTGTCTTCCCCACGCTCCCTGCCTGAATTTATCGAGCAAATATCGGCTCTGCAAAGGTTAACTATTGTAGCGGTCAATCGAAATAGTCTATTAATATCGGTTGGCAGAGAAAGTCAGAACGTAGTCGATCATTTGACATCCGATAAGTTGATAAGTGTATTTGAGGGTAATACTGAGGAGCTCGTGTTCAAGGAGGAAGGGAAAGATAAGCGTGCTGAGTCTCATGCTATAGGACAGAAGGTAAGGTTTGGCAATACGGAATGGGCTTTATTCGTCGTTCCTGATCGAATGCCGGAAGTACGAAGCTTTCAACGAAATACGGCTGCCATACTCATTACTTTGCTTGTTGTTGGCAGTATTCTTATTTTAATTGCTGCAAGGTATTTGGTAAAACCGTTAAAAATGATGACAGCTGCTACAACGAGAATTGCGAAAGGAGATTTCAGCGTCCAATTGAAGATGCAGCGTAAGGACGAGCTTGGAGAACTTGGGGAGAGTATCAATCAAATGGCGCATGGACTTTCACGAATCGAAATGATGCGTAGAGACTTCGTGTCTAATGTATCGCATGAAATTCAGTCACCGCTAACCTCAATCGGGGGATTCGCTGAGGCATTGCGTAGTGAGCAATTGACGGAGGAGGATCGCAATCGGTATGTTGGTATTATTAAACAGGAGAGCAGCCGCTTATCAAGACTAAGTGAAAATTTATTGAAGCTCGCCTCTTTAGATTCAGAGCAGCACCCATTCGAGCCTATCCCTTATCGATTGGATCGGCAACTGCGGGATACCGTGTTGTCCTGTGAGCCCCATTGGGTAGCGAAAAGGTTGACTGTTGAGCTGCTTATGGAGGAAACTGTTATTACAGCAGACGAGGATCAGCTTAGCCAAGTATGGATTAATCTACTCTCTAACAGTATGAAGTTTACCCCGGAGGATGGTAAAATCTCGTTTCACCTGACGGAGCAAGATGGTTATGCGGTTGTACGAATTAGTGATTCCGGCAGCGGTATTCCGAAGGAGGAACGGGACCGGGTATTTGAACGCTTTTACAAGGTGGATATGTCTCGTGATCGGTCGCAAAGGGGCAGTGGATTAGGGCTGTCTATTGTTAAAAAGATCATAGATATACATGGTGGATCTATTGAAGTTGAAGACGGTGAGGAGCAAGGGCAAGGCGCTTCATTCTTAATACGTTTGCCGCTTCATTCCAAAGAATAAGGCGATTAATAAGATGAATTTAACGACCTTAAAAAGTGGATAAATTTTGAAGTTAAGGTTATGATTAAGAGAGTCAAATGGTTGCAATTGGGGGAGAAAAGATGAAACAAAGGGTACGGAAAGCCATTATACCAGCAGGTGGATTAGGTACGCGGTTCTTGCCGGCAACGAAAGCACAGCCTAAGGAAATGCTTCCGATCATTGATAAACCAGCGATCCAATATATTGTGGAAGAAGCTGTTCAATCGGGAATAGACAGTATCGTTATCGTAAGCGGCCGTCATAAAAGAGCAATAGAGGATCATTTTGATAAGTCCTTTGAGCTTGAAGCGGAGCTGGAGGAGCGCGGCAATGAAGAGATGCTGGCCATCGTTAAGGAAATATCCCGTATGGCTGATATTTATTATGTACGGCAGAAGGAACCGCTTGGGTTGGGCCACGCTGTATTGTGTGGAAGAAGATTCATAGGCGATGAGCCGTTCGCAGTCTTGCTTGGTGACGATATATTGAAAGCCGAGACGCCTTGTTTGAAGCAGATGATTGATATTTATGAGCGCAAGCAGTCTTCTGTTGTAGCCGTTATGGAGGTGCCGTGGGATCAGACACATAAATACGGCATAGTTGATATTGAACCTGGAAGTACGGATGGGCATGTGCGTGATTTGATTGAAAAGCCTGCTCCGGGCATGGCTCCTTCTAACTTGGCTGTTGTGGGAAGGTATGTACTTGAACCAGCAATATTTGATTTTCTAGAGCGTGCTGAGCCGGGGAAAGCTGGGGAAATCCAATTGACGGATAGCCTTCAGCGGCTTAATCGCATTGCTCCACTGACTGCACATCGTTTTACAGGCAAGAGACATGATGTGGGAGATAAGCTAGGTTTTGTGCAAGCTACAATTGATTACGCATTAGAGCGGGAAGACTTATCCGAAGATGTGAAGCGTTATTTGCTGGAGCGATTAGGGATGTAAGGAATGTTGGATAACTATCATTCATTATCGGATACAGTAAATAGATATATAGTAGAAGGACTGTCTAGAGGGTACTAAGAAACCCTTGGGCAGTCTTTTTTCGATGGAACTCCAGTTGCAATATATGTACGTACAACTTTCACCTATGATATAATACAAGGCAAACCATTTAATAAGCTGAGGTGTACTATTGAAAGAACAACAGCCCCCTAAATATAGGCAATTAAAGCAGGAAATACAGTCATGGATCGTGACTGCACAATTCAAACCGCATGATCGACTTCCTTCTGAGAATGAGATCGGGCAGCAATTTGAGATGAGCCGCCAAACGGTAAGGCAAGCGCTAGGTGATCTGGAACAAGAGGGCTGGGTTTATCGCGCTCAAGGCAAGGGAACATTCGTAGCGGATCAATCGATGCAGGATCGGCGAATCCCGTCTGGAGTCATGACAATTGGCATGATTACGACGCATATTTCGGACTATATTTTTCCAACGATTGTTCGTGGAGTTGAGGCAAGTCTTCGCTTATGCGGCGGAAGATTGCTGCTTGCTAGTACAGACAATGAGAAAGAGAAGGAAAAAGATAGTCTGGAGTCGATGCTTCGAGAACCGCTGGCGGGACTTATTATTGAACCGACGAAAAGTGCAGAGGGTAATCCCAACTTTAATTATTTTCTTGCGCTAGATTCGCTTCAAATTCCTTATGTCATGCTGAATGAGCGTTATAGCGATGTGGATGCGCCTTGTTTGCGAGTGGATGATGAGCTTGGCGGTTATCGTGCAGCGGAGCATCTCATTGAGCTTGGACATGAGCGAATAGCTGGCTTTTTCAAAACGGATGACTTTCAGGGTGTGCATCGAATGCGCGGTTTTCTGAGGGCACAACGTGAGCGTCAATTGTCCATTCACCCGGATGATCTCATTCGTTATTCGACGGAAGAGAAATCGACTAAGCCTCATGAAGCACTTGCTCGCATGCTGGAGAGAGCGCCCGAACAACGACCGACAGCGATTATTTGTTACAATGACGAGCTTGCTGTGCGAATGCTGGATATTGTCCGCCGAAGTGGATTGTCGGTACCAGAGGATCTGTCGATCATCGGTTTTGATGATTCGAATTTGGCAACAGCAACGGAAGTGAAGCTGACGACAATCGAGCATCCGAAGACGGAGATGGGAACCGAAGCGGTTGAGATGCTATTGAAAATGGTAGGTCAACAGCCTAATCGTCGTTCAACGCTTGATAAAGTATACGAGCCTAAACTTATTATTCGGGAATCAACCGCTGGAGTACGAGTGAATTAACAATAAGAGTGGATTAACAGTAAGAGTAGATTGACAATACGAGTGGATTCAAAATAGATTGACGAAAAAACACGTGACACACTTGTACGTACAACTTATAATAATGATGAGTTAGAACATTGAGATGGTCTATACAAGCATAATCATTGTAACGATAAGTTGAAGTGAAGGAGTGGCGTACAGGATGCTGGAAGCATTAAAGCAGGCAGTATGGGAAGCCAATATGGATTTGCCGAAATATGGACTCGTAACATTTACATGGGGTAACGTCAGCGGTATCGACCGTGAAAGCGGCTTAATTGTCATTAAGCCAAGCGGTGTGCCTTATGATCAATTGCAAGCGGAACAGATGGTTGTCGTCGATCTAGAAGGAAATGTGGTGGAAGGTGAGCTTCGACCATCATCGGATACTCCGACCCACATCGTGTTGTACAAAAAGTTTCCGACTATTGGAGGAATTGTCCATACCCATTCACCATGGGCTACGAGTTGGGCGCAAGCTGGGCGTGCTGTTCCTGCGCTTGGTACAACTCATGGCGATTACTTCTACGGCGAAGTGCCATGCACTCGTCCGATGACAGAAGAGGAGATCAAAGGCGCTTATGAGCATGAGACGGGCAATGTAATCGTTGAGACATTCGAGAAGAATGGACTAGACCCATCACAAATTCCGTCTGTGCTTGTCTTCAGTCATGCTCCCTTCTGTTGGGGGACAGATGCCCACAATGCCGTTCATAACGCAGTAGTACTGGAAGAAGTAGCGAAGATGAACTGGCACACCTACCAGCTCAATCCATCCGTTCAACCGATGGACCAGAACCTTCTTGACCGCCACTACTTACGCAAGCATGGCTCCAATGCTTACTACGGCCAGAAGTAATTCAGTATGAGAGCTTGGTGGAAAGTCTAACCAAGTGCGAGTTGCATAACAAAGCAACTGTAAAGAAAGTAGCAGTTTAAGTAACGTGAGCATTAATTAAGCGGTAAAGTAGCAGTAGTAAAGAGGTAAAGTAAAAAGTGGCAGTTACAGTGAAGTAGAGGTAGAGGTAGAAGTAGAAGTAACAGTAGAAGTAGTAAAAGTAAAAGTAAAAGTAAAGTAACAATTGTGAAGCAGTAGCAGTAGCAGTAGCAGAAGCAGAAGCAGAAGCAGAAGCAGTAGCAGTTCAGTAACAGTTCAGTAACAGTAACAGTAACAGTAACAGTAGCAGTAGCAGTAGCAGTGGCAGTAGCAGTGGCAGTGGCAGTGGCAGTAGCAGTAACAGTAGCAGTAGCAGTAACAGTGGCACGAAGAGCGGCTACAAGAACATAGAAGTGGATGTTGTAGCAGTTAAAGTAACATAAAAGAAGGCAGTGACGGTCAAAGTTGGTTAACGGACACAGGATCCGCTATTACACTAAATTTTCATGCTTTATGGTTTTAGCGGACCTCAGATCCGTTATTTAAACAAATATCGTTGAATTTGCCTATTACCAAGGTAATAGCGGATCTGGTGAGACTAGAATAAAAAGTGGACACAATCCTAACAGACAAGAGATAATTTTCTTATTCTATTAAAGAGGGTGTCCGGTGTGGGAGAACAACGTCAGCGTTACAATGAAGAGTTTAAGAAGAAAGCAGTAAAGTATGTTCAGGAAAACACAAAGTCTATTGCAGACATTTGTGATGAGCTAAGTGTTCCTAAAAGCACGCTACATCAGTGGGTTAGCCAATATCGTTCCTTTGAGGATGAGTCTGTGCATAACCCTGAACGTATTCGCCAACTAGAGCTCGAACTGAAGCAAAAGGAGGAAGAAAAACGCCAGAAAGAGCGTGAGAACGACGATTTACGTGAAGAACTAGAAATTTTAAAAAAGGCTCTGCACATCTTCAGCAAAGAAAAGAACTAAGGTTCCAATTCATTGAAGATCATCGCTCCGAGTTTCGATTAGAGAAGATGTGCAAAGTTCTAGAAGTGTCTC
>JBHGUX010000025.1:0-38333 GCA_048976605.1 Pristimantibacillus sp. | reverse complement strand
ACACCAGCCGCGCCGCCTTGCCCAGCGCGGCCACCGCCCGCGCCGCTGCGCTTGCCGCGGCCGCCTCCAGCGGCGCTGTCACGCCCGCCGGCACCTGCCGTGCCGCCTTGGCGTCCGCCGCCTACGGCTACACGCTCGCCGCCGCGGCCAAAACCGCCGCCGCTGCGCTTGCGTCCGCTACGCTCTGCGCCGAATCCGGCGTCGGCTACGCCCTTAAATCCGCTGCGCGGTTTCATATCGACCATCTCGAAATCGATGGTATGGTCATCCATATTAACGCGTGATACGCGAATTTTCACTTCATCGCCGATCCGGAACACTTTTGATGTGCGCTCACCGATCAGTACCATATGATGCTCATGGAAATGATAATAATCATCCGTCAGATCACTCAGACGAATAAGACCTTCAACCGTATTGCTCAGCTCCACGAACATACCGAAGCTTGTTACACTGCCGATAATGCCGTCGAATTCTTCGCCAACTTTATCAAGCATATATTCACATTTCTTCAGCTTGTCGGTGTCCCGCTCGGCGTCTACTGCCACGCGCTCCCGCTCCGAAGAATGCTGCGCAATATCAGGCATACGCACTGTCAGCGCTTCGTGGCGCTTCTCAGATAAGGATCCGCCGCCTTCAAGCACCTCGCGAATGATCCGATGAATGACCAAATCCGGATAACGACGAATTGGTGATGTAAAGTGAGAATAAAACTCTGCCGCAAGGCCGAAGTGGCCCAGACTTGCTGCGTCATATTTCGCTTGCTTCATGGAACGAAGCATAACCGTCGAAATAACCGTCTCTTCCTTCGATCCACGAATTTTCTCTAATAAGGTTTGCAGCGCACGAGGATGGACCGAGTTGCCCTTGCCCTTAACCTCGTAACCGAAGTTCGAAGCGAACTGCATGAAGTGAAGCAGCTTCTCCTGATCGGGATCTTCATGTATCCGATAAAGGAATGGTACACGCAGCCAATAGAAATGCTCAGCAACTGTCTCATTGGCAGATAACATGAACTCTTCAATAATCTGCTCTGCGATGGAACGCTCTCTCTTCACAATATCGATTGCCTTGCCCTGCTCATCGACGATAACCTTCGACTCCTGGAAATCAAAATCAATGGCTCCGCGCTTCATCCGCTTCTTACGAAGCTTCATCGCCAGCTCTTCCATCAAATTGAACATATCCAACAGCCCCGCATAACGTTCCTTCAATTCCGTCTCTGGCTCTTCTTCAGTCGCCTGGAGCAGTCTCTTCACATTCGAATAAGTCATGCGTTCAGTCGTCTTAATGACACTGGTGAACACATCATGACGAACACGTTTCAGTGATTCACCATCGAATTCCATCTCGCAAGACAAAGTCAAACGATCCACCTGCGGATTCAGTGAGCATATGCCATTGGACAGACGATGCGGCAGCATCGGAATAACCCGATCTACTAAGTAAACACTGCAGCCGCGGCGGAATGCCTCTTGATCCAATTCTGATTTCTCAGTAACATAATAGCCTACATCTGCAATATGGACGCCTAATAAATAATTGCCGTTTTCCAACCGTTTGACGTGAACCGCATCATCCAAATCCTTCGCATCTTCTCCATCAATCGTCACGATGACTTCACCACGCAGATCCCGTCTGCCTTGCTGAATAATCTCTTCCTCCGTGATCGAATCGGGAGCCGCCTCAGCCTCTGTCAATACTTCATCCGGGAAGCTTTCCGGCAGCTGATGCTTGCGAATAATCGACAAAATGTCGATTCCTGGATCATTTTTATGCCCCAGTATTTCGACAATTTCTCCTTCCGCCGCAGAGCGTCCTTCAGGATAAGACACAATACGCACGACAACCTTTTGACCAGCTACCGCACCTTTGAACTCACCCTTAGCTATGAAAATATCCCGATTAATCCGTTTATCATCTGGAATAACAAAGCCGTACGCCTCATGATTCTCGAACGTCCCTACAACTTGGGTAACGGCACGTTGAACGACACGAACAACTTCGCCTTCCATACGGCCGCCTTCACTTTTCGAAGTGACACGTACGAGCACGATATCACCATTCATTGCGCTCTTCTGATCATTAGCATGTATATAAACATCAGCATGATCCTTCACATCAGGCAGCAGAAAGGCGAACCCTTTCGCATGAGCCTGCAATTTGCCTCTCAGCAAATTCATCCGCTCAGGAACGCCATAAAGTCCCTTTTCAGTGCGGATCACCTTGCCCTCATCCTCAAGCTGGTTAAGCAATTCCAATAATTGCTTTAATTCTGCGGCATCCGTGATACCGTAATGCTTCTCAATTTCCTGATCCGTCAAAGGCTTATAAGCCGTTTCGCGCATAAAATCAAGCAGTTCCTGCTCTTGCTTCATAATTTTCCTCGTCACCTCATACACCGGCGTTATTCTACCATCATTTACATCCGGTTGATAGATTATCATATATCGTTTAGTATACACGAATTATTCTATCCGCATCCGCTTATGCCCGAAAAAACAAAAAAAGCGAAGGTTTCCCCCCGCTTTCCGCGTCATTACAATTTAACTACATAAGCTACGATCAAGGACAAGAGGAAAAATCCAACTGCAAGTCCAACCGTTAAACGCTGCAAGAATAAATCCAAGCCGCGTGCTTTTTGTTTGCCGAACAAGTGCTCTGCACCGCCGCTAATCGCTCCAGACAATCCAGCACTTTTGCCTTTTTGCAGCAATACAACTGCGATCAATCCAATTGCGAAGATTACTAGCAATATTTTCAAAAAGATATCCATTCAAATCCACCTCCAGCATAGGAGCTCCGTTAAAAACACATAAACCGATTGTAGCATAGGCGGACAATGAATTCAATAGTTTCAAACCACTAGGCTGATCATCCACTTTTATCCTAACAAGCAGAAACGGCTTCGCCGTCCTTTGGAGGCGAAGCATCGTTTCGCGGTGAAATAGAAGCGTATTTATAAAGCAAACATATAAATTCTTATATTTTTAAAAAAAGCATTCCGGTATCGGAAACCGGAATGCCTCTGTGCAAACTTCTATTTCTTGAAGTTTTTAAGGTTGTAAAATGCGGATTTGCCCGCGTATTGAGCTGTCGAACCGAGTTGATCCTCGATGCGAAGCAATTGGTTGTATTTAGCTACGCGATCCGTACGGGAAGGTGCGCCAGTCTTGATTTGACCAGAGTTCGTAGCAACTGCGATGTCAGCAATTGTGCTGTCTTCGCTTTCGCCTGAACGGTGAGAGATGATGGCTGTGTAGCCAGCGCGTTTAGCCATTTCGATTGCATCGAAAGTTTCAGTAAGCGTACCGATTTGGTTAACTTTAACCAAGATCGAGTTGCCTACGCCTTTGTCAATACCATCAGATAGACGCTCTGTGTTCGTTACGAACAAGTCATCACCAACGAGTTGGACTTTACCGCCCAATTTCTCAGTAAGCAATTTCCAACCATCCCAATCGTCTTCGGAACAACCGTCTTCGATTGTAAGAATTGGATATTTCTCAACCCATGAAGCAAGCAGGTCAACGAATTCAGCAGGCGTGAATTCTTTGCCTTCGCCTGCAAGAACGTATTTGCCGTTTTTGAAGAATTCAGTCGAAGCAACGTCCATACCGAGGAATACGTCAACGCCTGGTTTGTAACCAGCAAGCTCGATAGCGGAGATGATCGTCGTGATAGCTTCTTCGTTAGAACCAAGGTTCGGTGCGAAGCCGCCTTCGTCGCCAACTGCAGTGTTAAGGCCTTTGTTCTTCAGAACGGATTTCAAGCTGTGGAAAATTTCTGCGCCAATACGAAGCGCTTCTTTGAAGTTCTCAGCACCAACTGGAAGAACCATGAACTCTTGAACATCAATGTTGTTGTCAGCATGCTCGCCGCCATTGATGATGTTCATCATTGGAACTGGCAATACTTTTGCATTGAATCCGCCGAGGTAAGTGTACAATGGCATGTTCAAAGCGTCAGCAGCAGCACGAGCAACAGCCATGGATACAGCTAGAATTGCGTTAGCGCCCAATTTCGCTTTGTTAGGCGTACCATCAATCTCGATCATTTTGCGGTCGATTGCAACTTGATCAAGTGCATCCAAACCAATGATTTCTGGAGCAATAATGGAGTTAACATTGTCAACAGCGTTCAGAACGCCTTTGCCAAGGTAACGGCTTTTGTCGCCATCACGAAGCTCAACAGCTTCGTAAGCGCCAGTGGATGCGCCGGATGGAACGATAGCGCGGCCTTGGCCGCCGGATTCTAGTGATACTTCAACTTCTACTGTTGGATTACCGCGGGAATCCAATACTTCGCGTGCATATACATCAACGATAATAGACATGAATGAAACACTCCTTTTTAATTGTAATAAACTAACTTCAATAACTACTCTTGAATCAGCGAAATTCCCGTCATTTCTTTCGGTTTAGCAAGCTGCAGCAGATCAAGTACTGTAGGTGCCAGATCCGCAAGAATGCCGCCTTCACGAATTACAGCGCCAGCGCGGGTCACGATACATGGAACTGGGTTCGTTGTGTGCGCCGTGAAAGGACGCCCATTCTCATCAAATACCATATCCGCATTGCCATGGTCAGCCGTAATGATCGCTACGCCGCCTTTGGCAAGTACTGCTTCCACTACTCTGCCGAGACATTCGTCTGTTGCTTCAACTGCCTTGATCGTTGGCTCCAGCATGCCAGAGTGACCAACCATATCAGGGTTAGCGAAGTTTAGAATGATCGCATCATGCTTGTCAGCTTCGATTTCTCTGACAGCCGCTGCTGCTACTTCATAAGCGCTCATCTCTGGCTGAAGATCATAAGTAGCAACCTTCGGCGAAGGAATGAGGACGCGTGTCTCGCCCGGAAGCTCGGCATCACGACCGCCGCTGAAGAAGAACGTGACATGCGGATATTTCTCAGTCTCCGCGATGCGCAGCTGCTTCTTGTTGTTCTGTACGAGAACCTCGCCAAGCGTGTTGTCCAGGTTCTTAGGAGAATACGCCACAAATCCGCCAACCGTTTCACTAAATAACGTCAGACATACAAAATACAAGTTTTTCGGTACGTTCTCTCCACGATCAAAACCGCGGAAATCCTCGTTCGTAAATACTTGTCCCAGTTGAATGGCACGGTCAGGACGGAAGTTGAAGAAAATTACAGCATCCTCTGATTCTACTAGACCAACTGGCTTGTCATTATCGTCTACGATAACGGTTGGCATAACGAATTCATCATAAACTGATTTTTCATAGGATTCAACTACCGCTTTGATCGGATCGATATAATGAGGACCATCACCATAGACCATTGCGCGGTAAGACTTTTCAGTCCGCTCCCAGCGCTTGTCACGGTCCATCGCATAATAACGGCCTTGAACGGTCGCTACTTGGCCTACGCCAATCTCTTCAATCTTCGCTTGCAGTTGTTCCAAATAACCCTTCGCGCTGTCTGGCGACACGTCGCGTCCATCCAGAAAAGCGTGAATATACACTTCAGTAAGTTCTTCCTTCTTAGCCAGCTCCAGCAACGCGAATAAGTGAGCGATATGGCTGTGAACGCCGCCGTCAGAGAGAAGACCATACAGGTGAAGCTTCTTGTTATTAGCTTTTACATGACGTACAGCAGCAAGAATAGTCTCATTATCGTAAAATTCGCCATCACGAATCGATTTGCTGATTCGAGTCAAATCTTGATATACAATTCGACCTGCGCCGATATTAAGATGCCCAACTTCGGAGTTGCCCATTTGTCCTTCAGGAAGACCAACCGCTTCCCCGCATGCCGTTAATGTTGTATGCGGATAAGTGGACCAATAACGATCATAATTCGGTTTCTTTGCTTGTGCAACAGCATTGCCTGTTACATCATCTCGAAGGCCAAAGCCATCGAGAATGATGAGTGCTACTGGTTTCGGAGCAGCCATTTACTTGGCCCCCTCAACGAGTGCGATGTAAGATGCCGGCTCCAAGCTAGCGCCGCCTACAAGCGCGCCGTCGATGTCTGCCTGACCCATATATTCTGCTACGTTGTTAGGTTTCACGCTGCCGCCGTATTGGATACGAACGGCATCAGCAGTTGCAGCATCGTACAAGCCTGCTACTACGCCGCGGATATAACCGATAACATCTTGTGCATCTTCAGAAGTTGAAGATTTGCCTGTACCGATTGCCCAGATTGGCTCATAAGCGATAACCACTTCTGCAGCTTGCTCAGCAGACAGACCTTGGAAAGCCGCTTCTGTTTGAACTTTACAAACTTCTTTGGTTTGGTTCGCTTCACGCTCTTCAAGCTTCTCGCCTACACAAACGATTGGCGTTAAGCCATGTTTGAATGCTGCATGCGTTTTTTGGTTAACGATCGCATCCGACTCCGCGAAATAAGCGCGACGCTCCGAATGTCCGATAATAACATACTTCACGCCGAGATCTTTCAACATAACGCCGCTGATTTCACCAGTGAAAGCGCCATTGTCTTCGAAGTGAATATTTTGTGCACCAATCGCAATTGTCGTGCCTTTAGCTGCTTCTACAAGTGCAGGCAGAGTTGTGTATGGTGCGCAAATTACGCTCTCAACGCCAGCTACTTCTGCTTTACCTTTCACTTCGGAGAAGAAAGATACAGCTTCAGAAACCGTTTTGAACATTTTCCAGTTGCCTGCAATAATTGGTTTTCTGCTCATCGTGTAATTCCTCCTATTTATCGTTAAGTGCAACAACGCCCGGAAGCGCCTTGCCTTCCATGAACTCTAGTGAAGCGCCGCCGCCAGTCGAAATATGATTCATTTGATCCGCTAGACCAAATTTCTCAGCTGCCGCAGCAGAGTCGCCGCCGCCGATTACAGTGTAGCCAGCTGTTTCTGCGCAAGCTTTCGCTACCGCTTGTGTACCATGTGAGAATGGCTCGATTTCAAATACGCCCATCGGTCCGTTCCAAACAACAAGCTTGGAGTTCTTGATTGCATCTGCGTAAATTTCACGCGTTTTAGGTCCGATGTCAATGCCTTCCCATTCAGCAGGGATGCCGTCAACATCAACGATACGCGTGTTCGCGTTTTTGCTGAAGTCGTCTGCAACAACGATATCTACTGGGATGAGGAAGTTTTTGCCGAGTTTTTTCGCTTTCTCGATGAACTCTAGAGCGAGATCAAGCTTCGAGTTGTCGACAAGCGATTTGCCGATTTCATGACCTTGTGCCTTGAAGAAAGTATAAGACAAGCCGCCGCCGATAATGATGTTGTCAGCAATTTCGATCATCTTGTTGATCACGTCGATTTTGTCCTTAACTTTAGAACCGCCCACGATTGCTGTGAAAGGACGCTCAGGATTGTTCAACGCTTTACCAAGTACATCAAGCTCTTTCTCCATCAATAGACCAGATACAGCTGGCAGGTGGTGAGCAATGCCTTCTGTCGAAGCATGAGCACGGTGAGCCGCGCCGAAAGCATCATTGACATACAAGTCAGCCAATTCAGCAAAAGCCTTCGCAAGTTCTGGATCATTCTTCTCTTCACCAGCATGGAAGCGCACGTTCTCAAGCAATAGCACGTCACCGTTGTCTAGAGCGTTTACTAGCGCTTTAACCGTTTCACCAATAGAATCATCGGCTTTAATAACATCCTTGCCTAGAAGCTCAGCTAGACGTGCTGCGGATGCCGTATGACGAAGCTCTTCTACAACTTGGCCGTTTGGACGTCCAAGGTGACTTGCAAGAATAACTCTTGCACCATTCTCGATCAAATAATTGATCGTTGGAAGCGTCTCGCGAATCCGCTTGTCATCCGTAATTTTGCCATCTTCAAGAGGTACATTGAAATCCACGCGAACAAATACGCGCTTGCCTGCTACTTCTACGTCACGAACACTTTTTTTAGCCATTGATGTGACCTCCCTGATTATAAGTGAAAAGCTATATGAATAGGCGACAATACTCGTAATCAAGTATGTATAGCCATTTGTAAAATCAAAAAATAAAAGAGCGTTCCTTCTATAAAGAAGGAACGCTCCCGCGCCATGACGCCACCAAAGTGGAGCCGCTGGCTAAAATTGTCCCGGATAACATCTCAGTTGGTCCGGGACGAAAGCGTTCCATCCAATTGTGGGAACAAAGCTAGTCGTAAGTCTTACAGACCTTTGCTTGCGATGTAAGCAGCGAGGTCAACTACACGGTTCGAGTAGCCCCACTCGTTGTCGTACCAAGAGATAACTTTAACCATGTTGCCTTCAACAACCATAGTCGAAAGACCATCGATTGTAGAAGAAGCTGGGTCGCTGTTGTAGTCGCTTGATACAAGCGGCAATTCATTGTAGTTCAAGATGCCTTTAAGGGAACCTTCAGAAGCTTCTTTGAATGCTGCGTTAACTTCTTCAACTGTTACGTTAACTTTCAGTTCAGCAACCAAGTCAGTTACGGATACGTTAGGTGTAGGAACACGCATAGCCATACCGTTCAATTTGCCTTTAAGCTCAGGAAGAACAAGTGCAACAGCTTTAGCTGCGCCAGTCGATGAAGGAATGATGTTCTCAGCAGCTGCACGAGCACGACGCAAGTCTTTGTGAGGTACATCAAGTACGGATTGGTCATTTGTGTATGAGTGAGTTGTAGTCATCATACCTTTAACGATTCCGAATTTATCGTTCAATACTTTTGCAAAAGGAGCTAGACAGTTCGTTGTGCAAGAAGCGTTAGAGATTACAGTGTGAGCAGCTGGATCGTATTTATCTTCGTTAACGCCGATAACGACAGTGATATCTTCGTTAGTAGCAGGTGCGGAGATAATAACTTTCTTAGCGCCGCCTTTCAAGTGAAGCTCAGCTTTTTCTTTAGCTGTGAAGATACCTGTGGATTCAACTACGATTTCAGCGCCTACAGAAGCCCAAGCAAGGTTCTCAGGGTTACGTTCAGCGAAAACTTTGATTTCGCGGCCGTTAACGATGATCGCGCCTTCTTTAGCTTCAACTGTAGCGTCAAGAACGCCGTGAGTTGTATCATATTTAAGAAGGTGTGCTAGTGTAGCTGTATCCGTAAGATCATTTACTGCCACGATTTGTACATCCTTGTTGTTCAGTGCTGCGCGGAATACGTTACGACCGATACGACCAAATCCATTAATACCAACTTTAACCATTTGTAATTCCTCCTAGGCATTTTTAATTGCTCTTATATATTTCAAGATGTTTCGCGACACCCTTATAAGACTGTCACAAATCATCATGATTACAAATTCTTATGACTTGTCTTCTGCATTACTCTCTTCGTGCTTCTCCAAGTTAGAGACAATCTCAAGCGCAGCCGCTTCATCCGTAACGAGTACATCATTATGCCCGAACCTCATAACTGCTGCTATTGCATCTCCCTTGCCTTGACCTCCAGCAACACCTATAACAACTTCAGTCTTCACAATATCCTCTAGCCGTAGTCCTACCGTTTGCATTTTGTGAACAACTTCACCGTTTCGGTCAAAATAATAACCAAATGCTTCTGCCAATGCGCCTTCTGCTGCCATCCCTTCAATGATCTCGGAATCCAGTCGTCTTCGCCTTGCCATCACCATAGCGTCACCGATACCGTGTACCACAATACGCGAACTTCGTATCACTTCTACGATTTCACGAATATTAGGCTCCTGCATAATCGATGCGAACGCTTCGTTGCCCAGATGATCAGGAACATGAAGCAGCCGATAATTGGCTCCTGTTCGCTTCGCCATATTAGAAGCAATCGTATTCGCTTGGTAGTCCAAGCTTTCTCCTAGTCCGCCTCGTGCAGGCACAAACCAGTTGGTCTTAAGTGAGGCTGTTGAAGTCAGCTGGTTCGCTACTTGAGCGATTGTTGTTCCACCGGTTACGGCCACAACGTCATTCGGCTTCATCACTTTACGAAGTACCTGACAGGCTGCACGACCAAGCTCACGCTTCGTTGGTACAGAACCTTCCGAATCCCCTGGCACAATCACAACCTGTGAAAGTCCGAAGGCGCTCCGTATTTTCTCCTCCAAATCAGAAAGTCCGAACATTGTTTTGTAAAAGGGCTCCAATTGCTCTAGAAGCGTTCTTCCTGCATCACTTATTCGCATTCCTGCCGTGTGGATCTCAAGCAATCCTTGTGACTTCAAGAAATCGGTCTCAGCACGCAATACCCGCTCAGTCATTGCTAGTGCAGCAGCTAGACTCCGTCGTCCGATGAGATCAGAGAGCATAACCTGATGCAAAATCATATATCGTTTTCTCATCACATCGAGTAAATCCGGTAGAAGTTGCTGCTGAAGTTCAATAATATGGCGCATCTTCTATTATTCACTCCACCCGAATTGATAAGAATTGGTCCCGGATCGACATGGACGTATAATGTCCCATACGTTCGATTTAAGTCCCACCTTTATTTTAGCTAAAATCATTCATCATGGCAATAGTACATTCGACATTGGAACCGCTTACTGTCACGAATTTATCAATTTTATTTTCGCTAAGCGGCTTGCTTTCCCATTCTATATAGCATATACTAAATTTCGCTGTTGTTTTAATTTGCGCCCGTGGTCCAATGGATATGACGCAGGCCTCCGAAGCCTGAGATCTAAGTTCGATTCTTAGCGGGCGCGCCACTTTAACTATTATTAGCTTCTATATAAAGTCTAACCGTCCTATATACTAGGGCGGTTTTTTGATGTCTTTATTTTTCTCGTCAAACGAGTTTGACTATCTTTGACTTTTGATCATGGTTCCGCTATTATGAGAATACGATTTCTATATATGTAATTTTGAGGAGGGACTTAAGTTGGACATGAATTTCGTTCCTATGGTTATCGAGCAAAGCAATCGCGGTGAGCGCGCCTATGACATTTATTCCCGCCTTCTAAAGGACCGTATTATCTTCCTTGGTTCAGGCGTCAATGACGTTGTAGCAAACTCCATTATCGCTCAGCTGCTGTTTTTGGCGGCAGACGATCCGGAAAAGGATATTTCACTCTACATTAACAGCCCAGGCGGTTCCATTACAGCTGGGATGGCCATCTATGATACGATGCAGTATATTAAACCAGATGTATCAACCATCTGTGTCGGCATGGCCGCTTCAATGGGTGCTTTCCTGCTTACTGCAGGAGCCAAAGGCAAACGTTATGCGCTTCCGAACAGTGAAGTTATGATCCATCAACCACTTGGCGGGGCAGAAGGTCAAGCGAGCGACATTGCCATTCGCGCTCGTCGCATCATTATGTTGCGTGACAAGCTGAACGGCATTCTGGCTGATCGCTCCGGTCAATCTCTCGAACGAATTGAGAAAGATACGGATCGCGACTATTTCATGAGCGCTGAAGAAGCTAAAGAATACGGACTTGTTGACAAAGTCATCGAGAAGGTCTAAAACAAGATAAATAATAGGGCTGTTCCACAAGGTAAATACCTTGTGGAACAGCCCTTATTTCTGTGCAGGAATATACAAATACTTGCTATAGAAACATATGTTCCTATATAATAAATATGAAACTAACTTTAATCATGAGGTGACGATTCATTATGGCGACGGATACTGCATTATTGGTCATTGATGTTCAAGTGGGCATGTTCCCCGACGTAGATCCCGTATATGACGGCGACGGATTGCTTCAACGCATTCATTCACTGATCACAAGAGCGCGGGAAAGTCATATTCCTATTGTCTATATCCAACATAATGAAGAGGAAGGTGAGCCTCTCGAGACGAATAGTCCTGGCTGGTGTATCCACCCGATGATCGCACCTCTTGCGGGTGACCTCATTGTTGAGAAACATACGCCCGATGCATTTCATGAAACGATTTTGCAGCAGCATTTACGTTCACTTGGCATTCATCAACTTGTTCTAGTCGGCATTCAAACCGATTTATGTATCGATGCAACCTGTCGAAGAGCCAGCCAATTAGAGTATGAAGTAACCGTTGCTCAAGATGCACATAGTACATGGGGGCAAGGTGACCAAAGCGCTGCCCAAATTATCGAACACTATAACAGACAATTTGAATCATTTGCTACGATCCGAGATTCCTCGAGCATCGAATTTACATCCTAATTTATAGCCATGAAAAAGGGCCCGAGTACATTCATAATGAATGCTCAGGCCCTTTCCAATGATTGCTATTATTGGTTCTCCAGCTCTTCTTTGCTGACAAGTGCGACTAAAGCGTTTACAGCCTGCTCGGCGTCCGAACCTTCTGCACTAATAAATACTTCCGTACCGGAACTAATGGCTAAGCTCATAATTCCCATAATCGATTTAGCATTTACTTTCTTGTCGTCTTTCTCAACGAATACTTCTGAAGAAAACTTATTTGCTTCTTGAACGAATAGTGCGGCTGGTCTTGCATGCAGACCAGTCCTGAGACGAACAACTACTGGAAGCCTTGTCATGGAAACTATACCCCCTATACTTATACTACTTCGTATCCTTCATCACAGAAATCGGTGAGTCGCTTATCACTGTGCGGGTCAAAGATTCCGGTCACCCGACTTTCAAATTATGCCGTAGGATAACCCTTTTTTTACGTTATTATATCATTATACCATCGGATGCACTAGGATAAAAGTTTAGGCATTGCGTAATTTTTCAGCTAACTCATCAATTTTACGCAAACGGTGGTTGACACCTGATTTACTAACCGTCCCTTTCAGCATTTCCCCGACCTCTTTCAAGTTCATATCGGGATGCTGAAGACGAATTTCTGCCACTTCTCTAAGCTTATCCGGCAGATTATCCAATCCCATCTCTCTATCAAGCAGCTTGATGTTTTCAATCTGCCGAACGGCTGCCCCGATTGTTTTGTTCAAGTTGGCTGTCTCACAATTAACGATCCGATTAACCGAATTACGCATATCGCGCATGATTCTTACATCCTCGAATTTGAACAATGCCTGATGCGCTCCGATAATGTTGAGCAATTCAATAATTTTCTCGCCTTCTTTTATATAGAAGACAAAGCCTTTCTTCCGTTCGATGCATCTAGCGTTTAAATCAAATTTATTCGCCAGATCCACTAACGCTGTGCAATGTTCCTCATACATGGAGGATATTTCCAAGTGGTAGGACGACCCCTCAGGATTATTAACAGAGCCCCCTGCGAGAAAAGCACCCCGCAAGTACGACCGTTTACAACAAGGCTTGCGAATAATATCTTTATTAATGCCCAAGTTAAAGACGAAACCTTCAGATACAATACGAAGCTCACTTAGTATTTCCTGTACTTTCGTCGGGATTCTAACAATGTACACATTATTTTTTTTGAGCTGCATTTTTTTACGAACGAGAAGCTCGACATGCACTTCAAAATGCTTTTTCAATAAAGAGTAAATCCGCCTTGCAATTGCTGCATTTTCGGTCGAGATGTCCAATACGACTTTGCGGCTAGAGACACTAACAGAACCGTTCATCCGAATGAGTGCAGACAGCTCCGCACGCTCACAGCAGGTATCCGCTTCAATCAACGTTAGCTCCTTTTTCGTTTGTGCCGCAAATGACATCGCTCTTTCACCTCTTTCTTAACATCCAGTTTTCCACTAGCTTATAGATATGATGACTTAGACGCTCTGCGTCATGCCGCAGGAAAGTTCGGAACAGGACGAGCCGATCCGCAATAACCTCGTAGCCTTTTTGAGTGACTACATCCAAATCAAGGTGCACAGCTTTCGCACCAAGCTCCGCATATTTATCTTCAATCTGAGGAGGAATTTCACCGTCATTCACAATAACATAATCGAATAAATGATGACCAATATGTTGATGGATCGCGTCCAAATGATCACTGACGGAGTAATCATCTGTCTCGCCAGGCTGTGTCATGACATTGCATACGAATAACTTAACCGCATTTGATTCCACAATCGCTTCTGCAAGCTTCGGTACAAGCAAATTGGGTATGATACTTGTATATAAACTGCCTGGTCCAATTAGAATAGCATCTGCTTGCACAATAGCATCAACCGCTTCAGCAAGTGGTTCTACGTTCTCCGGCTCAATGAACACCCGTTTAATCTGTTTTCTAGCCTTCGGAATCATCGATTCTCCGACTATAATACTGCCATCGGTCATTTCCGCCTTAAGTACAATGGCTTGACCAGCAGCAGGCAGAACACTGCCTCGCACGGCGAGCACCTTACTCAGCTCGCGTACGCCCGTAACAAAATCGCCCGCTATGTCTGTCATTGCCGCCAACATCAAATTGCCGAGACTATGACCAGCCAAGCCTGTGCCGTTATTGAAGCGGTATTGCAACACTTCGGTTAGCAAAGGCTCCGCATCCGCCATTGCCATCAACACATTGCGAATATCTCCCGGAGGAGGAATCTGCAATTCATTACGCAGAATACCTGAACTTCCGCCATCGTCAGCTACGGTTACAATAGCCGTGATGTCTAGGGGCTTCTCCTTTAATCCGCGCAGCATAACCGACAAGCCGGTACCGCCGCCAATAACGACGATTTTGGGACGCCTCATTATTTTCTGCCTATCCTGCATCCTATCACCCCGTTAATGCTTATCACGGTCAGCGTCGCGATGGCTAACACGTATCCGTTCCGTATCACTGCTGCCTAGCATGCGGCCCAAATACTCGGCTATAGCAACCGAACGATGTTTGCCGCCCGTACAACCGATACCGATGACAAGCTGGCTCTTGCCTTCCTTATGATAGAGGGGAAGGAGAAATTGAAGCATATCCAGAAGCTTCGTTAGAAACGTCTGAGTTTCCGGCCATTTCATAACATATTCATATACTTCCGGAGTTTGACCTGTATTGGGACGCAAATGATCAACATAATGAGGATTTGGCAAGAATCGAACATCATAGATGAGATCGGCATCGATCGGAATTCCATATTTGAAGCCAAACGAGGTCACATTAACAGAAAGACTGTTTTGCTCCAAATTTGTAAACCGAGATACAATACGTTCTTTCAGCTTTGCAGGCTTAATGCTGCTGGTATCAATGACTTGAGAAGCTGAGCCCTTCAAATCTTCAAGCATGCGACGTTCCATGCGAATACCTTCTAATGGCATGCCATTAGGGGCAAGCGGATGGAGACGACGACTTTCCTTATACCGCTGTACAAGTACTTCATCCGTCGCATCTAGAAATAGAATTTCACAGCTGATTGTAAAATGATCCTTAATAAAACTCAATGATTCCGATAATGCGTCAAAGAACTCGCGCCCGCGCAAATCGATAACCAGCGCTACTTTTCCTATTTTACCGTTTGATTGATCAATCAGCTCTGCAAATTTCGGTATGAGAACCGGAGGCAAATTATCGACACAGAAAAAGCCAAGATCCTCCAGGCTTTGCACAGCAATGGTTTTGCCAGCTCCGGACATCCCGGTAATAATAACAAGCTTCGACACGGCTGTAGATTCCATAACTTCCTCCTGTTTTGCCAGTCGTAAAGTCTATCTCCCTTACCTCTACGACCGTAAAATGAGTCCTGCTGCGCCAACTACTCCTGCGTTATTGCCCAGCGTTGCCGCGACAATTTTGACGCCATCTTTAGCTTCATTTTGCGTATATTTATTAAATACTTCTCGTATTTGTTCAAATAAGAATTCGCCCGCCTTGGACACTCCGCCGCCAATAATAAAACATTGCGGATTAAGTACCACTGCCATAACAGCCATTGACTTGCCAATATAATAAGCAGCTCTGCTTACGATACGTGCGGATACTTCATCTCCTGCTTTAGCCGCATCAATGACGTCTTTAGCCATTATATTCTCTACTTGAGACAGAGATGTGCGCTCGCCGCGTTCAACTGCATCTTTTGCCATACGAATAATACCTGTTGCTGAAGAAACAGTTTCCAAACAGCCCATCTTGCCGCAGCCGCATTGAATAGCCTCTAGATCAGGTACGATTGAAATATGCCCGAGTTCCCCCGCCATACCAGCGAATCCTTCTACAATTTTACCGCCGATGATAATACCGCCGCCAACACCTGTTCCAAGCGTGTAACATACGCAATTATCAATGCCTTCACCAGCGCCTGCCCATGCTTCTCCGAGCGCCGCTACGTTAGCGTCATTATTAACGAGTACTTTAACTTGAAGCTCTTGCTCCAAAAAGGACTTCAAATCCACATCCTGCATTTTTAAATTAGGTGCGAACTTAATATAGCCTCTCGGGATATCCAGGAAACCAGCAATACCTACGCCAACGCCGCCTACTTGTTCCCACTCGAAAGCAGATTCAGCTACGATGTTGCGTGAATATTGCGCAATATTATGAAGGATAGTGTCCGTACCTTTACTCGTTTCAGTCGGCCCTTCATAGGTATGGAGCAATTGTCCCTCTTCACTACAAATACCAACTTTAATGGCGGTTCCGCCGACATCTACTCCAACGTAAATCTTCTGAGACATTCCTAGTCCACCTCATTAATATGTTAATCTTCTCTGTAAACACTATAAGCGAACGCCTTCTTCCGGTCAAGACAGTCGGAATCCCGGCGATTGCCCTTGAAGCCCTGCTCAGATAGCCCGATTCATACGACATATTTCCCAGAAAGAAACCATTTTTTATTATCCCTTATTTTTAAAAATAGCCCTCTCCTAAGGAAGATTAATCCTAGGGAGAAGGGCTTATTAAGAGAGCGTCGCAAACCTCTTACAGCGACTTGCTCCAATCATGCGTAATGCTTCCTTCTAGGAATCTTTCGCAATCGAGTGCCGCCATACATCCGCTGCCTGCAGCTGTAATAGCTTGACGATACTTGCTGTCCTGCACATCGCCGCATGCGAATACACCTGCTACATTAGTCTCCGAAGTACCTGGCTTCACTTGAATGTAGCCATGTTCATCCGTATCAATCTGACCGCCTAAGAATTTCGTGTTCGGCGTATGACCGATTGCGATGAAGATACCATCGGTATTAATCACTTCTTCTTCGCCCGACTCATTGTTACGAACCTTCAGCCCTGTAACGCCCATGCCGTTGGCAATAACTTCTACTGGCGTACGGTTCAAGCTCCAGCCGATTTTCTCGTTATCACGAGCGCGATCTACCATGATTTTGGAAGCGCGAAGCTCATCACGGCGATTAACAAGCTCGACATTGGAAGCGAAGCGTGTCAAGAAGCTCGCTTCTTCCATTGCTGAGTCGCCGCCGCCGACCACGATAATTTTTTTGCCGCGGAAGAAAAATCCGTCGCATGTCGCACAAGTGCTGACACCTCGTCCAACATTGTCCTTCTCACCAGGGATACCAAGATATCTTGCTGATGCGCCTGTAGAGATAATCAGTGATTCACCGATGATCTCTCCTTTTCCTTCTACTTGAAGCTTGAAGGGACGCTCCGACATATCAACACTGTTCACCCAGCCTGTCATAAACTCAGCACCGAAACGCTCTGCTTGCTTACGCATGTTAGCCATTAGATCTGGTCCCATAATTCCTTCAGGGAATCCTGGGAAGTTCTCAACTTCAGTCGTCGTTGTCAACTGTCCGCCGGGTTCTGGTCCTTCAATAATAAGGGGATTCATATTTGCACGAGCTAAGTAGATAGCTGCTGTTAGACCGGCTGGGCCGGTTCCAATAATGATGGATTTGTACATGTTGTCCTCCTGATATTTTAATGGTTTTGTTTGTTGAAGGATGAATATGGTGAGTGTATGTCGCTGCGCGTGCGTATCGTCCTTCCGATCGCTGTTGCCCTCAAATTGTTTCATTAGTCTCCCTAAGGGGACAATTTGAGGACAAAGGCGAACGCTCCGCTTCTCCAGTACGATACGCCCGCTCCGCTCTCACACTCACCACCCTCCTACACACAGGCAGTGATATTAAAAGATCAAGTCGGATGTAACATGGCAACCTGGTAAACGGTTGAAGATTAAGATCAAGTTCAAAGGATCAAGATCAAGGATTTAAGATCGAGATCGTTCAGACGATCAGATTGAGAATTTAAGATCAGCGCGATCAGGAATATGATCAAATCATCAAGATCAAGGAATTAAAGATCAAATCAGAATCAATAATCAGTTCAAGATCAAAGATCAGATCAAGATCAACAGACCTAAACCAGAGACAGACCCTGACCTAGACTTGGGAGTCAGGATCAGGGACAGAGTCGGGTTGGAAATCAGTGATGGCCCCTGCGTCAGAGAGAGTGAAGACGGAGCTTATTGATTTCATTTTCTCCTTAATTCCGCATACTTCATCCATTTTTTTTGCGTTCTTGCTTACTGTTGCAATCGATATGCCATATCTTACAGCCACTTCATGATAAGAAATCGTGCGACGATGCATTTTCGCTGTCAAATATTCGAGCGCAGCCGCCCAGCCTTCCACTTTGGTCAGCTTCGGTACATCTGGATAGACACGAGATAAGAATTCGACCCACAACGTCATGAGGTCATGCTGTTGTACGAGATCATAATGCTTATTCATGCGCGATAAAGCCGCTTCTACAACCTCTTGCCATTTGTCCTCCCAGACAGGCAGCCTGGATGGAACTCGGTTCGGTTCGATAACGGTCTCTTTCCCTTCAAGCACCGCTTCCAGTGGTTCTTGCACACCAATCGTGCGCAATACGAAGATCGCGATCCGCTTCAAATAGTCATCCTCGCCTGGTTCCATTAGAAATGCGCGAAGCACATCTTTGACTTCGTTATCAGCAATCATGCCGAGCGCTTGAATAACCTGAAGCTTCGTATGCTGATCGCCATGGCGCAATGCCCAGAAAAAGGATGAACGAACAAGTGGATCCCGCTTCAAATGATCAGGCAATCCATCTGATGAGTTTTCCCATAATTTGAACTGTTCCTCGAATGGCAAGTGATAGTGATAGCTAATAGAAGCTGTACTCTCACCGCTCTTCAAAATATCCAGCTGTTCCATATAGTAACGGGGAATTCCTGATTCAGGATCTAGCTTCGCCGCTTGCTTCCACAAACGCTCAGCCTCGGTTACACGACCGATATTGCAAGCGCCAACCGCTGCATAATGATACAAGCAAGGGTCCTGATTCAGATCGATATCCTTAAGCAAACGGATAAAATGACGATAAGCCGATTCATGCTCTCCTAGAATACCCATCGTAGTTGCCAATTTAAATACATGCTCCTCATGAAACGGCGCAGTCTTGCGCAACATATCCACTAGAGGCTTCAAGCTCTCTGTATCCCCAGCATGCTGGTAGAAGATTGCTAAGTTGCACAACGCATGAAGATTGCCGGGTTCTCGCTCCAGCGCTTCATGTATGGTTTCCATAGCTTTCTCGAACTGTCCCATATAATAAAAAGCGAGTGCCAGATTGTTGCGTGCAGCGAGAAAATCTGGCTGTGCTTCAATAATCTGCTCTAATATACGAACCGCTTCGGCGAATTTGCCTTCTTCTAACAAAGAACGGGCCTGGTCATGCTCGACCATGCCTTCACGTGATTTAATATTCGTGAGTCGCGTAGGGCGTTCCAATTCATAGTTCAGCAGATCCATCATTTCCTCTGCCTCATCTAGGAATTGCCCTTCTGCATCTTCTTCTAAATATTTAATAAGCGCGCCTTCGGCCGCTTCATACAGCTCCATGTTGGCATAGTTATTAGCCATATAGAAATGACATTCCGTCATCGTCGGGTCAAGTTCATCGATGATCCAATGAAGAATCTTATTGGACTCTTCGTAGTTGCTCATCTCCGACATAATACCTGCCATATTGCAATGGTTCACTGGATTATCCGGTTCGTATTCCACGGCGCGCCGAAAATATTTCAGTGCCTTGTCATAGTGGAATCGATCCAGCGAACGTACCGCTCGCTCGAAAAAGAAAGTGGCGTCCCATTGAATAGGTATGATCTTAGTTGGCTGTTCTAAGGCAGCAATTTTCTTCTCCTTCATTAAGCAAGGCACCTCCCGGAACTTCCGATTTTCTACGATTATACCATAGCAAAGACGTTCCTAACACGAAAGAATATGTGGGAAAATCGCGAACGTTATATTAACCGCCCGCGATTTTCCGTTAATTGCTATAAAATTCGACGTTAAACGCCAGCATTTTTGAAAAGGGTGCTGATAGAACCGCCTTCAATAATGATGCGTGTCGCTTCTGCTAGAAGCGGTGCTACTGATAGTACAGTGAACCGTTCTGGACGGTTCTCAGGAAGCATAATTGAGTCCGATACAATAACTTCTTTGATATTTGGGTGATCCAAACGCTCAATGGCATTACCTGAAAATAGTGGATGGGTTGCGCATACATAAACGTCTTCTGCACCGCGTTCCTTCAAGCTCTCTACAACATTCACAATCGTAGTGCCTGTATCAATCAAGTCCTCAATAATAATCGGGGTCTGCCCTTGCACGTCACCGATAACATGCGTAATGGATGATTCGTTATGCGCAGGACGCTTCTTGATCATAATAGCAAACGATGTGTCGAGATAGTTAGCAAGCTTTTCAGCAGTAGAGGCACGTCCAGCATCTGGAGATACGACAACTGGGTTCTTGATATTCTTCGATTTCAGGTAGTCGCTGATTAGATCCAGCGCAGTCATATGATCTACCGGAATGTTGAAGAAGCCTTGAATAGCCGGTGCGTGAAGGTCAATCGTAATAACCCGATTTGCACCAACCGTCGTCAATACATCAGCTACCATCTTAGCGGAGATCGGCTCCCGCGGTGCTGCCTTCCGTTCCTGACGGGCATAACCGTAGTAAGGCATAATGATGTTAATCGTCTTAGCAGATGCCCGTTTAGCCGCATCGATCATGACTAGCAACTCAATAAAATGCTCGTTGATCGGATGAGAGAACGATTGTACGAGAAACACATCGCAATTCCGAATCGTTTCCTCGTAATGAACGTACACTTCCCCGCTTTTGAAACGGGACATTTTGATGGCGCCGAGTGTCAAACCTAGATCACCGGCGATTTTTTGAGCCAATACCGGATTTGACGATCCCGAGAAAATACGCAACTTGTCGCTTAACATGATACCCTCCTGAGCGTTTAAACCACATTAATTTGAAATGAATGTTATTTTGTCGATAACCATTTCGACAAAACGCGCAACGTTACCTTGCCGCTTAAAGGGCACAGGTCGTTTACGCTTGTTCCACTCCATTATACATCGAATTTCCGAGAATTCAAAAATCGATCATTAACAATTTTTGACGATTAATCAACATCAGCTAAAAAAAACCGACATTTTTCAACATCTTACGCTCTTGGACGAGTATTATTCGCCTGCTTGCTCACGCTTCATCGCATTGTTGGCCGCTGGTTTGCCATGACGTCCGTTTAACTCTTTCATCACATCATCAAGCGGTAGACCACGTTCACGTAGAAGGACTAACAAATGAAAGAGAAGATCACTGGCTTCAGAACGAAGTTCGTCATTGTCATTGTTTTTCGCAGCAATAATGACCTCGGTCGCTTCTTCGCCGACCTTCTTCAATATTTTATCCATACCCTTCTCGAATAAATAGGTCGTATAGGCTCCATCAGGGCGTTCCGCGTAGCGCTCAGCGATAACACTCTCCAGCCTGCCAAGAATTTCGAACCGATCGGCAGGAGCTCCAGCTTCCACAACGGTATTCTCTTGCGATGATTTTTCTTGCACTTCAATACCGTTATAGAAGCAGCTATACCGTCCTGTATGACAGGCGGGTCCCTTTTGGTCGACACGGACTAATAGTGTATCTCCATCGCAGTCGTAAGACATAGATTGAATACGTTGCGTATGGCCGCTGGTTGCACCTTTATTCCACAGCTCATTGCGCGAACGGCTCCAGAACCAGGTAACTCCGGACTCTACTGACAACTTGAGCGATTCCTTGTTCATATACGCTAGCATGAGTACTTCTTTGCTTTGTGCGTCCTGAACAATAGCAGGCACAAGTCCATCTGCGCTCCATTTGATTACTTCTGCTAATGCTTGCTCCGTCATCGAACCTCCACGCCTTTCTGCCGCAAATCATCTTTTACTTCTCGGATCGTCATTTCTTTATAGTGAAAAATCGTTGCAGCGAGTGCAGCATCTGCATGTGCTTGTTGGAACACATCGCTGAAATGCTCTACACGTCCAGCTCCTCCGGAAGCAATAACGGGGATTCCTAGTGAATCGGACACCGCTTGCGTCAGCTTCAGGTCAAAGCCGTCCTTCGTTCCGTCCGCGTCCATACTTGTCAGCAGAATTTCACCAGCACCAAGTCGTTCCACTTCACGAGCCCATTCAAGTGTCTTAATCCCTGTCGCTTGGCGGCCTCCGTGAGTAAATACTTCCCATTCACCCCATGCTTCATTAAATTTCGCGTCAATCGCAACGACGATGCACTGGGAACCGAATTTACGAGAGCCGTCACGCACGAGCGAGGGATTTTTAACTGCTGCTGTATTAATTCCGATTTTATCTGCACCCGCTCGCAATAGCCGTTTCATATCATCCACATGGGAGATACCGCCGCCTACTGTAAATGGAATCGTAATTTCACCAGCTGTCCGCTTGACCACTTCAATCATCGTGGCTCTTCCTTCGACTGATGCGGATATATCGAGAAATACGAGCTCGTCGGCTCCCTCTTGATCGTAGGTGGAGGCTAACTCTACCGGATCGCCCGCATCACGCAGATTAACGAAGTTAACACCCTTTACAACTCGACCGTCCTTCACATCGAGACAGGGAATGATACGTTTCGCCAGCATGTTGCATTCTCCTTCAGATTTGCGCAGCTAGTCTTCCAAATACGGACAAGCAAACGCAATTAATGATTTATACTTTCTGCGGCTTTCCTGTCAGAGCAAGGAAATTTCCGAGCAGTTGCATACCTAGCTCACCGCTTTTTTCTGGATGAAATTGCATGCCGTACACGTTGTTTCGACCGACAATTGCCGTCACTTGCTGATAATAATCTGTCGTTGCCAGTAGATCCGAAGCTGACTCAGGCTTCACATGAAAGGAGTGTACGAAGTACACATGACCCGCTTCAAGTCCCTTAAATAGTGGGCTCTCTTGCTGCTCGAATGATAGCCTATTCCACCCCATGTGAGGTATTTTATAATCGCCTTGGAATCGAATAACTTTACCAGGAAGCAGGGAAAGTCCTTCATTCAATCCATGCTCTTCGCTCTCGCTGAACAACAGCTGCATGCCTAGGCAAATACCAAGCAATGGCTTGCCTGAAGCCGCATAAGCTTTAGTTACTTCATCCATACCGGTGTCACGCAAATTCTCCATTGCGTCGCCGAATGCGCCAACACCTGGAAGAATGGCTCCTTCTGCTGTGGCAATGACTTGAGGATCAGCAGTAACAACTGCCTCATATCCTAGACGCTCTACAGCTTTGCTCACGCTATGCAAATTACCCATTCCATAATCGATGATTGCGATCATTCTACAGCACACCCTTCGTCGAAGGCACCCCTTGCACACGCGGATCAATAGTTGTCGCTTCGTCGATCGCTCTGCCTAGCGCTTTGAACACCGCTTCAATCATGTGATGAGTGTTATGTCCGTAATGCACAATAACATGCAGCGTAATACGTGCTTCAAGCGCTAGCTTCCATAGAAATTCATGAACGAGCTCCGTCGAGAAGCTGCCTACTTGCGTAGAAGGATATTCAGCGCGATATTCGAAGTGCGGGCGGTTGCTCACGTCAATAATAACTTGAGCGAGTGCTTCATCCATAGGCACGAATACGCTGGCGTACCGCTTAATACCACGTTTGTCGCCTAGCGCTTCGCGGAGTGTTTGACCAAGGCAAATCCCGATATCCTCTACCGTGTGATGATCATCAATTTCAATATCGCCGCGCGCTGTTACTTGCAAGTCAAATTGGCCATGCTTCGTAAAGAGATCCAGCATATGATTCAAGAAAGGTACATCCGTCTCGATCTTCGTATCGCCAGTTCCGTCAACTGTGAACGCTAATTTAATATCTGTTTCATTGGTTTTACGAGCGATCTCAGCTTTACGCAGTACGTTATTATCCGCCATTATAATTCCTGCTTTCTATCCTATAATGTTCTTGCTTAACACCTAACTATCTACTATTTACATGTATAACTGACTATTAACCAGTAGCCGCAGCTTAGCTGCCCTCTTGCTCTAAACGAACTTGAATAGCACGAGCATGTGCTTCCAGTCCTTCATGACGCGCAAGTGTCATAATTTTATCGCCATTCGCAAGCAACGCTTCCTTGCTGTAATAAATCAGACTCGATTTCTTCAGAAAATCGTCCACGTTAACTGGCGAGGAGAATCTCGCTGTTCCGTTCGTCGGAATAATATGGTTAGGTCCCGCGAAATAATCGCCGACCGGTTCTGAGCTGTAAGGGCCTAAGAAGATCGCTCCTGCATTTTCGATCAAGCCTAGCAGCGACATCGGATCAGCCGTCAGCACCTCCAGATGCTCCGGTGCTAACCGGTTGATGACATCGATACCCGCTTTCAATGTATCAACAATCAATATAGCTCCGTATGCGTCGATAGAAGCACGTGCTATCGCCTCACGCGGCAAGGTAGACAACTGACGCTCTACTTCAATAGCGACCGCTTCAGCAAGCTGCTGTGAAGGGGTGACCAATATAGCTGAAGCCATCTCATCATGCTCAGCCTGAGATAGCAGATCCGCTGCTATATACGATGCGTTAGCTGCTTCATCAGCCAGCACAACGATTTCACTTGGGCCAGCTATGCTATCGATATCAACAACGCCGAATACCGCACGCTTCGCCAATGCTACATAGATATTGCCTGGACCGCATATTTTATCAACCGGCGCGATGGATGCCGTGCCGTATGCGAGAGCAGCAATCGCCTGTGCTCCGCCTACACGATACATTTCCTTAACTCCCGCTTCTGCGGCAGCAACAAGAATGTATGGATCGATCCCCGCTTTGCCGCCTGTTGACGGCGGCGTGACCATTACTATCTCAGGCACCCCGGCTACCTGTGCCGGAATGACATTCATAAGCACGGACGACGGATACGCCGCTTTGCCTCCGGGCACATACACGCCTACCCGCTTCAGCGGGCGCATAATTTGCCCAAGCATCGTCCCATCTGGCTTCAAATCCATCCACGAGGTACGCATCTGCTTCTCGTGGAAAGAACGAATATTCACGGCCGCCTCGCGGATGGCCGTGAGGAATGCGGCGTCTACATGATCATACGCCGCCTCAATTTCCTGCTGCGTCACGCGCAGCGCTGACGCATCCAGCAAGACGCGGTCATGCTGCTCCGTATACCGGAGCAGCGCCGCGTCCCCTTCCAGCCGGACATCCTCTACGATGGTCCGGACTGCTTCATTCTGCTCCGGTGTTCCGTACTCCACCTCGCGTTGCAAACCAAATTGCTCCGGTCGCATAATTCGCATAAGTCCCGTCTCCTTTCATTACTTTCATTATGCCTTCGCTGCTAATGTCTCCTGCAGTCGGTCGCATAAGCTTTGAATGGCATCATTCTTCATTCTATAGCTAACCCGGTTAGCGATTAGTCTGCTCGTAATGCCGAAGATGGACTCCATCTCCACCAGTCCGTTCTCACGCAGCGTTTGGCCTGTTTCTACCATATCAACGATCCGATCAGCAAGCCCAATCAGCGGCGCAAGCTCGATGGAACCATTCAATTTAATCACTTCCACTTGTTGCCCCAACTCGCGAAAATATTGCGAAGCCACATTCGGATATTTCGTCGCCACTCTTGGATTAATAACCGGCTTCCAATCCGGCAATCCAATGACCGACATTCGGCATTTGGCGATACCGAGATCAAGCAGCTCGTATACGTCTTTATTTTCCTCCATCAGAACATCTTTACCTACGATGCCAATATCAGCAACTCCGTACTCCACATAGGTAGGAACGTCTACAGGCTTAGCCATAATAAACTCCATACGTGCTTCCGGCAGCTCAATGATCAGCTTGCGCGTGTCATCGAAGTCACTTGGTATCGGCAGTCCCGCCTCACGGAACAGCTTGGATGCCTGCTTGTAGATGCGACCTTTCGGCATCGCTACTTTCAATATGTCTTTGCTTGCTTCGCTCACGCTTTATCGCCTCCATTTACCCGCTCCACACTGCTCACATACGGTTGAAATTTTGTATATTCCGTTCCCTTATATTTACATACAGCCAAAGCTGCTACATCATACGATTCCATTGCTTCCATCCGCTCTGTCACAACTGTAATCCCCTGTGATCGCAGCAGCTGCGCCTCTGCTAACGCTTCTGTACGGCCTGTATCATCATATCCAATAAGAATCCGTTCCTTGCCCTCGGAGTCATCCTCATCGCCTACAAGCTCTATGATACGCGTTGTCTTCAATGCAAAGCCCGTAGCCGGCGCTGGACGTCCGAATTGACTTAATAGATTATCATATCTGCCGCCGCTTACGACAGGGAATCCAAGATCAGCTGCATAGCCTTCGAATGTCATTCCCGTATAGTAAGAGAAATCGCCAATCATCGTCAAATCGATCAAGACATGTTCGCATACGCCATAAGCCTTCAACACATCCCATATGTCGCATAAATGACGAATCGAAGCTTGTGCAGTCGCATCTTTGCTAAGCTGTAGCGCCTGCTCGCATATTTCCTGACCGCCGCGCAGCCGTAGTATTCCTTCAAGCTCCCGCTTCACAGGCTCCTCTAACGACAACTGACGAAGCTGTGCACGGTAGCCTACATAATCTCGACTAAGGAGGCAAGCCTTCAATTGCTCCTGCTCTTCCTTGCGGCCCGTCAAGGTTTCCTCGAATAGTCCATTCAAGAACCCAACATGACCAATCGCAATCTTGAACCGATCAACACCAGCCGCTTTTAATGAAGCTATCGCTAATGCCACGACTTCCGCATCCGCTTCAGCAGATGCATCTCCTACAAGCTCAACACCTGTTTGGAAAAACTCCGCTTCCCGTCCCGCTTCTTCTTCAATCGCGCGAAACACATTGCTATGATAGGAAAGCCGATGCGGGAATGGCGACTCTTTCAATAAAGAGGCAACAACACGCGCAATTGGTGCCGTCATGTCGGAACGAAGAACAAGCGTCGTACCTCGGTTATTCAGCAGCTTGAATAGCTTCCGATCCGAAGTCGAGCTAGCTACGCCGACTGTATCGTAATATTCCATTGTCGGAGTAATGATTTGCTCATAACCCCAGCCTTGCATACAAGTAAGAACTTCACGCTCAATATGCCGCAGCTTCGCTACCGCACTCGGAAGATAATCTTTAACGCCAATTGGCTTTTCAAATACTTTTGGTTTAGACATATCCACTCACCCACATATACTTTAGTGTATTACAGTGCTACCAAGTTACCATGCTAACAAAATAAAGGATTAATCGCTATATTATCATGAATTCTTTCTTTACGTCAAGATAAGACAGCCTAACTATACAGAGAATACTGCATACTCTTTGACAAACAAAAACGGCTAAGCCGTCTTTTGGAGGTGAAGCAGCGTTTCGTGTTGAAATAGAAGCGTATTTAGATATAAAACATACAAATTCATAACTTTTCATAAAAAACCTCACTGTTCGTGAGCTGACTTTCAGCTTCACAAGCAGTGAGGTTTAATGTCTACATGTTGCCAAGCACGGATTGTGGCATCCCGTATAGATACCATTCAAATGGTTTACAACTGGCGACTTCCTGCTTCTGAAGACGAAGAACGGGTAATCTCTCTTATTGGATTACCGCCAACGAAAGAATATGCGGGTACATCCTTATGTACAATCGAGCCCGCAGCAATAACTGCATGATCGCCAATCGTAACCCCAGGCAATATCGTGCAGTTGGCACCTATCATAACGTTAGAACCGATGTGAACGACGCCAATTCGATATTCCCGAATTAAATATTCATGCGTCAGAATAGTTGTGTTATATCCAATAATCGTGTTATCCCCGACTACAATACGTTCTGGGAAGAATACGTCCACCATGACCATTAATGCAAAAGCGGTATGACGGCCTACCTTCATTCCAAGAATCCGGCGATAAATCCAATTTTTGATCGATAGGACCGGACAATAGCGAGCAATCTGAATAAATATGAAATTTCGAACTGCCTTCACAGGGCTTACCGTCCGATACATTTGCCACAGCGCATTAGGTCCTTCTACCGGATATTTCTCAACGTTGCGCAAAAGTCTCCCGCTCCAATCCTGCGAATGCGTACAACTCACGCATATCGTCGATGACATATTGGGCTCCGCTCTCTCTCAACTTCTGCGCACCTTTGAGCGACCAAGCAACACCAACGGATACTGCACCGGCTGCTTCGGCAGACTCAATATCCACGATGCTGTCTCCAACCATAATGGTACTCGCGGGATCTGCACCTAGCTGTTCCATAGCCATCCGTACAGGCTCAGGATGAGGCTTAGGATTGGTTACATCATCAATTGTTACAATTGCATCAATGTAGTCATACAACCCAACGAACTTCAATCCCCGCTCCGTCGTCAACCGCATTTTCGTCGTAACGACGCCTATTCGGATGCCTTGCTCATGTAAATTTTTTATGACTTCATTCACATGGGGGAATGATTTAACGAATTCGTCATGCAGCCGCAAGTTCACTTTGCGATAGGCTGCCTCAAGATGGGCAACCTCCTCTAGACCAGAGAATATCTTCATTTGAGCGCTTAATGTTAATCCCATATTGGGAATGATATGTTCTCTGCTGAACTCAGCAGGTACGAATCCCTCTAGTGATTCAAGAAAGGAGCGGATGATGAGCTCGTTGGTATCCATGATAGTGCCGTCCAAATCGAACAGCATAGTACGTATATTGCCCGTCACTGTGAATCACTCCGATCATTCTCTATTTCTTTTGCTTGGTTACAACATCTTTATCCGCATTCACAGATGCAACAGCAGACTCTGATGCGCCTGAGGTTACTTCTTTTGTCGATACGATTGGATCTGAGTAGTATGCTTTCGCTGCGCCAGTCTTACGGCGAACAATGATAAACACGACTGCTGCTATAATCAACAAGAGAGCAAGCAGTTGGGAAATTCTTATGTTTCCATAAGCAGGATCCAAATAGCCTTGTTCGAACATAACCGTCATCGGTGACCATAAACCATTTATTAAAGACGCCAGCCATGTAGGTCCTGCGAAAGCTAGACTGTCAGTTCGCAATGCTTCAATGAAGAAACGTCCGATCGAATACCAGATAAAGTAACTGGCAACCAGTTCGCCAGCACGTAAGAACTTTTGACGACGCAATATGAATAGTATGGCAATTCCCACCAAGCTCCATACCGATTCATAAAGGAATGTAGGATGACGGAATGCTGTTACACCGTCGAATGTAATATTCATTTGGTTGACGATGAAATTCGGCAAATGAAGCGTATTGCGCAGGAAGCTTTCCTCAACCACACCGCCATAAGCCTCTTGATTCATAAAGTTGCCCCAACGACCAATCATCTGCCCAGCGAGCAGTCCAGGCGCACAAATATCAACTAATCGCCAAAAGCTGTACCCTTTGTGACGGAAATAGAAATAACCACAGATAAATGCTCCTATTAGCGCGCCATAGATGGCAATGCCGCCTTCCCATATCTTAAACACATCTATCGGATTATCTTTATAATCTTCCCATTTAAAAGCTACATAATAAATTCGGGCACAAATAACAGCAGATGGAACACCTAGAAGCAATAAATCCATGAAGAAGTCCGACTTAATCCCGAACCGTTTTCCTTCCTGAACTGCAAGCAGTAAGCCCACTAATGCAGCTGTTCCTAAAATAATTCCGTACCAGTTCACTTTCAGGGGTCCAATTGCGATAGCAACCGGATCAATCACCATAAGATCCATCGATATAGGGCTCCTTTTCCTAATTAAGAAGTAACTTTCGATTGCATTTAGGCTGCATGTTTTATTGTTCAATCATTTATCAGCCATCAATTTTCAGTCGTAATCATCTGAATCTTCCGCAATGGTCTCCGTCAGCTTGTTCGTAAATTGTAATGCTGCATTATAACCCATCCGTTTCAATCGGAAGTTCATCGCTGCTACTTCAATGATAACAGCTAAGTTACGGCCTGGACGTACGGGAACCGTAACGAGCGGTACATCCGTGTCGATAATCTTTGTTTTTTCCTCATCAAGTCCGAGCCTGTCGTATTGCTTGTCCTGCTGCCAATTCTCCAGCTTAATAACGAGAGTAATCCGTTTCATAGTCCGTACGGCACCGGCACCGAATAAAGTCATCACATTAATAATGCCAAGACCGCGAATCTCTAGCAAATGGCGAATCAGTTCAGGTGCTGTACCATGCAGCTGGCTGTCCGATGTTTGGCGAATCTCGACCGCATCATCAGCGACGAGCCGATGACCGCGTTTTACAAGCTCAAGTGCAGTTTCACTTTTACCAATACCGCTGCCGCCTGTAATGAGCATACCTACACCATATACATCAACCAATACACCATGAATGGTAGCCGTAGGAGCAAGCTTCTTCTCCAAAAAGCCTGTAATCCGACTGAAAAGAATCGTCGTAGCAACATTGCTTCGCAGCACTGGGATCTGCGCAAGGTTCGAATATTCAACTAATTCTTTAGGTGCATCTTGACCCCGTGTCAATATAATACATGGAGTATCTTCATGACAAAGCTGTTCCAAACGCTCTTTGCGCTCTTCAGTAGTCAACGTGCTTAAGAATGTAATTTCTGTCTTGCCCAGCAATTGAACTCGTTCACTAGGATGATAGTCGAAATAGCCAGCCATCTCCAAACCAGGACGATAGAGATCATCCACTGTAATCGAGCGCTTCAAGCCGTCTTCCCCAGATATAATTTCTAATGAGAACTGTTGAACAAGCTCTGCCACTTTTACTTTTTTAGCCATCGTACGGCCTCCTCATATGAAACAATCTATATGGTTATATGTAAGTCAATTTCCAATGTCTTCATCGTAAAGGAAAAAAGCGCCGAACGCAACGTTTCACCGTTGCTCAGCGCCAAATGGTCATTTTATGATCACATTTACTGGTTCTAGGACATATCCGGGGTATTGATAGACATCGAAGGTCAGTGGTTGTTTATAATCGCCGATTGGGAGTGTGTAGTAAAGGAAACCAGTGCTTGTTGTTCCACTTGAGCGCCAGCTAGAACCGTTATCTTGTAATTGATACGTCTTTCCCTCAGCATCTTGGAATTTCGCATCATGTTCCAATATCCAATACCCATAATGAGATTCCACTTCATCTAAGTTCGAAAGCTTAATCGTGATATCTCTGCTCGTGGGATCACTTTCCAACGAAATTCGACTATCCGGTGTTTCTATCGTCTCACCAGTTTTCGTGTTGATAACAAGTTTTTTGCCTTTCTCTGACAAAAGCAAACCATCCGCTACCAAGGTAAGTTTTTCAGGCTTTTCAAAATAGGTACTTTGAAAAATAATGACAGATTCCGCATCATCCGTCGTTCCTTGACCGCCTGTCGACTCCCAACGCCTTCCCATCTCGTCAACTAATGCAAGCTTAATGAAGGAATTAGAACGCTTTGAGTTTCTCTGATCGGTCTGCAAGTGTACCTTCACCTGCAGTGGTGTGATCACTGCTTCAGTGACCGTGAATTGTTGCCCACCTACTACGAAGCCGCTATTTACTGGGATGACTTCCTTCATCCCCTTGAATTTATTATGATCAACTGGGATATCCACCGCTAGCCATTGGCCTTCAAGCAACGTCTCAAACCGGATGATCTTCGGTACAGAATTTCCATCACCCATCATGATATCAAGCGTATCATGCATAATCGCTACTTGGTCACCTTCATCATCTGGCGCATAGAAACCAGAAATAGCAGCTACAAGATCATCGCCATTTTCATCCTTTAACTTATAATCCTTGATTTCGGTATTTTTATTTACATTCGGCCCTACTCCAGAGAATAAGATGACGACTCGCCCCTCGTCTGCAATAATGCCATCCACCGTCAATGTATATCCGTTCTTACTGTCCGAGAGGTTAACTGGCTGAAGGAACTCATTGTTAACTGCTCTCCATAACGTCGTGTCTCCCTCAATTAATTCCACGAACCCGCTAAAACCAGGAATATCACGAAGCATAGAAGCAAACGCAGGAGATACACGTACGAACGTGGTTAAGAGCAAGAAGATGCTTACTACGGTTGCAAGCATTTGTATGCCAAATCTACGTCGTCTTAATAGGCTCTCTCTTTTACGACCTTGTACGAACCCTTTGCTAATAGCTTGATCCAACGAAAACTCCGGCATATGCTCAAGCTCCAACTCTACTCGTTCCCGGTCATTCTGCAAATCCAGACTGACTTGTTCCATCTCCCTTTCGAAGTGGATCTCCTCGTCCTTGTCCTTGTTGTTGTTCATGTGCACCCTCCCCCTTTATCACCGTCATATCGCTTCTAAGCATTCGCAACGCCTTATTCAACCAAGTTCGTATCGTTCCATCTGGACGCTCTAACAGTTCAGCAATCTCTACAATGGTCAGATCACGGTAGTACTTGAGTACAATAACCATCCGATAATTGGCCGGCAATACAAGTAATTGCTTAGCCAAATCCAATCGTTCTGCTGTATCCTCCGTGTGAAGAGCCGCCTCCTGTTGCAACCACGCTGCATCTGACGGCTGTTCTCGGCGTTTCTTTTTTCTCTCATCCATACATACCCGAATCAATATTCGAATGATCCACGTCGTGAACAGCTTCGGATCTCTCAACGAACGGCGCTTCGCCCAAACTCTACATACGGTTTCTTGAACAGCTTCCAGCGCATCAGCTTCATTGCGCATGTAAGAGTAGGCAATCCCGTACATCCGATGCTTATCCATATTTATTCGCTGCAGCAGCGCTTCGTCATTCCCCCGAACCGCAGCTGAAGCCAGTTCGTCCATGTCCATACTTTCCCTCCCAGCGACTATCCTAGCTCATCCCATGCCAATATTCCGATACCGATAATACCAAACACACATAGAAGAGAAAACAAAACAAGGATGATGACCAATACAGTCATTCCCATTCTAGAAATCATTTTAAGAATCCAGTTATTCAATATTAATCACTCCTTTACTCTTGCCTATGCTTTATAAATGAATAATTATGTATTAGACGTACGAAAGGCAAATTCGGTTTTCCTTTTTTAAACAAAATAAAAAAGGCTGCCCCCCATCGGGAGACAGCCTTGTTATGATTGCTTAGTTATAATTAAGTTTCGAAAATGTTCAGCTCGGACTCTTTGTCGAACAGATGAACTTTGTTCATGTCCAGAGCAAGCTTAACAGTTGAACCATCACGCAATGCAGAACGTCCGTCAACGCGAGCGATAACTGTGTCTGTGCCAATACCGTTCAGGTATAGATACATTTCGTGACCTAGGTTTTCTGCTACTTCGATATTAGCGTTAACAATGGAGTTCGGGGAAGCTTCCAAGAACACAGGCTCTTCATGAAGATCTTCTGGGCGAATACCCATGATAACTTCTTTGCCGCCTGCGCCGTATCCTTTAGAGCGAAGCGTTGCAGCTTTGCCTTCAGGAATAACAACATCAACACCAGGAGCTTTGAATTTAAGATTGCCGCCTTGCTCGGAAATTGTACCAGAGATGAAGTTCATCGAAGGAGCACCGATAAAGCCAGCTACGAAAATGTTAACAGGGTGGTTATAAAGAACTTCCGGAGAAGCTGTTTGTTGAATGAATCCGTCTTTCATAACTACGATACGATCACCCATCGTCATTGCCTCGATTTGGTCATGCGTTACGTAGATAGTTGTTGTTTCAAGACGTTTTGTCAATTTGGAGATTTCCGCACGCATTTGTCCACGAAGTTTCGCGTCCAAGTTGGAAAGCGGCTCATCCATCAAGAATACTTGTGGTTCACGAACGATTGCGCGTCCTAGAGCAACACGTTGACGTTGACCACCGGAAAGTGCTTTTGGTTTACGGTCAAGCAAATGCTCGATATCTAGAATTTTAGCAGCTTCACGAACACGTTTGTCGATGTCTGCTTTTTTGAATTTACGAAGTTTAAGGCCGAAAGCCATGTTTTGATAAACGTTCATATGCGGGTACAAAGCGTAAGATTGGAATACCATCGCGATGTCACGGTCTTTAGGAGCTACATCATTTACAAGACGGTCGCCGATGAACAATTTACCTTCGGAAATTTCTTCAAGACCTGCGATCATACGGAGTGTAGTTGATTTACCGCAACCAGATGGTCCGACCAATACAAGAAACTCTTTGTCTGCAATATCGAGATTAACGTCAGTAACCGATGCTTTATCGGAACCCGGGTATTTTTTGTAAATGCCTTCTAAGCGTACGCCTGCCATGTGTATTTCCCCCTAAAAGAAATTTCGTTATGCATCTATCTTATCCTACGAATAGGCAGATGACTATGCACAAACTTTACAAAAAAACTAATTTCTTTTCGTAACTTTGTACAATAGTAATATGATTTTGACCAACACAGCATCTCGGAACTGTCTAACATCGAGACCGGTCTCCTGCTTGAGCTTGTCTAATCGATACAATAATGTATTGCGATGTATATATAATTTCTTAGCCGTCTCGCTTACATTGCAGTCCAAGGCGAAGAACGACTCAAGCGTAGCTAGCATTTCTGATTCTATGAACAGCTCGGTTTTTTTCAAGGAATGTTCTAGGTAGCGTGATCGCTGTCCTTCTGGGATTGCATTCAATAATCGCTCTAGCTGCAGCATCCATGGCAAATGTATATTAGTGCCTACATGAAATTTTCGTCCAAGATTTATAGTCTCACGAAGCAAGGCTGTCGTCTCAACGATCCCCTTAGCAGGACTGATCGGATGCGCAACAGCAAGATGACATTCACCGATCCATTCACTAGCAAGCATTTCGTGTAGACCATGACAAATTGACGTTAAACTATCTTCTATAGTGTCCTCATCTTCATCATCATCCAATGGCTCGGCATCCGCATCTTTCAATAGAGATACAGGTCCCCAGATGAGCCATTCTTGATTTTTAAGCGGAATAAGTAATATATCTTCGGCTAAAAAAGAGCGTAAAAGCTTTTCCAGCTCAGAATAGGCGGTTTGCTTCGTATTGGAATATTCGGTAACGAGTAGAAAAGGAATCATATCAGCAAATAGCTTGCCGCCGGCAGTTAAATGATCAGGTATAGAGAACAAAGGTTCTTCTGATTCTAATTGCTGTTGAATCCACTCGCTTAATTTTAACGCCATCATTTCACTTTCGGATAAAGAAACAGTCGTCTTCGCAACTTGCCAATTGGCTCGATTCCATTGTAACGTCCAGCTAATTAACTCCGTTTCTGTCGGTTTTAAGCCAGCTCCTTGAATTTCCAGCACTTCAACGGTATTACCTATCAAGCGGGCTGCAATCCATGTCGTTCCGTTCTTCTCCACACGATGGCCCTCTATCATAGAATCTTGTCCATTATCACCGCTCCATACAGAGTCGGCATCCTTCAACAAGATATCCCATTCAGATAACTCCATCGTGACCAAACGAACCGGACAGTTTAAAATGTGCTGCAGTGGGGTTAACCATTCTGTCTTGCTCATTTTTATTCTATCTCCTATCTCCAGCTCCATGAATAACGCTTTTTCTCGTCATTGTATCACAAACGTCCACTCAAATCAGCCCATTACAAGTAATAGGAGAATCGATAGTAAGGAGAATAACGCAGCGACAAGATACATGATCGTTACCGTTTGCACTTGATTTAGGCCCCACCTCATAAGGGCATGATGGGTATGAAGCTTATCTGCTTGAGTAAGACCGTGTCCAGTTGCAAGTCTGCGCAGCATCACGATAATCGTATCTAATATAGGAAGCCCTAATGCTAGGACTGGTACTAGCACAGTTATAAAAGTAGCTTTTTTGAACGCCCCGTCTACAGCCATGACAGCAAGGGTATATCCCAAAAAAGTTGCTCCAGCGTCACCCATGAATATTCGGGCAGGATGAAAGTTATAAACCAGAAACCCAATACATGCTCCGCATACGATTGCAGCAAGCACTGCAGTATCCATCTGACCTTTAATTAGTGCCGTTATTAATAAAGTAAAGGCAGACAATAAGCATACGCCTGAAGCAAGACCATCAACACCATCAATGAAATTGATCATATTAATGAGTGCGAATACCCAAAGTGTAGTACTAATCCAAGCTATAGGATGCGGTAATGCTAAGAATACTCCTGATGCTGGATTCGTCACTCCGATAATTTGGATATGGAATAACAAAGGAAGCGACGATACACCCAAATAAATAATAACTCTCGGCCAGACCGGAAAATCCTTTCCTTTGGATTTAGCCGCATCATCCAGCAAACCGATCATTACAAGTATAACGCCGCCAATCGCAATGGTCAGACTTAAGCGAGTGAATCCTTGAAATACAAATATCGCAACGATACATGCTACATAGATCGCAGCTCCTCCCAATAACGGGATTGGTTTATTATGAATCTTTCGAGAGTTAGGCAGGTCTACAAAGCCATATTTTAGAGCAAGCTTTTGTAATAGAGGCACGCATAAGCAAACAATAACCAAACTCAAACTCGCTGCAAGCACATACACCATTGAGTCAATCCCGCCTTTTTCAGGTCAGATGATACTTATGGTTCACATTGTTCCCTTGAAGCGTTAAAATAATGAGGTGCATTTGATTTCTGTAATTGACGCTCATTATAGATCATGATAAAGTAAATTTCATAGTATGCGCATCGGAATTATTATATAGAGGAGTGGAATTCATATGTCAAAAGTAGTTATCGTTTCGGGGAGCCCGAATCCAGGTTCACGACTTACTGGAATTACACAGTATGTAGAGCAACAATTAGCTCTTCAGAAGATAGAGGTAAAGCATATCACCGTAGCTTCACTTCCAGCGGAGGATTTGATTCACGCACGCTTTGACAGTCCTGCGATTATTGAAGCAGCAGCAATCGTTGAGGCAGCTGAAGTAGTCATTATTGCAAGTCCGGTGTATAAGGCATCCTTTACAGGAGTATTGAAGACTTTTCTTGACCTTCTTCCTCAAAAAGGACTACAAAACAAATTCGTCACTCCTTTGTTCATCGGAGGTTCGATTGCTCACCTGTTGTCAATCGATTATGCTTTGAAACCTGTTCTATCGGCGCTGAATGCCAAACATTTTGGAAGCGGCGTATTCGCTGTTGATTCGCAAATCGCCCGCATTGATGCTGGAGTCGGTGAATCACAATTCCAGCTAAATGATGATTTAAGAGTACGTCTAGATGCTGCGATTGCAGAATTAATTGAAGAATTAAGCCATCGTCAACAAAAACAATACATCTAAATCGTAAAACCTGAATTTTCTCGGTTATCGTGAAGATTCAGGTTTTTTTATTGGTCTATACACAATATATAGCACAAAAAAACCAGCAGACCGAAGTCTACTGGTTTGTCATTTAATAAGTGGTGAGTCATGTAGGATTCGAACCTACGACACCCTGATTAAAAGTCAGGTGCTCTACCAACTGAGCTAATGACTCATGGTGGAGGGCGATGGATTCGAACCACCGAACCCGAAGGAGCAGATTTACAGTCTGCCGTGTTTAGCCACTTCACTAGCCCTCCAGAAAATAAAAAAAAGAATGGTGGCTCGGGACGGAATCGAACCGCCGACACGAGGATTTTCAGTCCTCTGCTCTACCGACTGAGCTACCGAGCCTCAACAATATTCTTTAAGTAAAAAAAATGGCGGAGCTGACGGGATTCGAACCCGCGGTCTCCTGCGTGACAGGCAGGCATGTTGGGCCACTACACCACAGCTCCATGTTTGGTTGCGAAGACAGGATTTGAACCTGTGACCTTCGGGTTATGAGCCCGACGAGCTACCGGACTGCTCCACCTCGCGTCAATATAAATATATATGGTGGAGGATGACGGGATCGAACCGCCGACCCTCTGCTTGTAAGGCAGATGCTCTCCCAGCTGAGCTAATCCTCCAAATATATGTGGTAGCGGCGAAGGGGATCGAACCCCCGACCTCACGGGTATGAACCGTACGCTCTAGCCAGCTGAGCTACACCGCCACGCTTGTCCCGCATAATGTCACTTACCGCGCGCGGGAGCGCAGATAAGATCAGGAAATCGACATAACCAAATGTCGTTTGCATTTACTTGCAATAGATTGTACTTGACAACCAATTACTACATAATTGCGCCCTGAAAACTGGATGCGAAAGTGTGGAACTAGACTCTTTAGCTGAGTCGTTTGCCGAAGCAAACTATTAGGATAAGCCCTCGACCGATTAGTATTCGTCAGCTGCACGCATTGCTGCGCTTCCACCCCGAACCTATCAACCTCGTCGTCTTCAAGGGGTCTTACTAATTGGGAAATCTCATCTTGAGGGGG
>JBHGUX010000024.1:0-4294 GCA_048976605.1 Pristimantibacillus sp. | reverse complement strand
TGGCAGCTTAAATGATTATCCGCCAAAAGAATATCTTTCTTTGGTTAAGAAAGGATTCATAAAACCGAAAGATATTGCGTTATGATGCGATTTCATCAGAATGAACGTGGTCAGTGTCCAAACTTAGGGGGTTAACCCGTTGTCTACCTCTCGCCACCACCCTGCTCCTCACTTAAGGTCCTAAATGGATCTTAAGTTTCTTTTTCTTCCTCATTCCTGAGTTTCCACCTCAAAATGAACTCCATTCACCAATGATAAGACCCTTTTCGGGTCTTATGAGCTCTGCATCACCACCCCGTTCGCCACTTAAGGTCCTAAATGGACCTAAAGTTTCTCTTTCTTCCTCATTCCTGGGTTTCCACCTCATAAATGAACTCCATTCAACAAAGATAAGACCCTTTTCGGGTCTTATAAGCCCTGCACCACCACCCCGTTCCCCACTTAAGGCCCTAAATGGACCTAAAGCTTCTCATTCTTCCTCATTTCTAGCCAGTTTCCATCTCAAAATGAATGCTCAATTCCGCCACATTCCAACTCATTCCAAACTAATCATAAACAACAAAAAAAATCCCGCGTCACTGGACACGGGACCCCACTATGTATAACCAGACCTGCTATGACTGACGGCTGAAGGATGTTAATCCTGCATCCAGCCGGTTTTCTCCAGGTATCTGCCTTCTCGCTGCAGCTTAAGTCTGCTCCTACTTGAGCCCCAAGACTAACGCCAGCATAATACCGCATGGTTACGAGTTTACTACAATGTCACCCAGCCGAATTTAATGGATTGTATAACCGCCTGTGTGCGATCATCAACCTCCATTTTTTGCAAAATGCTGCTGACATGGTTCTTAACCGTTTTTTCACTAATGAATAAAAACTCGCCGATCAACTTGTTGCTCTTGCCCTCTGCCATCAGGCGGAGCACTTCTGCCTCACGCCTAGTAAGTGGATTATCATCACCTGCAACAAATTTTACACCAGGCTCCTGCGCTGCTGCAGCACCCGATACGATACCCATTTCGTCCAAATACGTCATTCGACGCAATTGGTTAATCAGCTTGCCTGTTACCTTCGGATGAATGTAAGCATGACCGCTAACTACGGAGCGAATAGCATTAATGAGTGATTCTGCTTCCATATCCTTGAGCAAATAACCAGTTGCTCCTTTGCGGAGCGTCTCAAACACGTAGCTCTCATCATCGTGGATAGAAAGAATAATAACCTTCACGTCTGGAAAAATCGTCTTCAACCTCTCAGTTGTTACGACTCCATTCTCAATCGGCATATTAATGTCCATTAGTACGATTTCCGGTATGGTATGATTACAGAACTCCAGTACTTGAATTCCGTCTCCACATTCACCAATTACTTCGAGATCATCTTCCATGTTCAGAATCCGCTTTAAACCCTCACGAAAAAGCTGGTGATCGTCTGCAAGCAAAATTCTAATTTTGCCTTTAACATAAGGTGCAGTTTGGTTCATTCGTCATCTTACTCCTTTCTACTCTCTGATGAAATTGGGATATGAAATATAATCTTCGTCCCTCGTCCTAGTTTTGAGTCTATTTCCATCCTCCCTTCCAAAAGATCCACACGCTCTCGCATGCCAAGAAGGCCAAAATGGGAGTTCCGGCTAACATGATTTTCAACAAGCTCACTTTGAAAACCTACCCCGTTATCTATGACGGTTATCGTCACCGAATTGGGTTGATAGACCATTTCCAACGAGACATTCGAAGCAATTGCATGCTTAAGAGCATTAGCAAAAGCCTCCTGCACTAGCCGATAAATAGCTGCCTCCATTGCAGACGGCATCCGAATCTCTTTCCCTGTCAGCTCGAATACGCTATGTATCTTTGTCTTATCTTCGAAGTCCTGTACGAACTTGCGAAGAGTAGGCACAAGACCCAAATCATCCAAGGCCATCGGTCGCAAATTAAAAATAATTTTGCGAATTTCCTCCAGCCCTGAACGAACTTGACCCTTTAAATCTATTAATTCGTCTTGTACTAGTTGAAATTCCTTCTTTATGATCATTCTTTCTGCAATTTCTGTACGAATAACGATATTGGCGAGCGACTGAGCAGGACCATCATGAATTTCACGGGCAATCCGCTTACGTTCTTCCTCCTGAGCCAGTATAATCTTAAGGCCGATTAACTGTCTTGTCTTCGCCGACTCCAATATTCGTGTCACCTGATTTAAATCCCCGGATAAGTATTCTAACACAACATTTATTTGCGAGGTTATCGTCTCTGCCCGCTCAATCGAAACTTCAACTTTGCGAACCCGCTTCTGCAAATCATCACGGCGTGTTTTTAAATAGGTTTCCTTTTCCCGATAGACCATTAAATCGAGTTGAACTTGTGTTGCCTTCTCATAGGCTCCTTTAATATCTTCCTCTTTATAGCGAACAAAATCTCGGCTAACTTCCGTCAACCGCATGCGAGCGCGGCGGTATGCCATTTCGAGCTCATCAACCTTCTCGATTGTTTTGGCATTCTCCTGGAGCACGATGTCAAGTTCCTGTGCCAAAGCATCCAGTTCCCCGCGCGCCGATTCGCATATTTCATAAATTTGAATTTTACTATCTTCCATCACGGAGATAGCATTCGTAATAACACGATTAATATCGACAATATGTTGGTCCACGACAGATCGGCAACCTTTCTCAAAATATAAGAATTTATAAGTTTCACTCTTATACTCCAATAACATTTCAATGCCTGACAATCATTTTTGTCAAACTTTAACAAAAATTTTCAGGCTTCTAGTAGGTTATACTTCTCCATCATAACACACAATACCAGTTGGGCGTCCACTACTAGTCAATAGTAATCTTTTTCGTTTTGCCGTCGTAGATTACCTTAAGACCCAGTTTTTCCGAAAATAATCGGACTGGAATTAAAGTTCTGCCATTCCTGATTATTGGAGCCACTTGTGTCTCGGAACGTGCGCCATTGACAACAATTTCCTTGTTTCCGATTACCATTTCCAACATGGTAGAGCCTTTAATCACAGTGACGCGATTGAGCTTATTGTCCCATTTTAAGGTCGCACCCATTGCTTCTGAGACGAAGCGAATTGGTACATAAGTGGTACCTTTTAGCTCTAGTGGAGGAACGTCCAGCGTTATTGCTTTGTCTCCTGCAATGGCATTCTTTTTGCCAATAGTCATTTCAATATGATTCTTAATAGATGGCGCAGCTGTTCCAGGGTACTGCAGCTTCATATTATCAATACCAACTGTACCTGTTGCTGCACGTTCATCTTGCCCTTCAGCAATGGTTACGACATAAACACGTTTCAATTTGACCGGATATTTCATCCCATATGAGGAGAAATCAGCCTTGACCGATTTCCAGCCGCTCCAATCAAGCTGCTTAGCCAAGTCTACTAAATGAGCCTTGCCATCTGCATCTATGAATTCCGCACGCAGCCAATTCAAGCTATTATCACCATATACATCAAGCGTCATCGAAGTAGGCAATCCTGTCACCGTTTTACCAGACGTTCCGTTGAACACCGCATACACGGCTTTTGTACCAGTTCCAGCAGTGAAGTCATAGTCAATTTGCATGGCTTTTCCGGTCGTTTGTCCCGGTAGATCAGATACTAGCTTCACACTGCCAGTCGTCGTGGCTGCAGGGGTTACTTGCGTTGTAATACCGTAGCCTATATTTTCAAATGATTCTAAATTTTTGACAGACTCGCCCTTCGTGAACGGAATCATCGTCGGATAGCCGTCATAACGGCCGATTGCATAACCTGTATTCGTGTTTGCACCAACTGATTCTACGGTTATCGTATCGCCACTCTGTTTTCCACTGAAGCCGATAAACTCCCATTTGAGCGAGTCGCCCGTCAGTTTATACGACTTGCCGTTTTTCAACGTTACTTTAACTGGGATGGACACTGATGCCCCTTTTGAAAGTGATCCCGCAGCTGTATCAATTGTCATCTCGGCTATTTGGTCTTTACCAATGACATCTACTGCATAAGTAGCCGTTACAGCTCCAGACTTGACTGATACTTTTGTCGAACCTGCTTTCGTTGCAGTAAACTCATTACCCTTTAACGTTCCTACAGTAGCCGAACTACTCCATTTGGCATTCGATCCATCTACTGTATAAGGATTGTAATAATTATCATAGCCTTTTACCGAATAAGCAGCCTTCTGTCCAATAAACATCACGTTAGCACCGCTAATCGCAATTCCTTTAAGCTCTCCCTTAGGGGCCGTAGTAAACACACCGATGCCATTGCTTACGCTGCGCTGTGTGGTGCCATACTG
>JBHGUX010000023.1:0-41690 GCA_048976605.1 Pristimantibacillus sp. | reverse complement strand
TACTTGAACCGGTCCTCCGAATACAGCCGACCTATACTTGTCCACATGCTGCTTGGGTAAGGGGCGGTTATAATATCCGGGTACATATTTATTCATCATTTCCTGAAGTATATGAGTGGCTTCGTCCAAATCTGTAATCGGCTCTGCTTGTCCAAATATCATTACGCTCATATAAGCCGTATCCGTTTTGGCAGGTACCGGATCCGTGATGGTTCCGTATTCCTCACATACCGTAAAACATACCTCTGGATTTCCCTTCATGACTTGATTACGTCTTCCATCTCCAGCCCCGTGAAAATAGAGCTTCCCCTCAGTCCATACATAATTAAGCGGTACAACATATGGAAGATTCCCATCAACCAACCCAAGATACCCCGTTCTCGCTTGGTGAAGGAAACTTTCAATTTTCTCTTGATCCACACATTCCCTGATCTTGTAACGAACCGAATTCATTTCAAAATTTCCCCTTTCATTCATAAGATATTCATCCCGCTCCAATGGCCTTAAATACGATACTCTTCTAAAGTACGGCAACGACCAGATTGCAAATACCAGTGTTATTACGGTAGTATATCAATGAATGGACTGCTTTAAAACATCCAAACATCACGGTTATAAACAATCCATAATTAAAATTTTAGGGTTCTATCTTCTATTTGGAGGTGTGTACGATGATGAAAGTCATTCGTAATGATAAGAGACCGATCTGGCAGCAATTGCTTGATCAAGCCATTCATAATATTACAAGCGGAATCTGGACCCCAGGAGAATTGCTGATTCCTTCCCGCGAACTTGCTCACATGGTAGGTGTCTCTCGCTCAACTATACAGATCGTCTATGAGGAATTGCTAAGTCGAGGCTATACGGTTACATCTCGCCGAGGGGGAACGCGAGTTAGTAAATGGAATCAAGTTACGGAGTCAACAAAGGAAATAATAACGGATGGTCCCCTTCCCCCTTCACTTCCCTTGTTGAACTCGGCGGTCGATCAACTACATGACTGGTTCAGAGGCAAAGAACAGCGAGAAGTGGATATTGATTTCAGTCCCCATGAACCCTATTTAGATAGCCAATTTCAAAAGAACTGGCGACAATCGCTTCTCCATGCATCAGCTGAAATGGATTTATCAAGTTGGGCTTACGGTAATCCCTATGGTTTTACACCATTACGTGAGCAAATTCAACGTTATTTATCCCTTGAACGAGGCATCCATATCCAAACAAATCAGATTCTATTGACCTCAGGAGCTCAGCATAGTATTGACTTAATCGCACAATCACTTTTAGCTGATGGGGACACTGTCTCTGTAGAAGATCCCGGTTTTCCAGCTTCCTGGATGGCGATGAAATATCGGCGTATGAATGTGGTGCCCGTTCCCGTTGATGAGTATGGTCTAGTGGTTGAGCATATTAACCCACAATCCAAACTGATCTTTGTGACTCCTTCGCACCAGTGCGCGGTCGGAGTCGTTATGTCCGAGCCGCGCAGGCAACAATTGCTCCATAAGGCTACTAAAGATCAAATGTGGATCATTGAAGACGATTATGATAGTGAATTTCGATATCGTGGGGAGCCGCTTCCAACGCTGTTTAGCCAAGCATCTCAGAATACCTTGTACCTCATGAGTTTTTCTAAAATGATTGCTCCAGGCATTCGTATTTCGGCTATCGTTGGATCTGTCGAGGCAATTGCTCAACTAGCCAGAATACAGGAGCTGACTTACCGTCATCTTCCGATTATGGATCAGCTAACACTAACCCATTTCATCAAGAATGGGCATTTTATGCGCCATATGAGAAGAGTCAGAAATGTATACCGACGAAGACACGAAGCGATGACAAAGGCTATTTTCGCTAGCGGTTTAGGGGAGCGTTTCACACTAAGTGGTGTAGAAACAGGATTGCATATGTTACTTGAAGCTGAAGAATCATACGACGAGGAAACCGTGACAAAGTTAGCCCTTCAACAGGGAATCCGTGTATACCCTCTTGAACCCTATTGTTTGGAAAGCAAACGAAAAGGATGGGTGTTGGGGTTCGCACAAGTAGATGAAGCATCGATTGAGCAGGGGATTCATCGTCTTGCGGAGTTGATCTTGTAGGGTCATCTAAAAAGACAGCAGATCAGCCGGACTCTGGTGTCTTAGTAACTTGCAATTAAGCTTTTCGTTTAACAGGAATCCATACTTCTGGTGATAGATGATATTCAGGAAGTTGAAACGAATAGATATTTTGAGCTAATCAGCCACCCAAATTTCATCTGGTGCAAAGTTTGTTTGCAATGGTACTAGAATGCCAGAAAGTTGGGGTTAATTTTTGTGTAAAAGAGGTTAATATTTTTTTATACATTTTATGTATAAATATACATGCTGGTATTTGCGGATATTCTCAGTAATTATGAAATTCAAACTCTTTAATGATTTTTCCTTTATTATCATTCTCATTAATTATGAAAAACACCCTAAATAAATCAATCTTTTTCGCTGTTGTTTTCTCAAAAATTATGACATCACACATGTGTGTACAAATTCCGAACCGTCAGGCAAGGACACATTACAGCTCATTACTCTTTCAACTGAGGAATTAAAGAAGGAAGAGTTAATTGGCATACTAGCTGGTCTCATCAAAAATTATGCAAATAAAAAGCAACAGCAATAATCGTAAGGAAAATCAAAGGAGCGGATTGCTGGATAAGCAAGCTGCTCTCTTTGTCTGAACTGTGTTACTCATCTTTATCTTCCTCCGTTTGTTTAGAAACGGATTTGTATTTGCGAGTTTCGACGAAAGAACAAAAACGGGAAGGCTTCTCTCTTGGTGCATAAAGGGATATATTGAACGGATATTGCGAATCGAAAGGATTCGGGATTTTTGATATATATGATGACGGAGGATATTCTGGCAAGGATTTAAATAGACCTCGTATGCAGCAAGGATTTAAGGGATGACAAATTCGATATATTGTCCTAGCTGTTGCGGTCGATCGGATTTCACGACGGGTAAAAGAACGTCGAAAAGGGTAAAAGGAATTGTCTTTGTTTATATTATAAACATGAAAATTAAATTGAAAATAGGGTGTTGAAATGGATAAGGGATTTAAATTAGCTAGCCAACTATTAACGCTTATTGATACGGAACAAAGATGGTTTACCTTAGCCGAAGTTGAAAAAAGTTTAGGTATCTCAGATAAAACAATACGTAAGATGGTTGTGGAAATCAGCAAGCAATTACCAGATACTGTAACCATTGAAGTGTCTAGAGGAAAGGGAATAGTTCTTCGGCGTGGTGGGAGAAGTACGACGATTAGTGAAATGATTTCTTTGATGTTCAGACAAACCATCTTTTATCAGCTGATGAATTTATTGTTTACGAATGTTGGTCGAATGTCCGTGGAGGAGCTTGCCGGAGCCATGTTTATGAGTACCTCGTCTTTGAAGAAACTGATTGTGCAATTAAATAATAATGATCTAAAAGCGTATAAGTTACGCATTACTTATTCTACACCTATGATCAAAGGGAATGAAATGAATATTCGATATTTTTATTGGAATTTATATTGTGATGCGTATGAGTTTACAGGATGGCCCTTTGCGAATGTCGATTTTGCTTATATAAATCTATTAATCACAAATACAGAGAATGAGAAAAACATTGTTTATTTTATCAATTCCAAAAGGAGATTATCCTTTTTGTTAGCAATTGTTATAGAAAGAGTTGCTAAAGGGAAATGTGTAGAAATTGGCGAAAATGCGTACCCCTGGGAAAAAGGAATGTTTTATTTGCCAGTGAAAGCCCTAACGAAGAGTCTTGAAGAAAAGCTCTCCTTTGAATTTCCCAAAAGTGAAAAATTCTTTATACAATCACAGGTTAGTCTTAGCCAATATCATTATTATGAAGGCTCGGAAATAACACCGATTAAAGAAGTCGAATTACACAAAGATAAAGAAGAATATCAAATGGGTAATCTGCTGCTTACCTTATTGGCACAGGTGTACCCTAACTTGGATACGGAAGAACGGCTTATCTTGGAGATATACGGGTTCTTCGATAAGTTATTAATCGATAATGCCATTCCTGAATGGATGATGATCTCAAAAAGTAATTTAACGGAATATGTTCAACAAGAATGCCAGCAGCTGTATCAACAATTGCAAGCATGCATGCAAACGTGGAGTAAAGCTTACCCTTCCGTCTTATATAATGATTTCCATTTAACAAAGCTAACCTTAATGGTTCGTTCAAGCTTGCGTTATAAAAGGAAGCGGGCTTTCTTAGTAATTGGAGAAGAATTTTCAATCCGCCATTACATAGCAGACCTGATAAAGAAGGAAATTGGCGATCAATTGATTCTCAATACATCCATAATGAAAGGGCTGACCGACGAAATCATGCAGCAGCATCAAATTGATTTTGTCATAAGCAATATCCCGGTTGCATTAAAGACCGTGCCTGTTGTTATTATCTCTACGATCCCATCTAAAAGAGATTTAGACAATATTCGTAAAGAATTGATTTTATAATTTGACCAAATATTTTCCGTACCTTACGTAAGATTTTGGTCTAGTTTGCTAGGATGAAAAACCTTATGCTCAAGGTAGTTTCGGAACTGATAGTGCAAGCGATTCGGTTAGCCTGCGTTTAACAAGAAAGGTTGGGGGAAGAAATATGAGTAGGCATCTAGGCGCAAAAAAAGGAGAGATAGCAGACCGCGTTTTGCTTCCAGGAGATCCTTTGCGTGCAAAATTTGTAGCAGAACACTTTTTAGATAAGGCCGTTTGTTATAACGAAGTAAGAGGCATGTACGGATATACGGGATTATACAAGGGCATGCCGATATCGGTTCAGGGGTCTGGGATGGGCAATCCATCCATGAGTATTTATGCTAGGGAATTGATCGTCGATTATGAAGTTAAAAAATTGATTCGTATCGGTACATGCGGAGCCATGCAAGAAGAAATTAATATTCGCGATATTATTTTAGCCCAAGCCGTGTCTTCAGATAGCAACATGACGGAGAAGATCTTCCATGGCTGTAATTATGCCCCTACGGCAGACTTCTCATTGTTAATGGAAGCGTATCAACAAGCACAAGGCGGAAATGCAAATGTGTTTGTTGGAAATATTTATAATTCTGATGAGTTCTACCGCGAGACGTTAGATCGACTTCACAAGTTTATGGATTTTGGCGTATTAGCAGTTGAGATGGAAAGTACAGCTCTATATACGTTAGCTGCTAAATATGGCGTGAAAGCATTATCGATCTTAACAGTCGGCAGTCAATTGTTAAGAGATGAACATTTAACTCATCAAGAAAGTGAACAATCTTTTTATGAAATGGTCGAAGTAGCTCTTAACACAGTCATTGAAGGCTAATTTATTGTTAAGGATACTGGCGTTAGAAAAGAGAGTGGAAAAGAAATGAAGGTCATACTGTCCGGATTGCAGTGGATGATTTTTATGATCGCAGGTGCAATTGCTACACCAATTGCTATCGCAGATTTATATAACTTAACACCCATTGAGACTTCTGGACTCATCCAGAGCACAATGATTACGTTAGGGATAGCTGGATTGCTACAAGGCCTGATTGGTCATAAATTCCCTATTCATGAAGGTCCGGCAGGGTTATGGTGGAGCATTTTCACCATCTATGCGAGTTTAGTGGGCGTGTTGTATTCTTCTAACAGTGCTGCCCTGCAAGCTTTAAGTGGAGGAATGATCATTAGCGGTGTTTTATTTATCCTTATTTCAGCATTTAAGCTAATGGATAAAATCGCCCGTCTATTTACACCAACGATCACCTTTATCTATTTGCTCTTATTGATCTTTCAATTAAGCGGTACTTTTATGAAAGGGATGATGGGGATCACCTCAAGCAACACTTTGTTTGATGTTAAAGTGTTCTTGCTGAGCGTGATTGTGGTCTGCATGACCTTTTGGTTAGGGAAAAGCCGCTTTGCTTTGCTGCGCCAATTTTCAGTAATGATTAGTATTGGGATCGGTTATTTATTATTTATCATTTGCGGGAATATGCCGGTGATTTCACAAGCGGATACTTTATTTAAGCTGCCAGAGCTATTCCCTTTTGGCAGGCCAAGCTTTGACAGTGGGACAATTACTACTGCTTTTTTATTAACACTGTTATTAATAACGAATGCGCTGGCATCCATTCGGCTGATGGAGACCGTTATGCAACCCAAGCAAGTGGATAATCGTCGTTATTTGCGTGCTGGATTTACTTCTGGGCTTACGCATGTTATTAGCGGCAGTTTAGGGGCGATTGGCTCAGTGCCTATTTCAGGAGCGGCGGGCTATGTGGAACAGACTGGGATGAAGGAACGCCTATCGTTCTTAATTGGATGCGGCTTAGTGATCTCTATTTCCTTGTTTCCACCGATGATGAACGTAATATCAGGCATTCCAGCCCCCATAGGCTATGCCGTTACCTTCGTCATTTTTGTGAAGATGGTTGGATTATCCCTGAGGGAATTGAAGAGGGTTATTCATGAAGAGCGAACTTATATCGTAAGTGGAGTTTCTCTTTTAGTTGGTGTGGGCCTGATGTTCGTCCCTCCATCATCCACGATAAATTTATCTCCGATCGTAATAGCCATCTTAAATAATGGGTTAATTTGCGGAAGTCTGTTGGCTATTATTATGGAGCAAGGATTAATGTGGAATGAACGATATAAGGCTTCTAAGAAAATGAACTGATAATTTGGAGGGATAAAGATGCATTATTTAATTTCTGTTGTTGGTCTGATTGTTGTTCTATTGCTTGCATGGTTGGCGAGTAACAATAAGAAGAAGATCAAATATCGTCCAATCCTTGTCATGATTGCTATTCAGGTTGTATTAGGCTTGCTGATATTAAAGACAAGCATAGGCGAATTTTTAATTAAAGGCTTTGCCGATGGTTTCTCGAAATTACTTGGATATGCTAATGAAGGCACTAACTTTGTTTTTGGCGGGATATCAAATGAAGGGGCACACACCTTTTTCCTATTTGTTTTGATGCCAATTGTGTTTATGTCAGCATTAATAGGGATTTTGCAGCATTACAAAATATTGCCGTTCATTATCAAGTATATTGGCTGGGTATTAAGTAAAGTAAACGGCATGGGGAAATTGGAATCTTATAATGCAGTTGCAGCCGCAATTGTAGGACAAAACGAAGTATTTATTTCGGTGAAAAACCAGATTGGATTATTGCCAAAGCATCGCCTGTTCACATTATGTGCGTCTGCCATGTCGACAGTATCCATGTCAATTGTTGGCTCTTATATGACGATGCTGGAGCCTAGGTATGTAGTGGCTGCATTAATATTAAATCTATTTGGCGGCTTTATTATTGCCTCGATTATTAATCCGTATGAGGTTACAGCGGAAGAGGATATCGTTGAGGTTCAGGAAACGGAAAAACAAACGTTTTTTGAAATGCTGGGCGAATATATTATGGATGGCTTTAAAGTAGCCATAATAGTCGGCGTAATGTTGGTCGGGTTTGTTGGAATCATTGCTTTAATTAACGGGGTTTTCAGCGGTATATTCGGCATCTCGTTCCAAGGAATTCTAGGGTATGTCTTTGCACCAATTGCCTTTCTTATCGGTGTGCCATGGAATGAAGCGGTTACTGCGGGCAGTATTATGGCAACCAAGCTTGTTGCGAATGAATTTGTTGCTATGCTTGACTTTGTTAAGATTCAAGAAGGCTTAAGCGGTCGTACTACAGCTATTGTCTCTGTTTTCCTAATCTCCTTTGCTAACTTTGGGTCCATTGGTACAATTGTGGGTGCAGTGAAAGGCTTGAATGAAAAACAAGGGAACATTGTTGCTCGCTTTGGATTAAAGCTGTTGTTTGGCGCCACACTTGTAAGCGTTTTATCTGCAATCATTATCGGAATCATCTTTTAGTAGAACCACTAATACCACTTAACTGAAAATGGAGCTGTCCCAAAAGCTTTAGCTGCTTGCGGGACGGCTCATGTTAAATTAAGGAGTCTCAGCATGAAACAAAAATCTCGGTTTAAACGAATTTTCGTCATCGTCATGGATTCTGTTGGCATTGGTGAAGCTCCAGATGCGCAAATGTTTGGTGATGCAGGATCACATACATTACGGCATATTGCGGAAAGAATGAATGGGCTGCATGTTCCTGTTCTATCTAAGTTAGGGTTAAGCCATATCGATCAAATACCCGGGGTGCCGAGAGTAGAGCAGCCTTTAGCTTATTTCACCAAAATGGAAGAGGCTTCGAATGGGAAGGATACGATGACAGGACACTGGGAGATTATGGGCCTGCGAATTGATGTTCCTTTCAAAGTATTCCCAGATGGATTTCCAGATGAATTAATCAATGAATTAGAACAAAGAACAGGACGAAAGGTTATTGGGAATAAGCCAGCCAGTGGCACAGAAATTCTTGATGAGCTTGGACAAGAGCATATGAACACGAGTGCACTCATTGTCTATACTTCGGCAGATTCAGTCATTCAGATTGCGGCTCATGAAGAGGTTGTTCCTTTGACGGAGCTATATCAAATCTGTGAGATTGCAAGAGAGATTACGCTGCGTGAAGAATATATGCTGGGCAGAGTGATCGCCAGGCCATTCCTGGGACAGCCCGGGGACTTCAAGAGAACATCGAACCGTCATGATTATGCCTTGAAGCCCTATGGAAGAACAGTGATGAACGAGCTCAAGGATGCTGGGCTCGATGTACTAGCGATTGGCAAGATCTCAGATATCTATGATGGCGAAGGAGTTACTAGGTCTTTGCGCACCGTGTCTAACATGGATGGCATGGATAAACTGATGGAGACGATTCGTACTGATTTTACAGGGATTAGTTTCTTGAACCTTGTTGATTTTGACGCACTTTATGGGCATCGCAGAGATCCGATCGGGTATGGGAAAGCGCTGGAGGAATTTGATGAGCGGTTAAATGAAGTTCTCGTGGAGCTGAGTGAAGATGATCTTCTCATGATCACGGCAGATCATGGCAATGATCCGGTTCATGCTGGTACCGATCATACGCGTGAATATGTTCCTTTACTCCTCTACAGCAAAAGCTTCACTGAACCAAGTGAACTGCCGGTAAGTAAGACATTTTCGGATATTGGAGCAACGGTTGCAGATAACTTTGCTGTAGCCATGCCGCAATTTGGACAGAGCCTCCTGCAGGAGCTTAAATAAATGTGATTTGACCCAAATCCTTCGATGAAGCGGGAATTAAAGAAGCGGCTCAAGCTGAAATTAATCAATCATCGGCAAACCAAACAATAAACCTTGACTTACAATTAAAGCGTCTATTGTTTCAATTTAAAGATAGAAACAAACAACAATTGTAAAACTGCAAAATTATTTCTAAAGAAAGAGATAGTCACTAAAGCCAATTGATTTTTGTACTGACCATCAAGTTAAGTTAATATAGAGGAAGCAGCTACTAGGGCAAAGAATGAAAATTAATGAATGAAGCCATGATTAGCAAGAAGGCTAAGGGTTGTCCCAAGCGTAACTTGGGACAGCCTTTTTGCTGAATCCTAGGTAGTCAGAAATTCATCCTTGTAATCCTGGATATATTGCCGCATGGATATCGGCTTTCGGCGAAGCAGGCGTTCCAGATCAGGAGTGACTTTTTTGGCAAAGCCAATCTTGGCCGTAAAGTAAATGCCTGTCATTACATTGATTTGATCCTGAGGCCGTCCTTGCGCCTTCCAATAGGCCTTGAAGTCAGCAACTGGGGAACAAGGCAGGCCGGCGGATTGGATGCAGAAGAAAGAGTGGGTGCGCACTTATCTGAATCCCTATCGTGAGTTTATCGGTGCACAAATTCGTGCCGACGGCTTCGCCTATGGAGCAGCTGGTCAGCCTGAGCTGGCAGCAGATTTCGCTTGGCGGGATGCCTCCTTCTCTCATGTTCGTAACGGAATTTATGGTGAAATGTTCGTGGCTGCCATGATCGCAGCCGCATTCGTGGAATCAGATCCGGTAAGAATCGTGGAGATCGGTTTAAGTGAAATCCCTGCAAATTGCCGTCTGGCACAAGATATTTATAAAGTGGTAGAATTCGCTCGGAGTACAGAAGATCAGCTCGTATTAGTTGAGAAGATTTGGGATGCCTTTAAGCACTACGATCCCGTGCATACGAATAATAATGCTGCTCTGGTAGCAGCATCCCTGGTATTTGCGAAAGGTGATTTTAATAAGGCTATCACTACATCGGTGCTAGGCGGGTGGGATACAGATTGCAATGGAGCAACAGTAGGTTCCATTATGGGCGCATCGCTTGGTGCCAATCAATTGCCTAGCCATTGGGTAGAACCTCTCCATGATACTTTCTTTTAAACGATTGCCGACAACTAAGGGCTCGATAATCGGCTGCCGTGAAAATGAAGAGGGTGTCTCTAAAGCCTATGGCTCCGAGACACCCTCTTCATTTTATTTATTTAATAAACTATATAATGAATAAGGATTACTGCCACTATACATGAAATTACTTGAAACCGAATTATTGCTTCCTAAGAAATCCAATAATGAAGGCTGTGTATTCATTGATGATCCATAGGAACCTAATCCATTCAATCCTGATCCTGATTGCATGAGTTGATTCATGCTGTTTAGAAATGAAGCATTTGTTAGTTGAGGAGAATTTAATCCATAATAATTATTAAACGCACTAGAATTTTGGTTTGAATAACGATTGGATACCATGTTGCTGTACACATAATCTTCTTCATCAATGGATGACTTCAACACGTCAGATAAGACATCTTCAAATAACTCAACCTGATCTTTTGATAAATTCAACTTTTCATTTTTTGCTACTTCACTGGCTACTTTGTGTGATTTGAGCTCATAGTAACTATCGTACATTTGTTTGTTCATTGTATTGTTTATCAACATTTCATTATCCTCCTTACATCATATTTACAATGTTTATCGGTTTGGAGGTATATTTGGAGTGAAAATTGTATTGAATGATAAATTTATTGTAATGAAGAGGACGAAGTAGTATTTTCATTCTTTAATATAATATTTATGGTGAAAATTCCATCCTCAATGTCGATATTTACATCGCCGCTGTATTTATTCGATATTTCTCGAACACTGTATAGACCAATGCCATGCTCCGTTTTATTAGCTTTAGAAGATTCTATGAGCCCATCTCTTTTAAATTTTATTTCAGCATGGATAGGATTTTTAACGGTAATGATATAAGTTCCTTTGTAATAAATCGAACTTAATTCAACCCAGGTGTTACTGAAATTGATTGTTGCTTCATAAGCATTTTGCAAAGTGTTGTACAATATAACGCATAAATCTATAGCTTTAAAATCAGCATTGGCAGGGTAATGAAATTTGTTGGTAAATTTGATGTTTGCATTTTCAAATCGTTCAGATTGTTCAAATAGTATTACATCCGTTATGGGATTCCCTGTATTATAATTGTACTTTTGATCATTTAATGTATTTTGAAGCTCGTTAATGATCTGGTTGGCTTCACTATAATTATTTATATTCACAAGACTTGAAATCGTTGAAATATGACTTGTAATGTCATGCTTTAATATTCGTAATTGATCATATTTATCCTTAATATGCGCGACATGCTCTTCAATATTAATTAATTGTGACTTAAGTATAAATTCTTTTCTTTTAACATCTCTATGATTCAATATTCGTTGATATAGAAATAAAAAAAGTAAAATGCACGAAAGAATAATAAAATTATGAATCATCCATATATAAATACTTTTTGAACCTTGAAAAACTAATGATTCGCTAAAATGTCCATCAATATCAACAAAAAGAGAATAGCTGGTGATTCCTATTAATGAAGGGCATATTAGTAAAATCAACTCTTTAAAGTCAATTTCATTATCAACCCACTTTGAAAACCTTTTATAGTACATTAAAATGAAATACATAGCACAGAAGTGAATGAATGGTGTTGTAAGCATCATTACTATACTAGTAGAAATATGATAATTAAGTTCATTTGGATTTGACGATGAAATAACAAAACCCATCAAATAAAACACGCCGTTATGTACAATTGGAACAATAATAATAGCTACTATAGTAGAAACAAGCCATCTAATTGAAAAGAAAACGATTGTAACATATAAAGTGATAAGTCTTGTATGTGGTAATAAAATGTACATCGTAATATAGGTTAAAAAGAATACGATTAAATGGCTAATATAATTCGTTATATTAGGAAATAGAAAATCTGAAATGATGAGAAGAGAAAATTGTATGATGGATACAATTAAAATTTTTCGTTTGTTTTTTATATGAATTATTGAAAATAAATAAAATAAGACCACGAAGATTATATTGAATAAAATATTTGTGATGTGCTGCATGTTTGACAATAACTCATAAACGTTAATGTGATTCACTATATTCACCTATTGATTTTATATATTTTAAATATTGACTTATAAATTCTGCATACTTTTTCTTTGAAATGTAAAGTGAGATCCCGTTTTCTAATATAATACCTTCTTTGTTGTAAGACGAAATGAACCTTAAATTCACAATGTAGGAACGATGAATTTGGACAAATGGAAATCCTAAATCAAGGATTAGCTCTTTAAATTTTCCGTAAAATTCATAGGTATCATATTTAGTTTGAAGTTTAATTTTACGTCCAAATGCCTCTGCATACAGGATAGAGCTTACAACTATTTTTTCATAACCATCTTTCGTTTTGATTAATATGGAGGGTTTTTCAATTTCAATTGTTGATTTTATTTTATTAATTGCATTCATTGTAGCCTTATAAAACTTTGAATGATCAATTGGTTTTAATAAGTAATGAAAGGCATTTACATCAAAGGCATCATACACATAATCATGAAAGGCAGTTATAAAAATGATTATTATTTCAGAATTTATTTCTCTTATTTTTTGGGCGAGCTCAATTCCTGTAATATCTGGCAGCTGGATATCCAAATAAACTAATTGAAAATCTTCACATTGTTCTAACAGATCATTGCCGTAATTAAAAGTACTAATCTCTGAACTTCTTGTTACTACTTTAATTTTATCGGAGATAATCTTACACAGATTTAAATCATCTTCACATATAGCAATTTTCATAAAATACTCCTCACTAAGATCAATCGAAACCTATTTATTTAATTATTATAGCAAATAATTAAATTGTTCAATGTAATCATTGGAATCATATTCGAGAAAAATTAACAACAACAAGAAGGAATTGTCATCAATAAAATGAATGGTATGGTATGGTAATTAATTCTCTAGGGGTGAATTAAGTGAACAAGAAATCCAGTGAATTACCGGTTCTATTCTTTGGTGAACAACAATCTTTCGAGAATTGGCTTGAGAACAATTATGACACTTCACCTGGCATCCTATTGCAAATCGCAAAAAAAAATTCCGGTGTTGTTTCTGTGTCCTATGATGAAGCACTCGAAATTGCGTTATGTTACGGATGGATCGACAGCCAGAAGGAAAAGTTTGATGAAAAAATGTGGCTTCAACGATTTACTCCGCGGGGGGCCAAGAGCATCTGGTCGAAAGTAAATAAAGAAAAAGCGGAGCATCTTATCGCAAATGCAAGAATGAAGCCCTCTGGATTCAAGATGATTGAAGCCGCCAAACAGAACGGACAATGGGATAAGGCCTATGAATCACAAAGTGTCGCCACTGTGCCTGAGGATTTCGCACTAGAACTGGGACGTAATAGCAAGGCGAAGACATTTTATGATGCTCTGGATAAGCAAAATAAATATGCGATCCTATTCAGAATTCATAATGCTAAAAAACAAGAAACCCGAGTGAATCGAATCCAAAAGTTTATAATGATGCTTGAAAAAGGCGAAAAAATTTATCCCTAAGCAGATAAAAGTGCTTATCATTGGCTTTGGATAGGTCAATGTTAAGCACTTTTTATTGTTTATTATTAGCACGCCGCCAAATCACTTATCAGCTAGAAGTTGCTCAAAGTAATCGTCATTGGGGTATACATAAGGAGTTTCCGGTTGGGTAATGGTTTCGATCCGGTTAATGGCTAATTGCATAATTTCGATGTCATTATAAGAGGTTAATCCCAACACTCCTGTTGCGCGAATCCAAGAATCCTTTGCAAGCTCCTTACCGTTACTATAATTTGCAAGAATACCGTAAGGCTCCGTATCTGCCGAGCAGCACTGCATAGCTAGACGTGATACGACGAACTGATTGGGCTCCATATCATCCTCACGATAAACAAATCCGCTAATTTCCACTGTTTTGCCGATAAAGTTTTCTCGATAAATATCAAGAGTTGTCAGTACTTCCATAAACCCGATATTTTGAATCGAAATAGCATCTTGCGCATACAGCTTCATTCCGAGCTTCGCATGCAGTTCTGTATATTCATCATAGGGAAATAGTGAATGAAGGGATGAATGCTCTGCAGCTACAGGCTCAGGCTCATCTATGATTTCCTCAGCAGGTATATTTGTATTCGTATAGTTCTTGGTGCTCAAATTAATTCCTTTCATCGAGGTGATATTGCTAGCGAGCAGTGTATCCGGAGTGAGAAATCCGAGTCCCAGCGGCAGCACGAACAAACTGTACATGAGAATGCTTTTGCCGATTGAAGGAGACGGCTTATGATTGCATCCGCAGTCGGTTTGGGTATTAAGGCCACGAAGTGAAATATAAGCTAGGCAAACTGCAAGGAGAAAAAGAACAAGAGCAGCAAGTTTCACGTATAATTCGGTGCGCGGCGCAATGTAATAATGAAGACTGCCTACTTGCACAAGCCGAACGATAAGAAATGAGAAACCGGCAAGTAAAACAGACCGGAACAAATAATGAAAGGTCATCGATATATTTCGCATGCAAACCTCCTTAACCCCACTTAGTGATTTCAAAGATTAGTACTCCTGCCAACACAGTAAAAAAGATCAGAATCGATAAGAGCAGCACAAACTTCTTTTTAAAGACCGAGAGCAGCATCAACGTACTTTTAAAGTCCAGCATTGGACCAAAGACGAGGAAAGCAAGCAAGGAGCCGCTTGAGAAAATAGAAGCAAACGAAGAAGCCACAAAAGCGTCAGAAGTAGAGCAGATAGAGAGAATGTAAGCAAAACCCATCATAAAAAGATGTGAACCGAATTCGGTCTGCCCGATATGGATTAGACTGCTTCTTGGCAAAAAGGTTTGAATGGCCGCCGTTAGAATAGAGCCAATCATCACATATTTACCCATATCAAAAAATTCGTTGCCGGCGTGATCGATCATGGCGAAAAGCTTGCTTTGGTTGGGGTGTTGATGATCATGTTCCTGCTGGCTATGTATGCGGTTATCGTTATCATTAGTCTTGAGAGGATTACGCTTTATAAAGAGATAAATAAATAACCCGATAAAAATCCCGACGAATAAGGCTATACCCGCTCTGGAGTAAATAAGCTCTGGACGCCCTCGAAAAGCGGTGTAGGTTGCAGCCAGCACGACAGGGTTAAGGATGGGGCCTACAAGTATAAATACGATTCCGATATATAGAGGCATTCCTTTGGAAATAAGTCTCCGCGCAATAGGAATTAATCCACATTCACAAACTGGAAATAAAAAACCGAGTAAGCAGGCGAAGGGGATTCCTAGTGCAGGATGTCTAGGGGTGATTTTGCGAATAAAGGATTCGGATACAAATAGTTGCATAAACGATGACACTATAACGCCAAGCAGCAGGAATGGAAAGGTTTCTAGAAGAATGCCTAGAAAAATAGTCTTGAAGGTTGCAAACGATTGAAACGAAGGCAAGCCCTGGGTGAAAATCTGTTTCAGCATGTCTGGGTAGAAAGCCATGATGATGGCTGAAGCAAATAGGAAGAAGAACATCATATTTATTCCATAACGATAAAACAATGAGCGCAATGCAATTCCTCCTAAACTATGGAGATTGGCTAGGGTGAAATAAAGATCGTAATCATTACATATAATGATCATAATCGGCTAGCTATAAGTTGTCAATAAAGTAACCCTTTGGAATGAAAAAACTTGACAGGTCAAATTCCATCTGTCTATAATCGTAATCATTACGATTTGACCACAGGAGGAAGTGAAGAATATGAATAGCAGGTCAAGAGTCGAGCAGCATTATAAATCACTCTCAGGGGGAATTTTTGTGAAAATGGTTTCTATTTTTTTGTTCACGGTTGTCATTGTCCTGTTAACAAGCTGCAGCCAAGGAAATAAAGCTGAAACAGAATCAACGGAAAAGGAAAAAAGCGCAGAATTAGTGTACGCATCAGCCAAAGATATTAATGATATGAATCCCCATTTTTATTCAGGCTCCATGCCGGCCCAAGGAATGGTGTATGAATCATTAGTTGAAAATACCGAAGAGGGGATCAAGCCCTTGCTTGCCGAATCATGGGAAATTTCAAAAGATGGTAAAACGTATACGTTTCATTTAAGAAAAGATGTGAAGTTCCATGATGGGACATCATTTAATGCAGAAGCAGTTAAGAAAAATATAGATGCGGTACAAAACAATGCAGAAAAGCATGCTTGGATTAAACTTTCGACGAAAATAGTAAGTTCTAATGTTATCGATGAATATACAGTTGAATTAGTGCTGTCAGAGGCCTATTACCCAACTTTGGTTGAGCTGTCTATGACTAGACCTTATGTTTTTCTATCCCCCCAGGACTTTATTGACGAGGGGACAAAAGACGGTGTACTTGGCTACAACGGTACTGGACCGTATATTCTCACTGAACATAAAATTGATGAGTATGCCACTTTTGCCGCAAATGAGCACTACTGGGCAGGCTCGCCTGAAATTAAGAAAATTACCTCTAAAGTGCTTCCAGCAGGAGAAACGACCTTTTTGGCCTTGCAAAAAGGAGAGGTGAATTTTGTCTTCACGGATGATCGAGGTGCAGACAGTATTGATGTCGAGGCTATGAATCAATTAGTTGATTCAGGGGATTTTCAGCTTATTAGAAGCGAAGCAATGAATACGAAAATTATCGCAGCGAATAGCAGTAAAAAGGATAATCCGGTAAGTGAAACGGCTGTTCGTGAAGCCATTTGGCATTCTATTGATAGAGAAGCCATTAGTAACGATATATTTAGCGGTACTGAAGCGGTAGCCAATGCACTATTTTCATCTAACGTCAATTATGCAGATGTTGATTTGAAGAAACGAGACTTTAATTTAGATACAGCGAACAATATTTTAGAAGAAGCGGGCTGGAAATGGGATAATGGTGCCGCAGTTAGAATGAAGGATGGTAACAAACTAGCAATGAAACTGTATTATGACAGCAACTCCTCTTCCCAAAAAACACAGTCTGAATTTATTCAAAGTTCATTAGAAGGGATTGGTATTGAGCTGGAGATTATTGGTGAGGAATCAACTTCAATCGCTAACAGAAGGTCAACGGGTGAGTATGATTTATTATTCAATCAAACATGGGGACTTGCGTATGATCCACAAAGCACAATCTCCGCATTCACGTCGGGTTCTGCTTATTTACATACAACAAGCGGTATTGCGGAAGCAGATGAGCTTTATAACAAAATTGAACAGGTTATGGTGTCGACTGACGAGGAAACACGAAAATCTTTGTACGCGGACATTATGAAAATGGTTCATGATGAAGCCGTGTTTATTCCAATTACCAATGGCAGTGTCACTGTAGTTGCTCCAAAAGGTTTAAAGGGCCTTTCATTTAAACAAACCCAATTTGAGTTGCCATTCGAGCGCATGAGTTTTGAGTAAAGGAGGCTAATATGGGCAGTTACATTTTAAAAAGGATATTAATAGCCATTCCTTTGCTTTTAATTATTTCATTTATTACGTTTATTTTAATTAATCTTTCTCCTATGGATCCAGCGGAAGTGGTATTGCGAGCGCAAGAAATTCCACAAATAACAGATGAATTAATTGCGCAGACGAAAGCTGATTTGGGATTTGATCAACCATTTATTATACGGTATGTAAATTGGATGATTGACTGCTTGCAGTTTGATTTTGGGAACTCGTACGTTACAGGGCAACCCGTGTGGTCGTTAATAGGTCCAGCTTTTGTCAATACATTAAAACTAACGGTGGTTTCATCCGTTATTATTATTGTTTTATCCATCTTATTAGGTGTTGCCTGTGCAATGAGAGAAGGAAAAGCAATTGATAAGTCCGTAAGAGGAATTTCATTCTTCTTGGCTGCCATGCCATCTTACTGGCTTGCTTCTATTATGATCTGGTACTTTTCCGTGAAATTAGATTTATTGCCGACAAGCGGGATGGACTCGTATAAAAGCTATATTCTTCCTGTTGCTGCGATCTCAGTAAGTTATATAGGCATTTACTTTAGAAATGTTAGAAGTTCGATGATAAGTAATATAAATGAGGATTATGTTCTGTATGGAAGGGCATCGGGCTTAACGGAGAAGAAAGTGACTATGCATATTTTAAGAAATTCATTGCAAGTTGCTGTTTCGATATTTTGTATGGCGATACCTATAATACTAGGGAGCACAGTCGTTATCGAAAATATTTTTGCTTGGCCGGGATTAGGAAGACTAAGTATTAAATCCATTCTAAGCAGAGATTTTCCTATTATCCAAGCCTATGTTCTTTTATTAGCAGCAGCCTTTGTCGTCTTTAACACGATTTCGGACATTATAAATGCTGCATTGGATCCTAAATTAAGAAAGGATACCTAATGAGAATATTGAAAAATTTATTTAAAGATAAAATAGCTTCTATCTCTTTAATTGTCATCGTTGTCACAATTATTGTTGGTATATTTGCCCCTTTATTTGCGCCGCATGACCCTGATGAAGTCAATCTGAAACTTCGGTATGCAACCTTATCATGGGAATATCTGCTAGGCAACGATCATTTGGGGCGATGTATTTTATCCAGATTAATATATGGAATCCGTCCAAGCGTTTTATGGGTTTTAGTAGCATTATCAATATCCGTGTTGATTGGGACTATTATAGGCTTTATAGCAGGCTACTTCAAAGGAAAAACAGATGCCTTTATGATGAGAATTTGTGATGTCATGCTTTCTTTTCCAGGATACGTTATGACATTGGCGGTTGTCGGTATTTTAGGTATCGGTCTCGAAAATATATTGATTGCGTTTATTGTGATGAAATGGGCATGGTTTGCCCGGGTTATCCGAACATCTGTCATGCAGTATTCCGAAATGGACTATGTAAAATTCTCCAGAGCCTCTGGCAGCAGTCACATACAAATTATATATAAGCATATTGTTCCTGTTACTTTTTCGGATATAGCCGTCATTTCAAGCAGTTCTATTTGTTCGATGATTTTGCAAATATCTGGGCTATCCTTTCTGGGTTTGGGAATTCAGGCGCCAAATGCTGAATGGGGAATGATGTTAAATGAGGCGAGGGAAGTTATGTTTTCAAGACCTGAGCTCATGTTAGCGCCTGGTTTGGCCATAGTTATTGTAGTCTCGGCATTTAATTTTTTAGCGGACGCACTTCAAGTCGCTGTAGATCCCAAATTGTTCACCTCGAAAAATAAGCTTCAAGAAAGAGAGGTGAAAAAATCGGCGTATGAATATGCTAGAGGTTAACCATTTGAAGATATGGGATAAGGTCACAGATAAAGTGATTATTCATAATAGTTCCTTTGAATTAAAGCAAGGAAGCTGTCTAGCTATTGTAGGAGAAAGTGGTAGCGGCAAGTCCGTGACTTGTCGGTCCATTATGAGATTAAATAAACCTGGGTTAGGCCAATCAGGGGACATTTTATTCAAAGGGGAAAACTTAAACAAGCTTTCTGATAAAGAGATGCGAAAAAAAAGAGGGAAAAATCTTTGCATGATCCTGCAAAATGGTATGCGTGCATTTGATCCTTCATGCGTGATCGGTGTTCATTTAAGGGAGACACTTCATGAGCATTTCGACTGGAATAATAGTGAAATAGAAAGAAATATGAAAAATGCCATGGATAGCGTCATGCTGAAAAATCCGATCGAGATTATGAATAAGTATCCGCATCAGTTATCGGGTGGAATGCTGCAGCGAATCATGATCGCATTGGCATTAGTATTAGAACCCGATATTATTATTGCCGATGAACCAACAACGGCGCTAGATACGATTTCCCAATTTGAGGTTGTGGAGCAATTTATGCAATTAAGGGAAAGAATGGGCTGCTCCATGCTCTTTATTTCGCATGATTTAGCTGTCGTGAAAACCATTGCAGACAACGTGTTGGTCATGAAGGATGGAGAAATTGTTGAAAGAGGGACAACACAAAAGATTTTTTCAAAAGCGCAGCATGAATATACGAAATATTTAATAGCAACTAGATTAAAGCTAAGTAATCATTTTAAGAAAATAATGCGGGAGGAGTTATAATTGCTAAAGGTGGATGGTGTTGAGAAAACGTATAAAAAAGGCGGAATGTTCTCTACAAAAGGACAAAAAATATTGAATAATGTGAGTTTTGAATGCATGAAGGGCGAATGCCTCGGTATTATCGGAGAAAGTGGAAGCGGTAAATCAACATTAGGGCGTTTGCTATTAGGGATTGAAAAGCCTGACCGTGGAACCATTTTGCTCGAGGGAAAGCATATCGAGGATAGAAAAGTGAGATTAGGGAGCATTAGCGCGGTATTTCAAGATTATACCTCATCTATTAATCCGTTTTTTACGGTAGAAGAAGCCATCATGGAGCCATTAAAGGCTCAAAAAAAGGATCGAAAAAAGAATCAAAAAGTGAATCAAAAAGTGAATCAAAATAAGATTGACAGCTTATTAAATCAGGTTGGTTTAAATTCCTCATATCGAACAAAATATCCTCATGAATTGTCAGGAGGAGAGGTTCAGAGAGTCTGTATCGCGAGAGCTATTTCAACAGAACCAACATGTATTATATTAGATGAGGCAATCAGTTCTTTAGATGCGTCTGTTCAAATACAAGTGCTTGAATTATTAAAAGAATTAAAAAATATCTACAATATGAGTTATATTTTCATCACTCATGATATTCAGGCAGCAGCTTATATTTGCGACAGAGTCATTATTTTTAGAAATGGTCAAATCGAAGAAGTCGTTCATATCGACGAATTAAAGGATGTTCAGTCAGAGTATGCGAAAAAATTATTAAAGTTTTTAATAACATTTTAGTTAGAGTAAGTTGAGGTGGAACTATAATGAACGGAGCTATGGCTTGGCCTTTTCTGCGCTTATATATGTTGGGCCTGCTTTACTTTAGTGCCAATTCTATATTGAATGTTATTATCCCTTTGCAGGGTGAAAATTTAGGAGCCAGCAGTACAACCATTGGCCTGATCATGGGAGCTTATATGCTGACAACCATGTTCTTTCGACCATGGGCAGGTCATATCATTCAAAAGCATGGAACGGCAAAAGTATTACGAATTATTCTTATTGTTAATGGGTTTTCTCTAATCCTATATACGATTACTGGGTTAGGGGGCTTTATCATTGCACGAGTTTTACAAGGGATGTCGGCAGCTTTTTTTTCAATGGCCTTACAAATTGGAATTATGGACGCACTGCCAGAAAAGGACCGCTCACAAGGGATTTCATTCTATTCTTTATTTACATATATACCAGGTATTATTGGTCCGATATTGGCGTTAGGCATTTGGCAAACAGGCAATATGAGTTATTTTACCGTTGTGATGATAGCTATTGCTATCTTGACAGGGGTGTTTGGCTATAGTGTCAAAATGGAAAAAAGACAGAACGAGCCTGCTGCAATGGATACTAAACAAGGAGTAAGCATGCTTCATTCCTTTAGCCAGTTAGTAAAAAACCGAATTCTGTTTAAATGCAGCTTATTGATGTTAGTTGCTTCCATTGTATTTGGAGCGACCACAACATTCATACCGTTGTACGCTATGCAATTAAAGAGTGGAAATGCTGGGATTTTTCTAATGCTTCTGGCAGGTACTGTTGTTCTTGCCCGTTTTTTTCTACGAAAAAAAATCCCCTCCGATGGCAAGTGGCATTCATCTTTTATCATGGGGATTATGCTCCTATTAGCCATAGCGGCGCTGTGTGTAGGCTTTTCTCTAAGAGGAGGAGCTCTCTATTTCTATGTCGGTGCGGTTTTAATGGGAATTGCACAAGCACTCCTCTATCCAACGCTAACAACGTATCTGTCCTTTGTCTTGCCGCAGATGAATCGCAATGTGTTAATTGGTTTATTTATCGCGATGGCCGATTTAGGTATTTCCCTTGGGGGTGTCGTAATGGGGCCAATAGCTGATTTTTCCTCATACTCTTTTATGTATACGATTTGTGCTATCTTAGGCATGGCAATGATAATTGTTGCTTATGATCGAACGAAGCGTTGTGTAGTTTGACGATTCGTTATCTTCATCTCCATCTGCGAGAAGATACGATTGCCGAATTTTTGCCGGGTTTCTTGGACAAGTTATAATAGGTCCGGAAATTTTTTTGATAATAGTTTGAAAGTTTTAGAACTATCTGATAATAAGGTTGCGATAGTCTCAAAAAAATAGATGGGTAGTGATTCATATTAATCAGCATAACCAAAATAGACAAGTCTTGTTAATTTCGCGTCCAGTAGGTATGCCAACACAGCAAAACTTCGAATTCAAAGATATTCCTGTCGTTCATGCACAAGAGGGGCAAGTTGTTGTACGCACGTTGTACTTGTCAGTGGATCCTTACATGCGTGGAAGAATGAGTGATGCTAAATCGTATATTCCACCTTACCAGCTTAATGAAGTGATTGCCGGCGGACTTGTGGGAGAAATTGTAGAATCACAATCAGATTTATTCAAAGTTGGAGATAAAATTATCGGTATGCTGGGCTGGCAGCTGTACAATACAGTGGATGCTGCAGCAGTAACCAAAATTGATGATTCAATTGCACCTGTATCGGCTTATTTAAGTGTTCTGGGTCTGACAGGCCTCACCGCTTACTTCGGTTTACTTGATATTGGTCAGCCGAAAGAAGGCGAGACGGTCGTCGTGTCTGGTGCGGCGGGTTCCGTGGGTATGTTTGTGGGACAGATTGCCAAAATCAAAGGTGCACGTGTTGTTGGGATCGCAGGTACCGATGATAAATGTGCCTATTTGCAGAAGGAGCTTGGCTTCGATGCGGTTGTTAATTATAAAACCACGACAAACTTAGGTCAGGCTTTGGAAGCGGCATGCCCGAATGGTGTTGACGTCTATTTTGATAATGTGGGTGGATCCATTTCCGACGCTGTAATGAACTTACTTAATGATTATGCCCGTATTCCGCTATGTGGCGCTATTTCTTCTTACAACAGTACAGATGGGGACATGGGGCCGCGTATCCAGACTAGATTAATCAAGACCCGCTCGCTTATTAAAGGATTCGTTCTTAGTGATTATTCATCTCGGCAGTCAGAAGGTCTTCTGGAGCTCGGAAAATGGCTTGCAGAAGGTAAATTAAAGTATGAAGAAACGGTTGTAGATGGTTTCGACAACGTAATTGAAGCATTCCTACAACTTTTCAAAGGTGCGAATCTCGGTAAAATGCTCGTCAAGGTAAGTGATACTGTGAACCAATAATAGAAGCGCAAATGGAAATGAGCAGGGAGAATTAAGCAAAAGCGTTCTAAACGTAAAGCAGAATAGTAAAAAACAAAGAAAGTCACGCGTTTTCGTGACTTTCTTTGTTTTTATTGGCATAGCTGTGAACCCAATAATGACAGGCTCAAGTGAGTTTACTGAAAATAATTGTTTCAATCCCATGCCCACTGGTTAATTACATAACAAGTTAGTCAACAACAACAACAACGTAGCAACTAGAAAGAAAGGTGATTCCGATGTTAGGATGGGCAGTATTGTTTTTCATCTTCGCACTGGTTGCTGGAGTGTTTGGCTTTCTTGGAATTGCATCCGCTCTAGCAGGCATTGCAAAAATCTTATTCGTCATCTTTATCGTTCTTTTCATTGCATCTCTTATTCTTGGAAGAAGACGAGCTTAGCAACAATTATTTATCAAGATATAAACTAAGGAGGAATTACAATGACTAATCCAACACAACTAACCAATACGAAGGTACACATAGTGAACAACAGTCGCGAGGTTCAGGAGCAAGTTAATCTTTTCAAAAGAGAAGGTTATGTGCAGGATAATATCTTTGTACTCACTCATGATAAAAGTAGAACAGCTCGAATTGTGGACAATACGGATGCGGAAAAAGTAGGGATAGCCGAGGAAGGCTTCGGAACGGCTATTGCTAACCTATTCCGATCTACCGGTGATGAGCTTCGTGCGAAGATGAGATCACTGGGTATTTCCCAGCAGGATGCAGAACGTCTCGAGGCAGAGATGGACAGAGATAAAATTCTCGTCATTGCATGGGGTGGCAGAGAGTACATGGATGAGGATTATGACCCTATGGTGTACTACGATCCAAGACTCATTGTGTAATCTAGGGACTGCAACTAATACTAATAAAGAGATCTACCCTTCGAGGGTAGGTCTCTTTGTTAGGTATTATAAGGGAGTTACGTCTGCTTACTTTACTATGGTTATTAAATATTGGTTTGACAACAGCTCGAAACTAACTCTATAATTTAAATGAACAACTGTTCAATAAATATGCGGAGGGATTTGTCATGCGTTTAGAAGGTAAAGTAGCTGTTGTTACTGGTGCTGCGTCAGGAATGGGCAAAGCAATTGCTGAGTTATATGCGAAAGAAGGAGCTAGTGTTGTTGTCTCGGACTTGAATATCGAGGGTGCACAAGCAGTTGCTGCCGATATTACAGCAAATGGCGGTAAAGCAATCGCAATAAAAACTAATGTTGCAGAATTGAATGATATTAATGCAATGATTGATACTGCTGTTAATGAATATGGAACGCTGGATATTTTGGTTAACAATGCTGGTATTATGGATAACATGGCTGCTGTTGGCGATGTAACCGAAGAAAAATGGGATCTTATTTTCGATATAAATACAAAAGGCGTTATGCGTGCGATCCGCAAAGCGATTCCAATCTTCCTCGAGAAAGGAAAAGGCGTTATTATTAATACGGCATCGACAGGCGGTTTCAGCGGCGCACATGCTGGTGCAGCATACACCGCTTCCAAACATGCTGTTGTTGGCATTACCAAAAACACAGGCTTTATGTACGCACAAAAAGGCATCCGTTGTAATGCAATTGCACCGGGAGCAACAATGACGAACATGGCTGTATCGATGAGTAATGTGAATGAGTTTGGTGCATCCCGCACAAAGACTACGCAAGGCGTTATTCCTCGCCTTGGACAACCAGAAGAGATTGCGACAGTGGCACTGTTCCTTGCAACTGACGAATCAAGCTTTGTTAATGGTGCAGTTATTACCGCAGATGCTGGATGGACAGCAGGCTTCTAAGCTGGCGAATAGCACAGTAAGATAAGCGATGTAGTGCATTTTATTGTACAAGCTGTAAGCTTAATCAATGCGTTATTTGACTCAAAAGGCGACAGGCAGCCAGGCTGCTTGAAGCCTTTTTTTCATTTTCATCGTGCATTATGGTGGAATAAACGTCCAAAAGTACACATTTCGCAAATAACGTTATATAATACACTTCATATTATAATTATTGAACAGAAGAGGATGGAATCGTTCATTAGGCGAATGGTTATCCTTTGTTTGACAAGAGGTGAAGAGAGAAATGAATGAAAATGATTTAAGAGTCATAAAAACGAAAAAAGCATTGCATCTAGCGGTCTTAGCTTTATTAAAGACAAAATCACTCGAATCGATCTCTGTGTCCACCCTTTGTCGGGAGGCTGGAGTAAATAGAGGCACCTTTTACTTGCATTATAAAGATATTGGGGAATTGTTTGACGAGCATATTCATTATTTGCTCAAGGATTTGGAGGACTCTTATTACGAACCATACCGGCATGTGCCGCATTTAATTCCGAACCATCTAGATCCGACTACGATTCGTATTTTTCATCATGTGAAGAAATACCAGTCGTTCTATGAGATTGTATTTGATAAGAAATCGTCATTGTCCTATTATTATGCGTTATTAGGGAAAATAAAAAGCTTAATGCAGGAAAGCACATCATTTGAGCATCTGGGCGATAGTGATATCTCTTTTAGAGTCGCCTATCAAGCGAATGCAATTATGGGCTTGCTCATTCATTGGAGCGAGGATGGCTTTGCTCGCAGCCCAGAATATATGAATGAACAGCTTACTAATTTATTGAAGATGCAGGAAAGGGAGTCGTCCCCTGAATAGTCATCATTAATATTAAGCAGCACTGTAGGCAGTGCTTGAAAAGCCTCCTCTTTGGGTAAATTATGATGAGTTGTTATTTCGAGAGGAGTGTTGAATGATGAGTAAGACTAAGAAGGTAGCCTTTTTACTAGCAGACGGGTTTGAAGATTCTGAGATGCAGAACCCGTTTGATGAGATGGTCAAAAACGGTCATGAAACGATCATTATTAGTCTTAAAGAGAATGATGAGCTTAAGGGCAAAAAAGGAACGGTTTCGTATACTTCTCACATGGCCATTAAGGATGCGAAGGCAAAGGATTATGATGCAGTTATCATTCCTGGAGGGAAGTCGCCTTCCCATCTTAAAGATAATGCGGATGTACAAGCTTTCGTGAAGCAGGCTGACGAAGCGGGGATTACGATTGCAGCGATATGTCATGGTCCGCAGGTGTTGGCAGAGGCAGGTTTGCTGAAGGGGCGTACATTAACCTCCTATCCTGGAATTGCTGATGAGGTCAAGGCAGCGGGCGGAGAATTCGTCGATAAGGAAGTGGTGGTTGATCGCAATTTGGTGACTTCAAGAACACCGGAGGATGAGCCGGCTTTTATCCGTGAGACGATTGCCAAGCTTGGCGTTAATGCTTGGTAAAGCTCTATTCAACAAAGACTACAATAATAATGCCCCTGCTCATCTTACTAAATGATGAGCAGGGGCATTATTATTGTGTGGACCGATTGTATAAGTAGGGCAAGAATCCAGCTTGTCCAGTCTATTGTAGAGCCAAGCGAGAGGATTAGTCTCTATTGGCTTTGTTGCTCGCTCTTCGCAGATTCTTGATCGAGAAGAACGTCCGCGGCGGCACGTTTTTTGCGTATAGCTTTGCGGATAAGCAGGAATAGGATGATCAAGGGTACGCCAATTGCAAAAAGATAGATGGAAACATCATGAACCATATTCTCCGCAGCTTGACCATAGAAATAGATTAAGCCTCCGACCAAATAGAACTTGGCAGCTCTGCCTACTGCGGCATAGATCATAAGACGCCATAGCGGAAAGTTCAACGCACCAGATGAGATCGTGAATACTTTGAATGGGATGGGAGTGAAGGAGCCGATCAATATGGCGGCTTCACCATTTTTCTGGAACATGGCTGCAGCAGAATCTACCCAGCTTTTTTTAAGAATTTTATATAATACCGAATTACCAAGAAGTTTGCCGATTAAATAGCCGATAGGCGTACCGAGCAGGCAACCTACGAAGCCAATGGTGGCAAGTAATAATGCCGATTGAGGATCCATGAAGCTTAAGGGAAGTTGGAGAAACAAGGCAGGGATTGGGAAGATAATCGCATCTACGAAGGCGTGAATGAACAAGCCCCAAGGACCAAATTCCATGAAAAAATCGACAATATCCTGAAGCATAAAATAGATGCACACCTCTCTACGCAGAAAAAATCCGTAAAACATTATACGTACTGAAAGAAACTCGGTTTCATTTTTGTTGCAATATTATTTATTTCTAAGGACCTACATCTACATCCTTATAACAAAATTAATCCCATAGTGCTATGAGCTATGACTAACGGTCTTGCTGTGAGTGTGAGTTCAGTATAAGAAACCTGCTTCTCTTCAAATAAAGAGGAGCAGGTTTTTACGTATTTTTTTGGTTATTTTCAGAAAAAACATCTTAATCCCTAGTTACCGATGTTTAGTTTTAGTTATATAAAAAGGGTTCGAAATTATCTATTCTAAATAAAGAAAGCGCATACAAATTTTCTTAGGAGGGTCAACATGAAAAATTTTGGAAAGCGTTGGTTAGGAACTGGAACAGCAATTGTGCTGACTGCGGCGTTAATCACAGGTTGCTCCGGCAGCAACGGCGGAAGCGGAGCAACAGGAAATGCAGGGAAAGAGACAGGAACCAATACCCCGCAAGCTTCAGCTAAGCCGTTCGAGGGAAAAAGCATCTCGCTTGTCACGGCGAACCATCCTTGGGGGGAAGCGATCAAACCGCTGTTACCCGAATTTGAAGCTGCAACCGGGATGAAGGTAGAAGTTCAGAGCTACTTCGAAGATCAGTTGACACAGAAACTTACCGTACAGTTCACGACCGCTTCCAAGACGCCGGATGTGTTCATGTACCGTCCGCTTCAAGAAGGCAAGCTCTTCTTCAAGAACGGCTGGGTACATCCCTTGGATGAGTTTGTGAATCAAGATGCCGCATACGATTTCGCCGATTTATCCCAATCCGCGGTTGGCACGGCGACTGTTGACGGCAAGATTGGCGGTATTCCGATCATTACGGAGCAGGAAATCTTATATTATCGCAAGGATTTGCTTGAGCAAGCGGGAATCGCTGTACCAAAAACGATAGATGAATTAATTGCTGCAGTTAAGACGCTCCACGATCCGGGGAACGAAAATTACGGTTTCGTTGCGAGGGGACAGCGCTCGCCTCTCGTTACACAAGTATCTTCCTTCTTATACTCAGAAGGAGCAGATTTCATCAACGGCGACAAGGCGTCCATCAACACACCAGAGGCAGTAAAGGCCTTCACTACATACGGTACGCTGCTGAAGGATTTTGGACCTCCAGGTGTTCTCAACATGTCATGGCCGCAAGCGTTTGGGATTTTCGCTCAAGGGAAGGTTGCTTTCCTTACTGACGCTAACTCGCTTTACAAGAATTTGACTGATGTTGAAAAATCGCAAGTCGCGGATAAAGTAGGCTTCGCAGCTTTCCCTGCGGGTGCTGCGGGATCGAAAGCTTATAACATTACTTCTTGGGGCTTGGCTGTGAACGCCAACTCAGAGGATAAAGCAGCGTCTTGGGAATTTATTAAATGGGCGACAAGTAAAGAAATTGTGCTGAAAACGCAACAAAAAGGAAATCCGGGTGCGCGCTCCTCTGTGTGGGCTAATCCGGAAAGTACAACTGAATTCCCTGCTGAACTGGTTACTGTCATTCAAGAAAGCGTCAAGGGCGGCGTATCTCACGACAGACCAACGGTTATTAGTGTAGGCGAGGCGCGCGACGCAGTAGGAGAAATCGTACAGAAGGTAATCAGCGGCGAGAAGGATATACAAGCGGTAGCGGATAGTGCGAATGCCGCACTTCAGAAGATCATTGATCAAGATAAATCCAAATAAGTTTATCTGTCTCAACTTGTTAAAAGGGTCATCCCATGACCCTTTTAATCATATGAAACGCTGGGGAAAGGAGACGCTCGAATGAAATACAACTGGTTTGACCGGAATTTAAAGTGGATCTACACGATGCCGGCTGTACTATTCGTACTGGTGATGATGCTGTTCCCCATTCTGTATACGTTTCGTATCAGTTTCTTTGAGTGGAGCATGTCCGCTATAACACCGCCGAAATGGGTAGGGTTGGATAATTACATCACGTTATTGACGGAGGGCAGGTTCTGGAGGGCGGTAAGCTCTACCTTGTATTTTACCGTTGTGGCGCTTGTTATCGAGATTGTGATGGGGGTGGCTATTGCGCTGCTCCTTTCAAGGGAGTTCCGCGGGAAGAATTTTATCAAAACGATATTCTTGCTCCCGATGGTAGCGACTCCGGTTGCAATGGGCCTAGTATGGATGATGATCTACGAGCCGACTATCGGGGCAGCCAATATGATGCTCAAAATGATGGGACTGAAACCGCTTCTATGGCTCGCTTCTCCGGATCAAGCGTTAGGTTCTCTCATTATTGTTGACGTATGGCAGTGGACACCGATGATCACTCTTATTGTAATGGCGGGTCTAGCTACGATCCCCACCGATCCGTACGAAGCAGCGGACGTAGACGGGGCAGGAAGATGGAGGAAATTTATTTCCATCACACTGCCGCTCTTAAGAACAACTATTTTAGTTGCAGCCATGCTTCGTTTAATTGATGTACTTAAGACTTTCGATATTATTTATGCGACAACGCAAGGCGGACCGGATCTTTCCACCGAAACGCTGAACATTTATGGGTATGTGCTTGGCTTCCAGTACTTTAAGCTAGGTATGGCTTCTGCGCTTCTGGTTATTTTCTTCGCCTTGGTCTTAGGACTAACACTGTTAATGATCTGGATGCGCAAAAGGATGGAGGGACGGTATGAATAAGCGTAAAAAAAAGGTTGCCAATAAGGTTTATGCGTTGTTGACGATACTGGTGCTGCTTGTTTTTGCGTTTCCCTTCTTTTGGATGCTGCTCGCTTCCTTCAAGACACAAGCCCAAATCATGTCGACGGACTCGCTCCTATTTTTTAAACCGACTACCAACAATTACTTAAGTGTTTTCGAAGAACATGACTTTCTGAAATATATTTGGAACAGCCTTATTGTCGCAATGGGCTCTACCTTGCTTTCCTTGCTGCTTGGTTTGCCTGCTGCTTATGCAATCGCCAGACACAGCTTGCATAAACTTGGCCTTATCATTCTTGTAGCCCGTATTATCCCTGGGATTACGTTCCTGATCCCGTGGTTTATCTTATTCTCGCAATTAAAATTGGTAGATACTTATGCGGCATTAATTCTGAGTCATATGCTGGTAGGACTCCCCTTTATTATTTGGATCATGATTTCATTCTTTGATGGTCTGCCTATGGAGATAGAAGAAGCAGGACTGATAGATGGCTGCACGCGTCATCAAGTATTTATGCGGGTTATCCTGCCGATTTCTGGACCCGGCATTATAACAGCTTCCTTACTTTCATTTATTTTTTCATGGAATAACTTTATGTTCTCTATCATTCTGGCGGGCGATAAGACCAAGCCGCTTCCGGTTGCTGTATTCAATTTCATGTCTTATTCGGAAATCAATTGGGGCGGGCTTATGGCGGCGGCTTGCATCATCACGCTCCCTGTGCTCATTATTGCTCTGCTCGCCCAGCGCTATGTGGTCAGCGGCTTATCTGCCGGCGCTGTAAAAGGTTAAAGCATGGTGCAGCTCTTAATTGTAGATGATGAGATGCATGTCGTGGATCGATTCTGCAACACAATCGACTGGGGGGCTATAGGAATCGGGCAGGTTCACAAAGCCTACTCCGGAGCGGAAGCATTGAAATTGCTGGCGCAGATATCGATTGACATCGTGCTGACTGATATCCGGATGCCTGGTATGAGCGGCTTAGAGCTTATTGCTGAGATTCGGCAAAGGTGGCAGAAGACCAAATGCATCCTGTTATCGGGCCATTCTGAATTTAAGTACGCACAGGAGGCCATCTCCTATCAAACGGAAGATTACCTGCTTAAGCCGGTTAAAGACGAGGATCTTCTTCGGGTTATTGCGCGGGTGAAGGATAAGCTTCATGCGGAATGGGAGCAGGTTGTCTCTAAGCAGCGGCTAACCTACACCATTAAAGAGAATATGCCCTTGTTGAGAGCCACTCTGCTGAATGATTTATTGCAGGGCAGGCCGGTTCCGCAATCCGCACTGTACACAAAGATGAATGTGCTGGGCTTCAGCGGCTTTCAGGACCAATCATTCTCCTTGATGCTGATTCGGTTAGAGGAAATCCGCCATGACGATAAAATCAGCACATCCTTAAGGGAATACGGCGTTTCCAATATGGTGGATGAATTGTTCGGAGAGCGGTATAACTGCTGGCAAACGAAGGATGTACATGATTACTTGGTCTTTGTCATGATGCCTAAGGAATCGGATTTGACGGAAAAGGAAGCCTCGGATTGGTTTCAACGAACGGCTTCCGTTCTCCAGTCCGCGGTAAAGACATATCTTAAAAGTAAAGTTTCTATCCTGATCGGTGGGCAAGGACAATTTCCAGAAGATCTACGCGGGTTGTATGAACAATCCGTGTCATCTTTCCGTAAAGGCATCGGGAGTTCACATGAGTTCTTCATGAGCAGTATCGATGAGCCGATGCGGATACCATCCCCTATTAAATCGCTTTACAGCCTTTATGAACCGCCTACGTTAATTCATTTAATAGAAGCAACTCGGTGGGCGAGTATTGAAGCAAAGCTTTGCGCAGCATTCGATGAAATGGAGCGGGAAAACGCGGATTCGTCCGAGTACCTGCAGGAGGTCTACTTCTCCATTGCTGCCTCCTATTCTTATATTGCGCACAAGAATGGACGGTCTCTGAGCCATCTGATCGGCCTTGATTATGACAGAATGATGGCAGGTCGCCCGTTTCACTCGATCCAAGATTTGAAGGAATGGGCATTCAGAGGGCTTGAGCGAATCCGTGAAGATAGGGATCAGGAGACGAAGCATACAAGGACCTCGCTTATTAATAAGATACAGAGCTATGTTGAGCTGAATATAATCAAAGACGTATCCTTGAATGCCATTGCCGAACATGTATATTTGCATCCAGTCTATGTGTCCACCATCTATAAGCAAGAAACCGGTAGGAATTTGAGTGACTATTTGCATCTAGTCCGAATGGATAAAGCGGAGTACATGCTGAAGAATACGTTGAATAAAATCTATGAAATTGCGGCCCAACTAGGTTATCAGAGGGCTCATTCCTTCAACTATGCTTTTAAGAAGCGATTCGGGATGACTCCGCAAGATTACCGTGACCAATTTTCTTAAGTAGGCTGCCAGATACAGGGACGGGGGACTCTAATATGAAAATTACGAAGCTTGAATTATTCAAGGTGCCGCCTCGCTGGTTGTTCCTTAAGGTGGAAACAGACGAAGGTATCACGGGCTGGGGCGAACCTGTCGTAGAAGGTAAAGCGGATACGGTTCAAGCAGCGGTTATGGAGATGAGCGACTATATAATCGGACAGGATCCGATGCGTATCGAGGATTTGTTCCAGGTGTTGTACAGAGGCGGCTTCTATCGCGGCGGTCCGATCTTATCGAGTGCGATCTCCGGAATCGAGCAAGCGTTATGGGATATTAAAGGGAAATTCTATAACGCACCTGTATATGATTTGCTGGGAGGGGCTTGCCGCGATAAGACTCGTGTGTATTCTTGGATTGGCGGCGACCGCCCGAATGAAGTAGGATTGGCGGCATTACGCCAAGTACAGGCAGGCTTTACAGCGGTAAAGATGAATGCAACAGAAGAGATGCATTACATCGATTCATTCGCCAAAGTAGATGCCGCTATCTCTCGCATTGCAGCCGTGCGCGAAGCGGTTGGGAAAGAGATTGGAATCGGGATCGATTTCCACGGGCGGATTCATAAATCAATGGCAAAAATAATAGTTAAGGAATTGGAGCCTTATCGTCCGATGTTCATAGAAGAGCCGGTACTTCCTGAGAACAATGAAGCTTTGAGAGAGATCGCCAAGTATACTTCCTGCCCAATTGCAACCGGTGAGAGGATGTATACGCGATGGGGATTCAAAGAACTGCTGGCGCAAGGAATTGTCGATATTATTCAACCGGATCTTTCTCATGCCGGCGGTATTCTGGAAACCCGTAAAATCGCTGCGATGGCCGAAGCTTATGACGTCGCCGTCGCACCGCATTGCCCTTTGGGGCCAATCGCACTGGCAGCTTGCCTGCAGATGGACATCTGTACGCCTAATGCGTTCATTCAGGAGCAAAGCTTGGGAATTCACTATAATGAAGGCAGCGATCTGCTGGACTACTTGAAGGATCCTCATGTGTTCGACTATAGTAACGGTTTCGTTAATAACTTGACCGCCCCTGGACTTGGGATTGAAATCGACGAAGAGAAAGTTCGAGAAATGGCTCAAATCGGCCACCAATGGAAAAACCCTGTGTGGCGGCAAGAAGATGGCACGGTAGCAGAGTGGTAATAGGCTAAGATTGGCGGATGATTGCTGTTGGCGCAAGGAAATTGCGAGAGGAATTAGACTGAAGAAAATGAGGATCAGCGGATATGTAAATATCTGCTGATCTTTTTGTTAATAATAGACAGGCCGATGTTTAGTATTAGTTATCGATATTTAGTATTCGTTATTTCGTATGTTATCAGAATCAAGTAATGTTAATGTTGCTGTAAGATTTTAATCCGGGAGGTTATGGCATGAAGCGATTGTGGAGATCGTGGAAGCGATCCGGAGCGGCGATTCTACTCGCAGCTTTAGTGACAGCCGGATGTGGGAACAGCATGGATAACCGTTCGGATGTAGAGACGGCAGACAAGCCTTTTGCCGGACATTCGATCACACTGGTAACAGGCTCTCATCCTTGGGTCGATGTTATTAAGCCGCTTCTGCCGCAGTTTGAAGCCGAGACGGGAATAAGCGTCAACGTGCAAGGATTCTTTGAGGATCAGTTGACCCAGAAGCTAACTGTACAATTCACATCTCGTTCTGAGACGCCGGATGTGTTTATGTACCGGCCCTTGCAGGAGGGGAAGCTTTTTTTTAGGAATGGCTGGTTGGAGCCGCTAGACGAATTCGTTAAACGAAAGGCAGATTACGATTATCAAGATTTCACTTCTCAGTCTATTCAATCGTCGATCGTGGATGGAAACCTGACCGGAATCCCGATTATAATCGAACAAGAAATTTTGTATTATCGGAAAGATTTGCTTCAGGAAGCTGGTGTGCCGGTCCCTAAGACGATCGAGGAACTGGCAGAAGCCGCAGGTAAATTACATGATTCCAAGAGGGGAGTGTACGGGTTTGTCGCGCGTGGACAACGCAGCCCGCTTGTCACTCAGGTATCATCCTTTCTCTATTCGGAGGGAGGCGACTTCACCCATGGCAATCAAGCTTCGATTAACACGCCCGAAGCGATTAAGGCATTCACCCAATACGGTAATCTTCTGCGAGATTACGGTCCTTCCGATGTTATAAATATGTCATGGCCGCAAGCCAGCGCTTTTTTTGCAGAGGGTAAAGCGGCGCTGTATACGGATGCGAACTCCATCTACAAGATGACGATGGACCCGGACTATCCCAAGGTTGCAGAGAACGTAGGCTTCGCGACTTTTCCTGCTGGCGCAAAGGGTTCGAGGCCTTATAACATCACATCATGGGGGCTTGCTATTAACCCGAAATCAGCAGAAAAAGAAGCGGCATGGGCATTCATTGAATGGGCTACCAGTAAAGAGATCACGCTTCTGATCCAACAGCAAGGAATTCCGGGACCGAGGTCCTCTGTGTGGAATCAGGAGGAAGGAACGATCGGATTTCCAGACGAGTTGGTAGAAGTGTTCAAGAAAACCATAAACGGAGGAGTCGATCATGACCGTCCAACCACGATCAATGTGGCGGAAGCACGTGAAACGGTCGGTGAAATCGTACAGAAGGTCATAACAGGGGAAAAGGATATTCAGCATACGGCGGATAAAGCGAATGCCGCCTTGCAAGCGATCCTCGACAAAGAAGCGGAGTAAGAAGGTGTAGCGAATGCGTAACAGATTGTCCATTTTCAGTAAAATTCTCATTACGACTGTTCTATTGCTCATTCCTATCTTGCTTCTCTACAGTTACTCTAATCGCATTGCAAGCAACGTGGTAGAGAAGCAAGTCCGTTCGTCCAATCTCAGCCAGCTGACGTTCTTGATGAATCAAATAGATTCGAACATAGAGAACCTGTCCATGTTCCCGGTGATCCTAAGCTATGATCCCCATATCCGTGAATTCATAGGCGGCACTGGTGAATCTGCAAGCGACCTATTGAAAGCTCAGGCACGAGTAACCGAGAAGTTGGGCTTGCAAAGTGTGTCCAGCGCATGGTCGAATGATCTGACCTTTGTCCTCCCTGATGAGAAGAAAGTGCTCTCGTCTAATATTTACATCAATGGAACCGAAGAATGGCCTATGGAGCGTCCGATAAGTACTTCATGGATGTATGACCAGGACAGATCTCGCGGCTTTCCGGCAGGAACCTTCATCCGTGAAATAAGCGAACCAGGGAATGCTATCATGTATAGCGATTCCGATGCGGTATTTCAAGTTCGTTTTCCCATACAAAATATTAGCGAGATGCTGGACGTATACAAAAAAGAAAATAGAAGTGATCCCTTCTTGTATCATCCTGATTTTGAGATTATCCAGAACAGTACGCTGTCTGAATCGGCGGCGGAGCCTATTATCCGAGATATTCTGGACCAATCCTCAGAAAATTCAGGTCAACAGACGATCAGCATAGAGAATCAAAAATACTTATTCAGCTATGTGAAATCTCGTCAACTCGGTTGGTACCTCACTGACTATGTACCTGTAGAACGCATTGTTTCGCCTATTATGACAGCGCGCAATTGGTTCTATAGTTCAATCGCTTTGCTGCTCATGATGAGTATTGTCGCTTCCTTCCTGCTGTACAGAAATGTACAGATTCCGCTTCACAAGATGATCCGCGGCGTACAGCGAATGAAGCATGGTGATCTTTCATGGCGGATCAACTATAAAGCGAATAATGAATTTGATGACTTGATCCGGCATTATAACGAGATGGCTGGGCAGATCCAGCGGTTAATTGAGGATGTATACACGGAGAAGCTGCGTTCCCGAGAGGCGACAGTAAAGCAGTTGCAGTCTCAAATTAATCCGCATTTCTTGTATAATTCGCTGTTTTTCATCATTAATTCAGCAATGCTTGAAGATCGTGACTCTGTAATCTCAATGACAGAGAATTTGGCGGAGTTCTACCGGTATACGACGAAGGTTGAGAATCAACAAGTGACGCTTGCGGAAGAGTTGAATTTCGTAAGACATTACCTTAATATTCATCATCTGCGCATGGGACGGCTGGAGTATTCCATTAACGTCTCGGACGTGATGCTCAGTGAATCGGTGCCCCGTCTAATCCTTCAACCGCTAGTGGAAAATGCCATCATACATGGAATCGAACATCGTGTTGGCGGCGGCAAGATCGTCATTACCCACCAGCAGGATGATCATTACAACCGGATTTATGTAGCGGATAACGGGGTTGGGATGACGGATAAGGCGCTTCAGCAGCTGCATCAACAGCTGGAGCAAGATGATTCCATAACGGAGGAGCTTGGATGCGGAACCTGGAATGTGCACCAACGGCTGCGTTATCAGTTCGGCGGAGCTTCAGGTTTAACCTTCCGGAATGCGCAAGGCGGCGGACTTATCGTAACGGTGACATGGTCCCGCAATATCGCGGCGAATAAATCGTTTTCGGAAAAAGGAGGGGCAGATGGCACAGCTATTAATTGTAGATGATGAAGCCCATGTGGTGGATCGCTTTGCGACAACCATAGATTGGAAATCATTAAACATCGAACAGGTCTATAAAGCCTATTCCAGTCTGGAAGCATTAGAGCTGCTCAAACAGTTCTCAATCGACATCGTTATCACCGATATTAAGATGCCGGGCATGTCGGGTCTTCAGTTAATTGCCGAGATCCGCCGTCTATGGCCCAAAACCAAATGTATCCTGCTGTCCGGCTACTCCGATTTTGACTTTGCCAAGCAGGCGATTCTGTATCAGACGGAAGATTACTTGCTCAAGCCGGTTAAGGAGGATGACCTGCTGGCAACAGTGAAACGCGTCTTAATAAAGCTTGAACAGGAATGGGAAGAAGTCGTCTCGAGCCAACGAATGACCTATACGCTCAAAGAAAATCTTCCACTCCTTCGGGCGAATCTTCTACATGAGCTGCTGCAAGGCAAGAAGTGGAGCGGACAGGTGCTTCAGGAGAAGATGAATATGCTCGAGATGGGCAATCAGGCTTGGGAAACATTCACCTTAGTGGTCATTCGGCTGGACGAATATTTTCTCCAATATGATCTTGAGGATTTATCGTGGAAGGAATATGCCATAAGCAACATGGTCGAAGAATTATTCGGCGGGCGATATTCGATGTGGTACACGAAAGACGCACACGACTATTTAGTGTTTCTCATGACGGTGAATCAGGAGGGAGGCGCTCAAGATGACCCGGTATGGTTCGAGCGCACGGCAGCTACACTGCAGTCTGCCGTTTGTACGTATCTGAAAGGCAAGATCTCAATTCTTGTTAGCAAAAGAGGCGTTTTCCCTCTGGATGTGTCCTCTTTCTACAATCGGTCAATTGCGTCTTTCCGCAAGCATATCGGCAATGAACGTGAGCTCTTCATGCGTTTGGAGGATGATGATGAAGCGGTGACGCAAATTCATTACCTGCAAAACCTCTATGATCCGCCGACCTTAATTCATTTGCTTGAGGCTGCCCGGTGGGATGCTATCGAGGAGAAGCTTCAGGGTATCTTTGACGCAATGGAGAACGGAGTGTCTGCCTCACAGGAGCATTTGCTCGAGATTTACTTCACGATTGCCTCTGCCTATGCCTTTATTGCACATAAGAATGGACGGCATTTAGTTGACCTGATTGGCAGTCATTATGATCGGATGACCGAAGGCATTCCTTTCCGGTCCTTGAATCATCTACGGGAATGGTCATTTCGAACGCTTCAGCATATTAAAGAGGACATGGACCGAGAAACTAAGGATTCCAGATCCTCGTTAATTCAGGGGATTCAAACCTTTATCGAAGAGAATGTTACTCGGGATATTTCGCTTCAAACGATTGCAGAAAAGGTATTTCTTCACCCCGTTTACGTCTCGAAAGTATACAAGCTGGAAACGGGTGAAAATGTGAGTGATTATGTGCAGCGCGTAAAGATGAAGAAAGCAGAGTATATGCTGAAGATGAGCAATGAAAAAGTAAATGAAATAGCAGCACAGCTTGGCTATCAAAGGCCTCACTCCTTCATCTATGCATTTAAGAAGATATTCGGAATCACTCCGCAGGAATATAGAGATCGTCACATAATAACAAAGCAATAATTGCGAATGCTATAACAGTCACTTACACAATTGGAGGTTTACACATCATGTTGCTATTTATCGTACTCGCAGCAATTGTCGTGCTGCTATTGTTGATTACCGTAGTGAAGCTTAATCCCTTTGTGGCCCTAATCATAACCGCAATCGGTGCAGGATTAGCCGCGGGAATGCCGCTTCTTACGACGGAAAGCCAGCCGGGAGTCATCGACTCCATTAAGACAGGTATGGGGAATACGCTTGGATTCCTCGCGATCGTATTGGCTCTTGGTACAATGCTTGGAAAAATGATGGCGGAGTCTGGCGGAGCAGAACGCATCGCCCGCACCCTAATCAAATTGTTCGGTGAACGCAACGTCCATTGGGCGATGATGTTTGTGGCGTTTATCGTAGGTATTCCGGTGTTTTTCCAAGTCGGTTTTGTACTTCTTATTCCGCTCGTATTCACGATTGCAAGACAAACGGGTCTTTCTCTTGTTAAAATTGGCGTTCCTTTGGTAGCAGGCTTATCTGTCGTTCACGGCTTGGTGCCGCCGCATCCGGCTGCTATGGCTGCCGTAGGTATCTTTGATGCGGATATCGGCAGGACTATTCTATATGCCTTGATCGTTGGATTGCCGACAGCCATTGTCGCAGGTCCGCTATATGGGAACTGGATTGGTAAACGAATCCATAAAGAAGTTCCGAAGGAAATGGGCGATCAGCTGACGGAGAACGCTGAATCGAAGCAACAACTGCCGGGCTTCTTTAATACTTTGTTTACCATTTTGGTTCCTGTTCTTCTCATGCTAATCGCTACGTTCGCCGACTTATTTCTTGAGAATGGAACATTAGAAACAGGCGACTTCCTCTTTCAAGCTGCCAAGTTTGTTGGTGATCCCGTCGTTGCCTTGTTGATTGCAACGGTATACTCTTTCTTCAGCCTAGGTTACTTCAGAGGCTTAAGCCGGGAGAAGGTGCTGAAATTCTCGAATGATTGCTTGGCTCCTACGGCAACCATTTTGCTCGTAATTGGCGCAGGCGGCGCATTTAACCGTGTATTGCTGGATTCGGGCATTGGTGACTATATTGCCGATATTGCTACCGCTTCGCAAGTATCTCCGATTCTGTTGGGTTGGGGAATTGCAGCTATGATCCGCGTCGCAACCGGTTCTGCAACCGTATCGATGATGACGGCTGCGGGGATCGTTGCTCCAATCGCCATGGCGATGCCGGGAACGAACGTTGAACTGCTCGTGCTTGCTACCGGTGCGGGATCACTCATCCTATCGCATGTGAATGACTCTGGATTCTGGCTTATCAAAGAATACTTCGGGATGACTGTGAAAGAGACCCTTCTAACGTGGACAGCTCTAGAGACAATCATTTCTGTCGTAGCGCTTGGCCTGATCCTGGCTTTGAACACAGTTGTCTAAAAAGGAATTTGCTTTACTACGAAAGGAGCTTTACCGTGCAGATTGGTATAATTGGGTTAGGGAAAATGGGTTTGCAGTTATCAATGAATGTAATGGACCGAGGGCATGAAGTAACAGCTTTCGATGTGAATGAAGAAGCTGTAGGGGAACTATCGAGGTCTGGGGGAGATGGCGTCCATTCTATCGAAGAGCTGGTAGCCGCGCTTGCCGTACCACGGAAGATTTGGGTGATGGTGCCTGCCGGCACCATTACGGAGAATGTTATGCAGCAATTGAAGGCTTTGTTAAGCCCTGGCGATATTGTGATTGATGGCGGCAATTCTAATTACAAAGATTCGATCCGGAGAGCGGAGGAGCTGGCTTCGTCCGGAATCCGCTGCCTGGATATAGGAACAAGCGGAGGTACAGAGGGAGCGCGTCATGGCATCTGTGCGATGGTCGGCGGCGACCAGGAGGCTTATCAAGAGGTTGAGCCGATGCTAGTAGGAATTTGCGTAGAGAATGGGCTTCTATACGCTGGACCGGCAGGAAGCGGACACTTCTTGAAAATGATTCATAACGGAATTGAATATGGCATGATGCAAGCGATCGCGGAAGGGTTTGAAGTGTTGGACAAAAGTCCGTACGACTTTGATTATGAGAAAGTAGCACGGGTGTGGAATAACGGATCGGTGATCCGCTCATGGCTCATGGACCTAACAGAACGGGCATTCAGCAAGGATCCCGGTCTGAGCCAGTTGAAAGGGATTGTACACTCTTCAGGCGAGGGCAAATGGACGGTGGAAACCGCATTGGATTACGGAGCGGCTGCCCCGGTCATCGCATTGTCTCTGATGATGAGATATCGTTCGCAGGATGAGAATTCTTTCTCCGGCAAGGTTGTAGCTGCGCTGCGCAATGAATTTGGCGGTCATGAGGTCGTACGTTCGGAAGATTAGAAGGAAGAAAGGAGTGAAATCGTCATGACTTCCTCTTATGTTATTGGTGTAGATATTGGAACAACAAGTACAAAGTCCGTGTTATTCGATACAAAAGGTGTGCTTATTGCAAGCCATACGATAGAGTATCCGCTTTATTCGCCCAAGCCGGACGTTGCGGAGCAGGATCCGGAAGAAATATTCCGTGCTGTTATCGGTACGATAAAACAGGTCGTATTAAATAGCAGCGTTGATCCATCAAATGTGCTATGTGTTTCGTTTAGCTCCGCTATGCACAGTGTTATTGCGGTTGATGCGGATGGTCACCCGCTGACTAGATGCATCACTTGGGCGGATAATCGCAGCGCCTTTTGGACGGAACGGATTAAGAACGAGATGAATGGGCACCAAATTTACCTGCGTACAGGGACGCCGCTGCATCCAATGGC